>NZ_JBEZVN010000014.1:0-143193 GCF_040636995.1 Streptomyces sp. NPDC032161 | reverse complement strand
TCTTCCCCCCTCCCTCCCTCGCCCCCCCGCCCCCCGCGCCCCGGGCGGGGGCGGGGGGTGGCGCGGGCGGGCCGGGCCCCCCCCCGGCCGCCACGGCGCGCGGGACGGCCCCGGGCCACCCGCCTACACCTTGCGGTACGCGTACGCCTCCGAGGCCGCGGTCTCCACCGCGTCGACGTCCCCGCCCGCCGAGGCGGTCACCACGGCGGCCACCGCGCCCTCCAGGAACGGCGCGTCGACCAGCCGTGCGCCCTCGGGCAGTTCGTCGCCCTCGGCCAGCATCGACTTGACCGTCAGCACGGCACTGCCCAGATCGACCAGCAGCACCACGCCGACCCCCGAGTCCACCGAAGCGGCGGCCCCGGCGATCAGCTCCGCACTCGTGCCGAGCCCGCCCTCGGCGGTTCCGCCGGCGGCGGCGACCGGAGCGGTCGCACCACCGGCCGCGAGTCCCTTGGCCAGCTCGGCGACCGACTCGGCCACCGGGCCGCTGTGCGAGACCAGCACGATCCCGACCTGGTTCACGCCGCTCACGCCCCGCCTCCGTCCGCCCCGGCCGTCTCGGCGAGCGTGGCGATCAGCAGGGCGGAGGACGTCGCCCCCGGATCCTGGTGCCCGATGCTGCGCTCGCCCAGATAGCTCGCCCTGCCCTTGCGCGCCTGCAACGGCACCGTCGCCAGCGCGCCCTCCTCGGCGGCCTTCCGGGCCTCCTCGAACGACGACCTGAGCGCGTCGGCCGCCGGCAGCAGCGCGTCGAGCATCGTCTTGTCCCCGGCCTGTGCCCCGCCGAGCTGGGCCACGGCCGCGACGCCCACCCCGAGCGCCTCCGCCAGCTGCTGCGGCGTCACCTCGGGCTCGTCGCCCAGGGCCTTTCCGGTGCGACGCAGCAGAGTCCCGTACAACGGCCCCGAGGCCCCGCCGACCGTCGACACCAGCTGCCGCCCGGCGAGCATCAGCACGGCTCCCGGGGTCGCGGGCGCCTCCCTGTCCAGGACCGCGGTCACGGCGGTGAACCCGCGTCGCATGTTGGTGCCGTGATCGGCGTCCCCGATCGCCGAGTCGAGTTCGGTGAGACGGTCCGCCTCGCGGTCCACGGCACTCGCGGCCGCGGTCATCCAACGGTGGAAGAAACCGGCGTCGAGCACATGATCTCCTTGTCGTCGGGTCAACGGCCCCAGCGCAGCGCGGGCGTCTCCACCGGCGCGTCCCAGAGGCGCAGCAACTCCTCGTCCACCTGGCAGACCGTCACCGAACAGCCCGCCATGTCGAGCGAGGTCACATGGTTCCCCACGAGCGTACGAGCCACCACGACCCCCCGCCCGGACAGCGCCCGTTGCACCTCGGCATTGAACCCGTACAGCTCCAGCAGCGGTGTCGCGCCCATGCCGTTGACCAGGACGATCACCGGTCCTGTCGGCCGCAGGTCGTCGAGCACCGCGTCCACCGAGAAGTCCGCGATCTCGCGGGACGTCATCATGGGACGCCGCTCCCGTCCCGGCTCGCCGTGGATCCCGATGCCCAGCTCCAGCTCGCCCGGCGGCAGGTCGAACGTGGGGGACCCCTTGGCGGGCGTGGTGACGGCACTGAGCGCCACGCCGAAACTCCGTGAGGAATCGTTCACTCGGCGGGCCACGGCCGCCACCTGTTCCAGCGGCGCCCCCTCGTCGGCCGCCGCCCCGGCGATCTTCTCCACGAACAGGGTGGCGCCGGTGCCCCGTCGCCCCGCCGTGTAGAGGCTGTCGGTCACCGCGACGTCGTCGTCGACTACCACCTGCGTGACCCGCACCCCCTCGTCCTCGGCGAGCTCGGCGGCCATCTCGAAGTTCAGCACGTCACCGGTGTAGTTCTTGACGACGAACAGCACCCCCGCGCCGCCGTCCACCGCGGCGGCGGCCCGTACCATCTGGTCCGGCACCGGAGAGGTGAACACCTCGCCCGGGCAGGCGGCGGACAGCATGCCGGGGCCGACGAACCCGGCGTGCAACGGCTCGTGACCGGAGCCGCCCCCGGAGACGAGCGCCACCTTCCCGGCCACGGGCGCGTCGCGCCGCACGACGACGCGGTTCCCGACGTCGACGGCCAGCCCGGGATGAGCGGCGGCCATACCGCGCAGCGCGTCCGCGACGACGGTTTCCGGGGTATTGATCAGCATCCTCAACGGAGCCTCCTAGCGAGGGTGGCGGGCTGTCGCTGAACCGCAGCCGACTCTACTGAGGGAGGGGCACATTGCGGGGGAGGTCGACGGACGGATGTGTGACCCGATGCCGGGGGAGCCCTCGCGCACGAGGAACGCGGGGAGCCTCGGCCCGCGAGGAACGGGGGTGCCCCGACGCACGGCGGGCGAAGAAGGGGAATGGTCCGTTCCGGTCAGCCCAGGACGCTGGGCCGGTCGATCACCCACAGCCATGTGCCGTCGGACTGGCGGCGGGCCACCTCGACCGTGGCGTCCTTCCCGTCGGCCAACTGCACCGAAGTGAGCGCCAAGTCGCCGTGATGCAGCGTACGTTGCTGTTCACCATGCTGGAAGACGGGCCGGTCGGCCGTGAATCGCTCGTAGGCCCTGCGGATCTCCCGCTCGCCGGTAGCCACCGTGCCGTCGGGGAGGGCCAGGACCGCGCCGGGTTCGTACAGCGCGACGAGGCCGTCGACGTCGCCCGTGTTGAGTCTCTCGACCACGAAACGGCTGAGGTCCTCGGGCTCGACGGCCCGCTCGCGCGACCTGTCACCGCTCATGTCCCGCACCTCCCTGTCAGGTCCGTCCGGCCCGGGAACAGCACCCGGCTCCGTGATCCTGGCAGGTGGCGCGCCCCGCTCCCGGCAGCCGACACCCACGTTCATTCGAACGCGTGAACTCGCGAGGAGAAGATCATGTACAGGCCACTGATACGCACCGTCACGCTCGGGGTCGCCGAGCCCCATCCGATTCCGGAGGCGGTCGTCGAGGAGAAGGCCCTGCTCGTCCGGCGGGCGGAAGCGGCCTTCGGTGCGGCCGGGTACGAGGTCCAGACCGTACGGCTGTCGACCCGGTCCGTCTTCGCCGACCTCGCGCGACGGACGCCGTCGGACATCGTCTCCTACGCAAACCGCCTGCAGACCGTCCTCGACGGGGTCGGGATCGGCTACTGCTCGCTGGGCCCGGCGGACGCGGCCGATCCCGCCTTCCCGCTGCACACCCTCGACACCGTCGGGGACCTGCTGATCGGCGCGGAGGCGCTGAGCTGCACGGTCCGCACGGGAACGCTGCGGCACGGGGTCCGCGCCGAGGCGTCCGCACCCGTGGCGCGGATCGTCCGCAGACTCGCCGAGGAGACGGACCAGGGGCTGGGGAACTTCCGCTTCGCCATGGTGGCCTGTGTCGATCCCGGCGGGCCCTTCTTTCCCGCGGCCCACCACGACGGGCCCTCGTCCCTCACGGTCGGCCTGCAGGGCGCGGGAATCGTCGCGGCGGCGCTGCGGGAGGTCGGCCGCCTCGACCCCGCCGCCATCACGCGCCGGGTCGGGCGGGCGCTGAGCGAACACGCCGCGCCCGTGGTGGAGATCGCCGAGCGGATCTGCGAGGAGGCGGGCCCGGCGTACGGCGGCATCGACCTGTCGCCCGCGCCCGCGGGCGACGACAGCATCGCCGCGGCCATGGAGCTCTGCCTGCCCGGACCGCTGGGCGGCCCCGGAACGATGGCCGTCACCGCCGCACTCACCGAGGCGATCCGGAGCACGGGCCTGACCACCTGCGGCTACAACGGGGTGATGCTGCCGGTCATGGAGGACACCCGGCTCGCGCAGCGCTGGCACGAGGGCACGGTCGACGCCCAGCAGCTGCTGGCCTGTTCGGCGGTGTGCGGCACCGGACTCGACACCGTTCCCCTTCCCGGCGACACCCCCGAGGAGGAGATCGCGGCACTTCTGACCGACGTGGCCGCCATGGCCGTACGCCTCGGGAAACCGCTGTCGGCCCGTCTCTTTCCCGTACCCGGCAAGAAGGCCGGCGACCGCACGACGTTCTCCTCCCCCTATCTGGTGAACACCACTCTCAGGCGCTGAGCACCGTCCCGCAATACCCGGTGAACCGCTGATCCCGGACGAAGACAATCCCCACCAGCCTGTTCTGTCCCGCCGGCGGGACAGAACAAGCAACATGGTTGACGGCTCCCGGACGACAGTGCAGGGTCGGCGGCGACGAGTTCGACGCGATGCGATGTTCTTTTCCGCAGCGACGCGTTCCGGAGGCGGGCATGAAGTTCGGAATCGGAATCGGGCGCACCCTCACGGCCCGCGAATCGGCGAAACTGGCATGACAGGCCGACGAATTGGGGTATGAACACTGCACATTCATTGATTCACAGAACCTCTGCCGCGACTCGACCGCGATGATGGCCCTGGCCGCCGCGGCGACGACCCGAATACGCATAGGCCAGGCGGTCACCAATCCGTACACCCGGCACGCGTCCGTGCTGGCCAATGTGATCGCGACCCTGGACGAGATCTCGGAGGGCCGGATATTCCTCGGCATCGGTGCCGGAGGAAGTGCCGTCGCCATGGTCGGAAAGAAGCCGCGGCCGCTCACGGAACTCGCCGAATACGTCCAGTTCTTCCGGGACTTCACCGGAGGAAAGGAAACCGAATGGCAGGGCCTGCCCATGCGTTCGGAGTGGGCCGAGCGCGAGATACCGGTCCTCATCGGCACCCACGGCGCCAAGAGCTGCCGGCTTGCCGGAAGAATCGCGGACGGGGTGTTCCTGCCCGGCCTCTCACCCGAGATCACCACGTGGAAACGGGGACGCGTCGCCGAGGGCGCGCGGAGCGCCGGGCGTGAACTCGCCGATCTCGACGTGTGGTCGCGCGGCACGGTGTTCGTGCACGACGACGTGGACGAGGCGCGCGAATACCTGCGCTCGTACGCCGCCACCTCGGCGTACTTCCTCTGGCGCTCGGTGCTCAGCCGCACCACCCCCGAGTCCGAGGAACTGGCCGCCATGCTCCCCGACGCGGTGCTGTCGGACATGGCCGCCCTGGCCGAGCGCTACGACTGGTACCAGCACGAGGTCGTGGGCGCCCCGCACGCCGCCGAACTCTCGGACCGCCTCATCGACTGCTTCGCGATCTACGGTCCGCCCTCCCGGTGCGTCGACCGGCTCCAGGAGCTGCGCGAGACCGGAGCCGATCAGGTCTCCCTGGTGCTCTACGGGGTCCCGGACCAGACGGCCATGATCAGCCGCTTCGTCGAGGACGTCGCCGCCCGTCTCGGGTGACGCGCGACACCGAGTGGAAGGAACCCCCATGCCGTTCATCACCGTGCTCGCGCTCAAGGGGCGCACGCTGGAACAGCGGCGCCTGTTCGCCGACGAGATCACCCGGCTCGCCGTGAAATGCCTGGACGCCAAGCCCGAAGAGGTGCGTGTCCGGTTCGTCGAGATGGACGCGACCGAATTCGCCCGGGGCGGGCGACTGTTCGCGGACCAGTCCTGAGACACCTGGGGTGTTGCGAACATGATTCCGTCGGCCACCACTCTGTCGCCCGGCCAGGAACGCGTATGGCTCCTCGACGAGCTGCGCCCGCAGGACCGGACCCTCACCGTCGGTGAACTGATGCTCGTCACCGGCCCGTTGGAAGCGGACACGGTCCGGGACGCGCTGGCGGAGCTGATCGCCCGCCACCCCGCGCTGCGCACCGTCTTCCGGACGGGGCCGGGCCGCCCCGATCCGGTGGTCCTCCCCGTCGGGGAGGTCGCGCCGCCGCTCGTGCGCGAGACGGACACGACGGCACCCGACGACCGGATCCGCCGGGTCCAGGACTGGGCGAAGGACCTCTGCGCCCGGCCGTTCGACAAGGAACGGGGCCCGCTGTGGCGGGCGGGGCTGCTCTCGCTGGGCACGGGCGAGCACGCCCTGCTGCTCTGCGCGCACCAACTGGTCGCGGACCGGCACTCCCTGGCGGTCCTCTTCGAGGAACTGGGCGAACTCTGCGCCGGGCCGACGCCGGGCCACGACCGCGCCCGGCCGTCGGCGGAGCACCACGCCGGTCCACCCGCCGCCCCCCGGCACCGGCTCGAATCCCGCGCCGAGGCCCTGGCCGGCATGCCCGTCGGCGTCGAACTGCCCGCCGACCGGATACGTCCGCGTGCCCTGGCCCTGACCGGCGCGCACACCTCGCTGCGTCTTCCCGAGGCGACGGCCCGGGCACTCGCGGAGTACGCCCGCGCCCAGGACACCGACACCGGGACGCTGCTGCTCACCGCGTTCGCCGTCCTCGTCCACCGCTACACCGGCGTGACCGACATCGCCCTCGGCACCCCGCACCGCGCCCCCGCACACACCGTGGGCCCCCTGACGAACCTGCTGGTCGTACGCGCCGCGCTCGACGGGGACCCCTCGTTCTCCGAGGCGCTGGAGCGGATGCGGCACGCCTGCGCCGAGGCACGGGCGTACGCCGACGTACCGTTCGCGCAACTCGTCGAACGGCTCGACCCCGAGCGCGACCCGAGCCGCCGCCCGGTCTGCCAGGTCGGCTTCGAGATCCGGCCGGAGCCCGTCTGCGCGCTGCCGGGCGCCACCGCCGCACCGCTGCCCCTCGACCCGGGGACGGCCGACTTCGACCTGGCCCTCGTGGTGTCGCCCGGGGACCACGGAACCCGGCTGACCCTCGCCCACGACACCGAACTCTTCGAGGAGGAGACGGTCCGCCGCCTCGCCGGGAACTTCGGCACCCTCCTGGCCGGGCTGCTGGCCAAGCCGGGCGAGAGCATCGGCCGCCAGTGGCTGCTCGCCCCCGAGGAGGAACGCCGGGTGCTGCACGACGGCAACGACACCCGCGTCGACTTCCCGCACGACCGGTTGATCCACCGGCTCGTCGCCGACCAGGCGGCCCGCCGCCCCGAGGCGGTCGCCCTCGTCGGCGGCGAGGAGCGGGTGACCTTCGGCGAACTCGACCGGCGCGCCAACCAGGTCGCGAACCATCTGCGTGAGCTGGGCGTGGGCCCCGAGGTCCCGGTCGGCATCGGTCTGCGCCGCTCGGTCGACATGGTCGTCGGCGTCCTCGGCATCCTCAAGGCCGCGGGTGCCGCGGTCCTGCTCGACCCCTCGCAGCCGACCCGCCGCCTGGCGTCCATGCTCGACGACGCGCGGACCTCCGTACTGCTCACCTCCGAAGCCCACCTCGCCCACCTGCCCACCGAGTTCGGCGGGCACGTCCGCTGCCTCGACCGGGACCGCGCGCTCTTCGACGCCGCCTCCCCGGCGGCCCCGCCCGAGCGGGCGCACCGGCTGGGCCTGTGCCAGATCGCGTACACCTCGGGTTCCACCGGCGAGCCGCGCGGCGTCGCCTTCCACCACGGCGCGGTGCTGCTCGTCTCCCAGGGCACCCAGCGGGCGTACTCACTGACCGAGAACGACCGCGGCACCTGGATCTCCGCCCCCGGCTTCGGGATCTCCTACGTCAACGAGCTGTGGCCCTTCCTCAGCGCGGGTGCCGCCGTGCACATCGCGGACGAGACCACCACCGCCACGCCCTTCCGGCTCCGCGACTGGCTGATCGATGCCGGGATCACCGTCACCGTCCTGGCCAAGGCACTCGCCGAGCGCGTGTGCGCGGTCGACTGGCCGGGCGAGGTGCCGCTGCGCGTCCTGATGGTGTCCGGCGAACGCGTCGGCTGGCTCCCCTCGACGGTGCCGTTCGAGATCGTCACCATCTACGGCTCCACCGAGACCACGAACGCCACCACCTGCCTCAACGAGGCCGACGGGGTGCGCATCACGCCGAAGACCGTGCCGCCCGCCGCGCGGCACGGTTCCAGCACCCCCGTGGGCCTGCCCGTGCCCAACGCCCGCGTGTACCTGCTCGACGACGCCCTCCAGCCCGTGCCGCTGGGCGTGGCCGGACAGATCCACGTGGGCGGCGACCTGATCCAGAGCGGGTACCTGCACCGGCCGGAGCGCACGGCCGAGAAGTGGATCCCCGACCCCTTCGCGGTGCGGCCCGGCGCGCGCATGGTCGCCACCGGCGACATCGGCCGCCGGCTGCCCGACGGGGCGATCGTCGTGCTGGGCCGCGCCGACGAACAGGTCAGCCTCAACGGCTACCGCATCGAGCTCGGCGAGGTCACTACCCGGCTGCTGGAACACCCCGCGATCCGGCAGGCCGTCGTCACGGTCAGGGAGGACCGGCCCGGCGAACGCCGCATGGTCGCCCACCTCGTGACGGACACCCACCGGCGCCCGACCGGCGGGGAACTGCGCGACCTGCTCAAGGAGCAGCTGCCCGCCTACATGGTCCCCACCGCGTTCGTGGTGGTCGACGCCCTCCCGCTGCTCCCCAACGGCAAGGTCGACCGCCGTGCCCTGCCCGCGCCCGACGCGCCCCGCGGCGGCACGGGCCCCACCGTCGCCCCCCGCACCGACACCGAGAAGACCCTGGCCCGGGTGTGGTGCGAGGTCCTGCACCAGGAACGGGTGGGCGTCCGCGACAACTACTTCGAACTGGGCGGCGACTCGCTCACCGGCATGGAGCTCATGGCGTCCATCGGCCGCGTCCTCGGGGCTGACCTTCCGCTGCGCGTCCTGTTCGAGGCCCCGACCGTCGAGGAGATGGCCGCGGTGGTCGAGGGCGCGGGCCGGGGGACACCGGGCGCGGGACCCGCCCCGGCGGGCGCGCCGCCGATCACGCCCCGGCCGGACCAGCGGTACGAGCCCTTCCCGCTCACGGACATCCAGCACGCCTACTGGATCGGCCGCAGCGGCGGCATCGAACTCGGCGACGTGGGCTGCCACGGATACCAGGAGTGGGACGTCCCCGGACTCGACCCCGAGCGGCTGCGACGCGCCGACCTGCTGGTCGCACGGCACGACATGCTCCGCGCGGTCGTGACCCCCGACGGACGCCAACGCGTCCTGGAGGAGGTGCCGCCCTACGACCTGCGGGCGACGGACCTGCGGGGGCTCCCGGCCGCCGAACGCGACGGACGCCTCGCCGGGATCCGCGAGGAACTGTCCCACGAACTCCTCGCGGTCGACCGCTGGCCGCTCTTCGACCTGCGGGTCACCCGCGTCGACGAGACCGTCTCCCGCGTGCACGTCAGCTTCGACCTGCTGATCTTCGACGCCCGCAGCGCGCGGATCTTCACCCAGGAACTGTCCCGGCTGTACGAGGACCCGGACCTGGAACTGCCCGCGCTCGAACTGTCCTTCCGCGACTACGTCCTCGCCGAACGAGCCGCCCAGGACAGCTCCCCGCTCCACGCCGCGTCGCGCGCCTACTGGCAGGACCGCCTGGACGACCTCCCGCCCGCCCCCGAGCTGCCCTATCTGCGGAGCCTGGCATCGGTGCGCCGGCCGCGCTTCGTACGGTGCCCGGGGCGGCTGGAGCCGGACGTCTGGCAGGCCCTGCGCCAGGCCGGGGCGGCGACCGGCATCACCCCGTCGGCCCTGCTCCTCGCGGCCTTCGCCGAGGTGCTGGGCACCTGGAGCGCCACCCCCCGGTTCACCGTCAACCTCACCCTCTTCAACCGGCCCCCGCTGCACCCCCGGCTCAACGACCTGCTCGGCGACTTCACCTCCGGGCTGCTGCACGCGGTGGAGGGCGACGGCGCCACCTTCCTGGACCGGGCCCGGCAGGTCCAGGACCGGCTCTGGAACGACCTGGAGCACCGCCACACCAGCAGCGTCCAGGTCATGCGCGACCTGGCCCGGCGCCAGGGCGGCGGGCCGCCGCGGGCGGCGATGCCGGTGGTCTTCTCCAGCCTGGTCGGCGTCCCGCGCATGGAGTGGGGCAGCCTCGGCACGTACGCGTACGGCGTCACCCAGACACCGCAGGTCGCCCTCGACCACCAGGTGATGGAGGTGGACGGCGGCCTCGACTACTGCTGGGACGCCGTGGCCGAACTCTTCCCCGACGGCCTGCTCGACGACATGGCCGCCGCCTACGGAAGCCTGCTGCGGGACCTCGCCGCACGGCGGGAGACCTGGTCCCGGGAGCGGCCCGCGCAGCCGCCCGCCGACCAGCTCGAACGGCGCACCCGGAGCAACGCCACGGACACACCGGCGACGGCACAGGCGCCGGACACCGGCCTGCGTATCTGACGGCATGGCGGATGATCGTCACCCGCGCACGGCTCAAGGCCGGTGAGACGATGCTGGTCACCGGGGGCAGCGGCGCGGTGGGCACCGCGGCCGTGCTGATCGGGAAGCACCTCGGGGCGCGGGTGCTCGCCACGACCCGGTCGAAGGAGAAGGAACCGCAGCTCAGGGCCGTCGGTGCCGACGGCGTGTTCAGCTCGTCGGGCTTCTCCCGCTCCGTCCTCGACGTCACCGACGGGCACGGCGCCGACGTGGTCTTCGAACACGTCGGCGCGGCCACCTTCGACGAATCCCTGCGCTCGGCCGCCTTCGGCGGACGCGTGGTGACCTGCGGGGCCACCAGCGGCCTCGTCACCCCGGTCAACCTGCCGCGGGTGTTCGTGCGCCAGCTGGAGATCCTGGGGTCGACGGCGGGCAACGCCGAGGAGTTCACGGATCTGGTACGGGCCGCGGACGAGGGGCTGAGGCCCGTGGTGGCCCGGACGTACCCCTTCGCCGAGGTGAGCGACGCGCTGGCGTTCCTCGACAAGTCCGACCAGGTGGGCAAGGTGGTCCTCACCGTGTGACGCGTCCTCGTGAGCCGGGGCGCCCCCGCACGGCGGGTCGGGGGCGGGTCCGGTGCGCGACCGGACCCGCCCCCACGTACGGCCTCACCCGGTGCCGGCCTCCGGCCCGGGCCCCGCCGCGGGCCCGTCGACGTGCCGCAGCGCGCGGTCGACGAGCGCGCCCGCCACCCCGAGGTAGCGGCGCGGGTCGAGCAGCTCCGCCAGCGGGTGCGCGGCCAGCAGCGTGCCCAGCTCAGGATCGAGCGCCATCGCCTCGGCGAACGGCACGCCGTCCGCGGACGCCTTGTGCGCGATGCGGGTGACGCACCGCTTGGCACGGACCCGGCCCAGCTCGGCCGTGAGCCGGACGGCCAGCCGCTCGGCAAGGATCCGCCCCTCGGTCGCCCCGGTGTTGGCCCACATCCGGTCCGGCAACGGCACCAGCCCCTCGGCCAGTTCGGCCGCCGTCCGCGCGGACCCCCCGGCCAGCCGCAGCACCTCGCGCAACGGCTGCCACTCCGCCTGCCAGGCGCCGCCCGGCCGCTCGTCCTCCGCGAGCATGCACCGGGCCAGCACCGAGACGTACGCCGGGACCTGGAGCGCCGCCGACACCAGCAGCGAGGCGAGAACCGGATTGCGCTTCTGCGGCATGGCGGACGAGGCGCCCCGGCCCTCGCCGGCCGGTTCGAGACCCTCGCCGACCTCGGTGCGCGTCATGTTCTGGACGTCGAGCCCGAACTTCCCCAAGGCGCCCGCCACGATGGCGAGTTCATTGCCCAGCGCCACGAACGGCGCCCGCGAGGTGTGCCAGGGCAGCAACGGTTCGGCCAGCCCCGTCTCGTCCGCGAAGGCCCGGACGAGGGCCAGCGCCGCGGGCGTGCCGTCCTGCGCGGGGACCCCGTCGGCCAGGGCGAACTCGTGATAGGCCGACAACGTGCCTGCCGCACCGCCCAGTTGGGCGGGCAGCGTTGACGCCGCTGCGGCCAGCCGCCGGTCGGCGTCGTCGACGGCGCACATCCAGCCCGCGGCCTTCAGCCCGAAGGTGGTCGGCACGGCGTGCTGGGTGAGCGTACGGGCCGGCATCACGGTGTCGCGGTGCTCGCGGGCGAGCGAGGCGAGCGCCGCGACCACCCGGCGCAGATCCGCCCGGACGAGGGCGACCGCACGCCCGGCGACCAGCATCGCCGCGGTGTCCATGATGTCCTGGCTGGTGCTGCCGCGGTGCACGTGGTCGGCCGCCTCGGGCGCGTACGCCGCCACCCGCTCGGTCAGGTCCGCCACCAGTGCCACCACGGGATTCGCCGCGTTCCGTGCCCGCCGGGCCAGCGACACCGGATCCAGCCGGGCGTCCCGGGTGACCTCGGTGATCGCCTCGGCCGCGCTCCCCGGGACGAACCCGAGCCGGGCCTGGGCCCGCGCGAGGGCTGCCTCGGCGTCCAGCATGGCCTGGAGCCAGGCCTCGTCCGAGACCGCGGCCTCGACCGGGGCACCGGCCCGGACCGTGGACAGCAGACCGGTGTCGGTTCCCGGCGGATGCTCGGACATGACGGTCAGTTCCTCTCGTGAGCGGCGCAGGAGCGGGCGGATCCGGCGGCCTCGGACCCCGGCCGGGCGCCCGCGCGGAGCGCGGCCCTGGCCATGGCGTCGGAGTCGCCGAGGATCACGGAGTTCACCCCCGGACGCACCCCGGCGGCCGTGACCCAGTGGACGTGCTCGGTCGGCACGCCGTACGCGAAGCGGGCGGGATGGGGGAGGCCGGCGGCATCCACCACGTGGTACGGAGCCCGGCTCACCGCGAGGCCGCCCGTCGGGTACCCGGCCCCGTCCGGGTCGGGGACGACGTACGGGCGGCACTGCCCGCGGGCGAGCATGGACCTCATGAGCGGATCGCGGGTGCGCCGGACGTCCGGCTCCGGAAGCCGGGCCTCGACCAGAGCGTCCGCCAGCAGCGGGCCGTCGCCGGTCAGGTCCGACGTGACGGCGAAGCGGCCGGTGCCGGGGTCCGGGGCCACCGACATGCCGGGGCCCACGAGCCGCAGGACGCCCGCCTCCATGAGGGCGATCATCTCCCGGACCCGGCGCACCGGCGGCCCGATGGACAGGAAGGCGTTCATGGGGGTGTACCAGCCGTCGAGGTCGTCCCGGTACGAAGCGCCGCCTATCCCGCCGTGGTCGACCACGAGCCGTATCTCGTTGCGCAGATCGCGCAGCACGTCGAGCGCGCTCTTGACGGGGTCGGTGACATTGCCGCGCACCGCGTGCGCCACGTCGCGCTCCAGATGGCCGAGCAGCCAGGCGTTGAACCCGGCGACCCCCGCCAGCGCGCCGGGCGGGCAGGGCCGGTTCACCGCGTCCCAGTCCCACCGGTCGCCGGGGCCGATCCCGTACTCGCCCAGCAGCCTGTCCTCGTCGCTCCCTCCGTCCCCGGCCAGCACGGTCTTGACGTACCGGGGGAGGAAGTCGGCGACCGCCCCGGGGCCGCGGCGCTCCGCGAGCAGCGCCGCGTAGTACACGCTCTCGACCTCCTTGGTCACCAGCGGCCACACCTGCCGCCGGAATCCGGCCGGCGTGCCCGCGTCCGCCGCCGCGCGCAGGGACGCGAGGACGTCGGGGGTCAGGAACAGCGGCTCGTGGCGTTCGGACACGCCCTTCTCGTTCTCGCCCCGGGCGTGGTACGGGACGCCGCGGCGCGAGCCCGCCAGCAGCCGCGGCTCCTCGCCCGACGGCTCGTACACGAACCCGCCGTCGCGGGGACGGAAGCGGCCCCCGCGTCCGGAGGTGAACAGGGCCATGTAGTCGAAGAAGTTGAGGCCCAGCCCGCACAGGGCGACGACGTCCCCCGCGCCGATCGCGGAGAGGTCCACGTCGGCCGGGTTGGCCGGCGGGACGTGGACGCGCCCGTGCGCGCGGGCGTGCCCGGCCAGCGCCCGTGTCCCGTCGCCCGGGTCCGTGTCGCAGTGGCCCTGCGCCAGGACGACCGCGTCGACGCCGCCGACCGTCGTGCCGTCGTCCAGCACGACGTCCTGACGGCCGTCCGCGCGGTCGTCGACGGCCACCGCCGTCGCCCGCCGGACGTCGACCACGACGCCGGGAGGAGCGGTGCGGCAGACGAACCGGAACGCCCAGCGCAGGTAGTGGCCGTAGAAGGCCCGGGTCGGATAGGTGTCGGGTCCCAGGCTCGCGGCCTCCCGCAGGACCTCGGCGGGCAGGCCGTCGTCGAGCCCGTCGGCCACGGGGAGAAGGCCCGCCCACGCGTGGAGGCTGGGCCCCTCCACGACGGGCCCCGCGCAGCTCACGCCGGGGTCGGTGAAGATCGTGATCTGGGACGCCACGGTGTTCATGAGCAGTTGGCCGGACTGGTCCGTGCGCCAGACCCGGCCGGCGCCCGCCGGATACGGATCGATCACATGGATGACGCAGTTTCTCTTTCCGGCGAGGACGAGCGCGTTGGCGCAGAGCCTCTCCACCACGGAGAGTCCGCGAGGCCCCGCGCCGATCACGGCGACGGATATCTCGGCCATCGATCATTCGGCCTTGACGAGGACGGCATCGAGGTACTCGACCGGGGCGACGAGGCAGCCGTCGGTCGCCCGGTTCCGTTCGTGCCACATGGCGACGAGATCGCGTTCGAGGGCCGCCGCCCGGTTCTTCGAGAGCACCGAGAACGTCATCCGGGTCGGCCCGAAGTTGGACCGGAAATGCTCCATCCAGTGTTCCGGCGAGCGATAACGGAAGACGAAGTCACGGGGGGTGGAACGGATTTCGGCGACGCCGTCGCCGAACAGCGCGCGCAGCGATTCCGGGTCGCCCCAGTCGGTGGGGTTCGGCACACCGGGAGTGGGCGGGATGTACGTGGACATGATCCGGAAGAGTTCGCCGAGCGCGCCGTTCCCCGTCCAGCAGGCGAGTCCGATCCGGCCGCCCGGACGGCAGACCCGCAGCAGTTCGGCCGCCGTCCTCTTCTGGTCGGGCGCGAACATCGCCCCGAAGGCGGAGACCACGACGTCGAACTCGCCGTCGTCGAAGGGGAGACGCTCCACGTCGCCCTCCACCAGCGCGGCGTCGACGCGCTCCACCTCCAGGCGCCGCCGCGCCGCCTCCAGCATGGCGGGGGAGAAGTCGAGCCCCGTCACCTCCGCGAACCGGCGGGCGGCGGCGATGGTCGCATTGCCGCTGCCGCAGGCGGCGTCCAGGACCCGCGAGCCGGGCCGCAGGTCGAGCGTCTCCATGAGCTGCTCGCTCGCGATGACCGTCGACCCGGCGACCGACGTGTAGTCGCCGTCCGACCATCCGGCCTTCTGGAAGTCCTTGAGCGAGGTCGCGCGAGGAGCGGGAACTGAGGTCATGTCGGGCTCCAGCCGGATTGAAGGTGCGTCAGCCAGTTTCTCAGGGGTGCCGCCTGGTCCCACGCACCGGTGATCAGGTCCAGTACGCCGGGACCGCCGAGCCAGGCGGAGGCGGGCCAGGTCCGGTCGGCGGTGAGACTCCGATGCCGCAGGAGCCTGATGTGCGGATGGTCGGCGGGCACCCCCCTGGGTGCCGTTCGCAGCCGCAGGCCGCCGATGGTGAACCCCCGGGCCTCCAGGTCCTGCACGACCGTCAGCAGCGCCCCGCCGGCCGGGCCGTCCACCGCCCGGCGGAAGCGCTCCACCCACTGCCGGTCCGCCCGGTGGATCCCGACGGACACCGTCAGTTCGGTCGCCGACGCGGAGACGTGGTGGTGACAGCCGGAGTCGTCGAACTCGATGCCGATCCGGGTGTGATAGGGCCGCCGGTCGGCGGAGAACCGGAGATCCCGGTTGAGCCGGAACACGCGCCCCGCGCCGTAGCGCGGCTCCAGGGCGGCGACGAGAGCCTCGGCCGGTTCGCGGACGGCCCGCCGGAAGAGCTCCCGGTGCGCTTCGAAGTAGTCCTTGCTGTTGTCACGTCCGAGACCGTCGAAGAATCCCCGGCCCGCTTCGAGGAACGTCCCCCGTCCCATGGACGGCGACGCGGAGTCCCCTCTCACGGGCCGACCCCGCTGGAAACGGGCATCCGCCCCGTCCAGGCCCGCGGTCACCCGGCCGTCCCCGTCGTCCGCGGCGGGCGCGTGACGACGGCCGCGACACCTCACCGCGCTGCCGGGACCCCGCACGACCGCGCCGCCAAAAACGCCCGTACACGTCCGGTACGCGAGCGCCCCTCCGCCCCGCGACGCACCGCGTCCGACGCCGCGCGCTGATCCACCACGGATCGCGGGACAGCGCTTAGGGTGCGAGCCATGGCAGAGAGCGCTGCTCACCGGGGTGCCGCGGGGCGCGGCGCGCGTTTCGCCCACGCCTCCGGAACCCCCGACCCGCGCCGCTGGCGGGCGCTGGCGGTGTGCCTGATCGCGGGGTTCATGACCCTGCTGGACGTGTCCATCGTCAATGTCGCCCTGCCGTCGATCCGGTCCGGGCTGCGCACCCCGGCGTCCGACCTCCAATGGGTCCTCTCCGGTTATGCGCTCGCCTTCGGACTGTTCCTGATCCCCGCCGGACGCCTCGGTGACGCGCGGGGGCGCCGAGCCGTGTTCATGGCCGGTCTGGCCCTGTTCACGCTCGCCTCGGCGGCCTGCGGCGCCGCCCAGTCCAGCCTCTGGCTGGTGGTCGCCCGCCTGGTCCAGGGCCTCGCTGGCGGCATGATCTCGCCACAGATCTCCGCGCTGATCCAGCAGATGTTCTCCGGCCAGGAGCGCGGCCGGGCCTTCGGCATGTTCGGCACGGTGGTGGGCGTCTCCACCGCCGTCGGCCCGCTGTCGGGCGGGCTGCTGATCCAGGCGGCCGGCGCCCACGAGGGCTGGCGCTGGGTGTTCTACGTCAACCTGCCGCTCGGCGCTCTCTGCCTGCTGCTCGCCAGGCGCCTGCTCCCGGACACCCCGTCGGCGGGCCCGGTGCGCCTGCGCGACCTCGACCCGCTCGGGGTCCTGCTGCTCGGCACCGGCGTACTGGCCCTGCTGCTGCCCTTCGTCCAGGCCCAGCAGTGGCCGGGGGACCGCAAGTGGCTGCTGCTGATGCCGGCCGTGGCGCTGCTCGCGGCCTTCGTCGCGTGGGAGTCCCGGTGCGCCGCACGGGCCACGCGGCCGGTCATCGACCTGTCGCTCTTCCGGGTCCGCTCGTACTGGCTCGGCTGTCTGCTGGCCCTGGTGTACTTCGGCGGATTCACCTCGATCTTCTTCGTCACCACGCTCTACCTGCAGAACGGACTGCACTACAGCGCCCTGCAGGCGGGGCTCGCCATCACGCCGTTCGCGCTGGGCTCGGCCGTCGCGGCGAGTCCGGGCGGCCGGCTCGTCCACCGCTTCGGACGCCCCCTCGTGGTCGCCGGGCTCACCGCGGTGGTCGTCGGACTGGCGGGCGCCGCGCTCGCCGTGCACCTGGTGCCGGGGCGGGGCGCGGGATGGGCGATGGCCGCCCCGCTGCTGCTGGCCGGTCTGGGCAGCGGTCTGGTCGTCGCGCCCAACCAGACGCTGACCCTCTCCGAGGTGCCGGTGGCCACGGCGGGCAGTGCGGGCGGCGCCCTCCAGACCGGGCAGCGGGTCGGATCGGCGGTCGGGATCGCCGCGGTCGGCTCGGTGTTCTTCGCCCAGCTGGGCGAGGCCGGCTGGGCCACCGCGTACGACCACGGCCTGGTCGTGGCGGTCGCCTTCGTCGTGGCCGCCCTGCTCGTCGGCCTGGCGGACGTGCGCGGAGAACGCCGCGGCCGGGGCCGCACCCCACGAACCGTCACCCACACCCACGCAGACAGAACGCCATGAACGCAGGGAGAACGCGATGAGCGACTACAGGCCGACGGGCCCCGAAGGCGCCGGGGACACCGGCCCGGCGGTCGTCGGCAACGAGGCGTACGGGCACCAGCCCTTCAAACGGTCCCGGAGCCACTTCGCCGACCGCATCGCCGCCGACGGCCGGGGCGAGTGGCCCGTCGAGGCCGGCCGCTACCGGCTCGTCGTCAGCCGTGCCTGCCCGTGGGCGAGCCGCGCCCTGATCTCCAGGCGGCTCCTCGGTCTGGAGGGGGTCCTGTCGCTGGCCGTCGCCGACCCCCTCCAGGACGACCGCAGCTGGCGCTTCACGCTGGACGAGGGCGGCCGGGACCCGGTGCTCGGCATCGCGTACCTGAGCGAGGCGTACGAGGCACGGGAGCCCGGCTACTCCGGCGGGGTCAGTGTGCCCGCGATCGTCGACGTGCCCAGCGGCCGACTCGTCACCAACGACTTCCAGCAGATCACCCTGGACCTCGCGACCGAGTGGACCACGCTGCACCGCCCGGGCGCTCCCGACCTGTACCCCGAGGGCCTGCGCGAGGAGATCGACGAGGTCATGGAGGGCATCTACCGCGACGTGAACAACGGCGTCTACCGCGCCGGGTTCGCGTCCGGACAGTCCGAGTACGAGGACGCCTACCGGGACGTCTTCCGCCGCCTCGACCTGGTCTCCGAGCGCCTCGCGGACCGGCGCTACCTCGTCGGCGACTTCATCACGGAGGCGGACATCAGGCTGTTCACCACCCTGGTCCGCTTCGACGCCGTCTACCACGGCCACTTCAAGTGCAACCGGTCGAAGCTGGCCGAGGACCCGGTGCTGTGGGCGTACGCCAGGGACCTGTACCAGACGCCCGGCTTCGGCGACACCGTCGACTTCGACCACATCAAGCAGCACTACTACCGGGTGCACACCGGTATCAACCCCACCGGCATCGTGCCCGCCGGACCCGACCTGTCGGGCTGGCTGACCCCGCACCACCGCGAGCAGCTGGGCGGGAGCCCGTTCGGATACGGCACCGCGCCGGGTCCCGTACCGGCCGGTGAGGAGGTCCCGGCCGCGGGGCGCCCCTGACCGGGAGCCCGCGTACCGGACGGGGACGGGGTCCTGCCGGAGCGGGGCAGGGCCCTGTCGAGTCGGCTGCCGTCACAAGATATCTTGATGTCAAGCAATGTTGCAGACGTGGAGCGGAGCAGAGGGTGACTGACTCGACCATCATCTATACACACACCGACGAGGCCCCGGCCCTGGCGACGTATTCGTTCCTGCCCATCGTCCAGGCGTACGCCTCGACGGCCGGGGTCGACGTCGAGAGCCGGGACATCTCCCTGGCCGGGCGCATCATCGCCTCCTTCCCCGAGCGTCTGAAGGAGGAGCAGCGCATCGCCGACGCGCTCGCCGAGCTGGGCGCGCTGGCCAAGAAGCCCGAGGCCAACATCATCAAGCTGCCGAACATCTCGGCCTCGATCCCGCAGCTGAAGGCCGCCATCGCCGAGCTCCAGGCGCAGGGCTACGCGCTCCCGGACTACCCGGACGACCCGCGGACCGACGAGGACAAGGACGTACGCGCCCGCTACGACAAGGTCAAGGGCAGCGCGGTGAACCCCGTGCTGCGCGAGGGCAACTCCGACCGCCGCGCCCCCGCCTCGGTGAAGAACTACGCCAAGGCGCACCCGCACCGCATGGGCGCCTGGGCGGCCGACTCGAAGACGAACGTCGCCACCATGGGCGTCGACGACTTCCGCTCCACCGAGAAGTCCACCGTCGTCGCCGAGGACGGTTCCCTGCGCATCGAGCTCGTGGGCGACGACGGCAGCACGACGGTGCTGCGCGAGTCGGTGCCGGTGCTCGCGGGCGAGGTCGTCGACGCGGCGGTCATGCGCGTCGCGGCCCTGCGCGAGTTCCTCGCCGCGCAGGTCGCCCGGGCCAAGGAGGAGGGCGTGCTCTTCTCCGTCCACCTCAAGGCCACCATGATGAAGGTCTCCGACCCGATCATCTTCGGCCACGTGGTCCGCGCCTTCTTCCCGAACACCTTCGCCAAGTACGGCCAGGCGCTCGTCGCCGCCGGGCTCTCCCCGAACGACGGCCTGGGCGCCATCCTGAACGGCCTGGACTCCGTGCCGCACCTCGGCGCCGAGATCAAGGCGTCCTTCGAGGCCGAGCTCGCCGAGGGCCCCGCCCTGGCCATGGTCGACTCGGACAAGGGCATCACCAACCTCCACGTGCCGAGCGACGTCATCGTCGACGCCTCCATGCCGGCCATGATCCGCACCTCGGGCCACATGTGGGGCCCGGACGGCCAGGAGGCCGACACCCTCGCGGTGCTCCCCGACAGCAGCTACGCGGGCGTCTACCAGGTCGTCATCGACGACTGCCGCGCCCACGGCGCCTTCGACCCGTCGACCATGGGCTCGGTGCCCAACGTCGGCCTGATGGCGCAGAAGGCCGAGGAGTACGGCAGCCACGACAAGACCTTCGAGATCCCCACCACCGGTACGGTGCGGGTCGTCGACGGCAAGGGCGACGTCGTGCTGGAGCAGGCGGTCGGCGCGGGCGACATCTTCCGCATGTGCCAGGCCAAGGACCTGCCGATCCAGGACTGGGTCAAGCTCGCCGTCACCCGGGCCCGCGCCACCGGTGCCCCCGCCGTGTTCTGGCTCGACGAGGACCGCGCCCACGACGCACAGCTGATCGCCAAGGTCAGGAAGTACCTCGCCGACCACGACACCGACGGTCTGCGGATCGAGATCATGTCGCCCGAGAAGGCGACCGCGTTCTCGCTGGAGCGCATCCGCCGCGGCGAGGACACCATCTCCGTCACCGGCAACGTGCTGCGCGACTACCTGACGGACCTGTTCCCGATCCTGGAGCTGGGCACGAGCGCGAAGATGCTCTCCGTCGTCCCGCTCATGAACGGCGGCGGCCTCTTCGAGACCGGCGCCGGCGGCTCCGCGCCGAAGCACGTCCAGCAGCTCGTCAAGGAGAACTACCTGCGCTGGGACAGCCTGGGCGAGTTCTTCGCGCTCGCGGCCAGCTTCGAGCACCTGGCGACGACCACCGGCAACACGCGCGCGCAGGTCCTCGCGGACACCCTCGACCGCGCGACCGGCACCTTCCTCAACGAGGACAAGTCGCCGAGCCGCCGGCTCGGCGGCATCGACAACCGCGGCAGCCACTTCTACCTGGCCCTGTACTGGGCCCAGGAGCTGGCGCGGCAGACCGACGACGCGCACCTCGCGCAGGCTTTCTCCGGTCTGGCGAAGACGCTGGCCGAGCAGGAGCGGACCATCGTCGACGAGCTGATCGCGGTGCAGGGTTCGCCGGCCGAGATCGGCGGCTACTACCAGCCCGACCCGGCCAAGGCGTCGGCCGTGATGCGCCCCTCGGCGACGTTCACGCAGGCCATCGCCTCCCTCGGCTGACGGAGCAGCGGCGGTCGGGGCGTCCCTTCCCGGCGCCCCGCCCCTCCCGCCCCGGCCGGCACCACGCCCGGCCGGGGCGGTCTCGTGTCCGGCCGCGGCGCCGCGCCCGCCGCGACGTGCCCGGCCGGACGTTCTTCGCGCAACCGCGCACGGCCGGGCCGCTGCCTCGATAGGTTCGGGTACCCGGGACCGACCGGGCCCGGAGGAGGAGGGACCGTGCTGACAGGCAGGAACGCGGTGGTCACCGGAGGATCGCGGGGCATCGGCCGCGCGATCGTCGAGCGGCTGTGCCGCGACGGCGCACACGTCGTCTTCAACTACGTCACCAGCGACGACGCGGCCTCCGACGTCGTCCGCACCGTGCGGGCCGGCGGCGGCACGGCCCACGCCGTCCGGGCCGATCTCGCCGACCCCGACGGACCCGGGAAGCTGATGGAGACGGCGGAGGAGAAGCTGGGCACCCTGGACGTCCTGGTGAACAACGCCGCCCTGTGCCCCGCCCCGTCCTTCATCGCCGACACCGACCCGGACGTGTTCGACCACGCGATGGCCGTCAACACCAGAGCGGTCTTCATGACGATCCGTCACGCCGCCCGGAGGATGCGCGACGGCGGCCGGATCGTGAACATCTCCACCGCGAACACCGTGCGCCCGGGCCCCGGCATCGCCGCGTACGCCGCGAGCAAGGGCGCCGTCGAACAGCTCACCGCCGTGGCGGCCCACGAGCTCGGGGCACGGGGCATCACGGTCAACACCGTCTCGCCCGGCGCCACCGACACGGTGATGCTGCGCACCGCCAATCAGCCGGAGGCCCTCGAGACGGTGGTCGCCATGACCCCGCTCGGCCGGCTGGGCGAACCCGCGGACGTGGCCGACGTGGTCGCCTTCCTGGCCGGCCCCGACGCCCGGTGGATCACGGGCCAGAACCTGCGTGCGACGGGCGGGCTGGCCTGAACCGTCGTCCGTGACGCCCGGGCCGGCCGCCGGTCCGGGCGTCAGCCGTGCGCACCGGCGTGTCCGTGGCCGCCCTGACGGGTGAAAGTCGAGCCACGGCGGGTGCCGGGCCACCCCCGGCGGCCCCGTGGCTGGTTTGCTGCACCCGGGATCCGGTGTGACGCACGTGGGAGCGGTCCGGCGGCCGGCCCGGTGGAGCAGGCGCCCCGGCCGGGCGCGCGGTCCACCCGCGAACGACGACCGAAGGAGGGGCCCAGTGACGACGACGGGCACATCGGGGGCCGCCGACGAGGAGGAGGCGTACGCGGACGAGCTTCCGGTCCGCGCGAAGGAGCCCGGGAACGTCGTCGTCAGATGGCTGACCACCACCGACCACAAGACGATCGGCACGCTCTACCTGGTCACATCGTTCGCGTTCTTCCTCGTCGGCGGGGTGCTGGCCCTGGTCATGCGCGCCGAACTGGCCCGGCCGGGCATCCAGATCCTCTCGCCCGAGCAGTTCAACCAGGCGTTCACGATCCACGGCACGATCATGCTGCTGATGTTCGCGACCCCGCTGTTCGCCGGTTTCACGAACTGGATCATGCCGTTGCAGATCGGCGCCCCCGACGTGGCGTTCCCACGGCTGAACATGTTCGCCTACTGGGCGTACCTGTTCGGCTCGCTGATCGTGATCGGCGGCTTCCTCACCCCGCAGGGCGCGGCCGACTTCGGCTGGTTCGCCTACTCCCCGCTCTCCGACGCGGTCCGTTCGCCAGGAGTCGGCGCCGACATGTGGATCATGGGCCTGGCGCTCTCCGGGTTCGGTACGATCCTCGGCTCGGTCAACTTCATCACCACGATCATCTGCATGCGCGCACCCGGCATGACCATGTTCCGCATGCCGATCTTCGTCTGGAACGTCCTGCTGACGGCGGTGCTGGTCCTGCTGGCCTTCCCGGTCCTCGCGGCGGCCCTGCTGGTGCTGGAGGCGGACCGGAAGTTCGGCGCGCACGTCTTCGACCCGGCCAACGGCGGGGCACTGCTCTGGCAGCACCTCTTCTGGTTCTTCGGCCATCCGGAGGTGTACATCATCGCCCTGCCGTTCTTCGGGATCGTCACCGAGATCATCCCGGTGTTCAGCCGCAAACCGGTCTTCGGCTACATCGGCCTGATCAGCGCCACCATCGCCATCGCCGGGCTGTCGGCGACCGTGTGGGCGCACCACATGTTCGTGACCGGCGGTGTGCTGCTGCCGTTCTTCTCGTTCATGACGTTCCTCATCGCGGTACCCACCGGGGTGAAGTTCTTCAACTGGATCGGCACGATGTGGAAGGGGTCGCTGTCCTTCGAGACCCCGATGCTCTGGTCCGTCGGATTCCTGGTCACCTTCCTCTTCGGTGGTCTGACCGGTGTGATCCTGGCGTCGCCCCCGCTGGACTTCCACGTCTCGGACACCTACTTCGTCGTCGCGCACTTCCACTACGTCGTGTTCGGCACCGTGGTCTTCGCGATGTTCGCCGGATTCCACTTCTGGTGGCCGAAGTTCACCGGCAGGATGCTGGACGAGCGGCTCGGCAGGATCACGTTCTGGACGCTGTTCGTGGGCTTCCACGGCACGTTCCTGGTGCAGCACTGGCTCGGTGCCGAGGGCATGCCGCGTCGCTACGCGGACTACCTCGCCGCCGACGGCTTCACCGCGCTGAACACGGTCTCGACGATCGCCTCGTTCCTGCTCGGCCTGTCGATGCTGCCGTTCTTCTACAACGTGTGGAAGACCGCCAGGTACGGCAGGAACGTGGGTGTCGACGACCCTTGGGGCTACGGCCGTTCCCTGGAGTGGGCGACCTCCTGCCCGCCGCCCCGGCACAACTTCCACACGATGCCGCGGATCCGCTCCGAGTCCCCGGCCTTCGATCTGCACCACCCCTCGCTCCGCGCCCTCGACGAAGCCCTGAACCTTCCCGGGACGCTCCCGATGCCTCCGGGGGACCGGTCGTGAACGCGGCCCCGGCCCGGTGAGCGGCCCGGACCGGCGGCGCGACCGCATCGGCCCTCCGTCGTCCCCGACAGGCGAATTCGCACGCGGCTCGTGAAGATGGGAGAGGACGGGCGTGTGCGACGGGGCCGGCGAACGGACGACCGAGCATGCCCGAGGAGGGACGAACACTGTGGCACGACCCAGGATTCTCGTTGTCGGCGCCGGATTCGCCGGCGTGGAGTGCGTACGCCGCCTGGAGCGCAGACTCATGCCGGGCGAGGCGGAGATCGCGCTCGTCACCCCGTTCTCGTACCAGCTCTACCTCCCCCTCCTGCCCCATGTGGCGGCCGGTGTGCTCACCCCGCAGTCCGTCGCGGTGTCGCTGCGCCGCAGCCGCAAGCACCGCACCCGGATCATTCCGGGAGGCGGCATCGGCGTGGACCCCAAGGCGAAGATCTGCGTCATCCGCAAGATCACCGACGAGATCGTCTACGAGCCCTACGACTACATCGTCCTGTGCCCCGGAAGCATCACCCGCACCTTCGACATCCCCGGCCTCCTCGATCACGCCCGGGGCATGAAGTCGCTCGCCGAGGCCGCGTACGTCCGGGACCACGTGATCGCCCAGCTCGATCTCGCGGACGCCAGCCCCGACGAGGACGAGCGGGCCTCGCGCCTCCAGTTCGTGGTGGTCGGCGGCGGATACGCGGGCACCGAGACGGCGGCCTGCCTCCAGCGCCTGACCACCAACGCGGTCAGGTACTACCCCCGGCTCGACCCGGAACTCATCAAGTGGCACCTCATCGACATCGCCCCGAAGCTCATGCCCGAACTCGGGGACAAGCTCGGCCGCAGCGCCCTGGAGATGCTGCGCGCACGCGGCATAGAGGTCTCGCTCGGCGTCTCGATCGCCGAGGCCGGTCCCGAGCACGTGACCTTCACCGACGGACGGGTCGTGCCCTGCCGGACGCTGATCTGGACGGCGGGCGTCGCCGCGAGCCCGTTGGTGTCCACCTTCGGGGCGGAGACGGTGCGCGGCCGGCTGGCGGTGACCCCCGAGATGCGCCTGCCGGGCTTCGACGGCGTCTTCGCGCTCGGCGACGCCGCGGCCGTACCGGACCTGAGCAAGGGCGACGGGGCGGTGTGCCCGCCCACCGCGCAGCACGCCTCGCGCCAGGGCCGCACGCTCGCCGACAACCTCATCGCCACGCTGCGGCACCAGCCGCTGAAGCCGTACGTGCACCGGGACCTCGGTCTGGTCGTGGACCTCGGCGGCAAGGACGCGGTCTCCAAGCCCCTCGGCGTCGAACTGCACGGCGTCACCGCGCAGGCCGTCGCCCGCGGTTACCACTGGGGGGCGCTGCGGACCAACGTCGCCAAGGTACGTGTGATGACGAACTGGATGCTGAACGCCGTCGCGGGCGACGACTTCGTCCGCACCGGCTTCCAGTCCCGCAACCCGGCCAGGCTGCGCGACTTCGAGTACACGACCGCCTATCTGACACCGACTCAGGTACGCGAGCACACGGCCTCGTTGCACATCGCCACCTGAACTCCTCGCACGACGCCTCCGTTTGCGGGTCCGGTCGGTCGCGCCACCGGCCGGACCGGCGTGTGTCCGGAAAGGGGACCCGGCCTCAGGCATCCGGGACGGTGAGGTGGACCGTGCGCAGGAACGCGGCGTTGTCGGGGGTGCGCCGCAGCCGGTCGAGCAGTGTCTCGAGCGCCGCCCGCGGGTCCTTCCTGGTGAGCAGTGCGCGCCGCAGCCGGCGCATGGCCCGCAACTCCACGTCAGGCACGAGGAGTTCCTCGCGGCGGGTGCCGGACGCCTGGAGGTCGACGGCCGGATGGACGCGCCGGTCGGCCAGCGCACGGTCCAGCCGGAGCTCCATGTTGCCGGTGCCCTTCAGCTCCTCGAAGAAGTAGTCGTCGGCGCGCGAGCCGGTCTCCACCAGCGCGGTGGCCAGAATGGTGAGGGAGCCGCCCTCCTCGGTGAGGCGGGCCGCACCGAAGAGCCGCTTGGGGCCGAGCGGGGCAGTCGCGTCGATGCCGCCGCTGAGAGTGCGTCCGCCCGCCGCGGACGCGTTGTTGTGGGCGCGGCACAGCCGGGTCAGGGAGTCCAGCAGGACGACGACGTCCTCACCCCGCTCGACCAGGCGTTTGGCGCGTTCGATCGCGAGGTCGGCGAGCGCGATGTGCTCCCGCGCGGGCCGGTCGAAGGTCGAGGCGAGCACCTCGCCCCGCACGGACCTGCGCATGTCCGTCACCTCTTCGGGGCGTTCGTCGATCAGCACCACCATCAGACGGCATTCGGGATGGTTCGTGGCGACGGCCTCGGCCAACTGCCGCAGCAGCACCGTCTTGCCGGCCCTGGGTGGCGCCACCACGAGACCGCGCTGCCCCTTGCCGACGGGCGAGACGAGATCGACGAGCCGGGGCGCCGGACCGCCCGAGGGCGTCTCCAGGCGCAGCCGCCGCCGCGGGTGGATCGGCGTGAGATCACGGAAGTGGGGCCGCTCCCGCAGCGCTCCGGGGGAGCGGCCGTCGACGCGTACCACGTCGGACAGGACGCGGGGCCGGTCGTAGACGCCCTCCACCAGGTCCCCCCGGCGCAGGGCGTGACGGTGGATCAGGGCGGCGGGGACCTGCACGTCGCCGGGGGAGGGGCGGTCGGCCCGGGTGCGCAGAGTGCCGCGACCCTGGTGCGTGATGTCCAGGATGCCGATGGCCCCGCCGGGCAACTCCCCTTGATTGAGGGGGAGTTCGAGGGTGCTCGTCATGTGGGTGGTCCTTTCGCGGGCAGGACGGATGAAGGGGCCCGGACGACATCGGGGGCGGACGGGATCACGCCCCGGTCGACGGGCGGAGAAATCCGGCACGGGGAAGCCCGAACCGGACTGGAGAAAGTGGTGCGGGAGAGCTGGACCGCCGACCGGAGAAGGGCGGGAGCGGCAGCCTGAAGAAGAGGGGGCGGCACAGGGGGCCTCGGAGTGAGGCATGACACATGTGCCGAACGCACCGTACCACGACATGCGCGGTCGGTACCACGGCATGCACGGCCCGTCACTGGCCCCCCGGTCGCCGGTCGCCGGTCGCCGACTCGGCCGTCGGCGCGGTCGCCGGTGTGCCGCCCGCTGCCTGGTCGCCCCGCCCTCTCGCCGCCGCGCGCGGGTCGGCTGACATCTGCGCCGCGAATCAGCCGTACGGATTGTAAACGCAAGGTAAATGCGAATATCTTGGCGCACATGCAGTCCTACACGATCGGGCAGGCGGCGCGCCTGCTGGGGTGAGCCCCGACACGGCCCGCCGCTGGGCGGACGCCGGAAGGGTCGCGACCCACCGCGACGAGAACGGCCGACGGCTCATCGCGGGCCGCGATCTGGCCGCGCTCGCCGTCGAGACCGGCCAGAGCGGCGGGGGCGACGACGAACCCTCGTACACGACGGCGCGCAACGCCTTCCCCGGCATCGTCACCGCGGTGAAACTCGGCGACATCGCCGCCCAGGTCGAGATCCAGGCGGGTCCGCACCGGCTGGTGTCCCTGCTCACCCGCGAAGCCGTCGAGGAACTCGGACTGGAGGTCGGCATGCGGGCCACCGCCCGCGTGAAGTCCACCAACGTGCACATCGACCGTGTCTGACCGCGCCTCGTCCGCGACGCGCACGACCCCCGAGGAGCCCGGCCCCATCATGACGACCCCCTTCACCCGGCGCCGCGCCGCCGCCGCGCTCGTGACCGCCGCACTGCTGGTCCCGCTCGCCGCCTGCGGCGCCGACGACGAGAAGGACGCCGCCGGTACGCCGACGACGGCCCCCGGCGCCCGGCTGACGGTCCTCGCCGCGGCGTCGCTCACCGATGTGTTCAAGACCGCGGGCGCCGCGTACGAGAAGGCGCACCCCGGTACGAAGGTGACGTTCTCCTTCGCCGGATCCCAGGAACTCGCCGCCCAGGTGCGGCAGGGAGCCCCGGCGGACGCCCTGGTCACCGCCGACACCAGGACGATGGACGGGCTGAAGTCCGACACCGGCACCCCCGCCGTCATCGCGAAGAACCGCCTCGTCATCGCCACCGCGGAGGGCAACCCGGAGAAGATCACCGGACTGAAGGACCTGACCAGGAAGGACCTCAAGGTGGTCCTGGCCGCTCCCGAGGTCCCGGTCGGCCGCTACGGCAAGCAGGTCCTCGACGCCCAGAAGCTCCATGTCCGGCCGGTCTCCCAGGAACCCAACGTCCGCGCCGTGCTCAGCAAGGTCGAACTCGGCGAGGCGGACGCGGGCATCGTCTACAGGACGGACGCCGAATCGGCCACCGACAAGGTCGACGCCGTCGACATCCCCGACGCGCAGAACGCCGTCGCCACCTACCCGGCCGCCACGCTGCGCCAGTCCGCGCACGCCGACGCCGCCGCGGCATTCGTGAAGTGGCTCGGCGGACCGGAGGCGCAGAAGATCCTCGGGGCCGCGGGCTTCCAGCAGCCGTAGCCCGTACGGAACGCCGTTCGCATCCGCGGGCGCCCGCCCGCCCCCGGTCCGGGGACCGGGCGGCGTCCGTGCCGACATCGCCCCGGGAACCCCCGATGAGAGCCCTTCGCAGCCGCCTTTCCGGCGCGCGCACCCCCGTCGCCCTGGCGCTGCCCGCGCTGCTCGCCGTCGCGTTCCTGATGATCCCGCTGATCGGCATCCTGGCCCGTACCCCCTGGGCCGATCTCGGCACCCATCTCACCTCCCCGGGCGTCACCCAGGCGCTCGGGCTGTCCCTGCTCGTCTCGTTCTGGGCCCTGGGTCTGTCGCTGCTGCTCGGGGTGCCGCTGGCCTGGCTGCTGGCCCGGGTGGACTTCCCCGGCAAGGGGTTCGTGCGCTCACTGGTCCTGCTGCCGATGGTGCTGCCGCCCACGGTCGGAGGCGTGGCGCTCCTCCTCGGCTTCGGCCGCCGGGGTTTGCTGGGGCCCTGGCTGGAGGACACGTTCGGTGTCACCCTGCCGTTCCACACCTCGGGCGCGGTGGTCGCGGCGGCCTTCGTCGCCATGCCGTTCCTCGTCATCAGCCTCGAAGGGGCACTGGCCGGTCTGCGGCCCGCGTACGAGGAGACCGCGGCCTCCCTGGGGGCCTCACCGATCCGGGTGTTCCTGACCGTCACGCTCCCGATGGTCGCCCCCGGGCTCGCCGCCGGGGCCGCGCTCACCTGGGCGCGGGCGCTGGGCGAGTTCGGCGCGACCATCACGTTCGCGGGCAACCTGCCCGGCACCACGCAGACCCTGCCCCTCCAGGTGTACCTGCTCCTCCAGGACTCCCCGGAGGCCGCCACCTCCGTCTCGCTCCTGCTCCTCGCCATCGCCATGGCCGTACTCGTCGCCCTGCGCGGACGCTGGACCGGCACGCCCCGCGACCGCCGACGCGCCCCCGCGCCCCTGCCGGACGACGCGCGCGGTGCGGAGACGCCGGGCACCCCGCCCGGCGCCCCGGGCCGGCGGGAGGACCCGGCCCCGGCTCCTGCCCGGGCCCCGCGGGAGGACTGCCCGCTGCACGCCGACGTCACCGGCTTCAACCGGCTCACCCTCGATGCCGGTCCCGGCACGACGATCGCCGTCGTCGGGCCCAACGGCGCGGGCAAGACCACCCTGTTGCGCTCGCTCCTCGGCCTGACCCGCCGCTCCCGGGCCGTGCTGCGCCTCGGTGCCGCCGACGTCACCGCGCAGCCACCGCACCGCCGTCAGGTCGCCTGGGTGCCGCAGGACGGCGCCCTCTTCCCGCACCTGACCGCGCTGTCGAACACGGCGTACGGGCTCCGTGCCCGCGGCGTCCCCCGGGGCGACGCCCGCCGCGAGGCCCAGCAGTGGCTCGACCGCCTGGGCGTCGGCCGGCTCGCCCACCGCAGACCGGCCCAGCTCTCCGGAGGACAGGCGCAGCGCGTGGCACTGGCCCGCGCCCTCGCCGCCCGCCCCCGGCTGCTGCTGCTCGACGAACCGCTCGCGGCGCTCGACCAGACCACCCGGGCCCATGTCCGCCACACCCTGCGCACCCATCTCGCCGGGTTCGGCGGCGTCTGCCTGATCGTCACCCACGACCCCGTCGAGGCGGTGTCGCTCGCCGACCGGGTGCTCGTGCTGGAGGAGGGCCGCACCTTCCAGTACGCGCCCCCGGCCGAGGTGACCCGCCATCCGCGTTCGCCCTGGGTCGCCCGGATGCTCGGCCGCAACGCCTGGCCGGGCACCGCGGCGGCCGACGGCACGCTCGGCCTCGCGGGCGGCGGCCGCCTGGTCGTCGCGGACCCGCTCCCCGAGGGGACGGCGGCCCTCGCGGTCATCGCGCCGGAGGCGGTGTCCGTGCACCGCGTCAGGCCCGGGGGAAGCCCCCGGAACGTCTGGCCCGGAACGGTGCGCGAGCTCACCGCCACGGGAAGCCGGCTCCGGCTGGTGGTCGACTCGGACGAGGTGCCCGACCTCGTCGCGGAGATCACCCCCGAGGCGGCGGGCGAGCTGGGGCTGGGCGAGGGGACGTCCGTGTGGACCGTCGTCAAGGCGACCGAGGTCACCGTCGTCCCCCTGTGACGGGACCGGGGCCCGGGTGCGCACCGCACGGACAACCCGGCCCCGGCCGTTCCCCGATCGGCGCCCCTGCGGCGTTTTCCTTTGTCGAATCCCCGACCGCGTGCGACGTTGGAAACGGTCATACATGACTATTTCTGACGCACGTTCTGACCGGCGCCGGGTGAAGGGGAAGTCCATCGTGGAGACCGCCAGAGCCGTCCCGGCGTCCACCGTCGTCAATCTGCGGGACCTGGGCGGGATCGCCGTGGGGCCCGACCGGTTCGTCCGGCCCGGTGCCGTGCTGCGCTCCGGCGGGCTGGGTGAACTCGACGTCGAACGCGACACGGCGGTCGCCGCGTTCGGCATCCGCACCGTGGTCGACCTGCGGACCGCCGACGAGCGCGCGGCGGCCCCCGACCGGCTGCCGCCCGGCGCGCGGCTGTTCGTCGCCGACGTGCTCGGTGACAACCCCGGTCTCGCGCCCGCCCGTCTGCGTGCCCTGCTCGCCGACCCGGCGGCGGCCGACCGGCTGCTGGGGGACGGGAAGGCGGAGGAGGTGTTCGCCGGGTCCTACCGGCGGATGGTGCTCTCGCCCTGCGCGTCCGCCGCCTACCGGGCCTTCGTGGAGACGGCGGCCGACGACCGTGCCCGCCCGGTGCTGTTCCACTGCACGACGGGCAAGGACCGCACCGGCTGGGCCGCCGTGCTGCTCCTCATGCTGCTCGGCGCGTCGCGCGAGGCGGCGCGGGCCGAGTTCCTCGCCGTGAACCGCGTCGCGTGGGGGACCTGCGCGCCCTATGTGCGGGGCTTCCTCGACGCCGGGGGCGACCCGGAGATCGCTTCCGCGATCGTCGAGGTCCGTCCCCGCTACCTCGACGTGGCGCTCGACGCCATGGACGAGCGCTGGGGTGGACTCGACGGCTATGTGCGCGACGGCCTGAGGATTCCGTGGGCCGCGGTGGAGCGGCTGCGTGACGGGCTGGTCGTCCCCGCCTGAGCGGCCCGCGGGTACCCGGTGGCGAGGGTCGCCCACCCGGATTGACTTCATACCCCCACCAACGCCGCCACGGCAAGGAACTCCACCTCGTCCTCGCCTCGAACGACCTCACGCAGTACCGTCACCCGCACCCCGTCCGGGCGGCCGACGGCACCTGGTCGGCCCCGTCGAACTGCCCGAGGCGGGCGGGTACCGGGCATTCGCCGACTTCGCTCCCGCCGCCGAGGGGGCCGGGAATCTCACGCTGGGCGCGGATCTGGCCGTCTCGGGCGCGTTTTATCGCCCCGCCTCCCTGCCGGCCCCGCGGTCCACCGTCGACGTGGACGGCTACCGGGTGTCGCTCGACGGCGCGCTGCGCGCCGGGCGGAGCGGGGAGCTGAAGCTGGGCGTCAGCAGGCATGGCCGCCCCCTCACCGACCTCCAGCCCTGCCTCGGCGCCTACGGGCACCTGGTGGCCCTGCGCTCGGGCGACCTGGCCTATCCGCACGTCCACCCGAACGAGGGCGGGCCGGGCCCCGAGGTCTCCTTCGCCGCGACCGCACCCACCGCGGGCACGTACCGGCTCTTTCTCGACTTCCGGCACGAGGGCGAGGTCCGCGCCGCGGCGTTCACGGTCCGGGCGACGGCCTCGCCGCAGGAGACGCGGGACGGCCGGGGTGGCGGCACCGGTGCGGGCGAGGGGCATGCGCACTGAACCCGGGCGTCGGCGCCACGACCGGCCGCGCCGCACCCGCGGGGGCGGAGGTGCGCCGGTGCCGTGGGTATCGTGAGAGGTGCCGGACCGTATCGCCTCCGGAAGGGGTCGCCTTGACCGAACGCAAGCCCCCGGGCGTGAGCTTCGAGTCCTGGGTCGACAAGCAGATCCTCGAATCCGAACAGCGCGACGACATCTCGCGGTTGCCGGGATTCGGGAGGCCGATAGACGGCCTCGCGGCTCCCTACGACGAGGACTGGTGGATCAAGCGGAAGCTGCGGCGGGAAGGGGTGTCGGTGCTCCCGCCCGCGCTGGCGCTGCGCAAGGAGGCGGAGGGCGTACGGGAAGCCGTCTCCCGGGCGCGGACGGAGGCGGAGGTGCGACGCCTGCTGACCGAGGTCGACGAGAAGATCCGGGCGGCCGTCCGCAGGCCGCCGCCCGGGCCCCTGCTCAACCTCGAACCGTTCGACATCGAGGCCATGGTCGAGGAGTGGCGCGCGGCGCACCGCCGTTCCTGAGCCCGTCGTCCGTGCGCCGGGCGGGGCCCGGCGACGGAGGAGGGGGCGGGCGCGAACTCGTATGTAATGATCTGCATATGAATGCAGGTATTACGCGCCCGGATGGCGGAACGTGGGAGGGCGTGCGCGTCAGGCGCGCGACCGCGCGGGACGCCCGGCGGCTCACCCGAATAGTGAGGACCTCCCGCGCCTACGAGGGGCCCTACGCCGCCATGGTCGCCGGATACCGGGTCGGGGCCGACTACATCGAGAACCACCGCGTCTTCGCGACCGTCGACGCCGACGACCGGGTCCTCGGCTTCTACGCGCTGATCCTCGATCCGCCGGAGCTCGACCTCCTCTTCGTCGCCGACGAGGCCCAGGGGCGCGGCATCGGGCGGCTGCTCATCGGGCATCTGCGCGACGAGGCGCGGCGCACGGGCCTGACCGGCGTCCACGTCGTCTCGCACCCGCCGGCCGAGGGCTTCTACCGGAGCATGGGCGCCCGGCGGACCGGCACCCGCGCGGCGGCCCCGCCCGCCGTGATGTGGGACCGGCCCGAACTGCTGCTGCCGGTCGCCTGATCCTTCGGGGAGAGTGCCCTCCGCGGGCACGGCACACGGCGTCGGCCGCCACCGATGCGGAAGGGCCCGGCCGGAGTCGCACGACCCCCGACCGGGCCCCGGTCGCGTATCCGCCCCGCACGTGCCACGCACCCCGTGCGTGTCACGAGGGAGAGGCGTCGCGGACGTTACGAGGGGAAGCCTCCGTACGGGCGCGTGATGAGCTCCATCGCGTGACCGGAGGGGTCGAGGAAGTAGACGCCCCGGCCGCCGTCGTTGTGGTTGATCTCGCCCGGGCGCTCCCGGTGCGGATCGGCGTAGTACGTGAGCCCGAGCTCCTTGATGCGGGCGTACGCCGTGTCGAACTCCGCCTCCGAGACGAGGAAGGCGTAGTGCTGCATGGCGATCGATTCCTCGGGGACGGTCGCGAAGTCCAGGGTGACCCCGTTCGCGGTGGCGAGCGGGATGAACGGACCCCATTCCTCGCCGACTTCAAGGCCCAGTATGTCCGCCAGGAACTCGGCGGACTCGCGCTTGTCCCGGGCGTGGACGATGGTGTGATTCAACTCGACAGACACTGTGGAATGCCTCCAACGGGCATCTCACGGGCACCTCCACGCCTCACCCGGCCGGTGACCGACGCGCGATGCCGTGTTCGAAAGCCTAGGCGGGACCGGTCCGGCCGTCGAGGCTCCACCGGGATCTTGGCGGAAAGACCTAAGGTGGGCCCACGTACTCCACGCATCCGGACGGTGTCCCACGGTGAACTCCACTCCACCTCCCGCCGGCGGGGGCCCCGGCACGGGGCGCCACGAGACGCCAGACGAGCGGGCGGACCGGCAATGGGCCGAACTGCTCCAGGAGCTGCGGGTCGCCCAGACCGGTGTCCAGATCCTGTTCGGTCTGCTGCTCGCCGTCGTCTTCCAGCCGCGTTTCGCGGAGCTGTCGGCCGCCGACCGCACCATCTACGTGGTCACGGTGATGCTGGGATCCGCCACCGCGGCCGCGCTGATCGGGCCCGTGTCGTACCACCGCATGCTCACGGGACGACGGCTCAAGCCGCAGACGGTCACCCTGGCGGCCCGGCTGACCGTGCTCGGACTCGCCCTGCTGTTCTGCACGATGTGTTCCGCGCTGCTGCTCGTCCTGAGGGTGGCCCTGCACGACGCGGTCGCGCCGTGGCTCGTCGGCGCGATGGCGTTGTGGTTCCTGATCTGCTGGTTCGTCGTACCGGCCCGGCTGCTCGCCCGCTCCGCGTCCGAGCAGGAGAGGTGACCGCCGGACGGGGCAACCCGGTCGTCACGCGGCGGGCCCCCGGGCGTCGGTGACCGTGAAGAGGCCGCCGTCCGGGTCCAGCAGGATCGCCTCGCCGCCCTGCCCCGCCGGGAGCCGCTCGACCAGGCTCCCGCCGTGCCGCCGCGCCGCCTCGACCGCCGCGTCCACGTCGGCGACGGGGAAATGGACCCGCCAGTGCGGCCGGACCAGCGGATCGGGGGCGGCCTCCACCGCGCCCGAGCTGATCCGGGCCAGTCGGCGCCCGGCGCAGTCGACGACGACCTCGTCCTTCTCGTACGACACCTCGCAGCACCCGGGCCGCCCGCTGGCCCAGTCGAGCACCTCGCCGTAGAAGATCGCCGCGTCGAAGGCGTTCCTGGTGTGCAGGCTCAGCCAGGCGTGCGAATGACCGTCCGGGGCGGGCGGCGAGGTCGCGGGCTCCGTGCGCTCCCAGATGCCGAACACCGCGCCGTCGCGGTCCGCCGCCAGCGCGCCCCGCCCCTTTCCGAAGGCGAGCGGCCCCACCGCGACCGTGCCGCTGCGCTCACGGATGCGCGCCGCCGCCGCGTCGGCGTCGGGAACGGAGAAATAGGGGGTCCAGGCCACCGCCACGCGATAGGCGGTCGCCACCGCGCCGATGCCGGCGACCGGCACGTCCCCCCGGCGCGCGACGGAGAACTCCTGGCCCAGCCGGCCCGGCCGGAAGGACCAGTCCAGTACGGCGGAGTAGAAGCGCTGCGCCGATTCCAGGTCGCGGGTCATGAGATTGACCCAGCAGGGCGCTGCGGACCCGGTCAGCGGCGCCGGCATCGACACCGCCCCGGGACGGCTTGCGGTCATGGTCCCACTGCCTTCATCGGTCGTTCGGGCGGCGCGTGCGCGCCGGTCCTCGGGGGCCACCCCAGCCTCTCCGCGGCCGATCGCTCCCGCAACACGCGACGGCCGCGCGCACCGCGTCCCGCACGGCGTCCGGCGGGGCGTCGGGCGGGGTGGGGCGCGTGTCAGTCGCGTCGTTCGTCGGTGTCGTGCCGGATGGTCTCGCTCCCGTGGTCCCCGAGCTCGTAGGGGGACAGCCCCCTGCGGTCGGGCGGGAAGCTGTCGTCGCCGTGCACATCGCGCTGCTCGATGTGGGCGCGGTGGTCGGGCCGCGGCGGCTGCTCCTCGGGCCGGGGCGGCGGAAGCTCCTGGAGCCGGCGCCTCCTGCCCAGCCAGACCGCGCCGATCAGCACACCCACCAGCGCGATGCCGATGATGCCCATCACCGACCCGGTGGCGCCCCGCCCGTCGGCGAGGAGAAGGGCCAGTGAGCCGATGTCTCCGTTCGATACGTCCATGCCTCCCCGATACCCCGAGGAACGGGTGCCAGTCGGTTATGACGACGAATTCATGTTTTAAGTGGATATGAACCTTAAAAGAGTTTCGTTTCGAGGTGGCGGCCGGAATGCCGGGCGGCCGGCGCGGGGCCCCTCCGTCCGGTGTCCGCCTCCGGCGGTCCGCTCGTGTCGCCGTCGTCCGGCCGCGGGGTGAGCCTGGAGGGGACCCCAGTCCGCGGGCCCCGGCGCGGGGCCCGCGCAGCACGCGGAGCGGAGGAAACCACGGTGAACACCATCGAGGAGCGGGCCGACGAGGGCCTGCACGGCCAGGACGTCTCGGTCGTCATCAGTGGCTGCGACACCGGCGACGCGCGGATGGTCTTCGACGCGCTGCGGGCCGCCTTCACCACCGACCGGGCCTCCGTCGACGTGCCGAGGAAACTCGCGGAGAAGCGTCCCACCGCATGGACCGCGACCGTCGACGTCACCGAGGAACGGGTGGTCTCGGGACCGGCGCCGCTCGGCGAGCCCGTCTCGCTCGACGTGCAGGGCGGCTACTGGGCGGTCGAACGGCTCCGGCGGAGCCTGGCGCACGCCTTCGACGTACGGGTCGTCGGAACCGTCTCCGGGGACCAGGAGGAGGAGGTGCGCCTCCGCCTGGAGAACCGGGGCGGCGGTGTGGCGGGCGGGGGAGCCCGGTAGGGCGGCCGGACGGGGCCCCGCTACGGAGCAATGGGCCGGGAAGTGCCATTCCATCTGGTACAAAACGGGCAAAAGGTCACCTCTGAAAGGTGCGGGCGAGTGGATCCCTCACACAGGCGGGACGGCGGCGCGGGGCAGCCGGGAGCGACGGACACGACCGTCGACCGGTCCACCCTGACGCTGTACGTCGACGGAACGGAGCGGACGCTGACGCTCGATCACCGCACCACGGTCCTGGACGCCCTGCGCGAGCACCTCGGCCTCACCGGCGCGAAGAAGGGCTGCGACCACGGACAGTGCGGGGCGTGCACCGTCATCGTCGACGGCCGCCGCGCCAACAGCTGCCTGCTGCTCGCCGTGGCGCACGACGGCGCCCGCGTCACCACCGTCGAGGGACTCGCGGACGGCGACCGGCTCCACCCCCTCCAGGAAGCCTTCATGGAACGGGACGCCCTGCAGTGCGGGTACTGCACACCCGGCCAGATCTGTTCCGCCGTCGGCATGCTCGGCGAGGCGGCGGACGGCTTCCCGTCCCACGCCACCGCGCGCACCGCCCCCCTGGCCGTCCCGGCCCCGCTGGACGCCGCAGAGATCCGCGAACGGATGAGCGGCAACCTGTGCCGCTGCGGCGCCTATCCCCGCATCGTCGAGGCGATCGAGGACGTGGCGCCGTGAGACCCTTCGCCTACCTCCGCGCCCGCACCGCCGCCGAGGCGGTCCGCGAACACGCCGCCCACCCCGGCGCCCGTTTCCTCGGCGGCGGAACCAACCTCGTCGACCTGATGAAGCTGGGGGTGGAGACCCCCCGCCTGCTCATCGACATCGGCCGGCTGCCCCTGACCGAGGTGGCCGACACCGACGACGGCGGCCTGCGCATCGGCGCGACCGCGCGCAACAGCGATCTGGCCGCCCACCCCGCCGTGCGCGTCCGCTACCCGGCCCTGTCGCAGGCGCTGCTGTCCGGTGCCTCCGGGCAGCTCCGCAACACCGCCACCACCGGTGGCAACCTGCTCCAGCGCACCCGCTGCCCGTACTTCCAGGACGTATCCAAGCCGTGCAACAAGCGGGAACCCGGCACCGGCTGCCCCGCCCGCGAGGGCGCCCACCGCGATCTCGCCGTGCTCGGCCACTCCGAGCACTGCGTGGCCACCCACCCGTCCGACATGGCCGTCGCCCTGTCCGCCCTCGACGCCACCGTCCTCCTGCACGGGCCGGACGGCGAACGGACCGTACCGGCCACGGACTTCCACCGGCTGCCCGGCGACGCCCCGGACCGGGACACCGAGCTCCGGGCGGGGGAACTCGTCACCCATGTGGTCCTGCCGCCCGTCCCGGACGGCGCGGGCTCCCTCTACCGCAAGGCCCGCGACCGCGCCTCGTTCGCCTTCGCCCTGGCCTCCGTCGCCGCCGTGCTGAGCGTCCGCGACGGACGGATCGCCCACGCGGCACTGGCCTTCGGGGGCCTCGCCCACCGGCCCTGGCGGGCCCGCACCGCGGAACGGGTGCTGCGCGGCGCGCCCGCCACCGAGGAGACCTTCGCCCGGGCCGCGGACGCCGAACTCGCCGGGGCCCGCCCTCTGCGCGACAACGCGTTCAAGGTGGGCCTCGCCCACAGCCTGGCCGTCGACGCGCTGAGCGAACTCGCCGCCGACGGCTGACCGATCGCGGTCACGCCGACACACCGATCCGCAGACGTGAGGACCCGTCATGAGCCAGGCCCCGTCACCACTGGGCAGCCCCGTCGTCCGCCGCGAGGGCCGGGACAAGGTCACGGGCGCCGCCCGCTACGCCGCCGAGCACACCCCGCCGGGCTGCCTGTACGGGTGGCCCGTCCCGGCCACGATCGCCCACGGCCGCGTCACCGCCGTCGGCGCAGAGGAGGCGCTGGCCCTGCCCGGGGTGCACGCCGTCCTCACCCACGACAACGCCCCGGCGCTGAAGGAACCGGACGACCCGATCCTCGCCGTCCTCCAGGACGACCGGGTCCCGCACCGGGGCTGGTACGTGGCGCTCGTGGTCGCCGACACGCTCGAACAGGCCCGGGCCGGGGCCGGGGCGCTGCGGATCTCCTACGCGACCGCCCCGCACGACGTCCTGCTGACCGCCGAGCACACCGGCCTCTACACCCCCGAGACCGTCAACGGCGGCTATCCCGCCGTGCGGGAGCGCGGCGACGCCGATCGTGCCTTCGCCACGTCGCCCGTCCAGATCGACGCCACCTACACCGTCGGCCCCCTGCACAACCACCCCATGGAACCGCACGCCGCCACCGCGCGATGGACCGACGACGGCCACCTGACCGTGTACGACTCCAGCCAGGGCTCCACCACGGTCCGCAACAGCCTCGCCGCAGCGTTCGGGCTCCGCCCGCAGCAGATCACCGTGGTCGCCGAGCACGTCGGCGGGGGCTTCGGCTCGAAGGGAACCCCGCGCCCGCAGACCGTGCTGGCCGCCATGGCCGCGCGGCACACCGGACGCCCCGTCAAGGTCGCCCTGCCACGACGCCAGTTGGCCACCGTCGTCGGTCATCGCGCGCCCACCGTGCAGCGGGTCCGGCTCGGCGCCGAGGACGACGGCACCCTGACCTCGGTCGTCCACGAGGTCGTCACCCACACCTCCACCGTCAAGGAGTTCGTGGAGCAGGCGGCCGTTCCCACCCGGGTGATGTACGGATCCGGGCACAGTCTCACCACCCATCGCGTCGCGGCCCTGGACGTGCCGAGCCCGTCCTGGATGCGCGCTCCGGGCGAGGCGCCGGGCATGTACGCGCTGGAGTCCGCCATGGACGAACTCGCCTCGGCCCTCGGCATGGACCCGGTCGAACTCCGCCTGCGCAACGACCCGGTGGACGAGCCCGACTCGGGGCGCCCGTTCAGCAGCCGCGGTCTCGCCGCCTGCCTGGAGGAGGGGGCCGCACGCTTCGGCTGGCGTGACCGCGACCCGCGCCCCGCCGTCCGCGAGGAAGGGCCGCTGCTCATCGGCACGGGCGTGGCCTCCGCCACCTATCCCGTGTACGTCATGGCCTCCGCCGCCTCGGCGCACGCGGCACCCGACGGCTCGTACCACGTCCGCGTCAACGCCACCGACATCGGGACCGGGGCCCGTACCGTGCTCGCGCAGATCGCGGCCGCCGCGCTCGGCACTCCGGTGACGAACGTACGGATCGACATCGGCAGCAGCGACCTGCCCGACGCCTCCCTGGCCGGGGGTTCCTCGGGAACCGCCTCCTGGGGCTGGGCCGTGCACAAGGCGTCCACCGCCCTCCTGCGACTGCTCCACGAGCGCACGGGCCCCCTTCCTCCTGAGGGGCTGACGGCCCACGTCGACACCGGGCGGGACGTCTCCGAGGGATCCCCCTACGCACGGCACGCGTTCGGCGCGCACTTCGCGGAGGTCGCCGTCGACTCGCGCACCGGCGAGACGCGGGTGCGCCGGATGCTCGGCGTCTTCGCCGCCGGACGCGTCCTCAACCCCCGTACCGCGCGCTCCCAGTTCATCGGCGGAATGACGATGGGCATCGGTATGGCCCTGACCGAGGCGAGCGCACTGGACCCCGTCTTCGGCGACTTCACCGAGACCGACCTGGCCCTGTACCACGTCCCGGTCAGTGCCGACGTGCCGTGGATCGAGGCGCAGTGGATCGACGAGGACGACCCCCACCTCAACCCGATGGGCAGCAAGGGCATCGGCGAGATCGGCATCGTGGGCGCGGCGGCGGCCGTCGGCAACGCGGTCCGGCACGCCACCGGCGTCCGGTTGCGGACTCTGCCGCTCACCCCGGACACGCTGCTGCCGTACCTGCTCTGATCCGGAAGGGCCCCGCCGTGCGGCCGGGGTGCCGTCCCCGTGTTGCGGGGGCCGCTCCAACGGGCCACTCTGTGGAGTGACCCAGAAGTGACATCCGCTCACTCTTCGTGTTCGGGGGGTCATTGGTTTCGATGAGGCGAAGTCAGTGGGCCCCGATGTGAGGAGCCTCGACGATGACCGTTCAGATCGACCGGCACTATCTGGTCGAATTCCAGGTTTCGGCAGAGCGTGTATCACAGGTGCGGCGCATCGTCGCCGCGCACCTGCGCCACTGGAGTCTCGAACTCCACGTCCGTCCGGTGTGCCGGGGCGTGGAGGAACTGCTCACCAACGTCCACCGGCATGTCGGCGACCACGACCGCTGCGTCGTCGAACTGCGCTGGTCGGGGCGGCATCTCACGGTCTCCGTCGCCGACGGCAGCACCGAGATGCCGCGGCTGCTCGACGGCGGCGGCGGTGGTCTCGGCCGGGTCATGGCGCTCAGTGACAGCTGGGGCACCTGCCGCACCGACGAGGGCAAGGTCGTGTGGTTCACCCGGTACGCGAAGGAGCCGCGCACCGCCGGGACCACGCCGACCGCGCCGCTGCCCGGAGGGCTTGAGTTCCGCCGCCCACCGGTCGCCGTCGTGGACACGCCCGCCGACGTCACCACGACGGCCGACGCCGCCCCCGTCCTCGTCTGAGCCGGGCTCCCGGGGATCCGTACCACCGGCTCGGCCGGGACGCGCCCCGGCGCGGACGGCGCGCCCCGCGCGCAGGCTCCGCGCCGGTCCGGCATTCCGGCGGGGTACCGCGCCGGTCCGGGAAGGTCCCGCGTTGCGGTACGGCGCACGGCGCGGCACGGTCGAAGTACCGAGGCAAGGAGAGCACAGGCATGCCCATCGCGACGGTCAACCCCGCGAACGGCCGGACGCTCCGAACGTTCGAGGCGCTGGGAGCGGCGGAGATCGAGCAGAGGCTCGCCGCCGCCCACGCCGCGTTCGGGCACTGGCGCACCACGGATTTCGAGGAGCGGGCCCAACTGCTCGGTCTGGCCGCCGACCTCCTCGACGAGGACCAGCGGGACATCGCGCGCACCATGACCACCGAGATGGGCAAACCCTTCGCGGCGGCCCGTGCGGAGGCAGCCAAATGCGCCAGGGCGATGCGTTGGTACGCGCTGCGCGCCGAGGAGCTCCTCGCGGACGAGCACCCCGCTCCGGCCGACGTGGCGGACTCCGGTGCCGCCAGGGCCTTCGTCCGCCACCGCCCGCTGGGCGTCGTCCTCGCCGTGATGCCGTGGAACTTCCCCCTCTGGCAGGTCGTGCGGTTCGCCGCTCCCGCGCTGATGGCCGGGAACGTCGGCCTGCTCAAGCACGCGTCCAACGTCCCGCAGACGGCCCTGTACCTGGAGGGCCTGTTCTGCCGGGCCGGATACCCGGAAGGGTGCTTCCAGACGCTGCTCGTGGGTTCCGGCGCGGTCGAGTCGGTCCTGCGCGACCCCCGGGTCGCCGCCGCCACCCTCACCGGCAGCGAACCGGCCGGTCGCTCGGTCGCGTCGATCGCCGGCGACGAGGTGAAGCACACCGTGCTGGAACTGGGCGGCAGCGACCCGTACCTCGTCCTGCCGTCGGCGGACGTCGCCGCGGCGGCACGCACCGCCGTGACCGCCCGGACGCAGAACAACGGCCAGTCCTGCATCGCGGCCAAGCGGTTCATCGTGCACGCCGGGGTCTACGAGGAGTTCGCCGAGCGGTTCACCGCGGGCATGCGCGCCCTGACGGTCGGCGATCCGATGCGGGAGTCCACCGACATCGGCCCCCTGGCCAGCGAACGGGGCCGCGCCGACCTGGAGGAGCTGGTGGACGACGCGGTACGGCGGGGCGCGGAAGTGCTGTGCGGCGGCGGCCGGCCCGAGGGACTCGGCCCCGAGCTGGAGAACGGCTGGTTCTACGCACCCACCGTCCTCACCGGCGTCACCCCCGCCATGCGCATCCACCGCGAGGAGACCTTCGGACCCGTCGCCACGCTCTACCGCGTGGAGTCGCTGGACGAGGCCGTGGCGCTCGCGAACGACAGCCCGTTCGGCCTCAGCTCCAACGTGTGGACCCGCGACGCGGCGGAGGCCCGCCGCTGCGTGCGCGACCTGGAGGCGGGCGGCGTCTACTTCAACGGCATGACGGCGTCCCACCCCGCACTGCCCTTCGGCGGGATGAAGCGTTCCGGCTACGGGCGCGAACTCGCCGGTCACGGCATCCGCGAGTTCTGCAACACGACCACGGTCTGGTACGGCCCGGAGTCCGTCGGGGCATCCGGGTAGGCCGCGCTCCGAAGCCGTGTTCCGTCCCGCGCGGGGCCCGGCGGACGACTCCTCGCCCCGCACACTCGCCGTGGCGAGGGATTCGTCCGAGTATGTCCGTACGAGGTTGATCTTCCGCCTCGCGGTCACGCCCGTCGTCCGCCGCCCGCACCTCGCCGTGCGGGCGGCGGACGGCGCCCCGCGCCGGACACGATCTAGGAGAAGCAGATGAGTCACGCCGCCCACCCGGCAGCGACACCCGGACCCTCCGACGAGGAGATCGCCGCACTCGACGCACACTGGCGGGCCGCCAACTACCTGGCCGTCGGCCAGATCTACCTCATGGCCAATCCGCTCCTGACCGAGCCGCTCGCCCGCGAGCACATCAAGCCGCGTCTGCTCGGCCACTGGGGCACCTCGCCGGGACTCAACCTGGTCCACACGCATCTCAACCGGATCATCAAGTCCCGCGGCGTCCAGGGCCTGTGCGTCTGGGGACCCGGCCACGGCGGGCCGGCCGTGCTCGCCAACTCCTGGCTGGAGGGCAGCTATTCGGAGAGGTACCCCGACATCGGCCGGGACGCCCCCGGCATGGGGCGGCTGTTCAAGCAGTTCTCCTTCCCCGGCGGGGTGCCCAGCCACGTGGCACCGGAGACCCCCGGGTCCATCCACGAGGGCGGTGAACTCGGCTACGCCCTCACCCACGCCTACGGTGCCGCGTTCGACCACCCGGACCTGCTCGTCGCCTGCGTCGTCGGGGACGGCGAGGCCGAGACCGGGCCGCTGGCCGCGTCCTGGCACTCCAACAAGTTCCTCGACCCGGTGCACGACGGAGCCGTCCTCCCGGTCCTCCACCTCAACGGCTACAAGATCGCCAACCCGACGGTCCTCGCCCGCCTCCCCGAGACCGAGCTCGACGCACTGTTGCGCGGATACGGGCACGACCCCCTCTACGTCGGCGGCGACGACCCGCTCACCGTCCACCGGGCGATGGCCGCCGCCATGGACCGGGCCGTCGACGGCATCCGGGAGATCCAGGACGCCGCCCGCACCGGCGCCACCGCCGAACGACCCCACTGGCCGATGATCGTGCTGCGTACCCCCAAGGGCTGGACCGGCCCGGCCGAGGTCGACGGTGTGCCCGTCGAGGGCACCTGGCGCTCCCACCAGGTGCCGCTCGCCGGTGTCCGGGACAACCCCGGCCATCTGCGGCAACTGGAGGAGTGGATGCGCTCCTACCGGCCGGAGGAACTCTTCGACGCCTCGGGCCGCCCCACCCCGCAGGTGCTCGACTGCGTGCCCGACGGCGACGCCCGCCTCGGAGCGACCCCGTACGCCAACGGCGGACTGCTGCTGCGGGAGCTGCCCCTCCCGCCGCTGGAGGAGCACGCCGTCGCCGTCGACAAGCCCGGCACCGTGCTGCACGAGCCGACCCGGGTGCTCGGCGGGCTCCTGGAGGCCGTGATGGCCGCGACCGCCGCCCGCCGCGACTTCCGCGTGATGGGCCCCGACGAGACGGCCTCGAACCGGCTCGGCGCCCTCTACGGAGCCACCGGCAAGGCATGGCAGGAGCGCATCCTGCCGACGGACGAACACCTCGCGCGCGACGGCCGCGTCATGGAGGTGCTCTCGGAGCACCTGTGCCAGGGCTGGCTGGAGGGGTACCTCCTCACCGGGCGGCACGGGCTGTTCTCCTGCTACGAGGCGTTCGCCCACATCGTCGACTCGATGGTCAACCAGCACATCAAATGGCTCAGGACCGCCCGCAGACTGACCTGGCGCAGCCCCATCGCCTCCTTCAACTACCTGCTCACCTCGCACGTCTGGCGTCAGGACCACAACGGGTTCTCCCACCAGGACCCCGGCTTCGTCGACCACGTCCTCAACAAGAGCCCCGAGGTCGTCCGGGTCTACCTGCCGCCGGACACCAACACGCTGCTCTCCGTCGCCGACCACGTGCTGCGCAGCCGCGACTACGTCAACGTGATCGTGGCCGGCAAGCAGCCGAGCCACGACTGGCTCACCCTGGACCAGGCCCGCGCGCACTGTGCCCGGGGAGCCGGGGTCTGGGAGTGGGCGGGCACCGAGGACGGCTCCCGCGAACCGGACGTGGTGCTCGCCTGCGCCGGTGACGTCCCCACCCTGGAGACGCTGGCCGCCGCCGACCTGCTCCGGCGTCACCTGCCGGAACTGGCCGTACGCGTGGTCAACGTGGTCGACATGGCACGGCTGCTGCCCCGCGACGAGCATCCGCACGGCATGCCGGACGCGGAGTACGACGCGGTGTTCACCCGGGACACCCCCGTGATCTTCGCGTACCACGGCTATCCGTGGCTCATCCACCGGCTGGCCTACCGGCGGGCCGGTCACGCGCATCTCCATGTGCGGGGCTACAAGGAGGAGGGCACCACCACGACACCGTTCGACATGGTGGTCCGCAACGACCTGGACCGCTACCGGCTGGTGATGGACGTGATCGACCGGGTGCCCGGCCTGGGCGTGCGGGCCGTGGCGGTGCGCCAGGCGATGGCCGACGCCCGCACCCGTCACCACGACTGGATCCGGGAGCACGGTGTGGACCTGCCCGAGGTGGCCGAATGGACCTGGGGCGGCTGACGCGCCCGGGACCGTCGACGCGCGTCCGCCCACGACGTGCATGCGCCGGTGAGGCGGACGCGAGGGGGCCGGGCCACGCGGCCCGGCCCCGACGACGCGCGCTCAGCGACCGAGAGCCCGGGCCAGTTCGTCCTTCGTCATGTTCGAACGCCCGTGGATGTTCTTCTTCTTCGCCTCTTCGTAGAGCTGGTCGCGGGTGGGACCCGCCGCCCCGCTGTGGGAGCGCAGACCGCCGCGCCGGGACGACGACATGTCCTCGATGGACGTCCGGCTCGCGGTCCTCGACTCGCCCGCGCGGGCGCGTGCCTTGTTGACCGTACGGGCCGCGATCTCCTCCGCCCGTTCCTCGCCGACCCCGCGCTCCTGTGCGCTCTCCTTGATGTGCTCGTACTGCCGTTCCCGTTTGGCGTTAGATCCGCGTGGCATGGTGCGCTCACTCCTCTCGGGGGATTCGCCCCCGGGGCCTTTCGCGGGGCTTCTCCCGTGCCCGTCGGGGACCATCCCAGTCTCCCAGCGGCCCCGGCGCCCCGCATGCCTGTGAGCGTCGGCCGCCCGCGCGCCCGTGCCGAACGGCCGTCTCCGTGCGGGGAGCGCGCGGACCGGTCGCCTACCCGGCCGCGGACGGGGCACGGCCGCCGACGGGCTGCCCGGTGGCTCGTCGGCGGTCACGCGTCCGGCGGGCGCCTACCAGATGGACCCGACCCACTCGGGGTGGTCGATGAACGGGTTCCGGTTGTGCTGGTACTGGTCGAATATGACGTCGTTGCGCCGCTTCTCGAAGGCGTCCGGCGGGTCCTCCTGGCTCCACGCCTTGAGTACGGAGAGACGGCCCATGTACGGGGCCGAGCCGTTGGACACCCGCTCGTTGGGTTCGAGGTCGGCGAAGCCGTCGCCGCCCTCGTAGCGCACCGCCATGTAGAGGATAATGCGGGCCACGTCGCCCTTGACCGCGTCGCGCGGCTCGAAGGAGTCGCTGTCGGTGTAGCTGCCCGGGGCCCCGCTGACCGGGCTGCCGCCGTTGTCGAAGTCCTTGTTGCCGCGGATGGAGTTGACCTGGACGTCCTCCGGGCGCAGGTGGTGGATGTCGGTCCCGGGGCCGGTGGCGGTGCCGAAGTCGCCGTGGGACTTGGCCCAGACGTGCTCGCGGTTCCACTGTCCGACCGAGCCGCCGCTGCTGTTCTTGGATATCGAGCGGCCGGAGTAGAGGAGGACCACGTTGGAGGAGTTGGCGGGGTCCTGGTCCGTTTTCTTCAGCGCGTCCCAGACCTGGCTGTAGGAGATCTTGGTCTGCTTGCTGATGATCGTGTGCAGCGCGTTCCTCAGCGCGGTGCCGGACTTGCCCATCGCGTCCTGGTAGTACGTGTCGTCCAGGGTCTGGAGCGGTGCGGCGGCGGCGGCGGTCCGGGCGGTGGTCGCGGGCGCGGCGGCCGCGGTGCCGGCGAGGACCGCGAACGCGGCGAACGTCGCCAGCAGCGGGCGCCGGTGGCGGAGGTGAAGACGGGACATGTGGGGGTGTCCTCTCCGGAAGGACGGGCGCCGCGACACCGGTCACGAGGTGGGGACGGCGCCGCGGCGGACGTGTGGTGGGTTGGTCAGCGGGAGCCTTCCACACGCACCGTGACCCTGGTGTGAACGCTGTGTACCTATCATGTGCAGGTCAAGTGGCGCCGCCTGTGCGGGCCGGGCGGGGTGGTGGAGGGGGTGCCCGGGCATGGGATGCGCCGGACCGGGCGCGGCGCGAGAATGTCGGAAAGGACGAGGAGGCGGCATGAGCGACGAGCCCGAATCCGTATCCCTGACCGGGGGAGTGACCCCCGACAGCCTCTTGCACACGGGTGGGAGCGATGAACCGACCCCGGAGGACCTGGTGCTCGCCTCCGGGCGGGACCTGACTCCGGAGAACCTCCGATGGGCCGAGCGCAGGCTCGCCCAGGAGGGCCGTTCGGCGATCGACAAGGTGCTGCCGTAGCGCAGGGCCCGCTCCGGCGCGGCGGCACCCGGGAGCCGGCGGCGGGGAGCGTGTGGGGCGCCCCCCGCGGCTCGGCTAGCCTGGGTGCACGATGAACCGTTTGACGACGTCAGAGGCCGGATACGAGCTGGCCCGCTGCCCCGAGGACCCGCGCGATCCGTTCCGTGCCTGGGACGCCGCCGACGAGTATCTGCTGCGACGGCTGGAGGGCGCCGACGGGACGGAACCGGTCCGCCTGTCGGGCACCGTGGTCGTGGTGGGCGACCGCTGGGGCGCCCTCGGCACCGCCCTGGCGGCACACCGTCCCGCGCTGATCACCGATTCCTCCCTGTCCCAGCGCGCGACCCGCGCCAATCTGGAACGCAACGGCATCGGAGCGGACGCCGTGCGTCTGCTGTCCACCAGGGACACGCCGCCCGGCCGCGTCGACGTCCTGCTGGTGCGCGTCCCCAAGAGCCTCGCTCTCCTGGAGGACCAGCTGCACCGGCTCGCCCCGGCCGTCCACGCCGGCACCGTCGTCATCGGTACCGGCATGGTCAAGGAGATCCACACCTCCACGCTCGCTCTCTTCGAGCGGATCATCGGCCCGACCCGCACCTCCCTGGCGGTCAGGAAGGCCCGGCTCATCTTCTGCACGCCCGATCCGGCGAAGGCGCGCACCCCCAGTCCCTGGCCGCTCCGCTACGCCCTTCCCGAGGGCATCGGCCCGGCCTCCGGCCGGACGGTCACCAACCACGCCGGGGTCTTCTGCGCCGACCGCCTCGACATCGGCACCCGCTTCTTCCTCGGCCACCTTCCCGCGCGCAGCGGCCCGGACCGGGTCGTCGACCTCGGCTGCGGCAACGGCGTCGTCGGGCTGTCCGCCGCGCTCGCCAATCCCGAGGCGAGGGTCACGTTCATCGACGAGTCGTACCAGGCGGTCGCCTCCGCCGAGGAGACCTTCCGGGCCAACGCCGGACCCGGCGCCGAGGCCGACTTCGTGGTCGGCGACGGACTCACGGACGTACCGGCCGGCAGCGTGGACCTGGTGCTCAACAACCCGCCGTTCCACTCCCACCAGGCCACCACCGACGCGACGGCCCGCGCCATGTTCCGGGGAGCGCACGCCGCGCTGCGTCCGGGCGGCGAGCTGTGGGTCGTCGGCAACCGGCACCTCGGCCACCACATCCGGCTGCGCCGCATCTTCGGCGACTGCGCCACCGTCGCGGGCAACCCGAAGTTCGTCGTCCTGCGCGCCGTCAAGCGCTGACCGCCCGTCGGGTGCGCGCCGTCGAGCGCCGACCCCCGTCGGGGCCGCGCCGCCCCTTCCGGATTCTTGCAACACGTTCTACTGTGTGCGCCGCCGCACACGAGCGACGCGACCGCGAGACTCCTGGAGGGGCCGTGCACCTCGCATACACGCCTGAGCAGCAGCAGTTGCGCGCCGAACTGCGTGCGTACTTCGCCGAACTGGTCCCCGAGAACGCCTCTGTCCGCCACACCGACCCCGCGGCGCAGAAGAAGTTCTACCGCGAGACGATCCGGCGCCTGGGCGCCGACGGCCGGCTCGGCGCCGGCTGGCCCGTGGAATACGGCGGCAGCGGCCTGAGCCCGAGGGAACAGTTCATCTTCTTCGACGAGGCGGCCCAGGCGGGCGTGCCGCTGCCGTTGATGGCCCTCAACACCGTCGGCCCCACCATCATGCGGTTCGGCACCGACGAGCAGAAGCGCCACTTCCTGCCGAAGATCCTCTCCGGCGAGATCGACTTCGCCATCGGCTACAGCGAACCCGACGCGGGCACCGACCTCGCCGCGCTCAGGACGAGGGCCGTGCGCGACGGCGACACGTACGTCGTCAACGGGCAGAAGATCTGGACCACCAACGGCGACACCGCGGACTGGGTCTGGCTCGCCGTCCGCACCGACCCGGACGCGCCCCCGCACCGGGGCATCACCATGCTGCTCGTCCCGACCACCGACCCCGGCTACTCCTGCACGCTGATCAACACGCTTGCCTCCCACGACACCACCGCGAGCTACTACGAGAACGTGCGCGTCCCGGTCTCCCACCGCGTCGGCGAGGAGAACAAGGGCTGGCGGCTGATCACCAATCAGCTCAACCACGAACGCGTCACCCTCGCCGCCCACGGCACCATGGCCGTCCGCGCCCTCCACGACGTCCAGCGCTGGGCCACGGACACCCGGATCGCCGACGGCCGCCGCGTCGTCGACCTCGGCTGGGTCCGCGCCCTCCTCGCCCGCACCCACGCCAGGCTCGACGCCATGAGGCTGCTCAACTGGCGGATGGTGTCCGCCGTCCAGGACGGAACCCTCACCCCGCAGGACGCCTCCGCCGTCAAGGTCTACGGATCCGAGGCCCGCCGCGACGCCTACGCCTGGCTGATGGAGGTGGTCGGATCGGCGGCCCACCTCAAGGAGGGCTCGGCGGGCGCCGTGCTGCACGGCGAACTCGAACGCGGCTACCGGTCCGCCGTCGTCTTCACCTTCGGCGGCGGCAACAACGAGATCCAGCGGGAGATCATCTCGTGGATCGGGCTGGGGATGCCGCGCGTGCGACGGTGAGCCCGCCATGTACGGCGGTGCGCGTACCGTGCACGCTTGCGCATGTGCGGTGACCATTGTCGCGGACGGCACGGAGGACTCCCGGCGGTCCGTGCCGGGAAGCCGCGGGAACGGGGCGGGGACGCGTACCGGATGCCGATCGGCGTACGGAGATTAACGTGGAGGTGTGGCCGGCCCCGCAGGCGTGGGGGCAGGACGGAGGCACCGTGGGCGACACCGGGACTGAACACCGCGGTGGGGAACGCCGTCGGCTGAGCACGCTGCCCGAGGATCTCCAGGGCCGCCTCGACGCCGTGGAGCGCGGCCCCGCCGAGGCGGCCCTGCTGCTGGAGGCCGTCATGTCGGTCGGGCGGGAGCTCGACCTGTCGCAGGTGCTGCGCCGTATCGTCGAGGCCGCCGTCGTCGTGGTCGACGCCGAGTACGGGGCCCTGGGCGTGGTCGGGGAGGGGACCCGGCTCACCCAGTTCCTGACCGTGGGCGTCACGGACGAGGAGCGCGAGGCCATCGGCCCGCTGCCCGAGGGGCACGGCATCCTCGGCGAGCTGATCCGCCGTCCCCGGCCGCTGCGGCTCGCGGAGCTCTCCGGGCACCCCGCGTCCTACGGACTCCCGCCGAACCACCCCCCGATGCGCTCGTTCCTGGGGGTGCCCGTCCGGATCCGCGACGAGGTGTTCGGCAACCTGTACCTCACCGAGAAGCGCGGCGGGCGCGAATTCGACGCGGAGGACGAGACCGTTCTGTCGACGCTCGCGGTGGCGGCGGGGGTCGCCATCGAGAACGCCCGCGAGTACGCACGCACGCGCGACCGCCAACGCTGGCAGGAGGCGGGCAACGAGATCGTCGCGGGACTGCTGGGCGGCGCCGACGACGCCGACGTCCGGCGGATGATCGTCGACCGCTCCTCCCGCATTCTCGCCGCCGATCTCGGCATCCTGGCGCTTCCCTCCGGGGGACACTCCGTCCGTGTGGCTCTGGCGTCCGGTCCGGACGCCGAGCGGTACCGCGGTCTGGCCCTGCCGTGCGAGGGATCGTTCGCCGGGGCCGCGCTCGACGCCGGTGAGCCCATCACGAGCCCCGACCTCGCGCACGATCCGAGGACCGACGGCGGCCCCCTGAGGCGGGCGGGGCTCGGCCCCGCGGTCGCCGTCCCCATGGCCACGGGCAGGCGGACGTGCGGGGTGCTGCTGCTGGCCCGGGCACGCGGCAGCCCCGTCTTCACGGAGACGGAGACCGCGCCCCTGCTGGCGTTCGCCGGACAGGCGGCCCTGGCCATGGAGCTCACCGGGCGGCGCGAGTCCGCCGAGCAGATCGCCCTGCTGGAGGAACGCGACCGCATCGCCCGGGACCTGCACGACCTGGCCATCCAACGGCTGTTCGCCACCGGCATGACCCTGCAGAGCGTGGTACGCCTCGTGGAACAGCCGCAGGCGAGCGAGCGGCTGCTGCGCGCGGTGGACGACCTGGACGAGACCATCAAGATCATCCGGTCGACCATCTTCGGGCTCCGCGCCCGTGACCCAGGCCGGACCGGACAGGGACTGCGCGTCAGGACGGCGAGGGCGGTCGAGCAGTCCGCCCGCACCCTCGGGTTCCAGCCGTCCCTGCGCATGGCCGGGCTGATCGACACGGACGTTCCGGCCGATGTCGCCGAGCAGGTGATCGCGGTCCTCGGCGAGGCCCTGACCAATGTCGCGCGTCACGCGCGGGCCGCGGCGGTGGACGTCTCACTGACGGTGGGCAACGGGCGGCTGACGCTCGTCGTGTCCGACGACGGGATCGGGATGCCCGGGCACGGGGTCTCCCGGAGCGGGCTCGACAACCTGGCGCGGCGCGCGGAGAAGCTGGGCGGCGGGATGGACGTGGGACCGTCGGGGCGGGGCGATGGCACCCGGTTGAGCTGGCGGGTACCCCTGCGACAGCCCTGATGTCCCTGATGTCCGCCGGGCCGTGCCCGCTCCGACGGCCTCCCCGCGGGCGTCCCCGTCCTGATGACCCGTCCCTCCCGACGGCCCCGGGAGCGTCCCGGGACCACGGTCATCGTCGGCGGTGCCCCGCACCACCGGAGGTCGGGGCGGAGTCCGCGGTGTGCGCCGCGATCACGGCGGCCTGGATGCGCCGCTCGACCCCGAGCTTGGCCAGGAGACGCGAGATGTGGTTCTTGACCGTCTTCTCGGACAGATAGAGGCGTTTGCCGATCTGGCTGTTGGTCAGTCCCTCGCCGATCAGGGCGAGGACGTCCTTCTCCCGCGGCGAAAGCCCCGACAGCGCGTCGTCCTGTGCGGATTCGGCGCCGAACTCCTCGTCGCGCAGGCTGTTCATCAGCCGCGCCGTGGTGGCCGGATCGAGGGTGGAGCGCCCGGAGGCCAGGGTGCGGACGGCGGCGACGAGGTCGGAGCCCTTGATCTCCTTGAGCACGTAACCGGCCGCGCCGGCCATGATGGCGTCGAGCAGCGCTTCGTCGTCGTCGAACGAGGTGAGCATCAGGCAGGCCAGTTCCGGCATCCGGGAGCGCAGTTCACGGCAGACCGTGATGCCGTCGCCGTCCGGCAGCCGCACGTCGAGAATCGCGACATCGGGGCGGAGCGCCGGGCCGCGGGCCAGCGCGTGATCGGCTGTGCCCGCGTCGCCGACGACCTCGATGTCCGGCTCCGCGTCCAGCAGATCCTGCACCCCGCGCCTGACGACCTCGTGGTCGTCGAGCAGGAACACACGGATCGGCCTCTCCGCCGAGAACCCGGACTCCGTGCCCATGGCGCCCTCCTCGTCGTCGACGGGCGGCACGGACCCGCTGCCCGCGGGCGGTGCGGATCCGTCCTCACTCATCGTGGTCCGCGCCGCGAGCGGCACACCAGGGCCGAACGGGTCCCGCGGCGGCCGGACCGCCCGCGCCGCACCCCGCGATGGCGGCGGGCCCTCCGCGCGGCGGGGTTCAGGCCCGTGCACCGTCCCGGCTCCGTCCGTCCGGCCGGTGGTCACCGCCCGGGGCGGCGTGGCTCTCGAGGACACGGATGCGCCGCCCGGTGACGCGCGTGGGGGTGATCGTCAGCCACACGTTCCGCGGGCCGCCGGCCCAGGGCGTGGTGTAGGCGTGCTCGTCCAGCCGCCGGGCGGCCTCCGGATCGTCGACGGCCGCCGCCGTGCCGACGACGAGGACGCTCCACCCCTGGCTCAGCGCCTCGTCGACGTGGTCCACCTCGAAGGCGACCGTCCGGCCCGCGACAGCGGTCAGGAGCGAGTCGCGGGCGCTCCGGTAGGCGATGTGCTCGCCGTCCACGACGTAGTTGACCGGGAGGATGGTGGGTCCGTCGTCCGTCATCGTGCCGACCCGGCCCACGCCGTGCGTGGACAGCAGCAGATGACACTCCTGGGGGTCGAGTTCCAGCAGCTGCGTGTGATATCCGGCGTGGCCCAGGCCAGGAGGGAGATCGGCGGTGCACCCGGTCAGCTCGGCCACCGTGCTCTCCAGCGCCTCGGCCAGCCGCAGCAGGAACCCGATGCCGGGTGTCGCCTGGTGCTCCTCGACGTACTGGAGGTAGCCCGGCGCGGCGCCGGCCCGCTCGGCGACCTGCTCCCGGCTGAGCCCGAGCTGTTCGCGCCGCATCGCCACCCGGCGGCCCAGCTCTCCCGAAGGGGCCCGTTCCCGGCACTCGCCGGGGTGACTCTCTGCGCGCATCATGTCCTACACGTCCTTCGTGGATCCGTTCCGGCCGTCGGGGGATCCGCTCCGGCCCCTCACGGGTGTTCCGGTCCGCCGACCGCCCCGCCGTACCCCGGGTCCTTCCGCCGTTCCACATGTGCCTCGTCGGGTCCATGGTGCGCCACCCCGGAGCGCGGCGCATGGGCCGACCGGCCTGGTCTCGCGCCCGCCCGGCCCATCCCGCGGCCCCGGCAGGAGGCACAGCATGACCGTACGGGCCCACGACGCCAGCGTGCGAGCTGCGGAAACCTCTGGGTTCGGGGAGCCGCCCGAGCCGCGGGAACCCCCGGCCCGAGGAACGGCGAGCGCCGCGGAAACGCGAGGAGAGTGACCATGAGCAGCACTCCGCAGGGCGTGGTCATGACAGGGACGGTCGTGGTCGGCACCGACGGTTCCGGTCACGCGCTGCGGGCCGTGCGATGGGCGGCCGGCGAGGCCGCCGCCCGGGGGACGGCGCTGCACATCGTGCACGCCGTGGGGACCGGTCGGGGAAGCCTGTATCTCTCCGAGGAGGACCGCCGACGGATCGTGCGCTTCGCGAACTCGGTGCTGGACGATGCCGCCGGGCTGGTCCGCCGGCTGGCCCCCGCCGTCCCGGTGACCACCACCCTGTGCGAGAACCGCACGACACCCTGTCTGCTCGGCGAGGCGGACCCCGACGCCACGGTGGTCGTCGGCTCGCGCGGGCGCGGGGGATTCGCGCCCCTGCTGGTCGGGTCGGACTCGCTCGACCTGGTCGCCCACGCGTCGGTCCCGGTCGTCGTCGTGCCCGGTGAGGAACGCGAACGGGCGGGCGTCGTGCTGGTGGCGGCGCGGGACGAACGCGACAGGGAGACACTGCGCACCGCCGCCCGGCTGGCCGACCGGGACGGCGCCGCGCTGCGGGTGGTGAGTGCGTGGGTCTCCTTCGAGAACCTCGGCGACGTGGCGACCGTCCTGGAGGGTGCGACCCGGCTCGCCGAGGAGCGCACGCGGGACACGGCCCGGCTCGTCGAGGCCGTGCGCGCGGAGTTCCCGGACCTCTCCATGACCGAACGGGTCGTCCGCGCCGGGTCCGTCTCCGAGGCGCTGGTGCGGGAGACGGCCGACGTCGACGTGATCGTCATGGGGGCGCGGCGGCGTTCCCACCACATCGGCTCTCCGCTCGGGCACGTGACCCACGCCGTGCTGCACCACACGCACTGCCCGGTCCTGCTCGTCCCGCACTCCTGAACGGCGTGTCGTTCACGAAGCCGCGCCGCTCCTCCAGGAGCGTCCGGGACTGCCGGCTCAGGCGCGTGCCGCGCCCTCGAGCCGGCAGTCCACGTCGACCACGCCCTCCACGGACTGCGCGAGCCGGGCCGCGACGGGAATCAGGGAGCTGTCGTGGATGCGACCGGACAAGGTGACCACGCCCTGGGCGACAGCGACCTCCACCGGCCGGTCCGCGCCGGGGAACAGCCGGTCGACGACCTCTCGGCGTACGTCGGCGGCGAGCGCCTCGTCGGGCCGGAGGAACACCTTGAGGAGGTCGGCACGGCCGACGACGCCCTCGAGGCCGCCGTCGGCGGCCACGACCGGAAGGCGTTTGACGCGCTGGTCGGCCATGAGGCGGGCCGCCTGCGGAAGCGGCGCGTCGGGCCGGATCGTGACCGCGGGGCTCGACATCAGATCACCGGCCCGGACCGAACCCGCCTTGGCGGTGTCGCCGAGACGCCTCATCTGCTCGATCATGCCGATCCGGCGTGCGCGGAACTCCTCCTTCGCGAGCAGATCGGCTTCGGAGACGACGCCGACGACACGGGACTCGTCGTCGACGACCGGGACGGCGGTGACCTTCCACCGCTCCATGACCGTGACGATCTCCTTGAATTCCGTGTCGGGCGCGACCGTGACGACGGTCTTCGTCATCACGTCGGCGACGGTGTAGCGGGCAGAGGTCATGGCATTCCTCGGTGGATGGGCGGGACCGGCGGACCTGCCGGCCGACCGGGACCGGGGGACCCGACCGGACCGTCCGGGCAGACCCGGACGGACCCGGACGGTGGTCGTTCACCGTTCACCGTTCGTCGGCCAGGAGGCAACGCTCTCACCCTCGCGCCCCCGACGCCACGGGGGCCAGGGGCCGACGGGGCCGGGCGGGGGCCGACCGGCCCATGCGCGGGGGCCGTGCGCCGGGTCAGCCTGGGGGCGAGGGCAGACACACGCGCCGGAGCGGGCGGGCACGGCACGGGAACGCCGCCCGGGAAACACGGCAAGGGAACACCGTCCGGGAAACACGGCGCGGAAGCACCGCCCGGAAATCACCGCACGGGAAGGACGCCGTCGTGGAGGCACACGTTTTCCAGGGGCCGGCACGAACCGCGTGGCAGGACGTTCCCGCCCCGGCTGTCGGCGCCGCCGCCGACGACGCCGTCGTCGTCCGCGTGGACGTCGCGACGATCCGCGGCAGCGATCTCCGCATCGTCAAGGGCGACGTGCCCGACGGGCCCCCGGGAGGGATCCCGGACCACGAGGCCGCCCGTGTGCCCGAGACCTTCGAGGTGCGCGTCCGCATGGTGCGGCCCGGAGGACGTGTCGCGGACATCGGAGCGCCCGGCCGTCCGGCGACGCCGCACCTCGAAGACCCGCGGCTCACGGACATCGCCCTCACCACCGGACCGGTCGACACGTACTCGACGCCCATGCCGCTGCGCATGACTGCCGTCGGGCGGCTGCCCGCGTCGACCCTGATCACCCACCGTTTCGAACCGGAACGGACGGAGGAGGCGTACGACGTGTTCGCGCGTACAGGGGAGACGGGGGCCCTCGATGTGGTGCCGGGCGGGGCACCGCACGACGAGATCGCCGCCCCGGTCCGGCCATGAGCCCGCGCCCGCTGAGCACGCGCACGGACACCGGCTGGACCTGGGACTTCGGCGGCTACGACCCCGCGCGGGAACGCACGGTCGAGGCCCTGTGCACGCTCGGCAACGGCAGGTTCGCCACCCGCGGGTCGGCACCCGAGTCGCCCACCGGGCCCGTCCACTACCCGGGGACGTACGCGGCGGGCTGCTACGACCCTCTCACCTCCGACGTCGACGGCGAACAGGTCCGCAACGAGGACCTGGTCAACCTGCCCGACTGGTCGCGCCTGCGCTACCGGTGCCTGCCGGACGGCGGACCGGAGGGGGAGTGGCTCACGCCCGACGACCCGAGCCTGCGCCACTTCAAGGTCTCGCTCGACCTGCGCCGCGGCGTGCTCACCCGCCGCCTGTTCTTCCAGGACGGTCACGGCCGAGGGCTCGGCGTCACCCACGTCAGGCTCGTCCACATGGCCGATCCCTTCCTGGCCGCGCAGAGAACCACCTTCCACGCGTACGGCTGGCGCGGAACGGTCGAGGCGGAGTCCGTCATCGACGGCGACGTCGCCAACACCGGCGTCGAGCGCTACCGGGGCCTCGACCCCCGCCACCTCACCGGACACCGGGCCGGGGTCGAGACGGACGGCGTGGCCTGGCTGTCCTGCCGCACCCGTTCCTCGCGGATCCGGATCGGCGTCGCCGTCCGGACGTCCGCACGGCCGCTCGTCCCGGTGGCGGCCGCCTGCACGGACAGGGGGACGGTCCAGGTCTTCCGGCTTCCGGTCGCGCGCGGGCACTCCGCCGTCGTCGTGAAGTGCGCCGCCCTGTACACGTCGTCGGACCGCCCGCAGGGCGACCCCCTCCCGCGCGCCGTCGCGCACGTGACGCACGCGCCGGCGTTCGCCGGCCTGCTCGTCTCCCACCACGCGGCGTGGGAACGACTGTGGAGCCAGGGCGAACTGAGGGTGCCCGGCGAGACCGGGCGCATCCTGCGGCTCCACCTCTTCCACGTCCTGCAGACGCTCTCCCCGCACACGGCCGAGCTGGACGTCGGGGTGCCCGCGCGGGGCCTGCACGGCGAGGCGTACCGAGGACACGTCTTCTGGGACGAACTGTTCGTGCTGCCCTACCTCACCCTGCACTTCCCGGAAGTGGCGCGGGGCCTCCTCATGTACCGCCACCGCCGCCTGCCCGCGGCCCGTGACGCGGCCCGCCGGGCGGGCACCGCGGGGGCGATGTTCCCCTGGCAGAGCGGCGGTTCGGGCGAGGAGGAGACCCAGCGACTGCACCTCAATCCCCGCTCGGGCCGTTGGCTGCCCGACCACTCGCACCTCCAGCACCACGTCGGATCGGCCATCGCCTGGAACGTGTGGCGGTACGGGCAGAGCACCGGCGACACCGGGTTCGTCCAGGGACCGGGGGCGGAGCTGCTGCTCGACATCGCCCACCACTGGGCGGCCGCCGCCGAGTACGACACCGAACTCGCCCGCTACCGCATCCGCGGCGTGATGGGACCCGACGAGTACCACGACGCCTATCCCGACGCCACCGTGCCCGGCATCGACGACAACGCCTACACGAATGTGACCGCCGCCTGGGTGCTGGCCCGCGCGGTGGAGACGTTCGAGGCACTGCCCGGGACCCGCCGGCAGGAACTGGCCGCGCGGCTCGGCCTCGACGACGAGACGCCGGCCCGCTGGGACGACATCTCCCGCCGTGTGCACGTCCCGTTCCACGACGGGGTCATCAGCCAGTTCGAGGGTTACGGGGACCTGGCCGAACTGGACTGGGACGGCTACCGCGCCCGTTACCACGACATTCGCCGCCTCGACCGGATCCTGGAGTCCGAGGGCGACACGGTCAACCGCTACCAGGCGTCCAAACAGGCCGACGCACTGATGCTCGGCCACCTCTTCCGCCCCGCCGAGCTGCGGGCCCTCTTCGACCGCCTCGGATACCGGCTCGACGACGAGACCTGGCGCGCGACCGTCCGCTACTACCTGGCCCGCACCAGCCACGGTTCCACCCTCAGCAGCCTGGTGCACGGCTGGGTGCTCGCCCGCGAGAGGGGCCGTGACGCCTGGCGCCACTGCGAGGAGGCCCTGCTCAGCGATGTCGCGGACATCCAGGGCGGCACCACAGGCGAGGGCATCCACCTCGGCGCGATGGGCGGCACCCTCGATCTCGTCGAACGCGGCGTCGTGGGCCTGGAAGCAGGGCCGGACGGACTGTGCGTCGACCCCGTGCCGCTGCGCGAGATGCCGCGCTGCGCCTTCACGTTCTGCTGCCGCGGGCACCGGGACATCCGGATCCGGCTCCTTCCCGGCCGGCTGGGCATCCGCGTGCCCCGGTCACGGCTCGCGCCGCCGCTGCCGGTCCGACTGGCCGGGGAACGCCTGGTGACGGTGGGCGCGGGGGAGCAGCACTGGTTCCGGCTGCCCCGCGGCGGCCCCTGACGCCCGGAACGCCACCGAACCGGTGCGGTCGGCCACGGCGGGACGGACCGCACGACGCGCGCCCGCCGTCCGCCCGTCCGAGAATGAAGGAGCGCCGTAGCCCCGGGACGATCCCGCGGCGGAGCCCGGGGCGGTTCCGGAGGTGCCTGGAGTGAACGCCGTACACGGACAGCAGCAGACCGCGGTCACCGGCCCGGGCCGCCCGCCCAGACCCGACCGGCTCTTCGACAGGGAGAACGAATGGGAGGCCCTGGTGTCCTTCGCCGGGGACCCCCGTCCGGGGACGGAGCTGGGCGTCGTCACGGGGCGCCCCCGCCAGGGCAAGACGCTCCTGCTGGAATCGGTGGCACGCGCCACGGGCGGGTTCTACTTCTGCGGCCAGCAGGCCACCGAGGCCGAGGCCCTGCGCAGGGTGGGCGAGGAGTACGCGCGCCACCGCGAGGCCGGGCGGCCCGGTCCCTGGCGCGGCTGGAAGGAGTGCCTCGACGCCCTGCTGGCCCTGGGCGACGACCGGCCCCTGCCCGTCGTCATCGACTCGTTCCCCGACCTCGTCGCGGCGAGCCCGGCCCTCCCGTCCGTCATCCAGGGCGCCCTCCGGCACTCCGACCGGCCGCCGGGGAACCGCGCGCGCCTGCTGCTCGCCGGTGAGACCGCGCCGGTCATGACCCGGCTGTTCGCCTCGTCCGCCCCGCTGCGCGCCCTCACCCGCCTGATACTCGACATCCGGCCCCTGGACTTCCGCGAGGCCGCACGGTTGTGGGGGATCGACGACCCGAGGCTCGCCTTCCTCGTCCACACCGTGGTCGGAGGCACGCCCGCCTACCGGCACGACTACGTGAACGACGACGTCCCCGCCGGCCTCGACGACTTCGACGCCTGGGTCTGCCGCACCGTGCTGAATCCGCGCATGCCGCTGTTCCACGAGGCCCGCCACCTGCTCGACGAGGAGACCGGGCCCCGGGGCCGTGTCATCTGCCACTCCGTGCTCACCGCGCTGGCCATGGGCTGCACGACCCACGGCGGGGCGGCCGCCTACCTCGGGCAGCAGCTCGCCGACACCTCGCGCGCCCTTGCCCTCCTCCGCAACCACGGCCTGCTCCACTCGCAGCCGGACGGACTGCAGCCCGGGATCACGCGCCACCACATCGCGGACCCGCTTCTCGCCTTCGAGCACGCGGTGGCACGCCCGCGCAGGGCAGCCCTCGAACAGAGCGATGCCGAAACCGTGTGGCAGGAGGCGCGGACCGACTTCGACACGCTGGTCGCCGGACGCCGGTTCGCCCAGGTCTGCCGGGACTGGGCCGCCTCGTACGCCGATTGGACGGCCCTCGGGGCCGACCGGGTCACCGCGGCGCACGGTTCCCTCAGCGACCCCTCGGCGACCGCCGGGCTCGACGCCGAGGTCGTGGTCCGCCGCAAGGAAGGTCTCCTGAGCGGCCCTCTCCTGTCTCTGGGGATCGCGCGCTGGAACACCAGCATGGACATGCACCATCTGCAGCGCCTGCGCCGTGTCCTGGAGCGCCTCGAAACCCGCGACGGGACCGGCCGTGTCCGCCTGGCGCTCTACGGCGCCGCCGGGTTCAGCCCCGAGCTGTACGCGGCCCACGCACGGGGCGAGGTCATGCTCGTCGACCTCGAACGCCTCTACCGGGGCGTCTGATCCACTCCGGTGCCGGGACCAGTACCGGCGACGGGATCGGGCCCCGGCCCCGTCCGGGGCTTCCGTGGGACCGGCCCCCGATTCCGGACGGTCCCGGCCATGGGCCGATCGGCCCCTCCATGCTGTGGCCCACTCGGCACTGCGGTGTCCCCGTCCGCGGAGCGATCGTGGAAGTCGGACGGGACGCAGGTCCCGGACCGCCCCCGGAGCGGCTGGAGCGGTTCCGTCCTCCGGAGAAGCGATTCCGCCTCCCGAAGAGGTGAGAACCATGTGGCGCACACGGATCCGGATCCGGCCGAGGAGCCCCCGCAGACCCCCCGAGCCGGATCTGCGTACACCTTCCGGCCGTCCCATGCCCTACTGAGGACCGGCAGCGGCCGACCCAGGCCGGGAACCCCTCGTGGAACGGGCCGCCGCGAGCGTCACGGACCACGGCGGACGGAGACGAGCGGCGGCGCGGCCGCCGCGGGAAAGGACGATGAGGACACCATGTCAGGAACTCACCCGGAGCGCAGGCACGGCCGCTTCCCCGACCTCACGGACTGGTTCGGGACGGATTTCCCCCGCTTCCCGTGGCGGTCCGCGCCCGATGTCCACACCATCCCGATGGAGATGAGCAGCAAGGAGGGGCGGTACACACTGCGCGCCGAACTGCCCGGGATGGACCCGGAGAAGGACATCCACATCACGGTCGAGGGCGACACCCTCACCGTCGGGGCCGAGCACACCGAGAGCAAGGAGGAGAAGGACCACTCCGAGTTCCGCTACGGCTCGTTCCACCGCACGGTGCGTCTCCCCGCCCGCATCCCGCCCGACGGGGTCGAGGCGGAGTACGAGGACGGCATCCTCACCATGCGCGTGACGCTGGAGTCCGGGGCGGGGCAGGCCCCACACCGTATCCCGGTGAAGAGGACCACGGCCGACGGCCACGAGGACGCCTGACGGAGGCGCGCGACGAAGGACGAAGACGGGTGGCCGAGGCGTGTGGTACCGACGGGGACCGCTCCGGGGCCGGCCTTCCGGGCCCGGAGCGCGCGGGCGGTGCCGCGCCCGTCGCGTACGGCACGGCCCCGCCCCGCCCGTCGTACGCATGCCGTGGTCCGCACTGCGGGCGGGGGCTCACCTGTGGGCGACGACGGCGACCGGGGCGGTGGAGTGGTGGAGCATCGCGTGGGCCACCGGACCGATGTGCCCCCCGATCCGGGACCGGCGGACGCGGCGGCCGACGACCACGAGAGCCGCCGCGGCGCCCGCTTCCAGCAACTGCTCGGCCGGGCGTCCGATCTCGGACCGGGCGTCGAGGGCGACTGCCGGAAACCTGTCGTGCCAGGGCTTCAGCAGGTCGTCCAGCTCGTTCTTCATGGCCTCGGCCATCCGCGCGTGGCCTTCCGGGCTGTACGCGGCTCCGTAACCGGCCAGCGGGGGCGGTGTCCAGCTGTGCACCGCGACGAGCGCGCAACGACGCGATGACGCCTCCTCGAACGCGAAGGCGAGCAGGGCGTCGCACGGATGACCGGGGTCGACGCCCACGACCACGTCGCCCTCGGCCTGCCCTTCGCGCGGGCCCGGCCCCGTGTCCCTCGTGGCACGCACCAGGACGACAGGTCGCTCCAGGGCGTGGACGACCGCCATGCCGACGGAACCGAGCACGACACCCGCGAGCGTGCCCAGTCCCCGGGAGCCGAGGACCAGCATGTCCGCGTCCGCCGCGGCACCGACCAGTGCCGCCGCCGGGCGGCCGCCGAGCGATTCGGAGCCGATCCGCAGCCGCGGGTGCAGCGCCAGCAGTTCCTCGCGGGCCCCGCGCAGCAGCGGGTCGGCGTCCCCGTGACGCGGCCCCGGTCCGGCCGAGGGGACGCCGAGGACCGTGAACGTCTCCTCGACATGGACGAGATGCAGGGGCACGCCGCGCAGGACCGCCTCCCGCGCGGCCCAGCGGGACGCCGCGACGCTCTCCGCGGTTCCGTCGAAGCCGACGACGATGCGTGGGTTCATGACGACCTCCTCCGCCCCGGCACGGCCCCGGCCGGGGCGGGCGCGTGCTCGGGGGAATCCGTCCCCGTCTCCGGGCGGTGCGGACGGTCACCGCTGAGGCCGACATGACGTCGGCGGCGGCGTGCCGGACCCCGGCCGGAACGGCGGGCGCCGATCCACCGGCCGTCGGACCACCGGCCGTCGGACCGGCGGACGCGGACACGGTTGTCGGGGCAGAAGCCTGCGGAGCCCGGACCGGATCCGCTTCCGGGCGCCCCGTCTCCCGTCGGCCCGGCAGGTAGCTCCAGGACACGACGCCGCCCACACGGTTCGCCTCGTCGAGGAGGGCGAGAGGCGGCGGGCACGGCCGGGACGACCTCGTCGGTCATCAGGTCACCGACTCCGACGGGTCTCATGGCCGCTCCTCCCGCCGCCTCGCGGGGACCCTGTCGAGACCCGCACGGACGAAACGCCGCAGGTCTTCCACGGCCCACGATCCGCCGGGCCGCACCCGGGGGAGGAGGGCCGAACGGGGCGTGGCAGGGGCCGGTCGGCCCGGTTCGGGCGCGCCGACGGGGCAGGATGGGACGGAAAGGGATGACCGGCCCCTGCCGGTCCTGAGCGGCCCTGCGTGCGCGGCGCCCGGAAGTGCCCGGCGTGGGAGCCGACCCACCGACGCCACTCGGTCAGGAGGAAACCATGGAAGGCAGCAACGGCCGCCCCGAACTGGGCTCCGTCGTGGTCGGCGTCGACGGCTCCGAGCCGGCCCGCCGCGCGGTGCTCTGGGCGGCGGACGAGGCGGCACGCCGGGGCACCCTGCTCCACATCGTCCACGGCGCGGACACCGACACCCGGAGTCTCTACCTCTCGGCGGACAGCATCGAGGGGGTGCGCAGCGCGGGCTACGAACTGCTGCGGGACACGGCGGCCGTCGTCGCGGAACGGTTCCCCGGCCTGCGCGTCACCGCGGAGTTCAGCCGCAGCGCGCCCGTGCCCAGTCTGCAACGGACCGCGGGGCTCCGCGGCACCGTGGTGGTCGGCAGCCGGGGGCTGGGCGGGTTCGCGTACCTCATGCTCGGATCCGTCGGGCTGAGGACCGTCGCAGCGGCCACGACACCTGTCGTCGTGGTCAGGGGCGAGGACGACGGGACGGCGAGCGGTGTCGTCCTCGCCGCCGTCCGCGACGAGAGCGACACCGAGTGCCTCCGGTACGCGGCGTGCGAGGCGGAGATCCGCGGGGCGACGCTGCGCCTGCTCCACGTATGGAACGTGTTCGAGTCCGCCGGGGCCGCCGCGCCCATGCTCGACGGCGTCGGCAGTGTCGTCGGCGAACGCGCCCGCCATCTGGCCCCGCTGACCGACCGGATCCGCGAGGAGTTCCCGGGACTGTCCGTGCGGGCGGACGCCGAGAAGAGCCTGTCCGTGGCCGCGGCGCTGGTGGAGGCGTCGCGCCACGCGGACCTGCTGGTGATGGGCGGGCGGCGGTCGCCCGGGTACATCGGCCCCACGCTCGGCCGCGCCACGCACAGCCTGGTGCACCACGCGCACTGCCCCGTACAGCTCATTCCGCGGCGCCGGGCCGGCCAGCGGGACGAGTCGTGACGGGTACCGGACACCGGCGGACGGGCGCAGCCCACCGGCGACCCGTGGCCGACCGCGCCGTGGCGGCCCGCTCGGCGGTGTCCGTGCCGCCGTGCACCGGACGCCGTCCGGCCATCTGCTGGTGTGCCTGAAGGGGGCTCCGGAGGCGGTGCTGGACGGCCGGGTGCTCGCCGATCCCGAGGAGGTGCCGGCGGAGGCGGGGGGCCGGTGCGTGCGGACCGCGTTCCGGGAGCCCCGCGGCCCACACGCGTGGGACGACCGCCGGGAGACCCGGACACCCGGCGGTCGCGGGGTGGGGCCTCGGGCCGACGGCGACCCGGTGCACGGGACCCGGCACGCATCGGGGCCCGGGGGCTCGGCGTTCAGGCGGATTCCACGCGCACGTCCACGACGCCCTCGACGGCACGGACGGCCCGGACCAGCAGCGGCAGCAGGGCACGGTTCGGGAAGGGCCCCCGAAGGGTCACGACCCCGTCCAGCACGTCGAACTCCACACGGTCCGGGACGGGCAGCCCGGCGAACACGGCGGACCGGATCTCCTCGTCCAGCTCCTCGTCGGGCCGCAGGAACACCTTCAGCAGGTCGCTGCGGCTCACGACGCCCTCCAGCATGCCGAGGCGGTTCACGACGGGCAGACGCTTGACCTGCCTGCGCGCCATGATCCGGGCGGCCTCGGCGAGCGTGGCGTCGGCGTGGACCGTGACCGCCGGGCTCGACATCAGCTCCTCGGCCAGCACCGCATCGGCCTTGGACGCCTCCTCGACCCCGCGGGGCGGCGCCGGACCGTCCTCGCGGAACTCCTCCTTGGGCAGCAGGTCCGCCTCGGAGACGACGCCGACGACACGGCCCTCGCCCTCGAGCACCGGCACCGCGCTGACCTTCCACGCGTGCATCAGCTCGACGATCTCCTTGTACGAGGCATCACGGCCGACGGCCACGGCCGTATGGGTCATCACATCGCTGACGGTGTACCGGGACGCGGCCATGAGGTGCTCCTGGGGCGTGGTTCCGGACAGTGGTACGACGGGCGGGGCGCGGGTCCCGGGGACCGGAGGACCGTGCGACCGGCACGGGGCGCGCCCCACGGCTCCTCAGAGGGAACCGCCGCCGTGCGGGGCGTAGAGGTCGAGCAGACGGATCCGCGCGGCCTGCAGCCGGTGGGCGAGAACCTGTCCGACCCAGTGGCCGACGGCGGAACCGAAGGCGGGGTCCGCGTCCATCATCATCCGTATGGTCGCGGCCTCGAACTCGTGGGTACGGACCGGAGTCATCGTTTCCGCTCCGAGGTGCCACAGGTAGGGCTCGAAGAGCCAGGACCAGCCCACCAGTTCACCGGGTCCCAGATTCTCGATCGAGGCCGGACGGCCGCCCGGGACACGGAAGTCCAGGGTGACGGCGCCCGAGCGCAGGATCCAGAAGCGGTCCGCGAAGTCCCCCTCGTCGAAGAGACGGACGCCCTGGTCGAAGTTGACCTCCCGGCCCACGCGCAGCAACCGGGTGCGGTACTGGGCGGGCAGGGCGGTGACACGGGTCGGAGAAGTGCTCATCGACAGCCTCCTGTGGGTGGGTCCGGGGTCAGCATCGCCGGGCGATCGGTTCAGGGACATGGGCCGACCGGCCCCTGTCGCGGTTCCGTCCGGCCCCGTCCGGCCGGACGGCCTTGCCGCACGGATCGGGACGCGCCGGGCGGCTCCCCGCGCCGGTCCGCGCCACCGGGCGGGACGGACCGGCGGCCGTCCCCCGCGAGACGCGCCTCGATGCACCGGCGGACCTCCGCCGTGAGCGAGACCAGGCGCTCGGAGAGCTCCGCCCTCGGCGCGACGGGTGCCCGTACGGCACGGGCCCGGGGCGGCAGCGTTGCGAGATCGGCGGTGAACCGCTTCCGGGCCTCGGCCGACCCCGCGCGGGGCGAGGTGCGGCGTCCCTCCCGCATGACCGCCTCCAGCAGCGGGTCCGCGCCGGGCGGCGGCGGCTCGTCGACGAGAGCGACGAGATCCGCCCGGCCCGGCCGCCGGAACACCTGTTTGCGGCCCGGGGCCGTCACCTTGGCCGACGACAGCTTCATCACCGGGCGGCCGTCGTACTCGACGAGCTTGTACGCGGAGTCCAGGTACGGCGCGTCCGCGCTGACGCCGACCCGGGTGCCGACCGCGAACGTGTCGACGGGCGCCCCCGCGCGGACCAGCTCGTCCACCGCGAACTCGTCGAGACCACCGCTCGCCACGATCCGGGTCTCCCGGAGCCCGGCGGCGTCGAGCACGGCCCTGGCCCGCACGGCCAGGTCCCCGAGGTCCCCGCTGTCGAGGCGGACGGCGCACCCCGGGCCGAGTCCCAGCTCGCGCAGCACCCTCGCCGCCGTCTCGACGCCCGCCACGGTGTCGTACGTGTCCACGAGCAGGGTCACCGGGCCGGGGCGGGACCGGGCGAAGGCCCGGAACGCGTCCTCCTCGGTGCCGAACGCCTCCACGTACGAGTGGGCCATCGTGCCGACCGCGGTCAGGCCCTCGGCATGCGCGGCCGCCACGTTGCTGGTCCCGGCGAAACCGACCATGGCCCCCAGCCGGGCGGCCTGGTGCCCGGCCTCGATGCCGTGCGTGCGGCGCAGGGAGAAGTCCACGACCGGGCGCCCGTCGGCGGCCAGCACGCACCGTGCGCACTTGGAGGCCACGGCGGTCTGGTGGCTCACCTGGTTGAGCACGTACGTCTCCACGAGCTGGGCCTGCGGAAGAGGGGCGGTGATCTCCAGCAGCGGCTCACCGGCCAGTACGACGCGCCCCTCGGGCACCGCCCGGACCTCGCCCTCGAACTCCAGCCCGAGCAGCGGTGCCAGGTCCTCGCGCCGCTGTCCCGTCACGGAGGCGAACACGGCCACGTCCTCCGCGTCCACCCGGTAGTCGGCGAGACAGGCGAGCACCGGTTCCAGGCCGGCGCAGACCAGGAACCCCCGGTCCGGCGGCAGTTCGCGGACGAACAGACTGAACGTGGCGGGCCCCGTCATGCCCTCGCGCAGATAGGACTGGGCCATGGTGACCTCGTAGAGGTCGGTGCTCGTGGCCTTCGACATCGACGGCACCCTCCTCCCGCCGCGCCGTCCTCCCGGACCGCCGCACCGTGCCGGTTTCGCCCGCTTTCCTCCACTATCGGCCCCCTTCACCTTGCGGGCCAGCCGGAGCCATCGCAGGGCCGGCCGCCCGACGGGCGCGCGGCGCCCCGCGTGCGCGGGACCGTGTGTCCGAAGGCCGGCCGGTGAGGGGCGGGCGCCGACGGACGCACGGCGTGCCGCCACCCCCGCGGCACGCACCGGGCCGTGCGGCCGGGCGGGCCGCTCCCGGGCCCACCGGACCCGAGGTGTGGCCCGGTCGGCCCAACCCCGCGAGCCGGGATTCCTGATCCGCTCGACACATGACCACTTCCGGCCGTGGACGACCGCTTCCGGACCGCCGGCCGTCGCATCCCGAAGGGGAATGACATGGAGCACCGAACGGTCGCAGACTTCATGACCCGGGACGTCGTCCGGGCGCGGCGCGACCTGCCGTTCAAGGAGATCGTCCAGTTGCTGGCGGACAACGACGTCACCGCGGTACCCGTGGTGGACGAACTGGGCCGGCCCATGGGCGTGGTGTCCGAGGCCGATCTGCTGCGCAAGTGCTCCGACCGGCCGGACCCGTCCGGCCTGACGCCGATCCCGCACGTCGAGGCGTGGGAGCGGGCCAAGGCGGAGGGAGCCCGGGCGGAGGAACTGATGTCGGCCCCCGCGGTGTGCGCGCGTCCGGAGTGGACCGTGGTCGAGGCGGCCCGTCTGATGGAGGTGCAGGACGTGAAGCGGCTCCCCGTCGTAGACGAGGCGGACAAGCTGCTGGGCATCATCAGCCGCAGGGACCTGCTCCGGGTCTTCCTGCGCCGCGACGAGGCCATCCGCGAGGAGATCGACCGGGACGTGCTGCGGGCGACGATGGGACTCGACCCCGCCGCGGTGACCACCGAGGTCCGGCAGGGGCAGGTGGTCCTCACCGGGACCGTGGAGTTCGAGAGCCTGGTCCCCGTCATCGAGCGGCTGTGCCGGGGCGTCGACGGCGTCGTGTCCGTGACCGCGCACCTGACCCACCGGACCGACGACGGGGCCCGCGGCACCCCCGGCGGGAGGTGAGACCGCCTTCCCCCCGCCCGACGGGTCCCTCGACGGGCTCCGTGTGCGCCACCGGCGCATCTGCGGTACTCCTCGAAGGAGCGGACCCGCGTCGGCCTCCTCCCCGCGGACGCTCCCGGGAGTCGCCGCCTTGCGGGCTCGGCCCGTACCGAGGCACGGCGGCGACAGCGGTGCGGGGAGTGCGGCACGCACACCGTCGTACCCCCGCTTCTCGCGAGACGGAGGCAAGTCGTCATGGAGCCAGTCGTCACCGTCGGCCTCGACGGATCACCGGAGAGCCTGGCCGCCGCCCGCTGGGCCGCGGACGAGGCCGAGCGGCGCAGGCTCACCCTGCGCCTGCTGCACGCGTGGCCCCTGCTGGTGCCGGAACCGACCCGCGTGCCGGCCGAGATGGACCAGAACTACTGGGCGCGGCGGATCGTGCACAACACCAAGGCGGAGCTCCAGGCCCACCACCCGGGCCTCTCCGTCGTCGGCAGCCTGGTCGCCGACGACGCCGAGACCGCGTTGCTGCGCGCGGCATCGGAGTCCGAGATGGTCGTGCTCGGCTCACGGGGGCTGGCGCCCGTCGAGAGCTACTTCCTCGGCGACATCAGCCTGCCCGTCGTGTCCCGCGCCGAGCGGCCGGCGGTCCTGGTGCGGGCGGGCACGGACGAGGACGGGCCGGGACCCCGGCGGGTCGGGATGAGCGGCGTGGTCGTGGCGGTCGACCCGCACGGCCCCTGCGACGACCTGCTCGAATTCGCCTTCGAGTGCGCCGCCGCCCGCGGGCTTCCCCTGCGGGCCGTGCACGGCCGGAGCCTGCCGGTGGACGCGTACGTGCCCTGGGGCGTGGACCATGACGTGACGGACGCGCTCGCCCGGGACGCGCGCAAGCTCCTCGGCCAGTCCCTGCGCCCCTGGCGCGACAGGTTCCCGACGGTGGAGGTCGTCGACAGCGCCGTGCTCGCCAGCCCCGCCAAAGCCGTGGTACGGGCCGCCGAGGGCGCCGATCTGCTGGTCGTCGGCAGGCACAGGCACCACCGCCCGCTGGCGCCGCACCTGGGACCCGTGGCCCAGGCCGCCATCCACCACGCGCGCTGCCCCGTGGCCGTCGTCCCCCACGACTGACGCGAGGAGCGCGCGCGGGCCGTCCGGCCCGCGGCAGGGCCCGTGCCTCCTCTCCCCGGCCGACGGCGCGCCGCGCCACACTGGGAACAGGGACGGGCGACCGTCCGACAGAAGGTGATCGGCATGATGTGGTACGACGGCGGCTGGGGCGGCGGCTGGCTCCTCATGGCCGTGATCATGGTGGTGTTCTGGTCGTTGCTCATCGCCGGGATCGTCGCCCTCGCCCACTACCTCGGCGGCGGGCGCGGTCGGAGGCCCGGCCCGCCCCCCGGCGAGGGCGGCTGGGGCGGCCGACGGGCCGAGGACCTGCTCGCCGAACGGTTCGCCGGCGGGGAGATCGACGAGGACGAGTACCGACGCCGCCTCACCGTGCTGCGCGAACAGCGCTGAACCACCCGCCCCCGCGCCGCGGCCCACGCCGGACGACACCGTCGCCCCGGGGCGACTCCCGGCCGCCCCGCGGAAGCCGTCGGCACACTGCGGCCCGGACGGGCCCACCGGCCGCCCCACCGCGTACGGATCGCGCGGCGGGCCCGCCATACTGGACGGGCCGGGGAGGGCAGTGGGCACAGCGACGGGGGCGACAGCACGACATGGCGGACACCAGGCTGGTCCAGAGCCGGTACCGACTGCTCGATCTGATCGGGCGCGGGGGCATGGGCGAGGTGTGGCGTGCCCGGGACGAGTCGCTGGGCCGTCAGGTGGCCGTCAAATGCCTCAAGCCCATGGGGCCCCAGCACGACCAGTCGTTCACCCGTGTCCTGCGCGAGCGCTTCCGCCGCGAGGCCCATGTGGCCGCCTCGCTCCAGCACCGCGGCGTCACCGTCGTCCATGACTTCGGCGAGGACGACGGCGTCCTCTTCCTGGTGATGGAGCTCCTCGACGGCCGCAACCTCAGCCAGCTCCTGGAGGCCAACGGACAGCGCCCGCTCCCGGTGTCCGACGTCGTCGACATCGCCGAGCAGGTCGCGGACGCCCTCGGCTACACCCACCGGCAGGGCATCGTGCACCGCGACCTGAAGCCCGCGAACATCATGCGCCTGGCCGACGGCACGGTGAAGATCTGCGACTTCGGCATCGCCAGACTGGGCCGCGACATCGGCTTCACCTCCCGCCTCACCGGTACCGGCATCGCCATGGGCACCCCGCACTACATGTCGCCGGAACAGATCGGCGGCGGCCAGGTCGACCACCGCAGCGACCTCTACTCACTGGGCTGCGTCCTGTACGAGATCGCCACCGGGGCGCCGCCGTTCGACCTCGACGACACCTGGGCCGTCCTCGTCGGCCACCGCGACACCGAGCCCGAGCCCCTGCGCGCCCGCCGGGCCGAGCTCCCCGGATTCTTCGACCGCGCCGTCCTGGACCTGCTGGCCAAGGAACCGGAGGGGCGGCCCGCCGACGCGAGCGACCTGCGTCGGCGGATCGCCGTGGGGCGCAGCGGCGAACAGCCCCGGCCCGGGCCCACCGGACACGTAACGTTCACGGCGCACCTCCCGTCCGTGCCGCTCGCACCCGTCGAGCGTCCCGGGCGGGAACTGCCCGTCTGGGCCCGCGGCATGACCACCGGACACAAGGCCCTGGGCGGCGCCGCGCGGACCGCCCCGCCCGACCACGGCGCGGGCCTCACCGACGACTGGACCACCGGCGGCCGGTGGCTTCCGGCGGCCGGGGATGCGGCCATGGGCGCCGGTTCCGGCCCATGGCCCCCCGCCGCGGAACGGATCACCGGCACCGGCCCGTGGCACCTCGCCGGGCGACCGCCATCCGCCCGGACGGAGCGGCCTGCCCCGTCGCCGGAACTCCTCTCCGTCCTCGCCGGCCGCCACAGCGCGGGCCTCAACCTGGGCCGGCTCGGCCACTGGGCGGAAGCCGAGGCGGCGCATCGCGCGGTCGCCGCCGAACGCGAGCGGGCCCTCGGCCCCGACCATCCGGACACCCTGTCCAGCAGATACGAGATCGGTTTCACCCTCGCGCGCACGGGCCGGTCCGAGGACGCGCTGCGGGAGTTCGGCGGGGTGGCCCGGGGCCGCGAACGCGTCCTGGGCCCCGACCACCCCGACACGCTCGCCGCCCGTCAGGAAATGGCGTACGTGCTGGGCGGGCTCGGACGGCACGCCGAGGCCCACCGGCTGTACGTCACGGTCCTCGCCTCCCGGGAACGGGCCATGGGCCCCGACCATCCGGACACCCTGCGCTGTCGCCACAACCTCGCCTTCAACCTCGGCAGGCTCGGCCGTCCGGAGGAATCCTGCCGGATGGCCCGCGAGGTGGCGGCCGCCCGCGCCCGGGTGCTCGGCGCCGAACACCCCGACACCCTGGTCACGCTCTACGAAGTGGCCTACGCGCTCGGCCGGCTGGGACGGTGGACGGAAGCCCTGCGGACCTACCGGGACGTCGTCCGCGGCCGGACCCGCTCCCTGGGCCCCGACCACGCCGACACCCTCGCCGCCCGCTACGAGACCGGTATCGCCCTCGGCCGCCTGGGACACAGCGCGGAAGCCCTGGAGCTGTACCGCGCCCTCATCGGCGACCGCACCCGGACGAGCGGCCCCACCCACCCCGAGACACTGCGCGCCCGCCACGGCCTCGGCGTCAGCCTGGGGCGCCTCGCCCGCTGGGAGGAGGCGCTCGCCGAGGCCCGCGACGTCTGCGCCATCCGCGAACGCGTCCTGGGCCCCGACCACCCCGACACCCTGGTCAGCCGCCGCGAGGTCGCCGTCGGCCTCGGCTGGACGGGCCGCTGGACCGACGCGCTCACGCTCTACCACCAGGTCGCCGAGACGCGCGAGCGCGTCCTCGGCGCGGGCCACCCCGACACCCTCGCCGCGCGCAACGACGAGGCGCACTGCCTGGAGCAGGTCGGCCGGGGAACGGAGGCGGTCGAGCTGTACCGGCGCGTCGCGGAACTGCGCCACGGACCCCCCGCACCGCCCGGCGACGGCGGCCCCACCACCTCTGGCCCGGCGTGAGCGCCCCGTGCTACGAAGGACCATGCCCGCACCCGACCGCTATGACGCGGTGATCGTGGGCGGCGGCCACAACGGTCTGGTCGCCGCCGCCTACCTCGCCCGTGCCGGACAGTCCGTCCTGGTCCTGGAACGCCTCGCCGCCACCGGCGGAGCGGCCGTCTCCACCCGCCCCTTCGAGGGGGTCGACGCCCGTCTGTCGCGCTACTCCTACCTGGTGTCCCTGCTGCCCCGGAAGATCGTCCGCGACCTCGGCCTGGACTTCGCCGTGCGCAGGCGGACCGTCTCCTCGTACACCCCGACCGTGCGCGGCGGCCGGGCCACCGGTCTGCTCGTCGGCGAGGACCGCGCCACCCGCGAGTCCTTCGCCGCGCTGACCGGCTCGGAGCATGCGTACGAGGCGTGGCGCCGCTTCTACGGCATGACGCGGCACGTCGCCGGACGGGTCTTCCCGACCCTCACCGAACCCCTGCCCACCCGCGACGGGTTGCGTGGACGGATCGGCGACGAGGACGCCTGGCGGGCACTCTTCGAGGAGCCCATCGGCGTCGCCGTCGAGCGGTACCTCGACGACGACCTCGTCCGCGGAGTCGCGCTGACCGACGCCCTGATCGGTACCTTCGCCGACGCGCACGACCCGTCGCTGCGTCAGAACCGCTGCTTCCTCTACCACGTCATCGGCGGCGGCACCGGCGACTGGGACGTGCCGGTCGGCGGCATGGGCGCCCTCACCGACGCCCTGGCCCGGGCGGCCCGCGCGGCCGGGGCCGAGATCCGCGTCCGGCACGAGGCGACCAGGATCGTGACCGACGGGACACACGCCGAGGTCACCGTCCGCTCACCGGAGACGGAGCACGTCGTCGCGGCCCGCCGGGTGCTGGTGAACGCCTCCCCGCAGGCGCTCGCCGCACTGCTCGGCGAGGAACCGCCCGCCCCGGCCGAAGGCGCGCAGCTGAAGGTGAACATGCTCCTCACCCGGCTGCCCCGGCTGCGCGACCGTTCCGTCGACCCGCGGGAGGCGTTCGCCGGGACGTTCCACATCGCCGAGGGATACGGGCAGCTGGCCGACGCCTACCGGGAGGCGGCGGCGGGCCGGATCCCGGCCGCCCCGCCGTCCGAGATCTACTGCCACTCGCTGACCGACCCGTCGATCCTCGGCCCCGGCCTCGCCGAGAGCGGCCACCACACCCTCACCCTCTTCGGCCTGCACGCCCCCGCCCGGCTGTTCGCCGACGACAACGCCGCGACGCGCGCCCGACTGCTGGCCGCCGCGCTCGGCCGGCTCGACGCGCACCTGGAGGAGCCGATCGAGGACTGCCTGGCCGTCGACGCGAACGGCGAGCCGTGCATCGAGGCGAAGACACCGCTCGACCTGGAGCGGGAGCTGGGACTGCCGGGCGGTCACATCTTCCACCGCGACCTCGCGTTCCCGTACGCCACCGGGTCCACCGGCCGCTGGGGCGTGGAGACGCGGCACGCCAACGTACTGCTGTGCGGGGCGGGCGCGGTGCGCGGCGGCGGGGTCAGCGGGGTGCCCGGCCACAACGCCGCCATGGCGGCGCTGGGCCGGTGACCCGCGTACACGGGCGTGGGGACCAACGGAGCAGCCGGTATCGGTGAGATTGATCTTGGTTGCGTAGCAGGTCAGATGCCCGATCGTGGGACCTTTGCGCGGAAGCTCGGCGGTGCGCTGTCGGTTGGGGCAGGGTTCGCCGGGCATGCAGTCGTACGAGAGGGGCCGCGCGAGGCCCGAGCGGATCCGGCACCCATTGGAGGGCGGCCTGCGAGGCGTGCCGACCGGCGCTTTGAGTGAGCCCCGGCGGTTTTTCATCACGAACACTTCGCCAGAAATGCTTGCGCAAGGGCCTATCGCATGAATATGGCTCGTCTTACGATGAATTGCATGGACCCGGTGGTGTTTCTTTTGACCCTCGGTGCAATTTGTCGTATTACCAGATTCATAACCAAGGATGTACTGGCTGCCGGGTTGCGTACGTGGGTGGCCGAGCGCTTCGGGGACGAATCCGGTCCCGCTTATCTGGTCACCTGCGGTTGGTGTACGGGGATCTGGGCCGCCGCATCGGTCGTGCCGCTCGCCTTCCTGGCCGGCGACACCACCGTCTTCCGGGCGGTCGCCATGGTCCTGACGCTGTCCTACCTGGCGGGCCTGGCATCCACCTGGCTCGACTGAGGCAAGTGCGACGGAGTACGGAGGAGGAGTTCCCATGGGATGCAACTGCGGTGCACGTGCTCGCGGACGAGCGACCATCTACCGGCTGGTCCTGCCGAACGGAGTCATGCGCGACTACCCCACCCGCCAGGAGGCCGAGGCCGCGCGGCGGCGCGGCGGCGGCACCGTCATCGTGGTCAACCAGTAGTCGCCGTACCACCGGCGCCCTTTCCGTGAGCGGGACGGACGGCCTATGGGCGTTCCCGCGCCGGTGGGTACCGGAGAATATCTGAATTACGCCCCCGGCCCCCCTGGGCGCTCCGCCGTACAGGTGCCGTTGCGTGCACCCGTATGGCGGATGAACGGGCCCAGGGCGCCTACTGGGAGGCGCCGGAGAGTGAATCCCCGGCGCCCGCATGTGCGGCCGGCGAGTAACGCGCCGACACAGCTCCTTTCATTCCGGTGTGCCATTTCCGCTGTCACCCGAAAGGGCGTCGGGTCGCTCTGGCCCCGTACACTCCCAAAGGAGGCTGCACCTTGGCCAGTTCCATCACCACCCTGACATCGTCTCCCAATCCCTCGGTCTGCGGACAGTCGGTCACCTTCACCGTCCAGGTCTCCCCGGTCCCGCCGGAGACCACCACTCCGACCGGCACCGTCAGCGTCATCATCAGCGACGACGGGCCCACGCTCGTCGCCACCCTGGACGCCGCCGGTCAGGCCCAGGTCACCATCGACGACCTGAGCGTCGGCACCCACCAGGCGATCGCCGCCTACGGCGGTGACAGCACCTTCGACCCGTCGTCGTCCGGCCTCGTGAACCAGGTCGTCAACGCCGCGGACACCACCACCGTCGCGACGGCCGGCCCGAACCCCTCGGTCTGCGGCGAGACCGTCACCCTCTGCGCGACCGTCACCATCGACCCGCCCGGCACGGGCACCCCGACCGGCACCGTCACCTTCACCGGCCCCGGCGGGCTGAACCAGACCGCCGTGCTCGACGGCAGCGGCAACGCCTGCGTGACGACGGCGGCGCTGAGCACCGGCACCGTCACGGTCACCTATACCGGCGACGACTGCGCCGCGAGCTCCACGGACACCGTCGACGTCACGGTCGACCAGGCGGACACGACGACGGTGGTGACGGCCGGCCCCGACCCGTCGGTCTGTGGCCAGCCGGTCACCCTTTGCGCGACGGTCACCATCGAGCCGCCCGGCGCCGGCGTCCCCACGGGCACGGTGACCTTCACCGGGCCCGGCGGCTTCAGCCAGACCGCCGTGCTGGACCCCGCCGGCCAGGCCTGCGTGACGACCGGCTCGCTGACCACCGGCACGGTGACCGCCGCCTACGACGGCGACTCCTGTGCCTCGCCGTCCACCGGCACGGTCGACGTGACGGTGGACGAGGCACTGACGGACATCGACGTCACGGTCACTCCCGACCCGTCCGTGTGCGGACAGAGCGTCACCATCTGCGCGACGGTCACCACCCAGCCACCGGGTTCGGGCACACCGACGGGCACGGTGACCTTCACGGCCGACGGCGGTCTCAACCAGACCGTCCCCCTCGACGCCGGCGGTCAGGCCTGTGTCACCACCACCACACTGGTCACCGGAGAGGTCTCCGCCGTCTACAACGGTGAGGGCCCCTGTTTCGCGGGCTCCGCCGAAGCGGTCGCGGTCACGGTCGGCCAGGCCGCGACCACCACCTTGGTCACCGCCATCCCCGATCCGTCGGTCTGCGGCGAGCCGGTGACGGTCTGTGCGACGGTCACCGTCGACCCGCCCGGTTCGGGTACGCCGACGGGGACGGTGACCTTCACCGGTCCCGGCGGGCTGAACCAGACGGTCACCCTGGATGCCACCGGCGAGGCGTGCATCACGACCAGCGCGCTCGCCACCGGCACGATCACGGCCACCTACAACGGCGACAGCTGCGCACTGAGTTCGACCGGCAGCACGGACGTGACAGTCAACCCGGCAGACACCACGACCACCATCGCCGTCACCCCGGACCCGTCGGTGTGCGGCCAGTCGGTGACGTTCTGCGCGACGGTCACCACCGACGCCCCCGGTTCCGGCATTCCGACGGGCACGGTGACGTTCACGGCCCCGGGCGGCTTCAGTCAGACCGCCGTGCTGGGCCCCACCGGACAGGCCTGCGTGACCACCACCACGCTGACCACCGGGACGGTCACGGCCGTCTACAACGGCGCGGCGTGCTTCAACCCGTCCACCGGCACGGCAGACGTGACGGTGAACGAGGCGTCGACGACCACGGTGGTCACCGCCACCCCGAACCCGTCCGTCTGCGGCCAGACGGTGACCCTGTGCGCCACGGTGACGACCGACCCGCCCGGTTCGGGCACCCCGACCGGCACCGTCACCTTCACCGGTCCCGGCGGGCTGAACCAGACGGTGGCTCTGAACGCCGTCGGCCAGGCCTGCCTCACGACGACCTCGGCGGCCACCGGCACCGTCGCCGCCACGTACAACGGCGAGGGTCCCTGCTTCGCCGGCTCGTCCGGCACCGTCGCCGTCACGGTCGGCCCCGCCGACACCACCACCACGGTGACGGCAGTGCCCGACCCCTCGGTCTGCGGTGAGCTGGTGACGGTGTGCGCGAGCGTCACCGTCGACCCGCCCGGCTCGGGCACCCCGACCGGCACCGTCACCTTCACCGGTCCCGGCGGGCTGAACCAGACGGTCACCCTGGACGCCACGGGCGGGGCCTGCCTGACCACCACCTCGCTGGAGACCGGCACGATCACGGCCACCTACAACGGCAGCTCCTGCGCCAACCCGTCCACCGGCACCGTCGACGTCACGGTCAATCAGGCGGCGACCACCACGACCGTGACCGCGACCCCGGACCCGGCGGTGTGCGGCCAGACGGTCACATTCTGCGCGACCGTCACCATCGACCCGCCGGGTTCGGGGACGCCGACGGGGACGGTGACGTTCACCGGCCCGGGCGGACTGAACCAGACGGTGCCGCTGAACGCCACCGGCGAGGCCTGCTTCACCGCCCCCGCCGCGCTCTCCGGCACCGTCACGGCCACCTACAACGGCGACGACTGCGCCGCGCCCTCCACCGGCACGGTCGACGTGACGGTGAACGAGGCGTTGACGACCACGGTGGTCACCGCGACCCCCGACCCGTCGGTGTGCGGGCAGACGGTGACGCTGTGCGCGACGGTGACCACCAACGCGCCCGGTTCGGGGACGCCCACGGGCACGGTGACGTTCACGGGCCCCGGCGGCCTCAACCAGACGGTGAGCCTTGACCCGAGCGGCAAGGCCTGCCTGACCACCACCACCCTGGCCTCGGGCACCGTCACCGCCGGCTACAACGGCGAGGGCCCGTGCTTCGCCGCGTCCAGCGACACCGTCACGGTCACGGTCGACCCGGCCTCGACCAGCACCGCGGTCTCCGTCACGCCGAACCCGTCGGTGTGCGGTCAGTCGGTGACGGTGTGCGCGACGGTGACGACGAATCTGCCGGGTTCGGGTACGCCGACGGGGACGGTGACGTTCACCGGCCCGGGCGGGCTCAACCAGACGGTGCCGCTGAACGCGAGTGGTCAGGCGTGCTTCACCACGACGTCGCTGGCCACCGGCACCATCACCGCCACGTACAACGGCGCAGCCTGCTTCACCACGTCGAGCGGCACCGCCTCGGTCACGGTCAACCCGGCCTCGACCAGCACCGCGGTCTCGCTCACGCCGAATCCGTCGGTGTGCGGTCAGGCGGTGACGGTGTGTGCGAAGGTCACCGCCAACGCGCCCGGTTCGGGTACGCCGACGGGGACGGTGACGTTCACGGGTCCCGGCGGGCTCAACCAGACGGTGCCGCTGAACGCGAGTGGGCAGGCGTGCTTCACCACGACGTCGCTGGCCACCGGCACCATCACCGCCACGTACAACGGCGCACCCTGCTTCGCCGGCTCCACCGGCACGGCCACCGCCACGGTGAACGAGGCGGCGACCACCACGACGGTGACGGCGACGCCGAATCCGTCGGTGTGCGGTCAGGCGGTGACGGTGTGTGCGACGGTGACGACGAACGCGCCGGGTTCGGGTACGCCCACGGGCACCGTCACCTTCACAGGACCCGGCGGTCTGAACGTGACGGTGCCGCTCGACGCCGCCGGCCAGGCCTGCCTGAGCAGCACGTCCCTCACCTCCGGCACGATCACCGCCACGTACAACGGTGAGGGCCCCTGCTTCGCGGCCTCCTCGGGCTCCGTCGCCCTCGTCGTGAATCCGGCCGCCACCACCACGACCGTGACGGCCACGCCGAATCCGTCCGTCTGCGGCCAGTCGGTCATGCTCTGTGCAACCGTCACCGCCAACGCGCCGGGCTCCGGCACGCCGACCGGCTCCGTCACCTTCACCGCACCCGGCGGGCTGAACGTGACGGTGCCGCTGAACGCCGGCGGACAGGCGTGCTTCTCCAGCACCTCGCTGATCACCGGCACGGTCACCGCCGTCTACAACGGCAGCAGCTGCTTCCTTCCGTCCACCGGCGCCGCCTCCCTCACGGTCAATCCGGCCGCCAGCACCACGACCGTGACGGCCACGCCGAATCCGTCCGTCTGCGGCCAGGCGGTCACACTCTGCGCGACGGTCACCATCACCCCACCGGGTTCGGGCACCCCCACCGGGACGGTGACGTTCACCGGTCCGGGCGGGCTCAACCAGACGGTGGCCCTGAACGCCGCCGGCCAGGCCTGCATCACCACCACCTCGCTGGCCACCGGCACCGTCACCGCCACGTACAACGGCAGCAGCTGCGCCGGCGGCTCCAGCGGCTCCGTCGCCGTCACCGTGAACGAGGCGGCGACCACGACGACCGTCATGGCGACCCCCGGCACGTCCGTCTGCGGTCAGTCGGTGACGGTCTGCGCCAAGGTCACCACCAACGCGCCCGGTTCGGGTACGCCCACCGGCACGGTGACGTTCACGGGTCCCGGCGGGCTCAACCAGACGGTGCCGCTGAACGCCGCCGGCCAGGCCTGCGTCACCTCGACCTCCCTGTCCACCGGCACGGTCACCGCCACGTACAACGGTGAGGGCCCGTGCTTCGCCGGCTCGTCCGGCACCGTCGCCGTCACGGTCAACCCCGCCGCCACCACCACCGCAGTCGCGCTCGTGCCGAACCCGTCGGTGTGCGGTCAGTCGGTGACGGTCTGCGCCAAGGTCACCACCAACGCGCCCGGTTCGGGTACGCCGACGGGGACGGTGACGTTCACGGGTCCCGGCGGGCTCAACCAGACGGTCGCCGTCAACGCCGCCGGTCAGGCCTGTCTCATCACGAACAGCCTGTCCTCCGGCACCATCACCGCCGTCTACAACGGCGCGCCGTGCTTCACCGCCTCCACCGGCACGGCCACCGTCACGGTCAACCCGGCGGCGACCACCACGACGGTCACGGCGACACCGAACCCGTCGAACTGCGGCCAGACGGTGACGGTCTGTGCCAAGGTCACCACCAACGCGCCCGGTTCGGGCACGCCCACCGGCACGGTGACGTTCACCGGTCCCGGCGGGCTGAACGCGACGGTCGCGCTCAACGCCGCCGGCCAGGCCTGCTTCAGCTCCACCAGCCTGTCTTCCGGCACCATCACCGCCCACTACAACGGCGCGCCGTGCTTCACGGCGTCGACGGGTTCCGTGGTCATCAACACGACGAGCGCGGCCACCGCTCTTACGGCCGCGCCCCGGCAGGTCCGGGTGCGGTCCAACGGCACCCTCGTCATCCAGACCATGAACGCGACGCTGAGGAACGCCGCGACCAACGCACCGATCCCCGGCATGACGGTGACCTTCACCGCCAACGCGGTGAGCGGGCCGATCCTGATCGGCACGGCCGTCACCGACGCCAACGGCGTGGCGACCGTCGCCCCGCCCACCGTCACCGTTCCCGGCGTCATCGTGACGGCGCCCAGCTACACGGCGTCGTTCGCCGGAGCGGCCTGCTTCGCACCGTCCTCGGTCACGGCGGGCCTGAGCTTCGTCCCGTTCCCGCCGGTCCCGTAACCCACCCGACCGCACAGACCGCGTCGGGCCGCACACCGCGGCCCGACGCGGGCGTGCACGCGTCCGGCGCCCAGGCGGCCACCAGATCCAGGCGCCCGGGAAAGCGGGCGTCGAGGTCGTCCACGGGGACGTGGCTGCGGCTCTCCAGGCCGCGAAGGACGTCGTCACATGACTCCGGCAGAACAGCCGGGCGCCCCACCTCCGGCCTCTACGCCGGCCTGCGCTCCAACGCCTCCACTGTGCGCAGCGTCGTGGAGGGCTCGCAGCTCGCTCAGGCCGGCCTCCTCGACCTCGCCCGGGCCAAGCAGCTCTGCACGCTGCGATACGAGGCGTTGCGCTCGCCGCGGCCCGCACGGTCACCCGCCTGCGCCGGGCCGCAGCGCCCGAGTCGCGGACGCCGAGGCGGCAGTGGCTGCCGTCCGCGGAGCCGCCCGCTGGTGGACCGGAGCAGGGTTCAGCCGTCCTCGACCACGCAGCGGGCCGGACGCAGGCGGCCGGGTCCCGGTCAGGGGCGCATCACGGTGGGGCACGAGGGCCTTTCGGTCGGTGTAGAGGAGGGCTTCCGGCCGCCTTGCGATCGCACGGCACCGGACGACGCTCCTTCCGGGCAAACCTCGCCGGTCACAGCACTAGAGTCCGAACACGCCCCGCAGCGCGTCGCGCTTGCGCGGCAGGTCGTACTCCGCGCCGCCCTCGTGCCCGTTGTACGGGAACACCTCGATCTCGGCCGGGCCCGCGTAGCGGTGGTACGCGGCGAAGACCGTGGACGACGGGCAGATCCGGTCCATCAGCCCGACCGAGAACCAGGCCGGTGCGGTCGCCCGCGCCGCGAAGTTGACCCCGTCGAAGTAGGACAGGGTCTCCATCGCCTCGTCGATCCGGAAGCGGTGACCGGACAACCAGCGCGCGATCTCCGCGTACGGTCCGGCGTCCGTGATCTGCGAGGCCCGGCGGTAGTGGCAGAGGAACGGCACGTCGGCGACGGCCGCCGAGACGTCGTCCCGCAGCCCTGCGACGGCGAGGGCGAGCCCTCCGCCCTGGCTGCCCCCGAGCACCGCCACCCGGGAGGCGTCCACCGCCTCGTGGGCCTTCGCCGCGTCCACCGCCCGCACCGCGTCCGTGATCAGCCGCCGGTAGTAGTGGTGGTGCGGGTCCTCGATGCCCCGGGTCAGGAAGCCGGGGGAGGACGAACCGTGCCCGTCCGGCGCGATGTCCGGGGTGTCCGCGGTGTTCTTGCCGCCGCCGCCCTGGCCCCGGTTGTCCATCACCAGATGCGCGTGGCCCAGCGCGCTCCAGGCCAGCCAGGAGTACGGGATGCCCCGGCCGCCGTTGTAGCCGATGTACTGCACCACGGCGGGCAACGGCCCCGAGCACGCCCTCGGCAGCATCAGCCACGCCTTCACCGGCTGCCCGCCCCAGCCCCGGAACGTCACGTCGAACACGTCGACGGTCGCGAATCCGGCGTCGTACGGGACGAACTCCGCGTCCAGCGGGTGGCGGGCCGTCTCCGTGAGCGTCTTCTCCCAGAAAGCATCGAAATCGGCCGGCTCCTCGGGCTCCGGCCGGTAGTCGCGCAGCCGGTCGAGAGGCATGTCGAACAGCAAGTCTCTAGCTCCACTTCAGGGTGAGGGTTCGGGTGGCGCCGTGCAGTCCGGCGGTGTCGGCGGTGATCCGGACGCCGTTGCCGGTGGGGGCGACGCGCACGCCCGGATCGGCGGACACCACGCTCAGGCCGCGCCGTGCCAGGTCCAGCAGGACCGAGGGCCGCAGCTGGGTCGGGTCGGACAGCGACACCGTCACCGTCTTCCCCTCGGGGCGTACCAGGACCGACGCCGGGCCGTCCGAGGACAGCTCGCGCGCGGTCCCCGCGGCCCAGAAGTTCGCGGCGAGCAGCCCGTCCGCGCAGCGGCGGACCGCGTGGACGGCGGCGGAGCGGGCGACCGCCTCCACCGGGGGCGCGGCCGACCACCGCTCCGTGCGCTCGGCGGAGGCCGCCGGCGCCTGGAGCCAGAAGTAGCCCGCCCCGTCCGGAGCCGTTCCGTGGTCCTGCCACAGCGTCAGGTACGGGCGGGTCACCGGGGTGTCCGTGCCGTACTTGAGGTTGATGTCGCGCCAGGTCGCGGTGCGCTCCTCGCGCAGACCGCGCAGGGTGACGGGCTCGGGGAAGACGTAGCCGCCGGTCCCGGCGACGTGCAGCCACCGCACCCGGTCCAGCCGGGCCGACCAGCCGGGGTCGGCGGGCGCGGCCGTGCCGTCGACCAGCAGGGCGGCCCGCGGGTCGCGGAGCTTGCGGTTCTCCACGACCGTCTCCACCGCGCCCGCGTCGGCACTGATGCCGGAACCGACGCACGCGACCACGTCGTCCAGGCAGAACCAGCTCTTGAACGCGCGCAGCGAACTCCCGTACGCGCGCAGCTCCATGCCGTACGCGCCGAGCGTGGTCCCCGGCAGCGCGGTGCCGCCCGCCCAGTGGGCCGAGCTGGTGGTGCGCTGGCCCGCCGCGTCGGCCTGGCGGCCCGCGACGACGGTCGTGCCCGGGAGCCGGGCCGGGTCGACGGTCGGCCAGTAGTCCTCGCTGTAGTGCCCCAGGTCGTCGGTGTACAGCAGGACCATGCCGTCGGAGAGGTGCCAGGCGTGCAGGTTCTCGTTCTGGATCGACTCGTAGTTGTAGATCCGGGACGAGTAGGCGGAGACGCCCAGCGCGAAGGACGGCCGGTGGTGGGCCGCCTTGTCCATCCGGGGGTGCTGCTTGTGCGCGACCAGCGGTCCCCGCGCCGGCACCGGGGAGGCGAGGACCTCCCGGGCCGCGACGAGCGAGGCGAGATCGGTGACGGCGAGGAAGTCCCGGTAGGTGTCCTCGCTGATCCACTGCTTGACGAGCGAGGTGAACCGGTCGCCCGTCTCGCCGGGGAAGCCCGGGATCAGCCGCAGCACCGCCTCGACGACCGTCTGCGCCGACACGTGGCCCTGTTTGCTGGGGCGGGCGATCTCGCGTCCGCACACCGACGCCATGACGTCGCCGCGGACCAGCAGTGGGTCGAACCCGTCGTCGACCCAGCGGCGGACGTTGTCGAGGTCCGGGTCGGTCACCCGCCACTGCGTGCCGGCCAGCAGGTGCAGCAGCCGGGACAGGTTGTTCAGCAGCTCCTTGCCGTAGCCGCCGTTGTAGGGGTGCTTGTAGTGCTGGAGGAAGGAGCCGTCGGAGTAGAAGCCCTCGCCGGCGCCCTCCGCGCTCGTACCGGTGTCGTTGAAGGCGAGGACGCTGTTGGCACCCGCGCCCTCGACGTCCGAGAGGGCGTCACGGACCCGCGCCAGGTCGTCGCCGTCGTCGCGGAGCACGGCGTTGACGGCGACGACGGTGCAGATCCACACCCGGTTGGCGCCCGTCGCGATCTGCCGGTCGGCCCGCCACAGATTGGGATCGGGCGTGTAGTGCCGCACGGCGGTGGTGATGCGGTCCAGCCGTTCGTCGCCGAGCGCGTCGTACAGCAGCACGGTCGCATCGCCCAGGGCGAGCGCGGAGCCGATCTCCCAGTCCCAGTCGTTGTCGAACCGGGTGTGCGCGGGCCCGTACCGGTGCGTCAGCATCCAGTCGACACCGGCCAGCAGCAGATCGCGCAGCGCGGGGTCCGCGTGCTGCGGGGTACCGGGAACGGCCCACGCGGTCGCGACCGTGGCGAGCCGTTTGAACGACGTCGTGACGTGGTTGGAGAGCGTCCTGCTGGTCAGATCGGGGAACAGCCCGTCGGTACGGGTGGGGTCGAGGCCCTTCGCGGCGGTGGTGGCGGCCTTGCCGATCCGGGCCACGGCGGCGGCGATCCGCGAATCCGTGAGGTCGAGGCCGGGGCCGCCGGTGAGCAGGGTGTGCCAGCGGGTGCGCAGGCCGGCGGCGGTCTCGACGGTGCCGGTGGTCGCCGCGTGCGCGGCGGGGGCGACAGGGGCGAGGGGTACGGCGACGGCCGCGCCGAGGGCGGCGGCCCCGGCGAGGACGGTGCGCCGGGTGGTGCCCGGAGTGCTCGATGGGTTCATGGTGCGGCCCTCACAGAAGGTGTCGGCGGTCGACGGCCGCGGCCAGGGCGGCGTGACCGGCGGGGGCGGGGTGGAGTCCGTCGCCGCTGTCGTACGCGGGCAGCAGGCGCGACGGCTGACCGGGGTCGCGCAGTGCGGCGTCGAAGTCGGCGACGGCGTCGAAGACATGGCCGGTGCGCACGGCGGCGTTGACCTGCCGGCGCACCGCGTCCAGCTCCGGTGTCCAGCGGGTCCAGCCCTCGAACGGGGTGATGGTCGCGCCGATCACCCGCAGTCCGGCGTTGCGGGCGCGCAGCACCAGTTGCCGGTAGCCGGCCAGGAGGAGCGCCGGGTCGGTCTGGCTCGGCGGCTGCTGGAGGTCGTTGACGCCGAGGTGGACGAGGACGGTCCGCAGCCCCGGCAGCGACAGCACGTCGCGGTCGAAGCGGGCCTGCCCGCCCGGCCCGAACCGGGCGTCGTCCAGCAACAGCCGGTTCCCGCTGATCCCGAGATTGGCGACGGCCGCGCCGCGCAGGCGTGCGGCCAACCGGTCGGGCCAGCGCAGATCGGCGTCGTCCGGGGTGCCGACGCCCTCCGTGATGGAGTCGCCGAGCACCGCGACCACCGGACCGTGCGCCCCCGTGACCTCGACGCCCGTCAGCAGGAACACCGAGGTGGTGCGCTCACCGTCGACGGAGTGCGAGGCATGCGTGTTGCGGTGGAAGGACAGGGGGCCGGTGGGGCCGGGGAGCCGGGTCTCCACCGTCAGCCGTGCCCGCTCGGCGACCCGCAGTCCGGCTACCGGGTCGCTGGTCAGCGAGGCGCCCGCCGCGAGCCACGCCTGCCGCCGCCCGCCGAACGTCACCGGCAGGCCGTCCGCCGTCACCGGACCGACCAGGACCGGGGCCGTGCCGAAGGCGTGCCCGTAGCGCAGGCGCACCGCCCCGCCCGCGGACAGCCGTACGTGTGCGGTGAACGTGCCGTCGGTGAGCCCGGCGCTCGCCACCGTGTCGGCGGCGGTCGGCGCGGTCTGCGCGGTCGCCCATGACGTGGCCCAGCGCGGGCGGGCGGCGGTGCCGCCCGCCGCGTCGGCCGCGTGGGCGCCCGGTGCCGTCGCGGCGACCGCGGCCAGACCGGCCGCGGCCGTCAGCACCCCGCGTCTCGCGGGTCCGCTCCCGGTCACTTGGGGCACGTCCCGGTCGGGTCGTACGCGCTGCCGTAGGTGCCGACCGCGTCGCCGCCGGTGTTGCCGCTCATCGTGTTGGAGCAGACCGGGCCCTGCGGGGTGCGCATGAACTTGATGCCGCCGCCCGCGTTGCCGGTGATGGTGTTGCCGTAGACGCCGGTGTCGGTGCCGTCGGTCGCGGTGTCGCCGCCGAGCCGGATGCCCGCGCCGACGTTGTCGTGGATGGTGTTGTAGCGGAAGATGTTGCCGCTGCCGCGCGCGTCGAGGCCGCCGGAGCTGGGGTCCTTCTGGGCGCTGCAGTCGTTGTACTCGACGTAGTTGCTGGTCGAGTTCTCCTTCACGTCCACGCACTCGTTGCCCCGGGTGGCGATGGTGTTGTGGTGGATGCGGTTGTTCCTGCTGACGTCGGGGGCGGCGTCCGGGGCGCCGTTGGCCCCCTGCTGCTCGGGGGCGGTGCCGAGGTAGATGCCCTCGCCGTTCTTGCCGCCGCCGCCGAACCCGAAGTCGGCCACCCCGCAGTCGGTGATCGTGTTCCCGGAGACGTCGGCGCCGGTCACCAGGTAGCGAAGCCGCAGGCACTCGTCGGCGGCGTTCTTCAGCGTCATCCCGGTGATGCGCAGACCGCCCACACCGTTCCCGGGTGTTGTGCTCATGACATATATGAGTTTGAGGCGGTAGCCCGACACGTCGGTGGACGATCCGTGCAGCCCGTCCACGGTGAATCCGCTGAGCGTCGTCGAGTCGTGCCGGACCTGGATGATCCGGGCGTCGCCCGCCCCCTTCACCACGGCGCTCGAGGGGCCGGTGACGGTCACTCCGGAGCGCTTGGTCACGACGTCCTGCCGGTACGTGCCGGCGGCGAGGTGCACCACCGAGCCCGTCGGCGCGAGATCGAGGGCGTTCTGGATCGTGGCGAGCGGGGCGCCGGCCGACGTGCCGGTGTTGGAGTCGCTGCCGGTCGGCGAGACGTAGTACGCGGTGGCTTGTTCGGCCGCTCCGGCGGCGACGGAAGCGGGCGGGAGGGCGAGCGGCGCGCCGACGGCGAGGGCGGCGACGAGAGTGGTGCGTAGTACACGGCTCATGGGGTGTGCCTCCTGGGATCTGCGAACGACAGGGCGAGCAGGACGGGGACGCTGGGGCCGAGGAGCAGGGGCCCCAGCGGTACGACGAGGGAGAGCAGCGCGGCGGAGACCACCGCGCCGAGCAGTGCGGTGCCGCGGGCCGCCGACCCGAAACCGAGGGCCAGCGCGCCGCGCGACCAGGCACGGACCGTGCCGCCCGGGGACCGGCCGGCCTCGGCCGCCAGCGCCACGTGGTGGACGGTCAGCGCGGCGGCGATGCCCACCTGCGCGGCGAGCAGCACGAACGTCCAGGGCTGCGGACGTCCGAGGAGATGAAGGATGTTGGCGGCCAGCAGGAGTGCCGCCGCGGTGGACGCGAGGGAGTGGGGCCAGAGCGCCCGCCAGTACCGGGGAAAGGCGGCGAGTACGTTGACGAAGCAGCGGCTGTCGCCCTCCGCCCGCCACCGCTGCAACGCGTTCCCCAGCGCGGCGAGCGCGGGCAGCCAGGTCACGACGCCGAGCGAGAGCAGGGCGAAGGCGGCCCCGGCAGCGGCCGGGTAGGCCACGAACTCCAGCCCCCGCAGCAGCGACGCCGACCGGCCGGACGAGAGGGACGCCCGCATGACTCAGCCCACCTTTCCCGTGTACGGCTCCGGCACGTCCAGCAGCACCCGGCCCGCGAGCTCCAGCCGGGTGGCCGCCACCACGTACGCGGGCGCCCCGTCGGCGAGCAGCACCGCCGCCGCGTCGGCCACGACGGTGTCGGTCCGGATGCGCCGCGCGGCGGGGGACAGGAGCACGGTCTCCCCGTCGCAGACCACCCCCTCGCCCCGCGCGCACGCCACGCGTTCGACGGCGGCCGGTGCCGCGCCCGGGACGATCGCGGTGAGGAAGAGGCCGTGCGACGAGCGGGCCGTCGTGGTGCGCGACGTGTGCAGAGTGCGCGTGAGGCGCAACTCCGGGGTGCTGGACGTCGGATTGGCCTCGACCTCCGTGACCTCGGACACGAACGAGCTCTCGGGCGAGGAGAACTGACGCACCGTCGCCCGCGCCGCGCCGGACCGGACGAGCCTGCCGCCGTCCGGCAGCGGCTCGGTCGGCCGGTCGGTCTGGAGCAGGAACGTCCACTCCCGCTCCGAGTCCGCCTCGGCCAGGTCCAGCAGCACCAACCGCCCCGACGGGGTGAACACCAGCGTCCGGTCCAGCCGCCGCACCCCCAGCGCCGGGTCGTACATCGCGGCGATCTCCGCCGTGGCGTGCGCCCATCCGTGCTCCTCGTCGACGAGCACGTCGCGCTGCCGGGCCTGCCGCTCGTACGGGATGTCCCGGTACACGTGGTAGCGGTCCTCGTCCGCGTACCCCTGCCCGTCGACCAGCAGCAGGTTGTGGTGCGCGGCCCGCTTGCGGTTGCTGTAGCCCTCGTCGACCGCGAGGAACTCACCCTGCGAGATCAGTACGAACGAGCCCGAATCGGGGTGGTGGTGCCCCTGGTTCAGGGTCTCCCAGCCCCGCTCCGCCCGGTGCCCGGCCGAGGTCTCCCACGCCTTGTGGCCACCACCGGGGCTCGCCTTGAACGAGACGAGCGTGGCGTCCTCGTCCCAGCCGGTACGGGCCGCGAGCAGACCGAGGTCCGGGAAGAACGCCCGCGTGGCGGTGGGGCGGGCACCGGGCACGGACGGGTCGTACCAGAGGTGTTCCAGGTACGCCTCCGGCAGGATGCCCGGCCGCACCCCGCTCTCCGCGGCCTCCTGCCACAGCAGTTCGCCCGAGACGAGATCACCCAGCCACTGCGCCTCGGGGATGCCGTACTGGGCCGCGAGACGGTAGTAGAGGGCGGCGCTGTGGCCGCTGCGGCGGTCGTGGCAGTCCCCGTGGTCGACGTTGAACGCGAAGCCCGGGGCCGCTTGGTGCAGCCGGTAGCGGAAGGTGCGGGAGAGGAAACCGCCCCGCCCCCACCAGTCGATGCCCTCCGCCTCCTGGAGGAGGTCCAGATGGATGGCGAGGAACGGCACCCCGTAACGCCAGTAGACCACCCCCTCGGCGTGCGAACCGTCGTCCGGCAGCAGATCGAGGACCGTACCCAGATTGGCCTTGGCACGCTCGGTCCACTCCTCCTTTCCCAGCACGTAACCGGCCGTCGCCAGGCCCGCGTAACAGATCCAGTTGTGGTTCTGCCAGTACGACGACGACCACCAGCCGCCCTCGCTCGCCACCGCGTACTCGTACAGGCGCCGCCCCTGGAGCAGCAGCTTGTACCGCAGCAGCGCCCGCAGCCCGTCCGGCAGGTCGTCACCGATCCACCGGTACGCGAGCGAGAGATGGTGCAGCAGCCAGCCCGCGTCCAGGTCGTGGTCCGGCATGTGGGCCCGGCCCCAGTGCGGGAACCGCACCGCGGCCTCGATCCAGCGCGCGCTCTCCGCCAGATGGGCCGGATCGCCGCCGACCCGGAAGGCCAGCGCCGGATTGCAGGCCGCCGGGCCCAGCCAGGTGACGCTGGCCAGCGGGTGGTCGCGCGGCGGAGTCAGCCCGCGGTGGCGGGCGGCCTCCTCGAACAGCCGTGCCTCGCGCGCGGGACGCGGGCCGGGCGGCGGGGTCGCCGAGAGCAGCAAGGGTCAGTCCTCCGTCCGGAACCGTTCGGCGGTGCCGTCCGCCAGCACGACCGTCAGCAGTCCGTCGCCGTCGAGCCGTACGTCGGTCACGGCCGGACCCGCCGAGGCCGCCTGGTACACCGAGGCGAACGTGACCCGGTCCGCGACGGCCGTGAAGTCGACCCGGGTGCGCACGCGTTGCGGATCGTCGGCCGTCCCCGGCCCCGGCCGGGCGACCGGCCGCACCGGCCGGCCCGGGGTGTGGGTGTGCCAGCCGTGCAGGGTCTCGTCCCCGTACCAGGTGGTGCGCACCGGGCCGGTGCCCTGGACCTGGACGTCCAGCGCCACCCCGGGACGCAGCTGCGCGGACAGGCGCCGCTCGTCCTCGGCGGCCACGGTCAGCAGGTCGACCAGGAAGCCGCCGCCCAGCACGAGCTTCCGCACGGCGCGCACGCCCTCGTACGCCGCCGTCACCTCGGCGGTGACCGACGCACCGTCCGCGCGCAGCAGCCTCCCCGCGCACTCGGCCTGTTCGCCGTCGTCCGCGCGGAACGCGGGATGCGCAGCCGTCGACGCGTAGAGGTCGCGGAACTCGGCATGGGCGTAGGGGACCTGGCCGGGGTCCGGCTGCCACGGGGTGGTGTCCCCGTACAGGTACAGCGACAGCTTGTCGCGGTGTCCGTGCGAGCCGCCGTGCGGGCCGAAGTCCAGCAGGGCGTGGATGCCCGCGTGGCGCAGTACCGCGTATCCGGCCACGGGGAACACCGTGACCGGCTCCGGCGCCGCGCGTTCCGGCAGCGGGGGACCGGCGAACCAGCCGCCCAGCTCGCGGTCGAGGCCGTCGTCGTGCGCGCCGAGCTCCTCGCGGGCCCGCCCGGCCACCGCGTCCAGTGCGGGGGAGGGGAACAACTGCCCGGCCAGTGCGGCCAGTTCGAGCCATTCCAGGGCGAGCGGGGCACGCAGGTACGGGCCGTCGTGCAGGGCGGGCAGGAGGCCGCCCGGCGTGGCGATCGCCGCCAGCACGTCCGTCATCCCCGCCAGCACCTCCAGCACGTCCTTCGGAACGGCCGCGGGATCGGTGCCGCGCAGCGCCAGCAGCGCGGCCCGCAGCACGAACCCGTGGTAGTAGGTGCTGCCCTCCCACTCCCAGCCGTCGTCGGCGACCGCCGCCCGCAGATGCGCGTACAGCCCGTCCTCGCCCTCCAGCCACCGCTCGGCGCCGCCCCACTCCCGGCCCCGGACCGCGTCGGCGGCCCGGCTCGCCGCCGCGCCCGCCGCGTTCAGCCACGCGGTGTAGTTGGAGGCGAGATGCCCCTGACCGGTCAGCACGCCCCGGGCGTCGAGCGCCGACCGTTCCAGGTCGTCCAGGAGCGGCAGCACACTGTGCAGGCCGTCGACGGACGCCTCGGCGAGCGTGGTCACGGTGTGCCCGACGGTGACCGCCCAGATGGCGTCGGTCAGCGCCTGGTGGAAGAGCCGGCCGCGCAGCATCCAGCTCTGTGCCTCGCCGTGCCGTTCGGTGGCGAGTTCCGCGTACAGCGCGGCGTACTCGACGAGCCCGGCCAGGGCCCGGGCGTGCTCGCCGCGGTGGGCGAGCACCCGCAGGTGTCGCGCCCACGCCTGGTGCGACAGCACCAGCCAGGCGCCGCGCACCGCCTCGTCGTCCACCCGGCAGCCGTACGCGCACCGCGCTCCGCCCTCGGGGAAGACCCCGGAGAGCACATCGCCGTGATCCAGCTCCACGCCGTGCGCCGGGCAGACGTACGCGTGCCACCAGCCGCCCCGCTCCCGGGGGATCCGCTTCACCGCGGCCACGCCCCGCCGTCGATGTCCACCGTGGTCGCGGTGAGGAAGCCGGACGACGGTGACGCCAGATGCACCACGGCGGCGGCCACGTCCTCGGGGGTGCCGGCCCGTCCGACCGGGATGCCCGCCTCCATCGCCTGCTGGGCCTCGGGGGCGGTGAACGTGTCGTGGAAGGCGGTGCCCTTGATGAAGCCCGGGGCGACGGTGTTGACGGTGATGCCGGTTCCGGCGAGCTCCTTGGCCAGGCCCTTGGTGAAGCCGCGGACACCGGCCTTGGCCGCCGCGTACGCCACCGAACCGGGGCCGCCGCCGTTGTGCGCCGCCAGCGAGGACATGGTGATGACGCGTCCCGCCGCGGACTTCGTCAGATGCGGCAGGGCGGCCCGGACGGTGCGGAACGTCGACGTCAGGTTGGTGGACAGGACGCGATCGAAGTGGTCGTCGGACATCTCGGCGATCGTGGCCCGGCCGATCAGATGGCCCGCGTTGCAGACCAGCACGTCCAGGCCGCCGAGGAATCCGGCCGCCTCCTCGACGAGCCGGTCCACGTCCTCGGTGACGGTGACATCGGCCGGCAGCGCCTTCGCCCTGCGGCCCAGCGCCTCGATCGCCGACACCGTCGCCGCGGCCTGCTCGGCGGAGGAGTGGTAGTGCACGACGACATCGGCGCCGGCCTCGGCGAGGGCGACGGCGATGGCGCGGCCGATGCCGTGCCCCGCACCGGTCACCAGTGCGCGGGAGCCGTGGAGATCAGCAGACATGGAGTAAGAACCTTTCGATATCCGGTCGTATCCGACCGGTACCGGTCACTTGAGGCCGGCGGTTGCGAAGCCCTGCACGAAATAGCGCTGGCCGATGAGGAAGAGGATGACCATGGGAAGGGTGGCCAGCGTGGTGCCGGCCATCAGGAAGTGCCACTGGGGGCCGTTCTCCGTCTTGAAGACGGAGAGCCCCACCTGGATCACCCGCAGGCTGTCCGTGCGGGTCACCAGCAGCGGCCAGAGGAAGTTGTTCCACGACGACTCGAAGGTCAGCAGCGCCACGGTGGTGAGGGCGGGCTTGACCTGCGGCGTCATGATCCTCGCGTAGATCCGGAACTCGCCCAGACCGTCGAGCCTGGCCGCCTCCTCCAGCTCCACCGGAAGGTCGAGGTAGAACTGGCGGAAGAGGAAGACCGCGAACGGGGTGACGGCGCCGGGGACGATGAGCGCCCACCAGGAGTCCAGCCAGCCGCTGCCGCCCTGGCCGAGGATGTCGTTCCCGCCGGCCAGCGGCATGAAGCGGACGATCAGGAACTCGGGGAGCACCTTCGTGTACGTCGGGATCATCAGCGCGGCGATGAAGAGGTAGAAGATGACCTCGCCGCCCCGGAACCTGATCCGCGCCAGCGCGTACCCGGCCATCGACGCCACCACCACGTTGAGGACGGTGTGGCTGATCGCGATGACGAGGCTGTTGCGCGCGTACGTCGCGAACGGTGCCGCCTTCAGCGCGTCGAGGTAGTTCCCGAACTTCCAGTGCTCCGGCAGCAGTCCGGCGTCCCGCGAGGCGATCTCCACGGGTGACTTGAGCGAGGTGAGCACCATCCAGACGAACGGCACCACCATCAGCAGCGAGACGGCGGTGAGCGTCACGTACAGCGCGACCCGGCCGGCCGTCGGCCGCCTGCGGGCCGCCCGGATCCGTCCCTTCCCCGCGATCCCCGGCGCCGGCGGGTCAGTTGTGGCCACGGGTGCCTCCCATGATCCGCCGGTTGACCAGGGTGAAGCCCATCAGCAGCACGAACAGCACCAGCGACTGCGCGCAGGCGTAGCCGACGCGGAACTCCCGGAAGGCGGACTTGTAGATCTCGTACGTCATCATCGTGGTGCTGTTGGCGGGACCGCCGTCGGTGAGGATGTAGATCTGGTCGAAGGACTGGAACGCGCTGATCATCGACGTGATGAGCACGAAGAACGTCGCGGGCTTCAGCAGCGGCAGCGTGATCGAGAAGAACTGCCGCACCTTCGACGCGCCGTCCACCGAAGCCGCCTCGTACAGCTCCTTCGGCAGCGACTGCAGCGCGGCCAGGTAGATCAGCATCTTCATGCCGATGCCCTGCCAGATGCCGACCAGGATCACCGAGGGCATGGCCCACGAGGTCGACGACAGCCACGCCGGGCCGTCGATCCCGAGGAACGAGAGGAGCGTGTTGAGCAGCCCGTTGCCCGGGTTGTAGATCCACAGCCAGACCAGCGCGATCGCGACGGTCGCCGTCACCTGCGGAAGGAAGACCGCGGTGCGGAAGAAACCGCGCGCCCTCAGACCGGTGTGCAGCGCGAGGGCCAGGAGCAGTCCCAGCGCCATGCCGAAGGGCACGGTGAAGAACGTGTAGACGACCGTGTTGACGACGGACTTGCGGAACACCGCGTCGTCCAGCATCTCGCGGAAGTTGTCCAGACCGGCGAACCGCGGCGCGGTCAGCACGTCGTACTCCGTGAAGGCCAGGACCACCGACGCGACGACGGGCAGGCCGATCCAGAGCGAGGCGTGCAGCAGCGCGGGCGCCACCATCAGCAGACCGGCGCGCCTCCTGCGTCGCCCCGGCCCCGCGGGCCGCCGGTCAGTGGCGGCCCGCTTCGGGGCCGTGCGCCCGGCCGGGGCGGGAGGGCGCGCGGGCCGCGCCTTGAGTACGGATGTCGTTCCCACGGTGACGGGCCCTCACATCCGGCCGATGGCGGCCTCGGCGAGCCGGCCGAGTTCCGCGATGGCGTCCTTCGCGGACTGGCGGCCCACGATCGCGGGCTCCAGCGTGGGCTTGATCTTCTCGCGGATCTCCATCCAGGCGGGGGTGCCGCCCTCGGAACAGGCGTCGCCCATGCTCCGCAGCGAGAGGTCGACGAACTCGTTCTCCTTCACGTATCCGGAGTCGTTGAGGTCCTTGAGCCCGGGCACCGAGCCCCGCTGACGGGCCGCGCCCAGGATGGAATCGGGGGTCGCGAGGTGCTCGACGAGCGCACGGGCCGCCGCCGGATGCTTCGAGCTCGCGGACTGGGTGACCAGTGTGCCGCCCTGGAGCATCGCCGGCCTGCGGTTGGCGAGGACGAACGCGCCGAGCAGGTCGTTCTCGATCAGATCCGGTGTCTGGTCCTTGACCTGGTTCCACAGGGCGCTGGTCGTCATCATCATCGACGCCTCACCGGTCTGCACGTTGGTCGGGGCACCGGCGTCCGTCTTCCTGGCGTAGTCGGCGGAGCCGTCCTCGATCAGGTCCTTGAAGAACTGCAGCGCCTCGACCCCCCGGGCGTCGGTGAACAACACCTTCCTGCCGTCCGCGCCGAACAGTTCACCGCCGTTAGCGAACAGGAACGTCTCCCAGCACTGGCGCAGGTCGATGGAGAAGGGGTCGAACCCGATCCGTCCGCCCTTCGTGAGCTGCTTGGCCACGGCGCGCAGTTCGGCCCAGTTCGCCGGGGTCTTCCTGATGCCCGCCGCGGCGAAGTGGTCCTTGCGGTAGACGACGATGCGGGTGTCCAGCACCACCGGGAGCGCGTACAGCCTGCCGTCGTACCGGGAGGGCTCCAGGACCCGCTTCTCGTAGTCGTGCGCGGTGGCGAGCTTCTCGGGCAGTTCGGCGATCGCCTTCTTCGCCGCGAACGGCGGGATCCAGCCGACGCCCATCATCAGGACGTCGGGCAGCAGACCGCCCGCCAGACCGGTGGTGATCTTCTCGTTGAGCTGCGCGTACGTGGTGTAGTCCACGTTCACCTCGACGTCCGGGTACTTCTTCCGGAAGCTGCCGAGGATCTCCTTCTCCAGCTGCTTCTTGCCGTCGGCGCCCTCGAAGATCGGGGTGAGCAGCCTGATCTCGCCCTCGGCGGGGCCGTCGGCGGAGCCGGCCGTCGAAGTGCCGGTACCGCAGGCGCCGAGGGCGGCGGCAGCGGTACCGGCGCCGATGGCGGCGAGCACCGACCGTCTTGTGAGTTCCATGGGACACCCCTTTTGAGGTGGAGACTGTGGATCGATCCAGCGATGGCAACAGGGATGACAACCCGGCCATGGCTGAGAAGCGCTGGTAAATCGATGCAGTGATGCTAGGAATGAGTCAAGAGGGACGTCAACAGCTGATGCACATGAATTTTTCTAGGGTGTTGAACGGTGTACCGGTGAACGGAGTCAGGTAAATCGATACACTGCTGCGGCAGACGTGTTCCGAACCGGAGGTGGCATGAGCGGGGTAACGATTCATCAGGTCGCGGAGGCCGCAGGGGTCTCCGCGAGCACGGTGTCCAACGTCCTCAACGGGCGCACGGACCGCATGCAGGCGGCCACCCTGGCCCGGGTGGAGCAGGCGATCGAGCGGCTCGGCTACCGGCCCAACCGCGCGGCCCGCATGCTGCGCACGGGACGCATCAAGGTCATCGGGCTCATCGTCCCGTCCGTCGCCAACCCGTTCTGGGGGGCGCTCGCCCGTGAGCTGGAGGCGATCGCGCTCGCCGAGGGCTACCACGTACTGCTCTGCAACAGCGAGCGGGACCCGGCCCGGGAGCTGAAGTACGGGGAGGAACTGCTCGCGGACGGGGTAAGCGGCGTGGTGCTGTGCTCCTCGCTGCCCTCGCTCGACCACATGACGCCGCTGCTCGGCCGGGGGCTGAAGATGGTCGCGTTCGACCGCACGGCACAGGCGGGCGACCCGCCGTCGCTGGCCTCCATCAGCGTCGACAACGCGATGGGCGCGGAGATCGCCACCCGCCACCTCCTGGAACTCGGCCACCGGCGGCTGGCGTTCGTGTCCGGTTCGGTCCACAGCGTCAACCGCACCGCGCGACTGCTCGGCTTTCGCGCCGCCCTGGAGTCGGCCGGCCTCGACCCGGCGGACGCGATCGTCTGGCCCGGCGCCGACACCACCGAGTTCGGCGACAAGGACGCGGCCGAGCTCGGGCGCAACGCGGCCCGTGAGCTCCTCGGCGGCCCGCGACCGCCCACCGCCTTCGTCGCCATCAACGACATGTGCGCGATCGGCATCTGCCGCGGTGCCAAGGACGCCGGGCTGAGCGCGGGGCGGGACGTCTCCGTGGTCGGCTTCGACGACATCCTCCTGGCCGACCTCTTCGAGCCGCCGCTCACGACCGTCCGTCAGCCGCTTCCGGAGATGGCCGCGGAGACGTTCCAGCAACTGCGGGCGCGGATCGACTCGGCCCCGGCGGCAGGGCGGTCACTGCTGATCCGGCCGAGGCTGGTGGTACGGGAGTCGACGGCCCCGGTCCCGGCGCCGGCCGCCGGGTCCGACGTCCCGCCCCGGCCGGCCACCGTGCCGGGCCCCGCCGCCGTTCCGGAACCGGCCGGTGGCGGGCGGGCGGTGGCGGGCGGCTCGTCGCGGGGCGCCGTCACGGCCGGCTCCCGGAGTCCGTCGTGAGGCGGTGCGCGCCGGACGCGGGGGTAGCCCAGCGGGACCGCCACGCGTTCCCCGACCCCGTTCATCGCGCCCATGCGCCCCGTGGTCGACCCCGTCGACGACACCTACCGCCGTCGGATGAACCGGCAGCTCACCGTGCAGGAATCCCGCCACAAGCTCGCGAGGGGTGTGTGTCACGGCAAGCGCGGCACCATCCACCAGGCGTACCGGGACGGGATGGAGGACCAGCTCGGCGCACTCGGCCTGGTCCTCAACGCCGTCGTGCCGCGGACCACCCGCTACCTCGGCGCCGCCGTCGGCCGGCTCCGCGCCGAGGGCCACGAAATCCGCGACGAGGACGAGGGCCGGCTCTCGCCGCTCAAGCACCGCAACCTGAACGGGCTCGGCCGCTACAGCCTCACCGCGTCCACCCCGGTCGGTGGCGGCCTCGGGCCACTGCGAGACCCGGGCACGCTTGGGCTCGACGAGGACGACGACGGCACCGAAGACTGACCGCGGCCGGACACTCACCAGACCGATGGCCGCTCCTTGGAGCCTGCCCGGCGGGAAGCCGACCTGGGCCCCCGCAGGCCGGACGGCGCTCGACCGTGTTCTGGCATCGGCCTGAGAGCCGCTTGCTCGTCGCAAGGATTCCGAGGTGCGGCGACCGTGCCTGCCCGCACGGCTGACGGTCCGGCAAGCAGGAGGGAGCGGGCGCCCCGGCCATGAGGATACGAGGGCCCGCCCCCGCGGCCCGTGGGGCGAACACCTTTGCCACCAGGGGCGCGGGGCGGCGGATTCACCCGCGAGAGCCCAAGGTGGCCTGCGGCCGCAGGCCATCCATGACCAGTGGAGTTCGAACAACATGAGACCCAGACGCCTGCGCCGGTATGTGTGCATAGGAACTCTCCTCGCTGTCGGCACCCTGGCCGGATGCTCCTCGTCGGACGGGTCGGCCGAGCCGACGCGGACAGAATCGTCGTCCGACCGGCCCGCGCACGAGAGCGGCAGCCCGAAGGCGTCGTCGTCCCCGGCGTTCACCACCCCGGCCGAGTGCGGCGGGCTCCAGCTCAGGGGCGACGCGACCTTCGCCGGTTCGGCCCTGTCGAAGTGTCTGGTGGCCGCGTTGAAGGCGTACGGATCGGGTACGGAGTCCGTGCAGTCGGGGGACGAGTCGGGGACCTCGCAGTTCGTCTTCGGGGACGAGCCCGCGCTGTCCGGTTCGATGACGGGACCGGAGGGGGAGAACGCGTACGTCTTCAAGGGCGACGACGAGTGGATCAAGACCCCGGGGCTCGGCAAGTGGGTCAAGGGGGACGAGAACAGCACCGACCCGCAGGAGCGGGTGGTGGCCGCCACGGGGAAGCTCTATCGCGCGCTCGCCGATCCGGCGGTGACGGCCCAGATGATCGCGTCGGCGCCGGAGTGGACCGTGGAGCGGGAACGGCCCGTGATCTCCCTGGACAACGGGGAGGACGTCGAGGCGTGGCGGATCGTGAACAAGAAGCCGTACACGTTCCTGGGCGCGGACGTGCGGGAGCACATCCTGTGGTTCGGGGACGACTTCACGCCTTACGGCGGGCAGGCCGAGTCCAGAGCAGGCGGCGTGATGACCACGACCACGCAGCGCTTCTACGATCTGGGCGAACCGGTGACGATCGAGCCGCCCGAGTAGACCTACCGGAGTCCGGAGTCCGGGCCCGATCCGCGCACGCGGCCGGAGGAGCGCGTACCGTCCGTCAGGCACCAGGGGCGCGGCCTTCGTCGGGGGTCGGGACAGGTGAGACCGCCACCCGGGCCGACGGAACCGGTACGGCCCGATGCCGTCGGTCCGCCGGGAGATTTCAGGAATCCCCCGGTGACCTGGAGACACACGCTCGCGCTGGAGGACCTTCGACTCCTCGGATCCGTGTCGGACCGCCCTCCGGTCGGCGAGCGCGGCCACTTCGGTGAAGTACACGCGGAACAACGGCTCGTCACCGCAGCGGCACCCGGAAGGTGGTCTCCTGTCCTGTCGAAGTGCATGTGTCAGACAGCGAGCCGTTGACCTGCTGGGATGCCAGGTCGTTTGAGAAGACGGCGGCCCGGAGTTCTCAGGCGACCTGGCTTTCGCGGAAGTCGCGATCTCGGTAGAGGCAGAACCTCCGGTGGAGGGGGTCCTGGGTTCCGAGGGTGGTACAGATCCGCGCGAATCGTCGGCTCAGCTCGGCGGTCGTCGCCAGGTAGAGCTCTTTGGGGTCGAAGGCGGTTGTGGGCGGGTCGAGGATCAGGTGCGTCAGCACCACGATCTCGGGGAACGCCGCGAGGTGGCTGCGGTCCTCAGCCGCGGTCTTCTTGCTGACAGCGAGTGCTTCGACCCGGTCAAGGCGATCGGCCCACTCTCTCCCGAGGTCGATCGGCATTCCGGAGGTGGACCAGTCCTCGACGATCTTCCGCGCCAGGTCGAGGGCTCGCCTCGTCTGCCGTTGACGGCGGTCGAGCCGGTCGAGTCGTCGCTGGGCCTCGATGACTTCCGGTAGGACGCCGAGCGGACGTCATGAGTGGAGCGGATCCAGAGCTGATGTCGCGCGCAGAGGTGGACGTGGGCGGGCGAGAGGGCTCGTGCACAGGGCAAACGCCGTCGCTTGTCCTTTGATAGCGAACCCAGTCGCTGTGTCATCCAACCCGGTCGACGCCGCTGGCGTCGCCCCGCAAGAGGCCACTTGGACAGGGAAAACGCAACTTCGACATGGCCCGCGGAGGCAGCTACCTTCACCTGGTCTTCGGCGGTCGCCCACGGTCGCACAGGGGTTCCTTCAGGCTGAGCCACCTGCGACGGGATGAGTTGGTCACCCCACGAATCCTCGACCCCCATGCGCAAGCCACCGAACCGGGTCCCCACCAGGCACCCCCAACCAGGGAGAGAAACTTGCCCCATCTTGCTCTGTACACATTCGGCGTTCTGAAGTCACCTCTCGCCGGTCCCGCACCTCTCACGCGCCAGTTCCACGACAGCGCTGAGGCCATCTACCGGAAGATCGGTCAGCACCCCGGATACCTCGCTCGTGCGGAAGCGGCAGACGGCGACCGGGGCACACACTTCGACTTGGACTGGGGTGCATGGGGAGAGTTCGCCGTACCGGCCTGGTACGGCAAGGGCCGTACGGTGGAAACCATCGCCCTGGCCGCGACCCTCTCACTCTGGACCGACCTGCGCCCCGCCTTCGACGCCATCTACACCGGCCTGCACCGTGAGGCGCTGAACAGGCGTTACGACTGGTTCGAGAGGACAGGACACCCGGGTTACGTGTTCTGGTGGGTCTCCGACGGCGTGGTACCCACCTGGCAGGACGGGGTTTCCAGGCTGGAGCACCTCCACGACCACGGCTCCGCGCCGCACGCCTTCACCTTCCACCACTCGTTCGCCCCGGACGGAACTCCGACCAGGATCAAAGGCATCGGGCCGAAGAGCGACCAGGTTCGCTGACAAGGAAGCCTGATCGACTGGGTTCGCTGTCAAACGCCTCGAGTGAATGACGGCCGAGGCTCAGTGCGACAGGACACTCCGGACTCGGCCCCGTTCTCGTATAGCTACGGCGAGCGGACATGTAGCGCTGAGTGATGCTCGGGGCTGGATCGCGGCCAGGAGGTTGCCCAGGAACAGGATCCGACTGCGCGACAGCCGGTCGGCGAGCACGCCGCACACGACGGTGGGGACGATCGTCGGCAGGGAGTTCGTGGCCAGCACGACGCCGAGCGATCCGGTTCCGCCCTGCCCGATCACCGCGTACGCGAGGGCGAGGGGAGCCATCGCGGACCCGGTGGCCGATACGAGGCTCGCGAGCACGAAGCGGCGGAAGGCGGGAACGCGCAAGGGGGCGAACCGGGGTGCGGTCCGCGCGTCCGCGGCGCTCGCGCCGTCGTCCCGCCCGGTACCGCGGGGGCCGGGAACACCCGCCTCGCGGGCCGTCGCACCGTGCGATTCCCGCCCGGCGCCATGCCGCCCGCCCGTATCCGCCTTGCCGCCACCGAGCACCACGGGGGCCTACCGCACCGATGCGATCTCCGGCCCCGTCGCGGGAGACCCCGACGGGGCGGCGGAGGGCGGCCCCCGACGGACGTGCTGCCTCACAGGCGTCGCTCGGCCAGATCGATCCAGTGTCCGACATCGCCCGGGGCGAAGTGCCTGATGGCCCAGTCGACCATCCGCAGACTCATGTGCGCCCAGGAGACCCGCAGGACGTCCTCGGGCAGGCCGTCCAGAATGTCGTCGAGGCGGTCCGCGACCCCCGGCACCTGTTCGGACGCGTGCAGCCCGAAACGCAGCGTGACCAGGTCGAACCGGCGGTCTCCCCGGCAGGCGCCGTCCCAGTCGATGACACCGGTGACGAAGCCGCCGGTGCACAGCAGGTTGCCGTGGTGGAAGTCGTGGTGCACGACGTCCCGGCCGGTCAGCAGCCGAGGACGGTCGGCGCCGAGCGCCGCGATCCGGCGCTCCAGGTCGCGGCTGCGTCGGCCGTGCCGGCGCAGCGGCTCGTGAAGACAGTAGCCGGGACCGTCGTCGAGCAGATACAACGGCATCGGGGGAATGTCCGCACGAGGGGCCAGCAGTCCCGCCTGCGCCTCGTTGAGGGCGAGCGCCCGGTCCAGCCCTTCGTGGTCGAGGCGGTCCACCGGCGCGCCCGGCAGCAATTCCTGGACCAGAACCGAGGCATGGCCCACCTGGAGCGCCAACTCCGTCGACGGGCAGGGATATCCGTGCGCGCGCAGCACCTCGCACACCGCCAGGGCGCCCGCCCGCAGCTCCTCGATCCGGGTGTCCGGACGCCACTTCAGCACGGACCGGCGACCGTCCGGCCATCGCACGTACGCGGCACCCACCTCGCCGCCCGGGCAGGGCCCCTCCACGGTCGGCCTCAGGCCCGTCCGCGCGTACAGCTCCTCGGAGAGGCGAGAGGCGTCGAGCCGCCGGACGCGCGTCCAGTCCTGCGGTGATGTGGTCATCGGGGCATTCTTCCATCGCCCGGGCGCCGGGTCGTCCGGTCGCCGGGTGCCGGACCGCCCGGGCACGGCGAGGACGAAAATGCCTTGCCCGGGGCGCCGCACGGCTCGACCATCTGCCCATGACACCGACCACCGTGCTGTCGCCGTCCACCTCCGCCGCCTGTCCGGTGCGGGACCGACAGCGGTCCGGGCGACGGCGGAGACCGGCTGTCGCGCGCCCATGACCGCCGCGCTGGTCGCGGGTCTTCTGGCCGGGTTCGGCATCGCCGTTCCCGTCGGGGCGGTCGGGAGCCATCTGGTCGGCCTCACCGCCCGGACGTCGCTGCGGACGGGAGCCTGCGCCGCCCTGGGCGTCGCCACCGCCGACGGTCTCTACGCGGCTGCCGCCGTGTTGGGAGGTTCCTCGCTCGCGGCGGTCCTCGCACCGGTCATGCCGACGCTGCGTGCGGCGTCCGTGCTGGTGCTGATCGCGCTGGCCGTCCATGGCGGCGTGACGGCGATCGCGCGGTACCGGGGGCGCCGGGCGGCGTCCCCGGTCGGCGCGGAGCCCGCCGGTCCGGGACGGTCGTACCTGCTGCTGTTCGGGATCACCCTGATGAACCCGGCCACCGTCGTCTATTTCGCGGCGCTCGTGCTCGGAAGCCGTACCACTGCCGAGGCCGGGCATCCGGAGCGGGCCGTGTTCGTGCTCGCCGCCTTCCTCGCGTCGGCGAGTTGGCAACTCCTGCTCGCGGGCGGGGGAGCGCTGCTCGGCCGGGTGGTGACGAGCCGACGCGGGCAGCTCGTCACCGCGCTGGCCTCCAGTGTCCTGATCACGGCCCTCGCCGTCCGATCGCTGTGACCGTGCCGGCGGCGGACCGGCCTTCAACGGCACGGCCGCGCCGCCCCGGCCCGCCGCGGCCGTACCTCCGGTTCGTCCCGCTCAGTCCGCCGAGGCGGTCCACCCCACCGCCTCGATCCGCGCCGTGTCGGCGGGCCGGCTCTCGTCGAAGACCGTCCGCCCGCCGTCCTCGACCCGGATCGCGTCCACGTACACCCCGCGTCCGACGTACAGCTGGTCCGTGGTGTACCGCCAGCGCAGCCGCACCTCCTGGCCGCGCCATGCGGCGAGGCCGGCGTCGAGCCGGTGCCAGATCCGGCCGGACCAGCCGGAGACCGAACCCGTCGGCCGGGGTTCGGGCTCCGGGCGGCCGGGCCCGTGGAGCGGCGAGGTGGTGAACGGCACCGGCTGCCAGGTAGCACCCGCGTCCGCGGATGCCTCCAGAAGGACGAAGTCGGACCCGGGCTCGGTGTCCCACCACAGGGCCGACGTCAGCCGGGCCCGCGACGAGGCGAGGCGCAGCGCGGGCAGGGTCAGCGTGGCGGTGGCGGCGCTCGCCATCCCCGAGAACCACGCCGTGCGGCCCCGGACCGGACGGACCGGGACGGCCCGCGCCATCCGGTTGGCGGCGGCGACGCGCGGCGCGCTGCCGGAACGCCAACTACGAACCGGATGAACCGAGTTGCCGAGAACGATCAGGAACGAGTCGGTCGTCGGGTCCAGGACCAGGCAGGTGCCGGTGAAGCCGGTGTGCCCGGCCGTGCGCGGGGTCGCCATCGCGCCCATGTACCAGTGCTGGTAGAGCTCGAACCCGAGCCCGTGCGCATCGCCGGGGAACGCGGTGTTGAAGTCCGTGAACAGCAGGTCCACCGAGGCTTCGGACAGGATCCTCGCCCGGCCGTAGGCCCCGCCGTTGAGCAGGGTGCGGGCGAGGACCGCGAGGTCCCAGGCGCAGGAGAAGACCCCGGCGTGCCCCGCGACGCCGCCCAGGCCGTACGCGTTCTCGTCGTGCACCTCGCCCCAGACCAGCCCTCGGTCGAGGCCGGACCACGGGAGCCGGGCGTCCTCCGTCGCCGCGATCCGCGGCCTCCAGGAGGCCGGAGGGTTGTACCGCGTGCGGTGCATCCCGAGGGGAGCGGTGATCTTCTCACGGAGCAGGACGTCCAGCGCGCGGCCGGTGATCCTCTCCAGCACCAGTTGCAGCGAGATCAGGTTCAGGTCGGAGTAGAGGTAGACCGTGCCGGGCGCGTTGGCCGGCGCCTCGTTCCACAGCAGCTCCAGCTGCCCCTCGCGCGTCGGCGCCTTGTACAGCGGGATCCACGAGCGGAACCCCGAGGTGTGCGTGAGCAGCTGACGGATCGTGATGTCCTGCTTCCCGGCGCGGGCGAAGTCGGGCAGGTACGCGGCGACCCTCGCCTCCAGCTCCAGTGTTCCGCGCTCGATCTGCTGCACGGCCAGGATCGAGGTGAACAGCTTGGACACCGACGCCAGGTCGAAGACCGTGTCCTCGGCCATGTCGATCTGCCGGTCGGGCGGGAACTCGACCCCCGTGTCGGTCTTCTCGTCGTACGCGGAGTAGCGCACGGCCTTGCCGATCGGCCGGTGCAGCGCCACCGTGCCGCCGCGTCCGGCGAGCAGCACCGCACCGGCGTACCAGGGGTGCGCGGGGGAGGGCTCCAGGAATTTCTCCGCGTCCGCGACCAGTTGGTCCAGGTGCTCCGGCGAAAGACCGGCGCGGACGGCGGATCCGCGCCGCAGTGTCGGGCGGGCGCGCCCGGGCACCGTGCCCGTCCCGGATCCCGCGCGCATACCCGACGACTCCGCTCCCGACTCCATGGCCGACGCGCGTTCCGCGAACGGAATCGGCGCCAGGGCGAGTGCCCCGCCCAGGGCCAGCATCCCACCGCCCAGCCTGCGTCGGCTGATCCCTCTGCTGCCGGTCGTGTCCTCGGTCATCCGGAACCCCTTCCCGCCGCGCGAAAGTAACTTTCGAAATCGTGCCCGATGATGAAACTTCTTTCCGTCGCAGAGAGTACTGTCACCCCCGCCGTCACGGAGGTCCCCGGCGTCACAAAGAATCTGACGAAGCATCAGAAAATCTCTTCCTTCGGCCGTCCGGCTGCGGCATCCTGCGCCCCATGGAGACGGAGCTGAGCAAGAAACTGGGAGTCGAGCACGCCATCTTCGGCTTCACGCCGTTCCCCGCGGTGGCCGCCGCCATCACCCGGGCCGGAGGTTTCGGCGTACTCGGCGCGGTCCGCTACACCGCCCCCGGAGACCTCGCGCGCGATCTCGACTGGATGCAGGAACACACCGACGGCAAGCCGTACGGTCTCGATGTCGTCATGCCCGCCAGGAAGGTCGAGGGCGTGACCGAGGCCGATGTCGAGGCGATGATCCCGGACGGGCACCGGCAGTTCGTCCGGGACACCCTGGCCGAGCACGGCGTGCCGGAACTCGCCGAGGGCGAGGCGTCCGGCTGGCGGATCACGGGGTGGATGGAGGACGTCGCCCGCACCCAGCTCGACGTCGCCTTCGACTACCCCATCAAGCTGCTCGCCAACGCCCTCGGCTCACCGCCCGCCGACGTGATCCGGCGCGCCCACGACCAAGGCGTCCTCGTCGCCGCGCTCGCCGGCAGTGCCCGGCACGCCCGCCACCACGCGGACGCGGGCATCGACATCGTCGTCGCCCAGGGCTACGAGGCCGGCGGCCACACCGGCGAGATCGCCTCCATGGTCCTGGTCCCGGACGTGGTCGACGCCGTGGGTCCGCTCCCGGTCCTCGCCGCGGGCGGTATCGGCAGCGGCGAGCAGATCGCCGCCGGACTCGCCCTCGGCGCCCAGGGTGTCTGGCTCGGCTCGATCTGGCTGACCACCGAGGAGGCCGACCTCCACTCCCCGGCCCTGACCCGCAAGCTCCTCGCCGCGGGATCCGGCGACACCGTCCGCTCCCGCGCCCTCACCGGCAAACCCGCCCGCCAGCTCCGCACCGAGTGGACCGACGCCTGGGACGACCCCTCGGGCCCGGGCGCCCTGCCCATGCCGCTCCAGGGGCTGCTGGTCGCCGAGGCGCTCTCCCGCATCCAGAAGTACGAGACCGGCGCGCTGCTCGGGACCCCCGTCGGACAGATCGTGGGCCGGATGACCCGCGAACGCGGCGTGCGCGCCGTTTTCGACGACCTGACCCGCGGCTTCGAACGCGCCGTCGACCGGATCAACCGCATCGCCGGACGGAGTGCCTCATGAACCCCCCGCCCAACGGCTTCTGGGCCCAGGCCGCGGCCGACCCGGGACGCAGGGTCCTGACCGCCCCCGACGGCGAGGACTGGACGGCCGGACGGCTGCACGCCGCGGCCAACCGTCTGGTCCACGGACTGCGCGCGGCCGGGCTGCGGCGCGGCGACGCCTTCGCGGTCGTCCTGCCCAACGGCGTCGAGTTCTTCACCGCCTACCTCGCCGCCGCCCAGGCGGGCCTCTACCTCGTCCCCGTCAACCACCACTTCGTCGGACCCGAGATCGCCTGGATCGTCTCCGACTCCGGCGCCAAGGTCCTGATCGCACACGAACGCTTCGCCCCCGCCGCGATCGCCGCCGCCGACGAGGCGGGGTTCCCGGCCGGCCGCCGCTACGCCGTGGGCGCGGTCGACGGCTTCCGCCCGTACGGCGAACTGCTCGACGGGCAGCCCGGCACGCCACCCGAGGACCGCACCCTCGGCTGGGTCATGAACTACACCTCCGGTACCACCGGCCGGCCGCGCGGCATCCGCCGCCCGCTCCCCGGCAGGCTCCCCGAGGAGAGCCACCTCGGCGGCTTCCTCGGCATCTTCGGCATCCGGCCCTTCGACGACAACGTCCATCTGGTGTGCTCGCCGCTCTACCACACGGCCGTCCTCCAGTTCGCCGCCGCGTCCCTCCACATCGGGCACCGGCTCGTCCTGATGGACAAGTGGGCGCCCGAGGAGATGCTGCGGCTGATCGACACCCACCGATGCACCCACACCCACATGGTGCCGACCCAGTTCCACCGCCTCCTCGCCCTCCCCGACGAGGTGAAGGGGCGCCACGACGTCACCTCCATGCGTCATGCCGTCCACGGCGCCGCACCCTGCCCGGACCACGTCAAGCGGGCCATGATCGAGTGGTGGGGGAGGTGTGTCGAGGAGTACTACGCGGCCAGCGAGGGCGGCGGAGCCTTCGCGACCGCCGAGGACTGGCTGAAGAAGCCCGGCACCGTCGGCAGGGCCTGGCCGATCAGCGAACTCGCCGTCCTGGACGACGACGGCAACCGCCTGCCGCCCGGCGAACTGGGCACCGTCTACATGAGGATGAACACCGGCGGCTTCCGCTACCACAAGGACGAGGCGAAGACGGAGAAGAACCGCGTCGGCGACTTCTTCACCGTCGGCGACCTCGGCGTCCTCGACGAGGAGGGCTACCTCTTCCTCCGCGACCGCAAGATCGACATGATCATCTCCGGCGGGGTCAACATCTACCCCGCCGAGATCGAGGGCGCCCTCCTCGCGCACCCCGCCGTCGCGGACGCGGCCGTCTTCGGCATTCCCCACCCCGGCTGGGGCGAGGCGGTCAAGGCCGTGGTCGAACCGGCCCCGGGACACGAGCCCGGCGACGCGCTCGCGGCCGGGATCCTGCTCCACTGCGAGCAGCGCCTCGCCGGGTACAAGCTTCCCCGGAGCATCGACTTCATCGCGGCGATGCCCCGCGACCCCAACGGCAAGCTGTACAAACGGCGACTGCGCGACCCGTACTGGGAGGGGCGCCCGAATGCGCTGTCTCCGTCGGAGCAAGGAAACTGATGACCGGCGGGACGAGCGCACCTGTGCCGACGCGCTCGCCCCGGCTCACCTGAGACCTCCGGAACGAGCCTCAGCGCTCGATGTGAAAGCGAGTCTGTGAGATGACGGACTGCCGGAGTCGGCTGGTGAACTCCGGACTCCGGGCGATACGGTCGACGCCACCGGCCTTGCTGGTGCGCAGGGCGGACTTGAAGTTCTGTTCGAGAACACCGGTCATGCGCCCCATGAGGTCGGTGTTGAGGTGGTCGAGGTCGATGTTGAGCAGGTCTCGCGGGGAGGGGCGGCGAAGGCGGGTGAGCGTGTATGCGCAGACGCCAGCGAGAGGATAGAGCCAGTTCTCCACCGTTTCGCCGAGGAGGGGGCGGTCTTCGGAGTATTGGATGAGAAACCGGCGCAGGCGCGTGTGGACGTCGAGCGTGAGACGGTACAGGTCGAGGTCGTTACGAGGAGAGAAGATCTGCCCGTAGTGCTTGTCGTCCAGGAGCAGGGCCTCCGAGTGGCGTAGCGCGGTGTGAGGCTCCCGCAGTGCAAATGCGGTGAACTCACGTGCGAGTCGGGTCATGCTGACGACTTGGTCGAGACGAAAGCCGAGATTTCGGTAATAACCTGCTCGGCGTTCGTAGTAGTAGCCACCTCCATGGTTGAGGCTTTCCTCGATATCTTTCTGGATCGGTTCTGTGGCCCGCAGCGCCCCGGCCGGCAGCTGTGTCTGGCTGTTGGTGGCCCGGATGATTCGGTCACGAGTGGTACCGGACTCGGGCGCAACGACGATCTTGACCAGCAGTGACCTGTCGAGGTGTTGCCCACCCCCTTGGAAGTAGCGATAGACCTCGTGACTGCTCTGAAGTCCGTTGACGATCTGTGGGTCCTTGATCACGATCTTCTTCCCCGCGATCTGGGCGGCATCGGCAACGACGGTGACACCGTTGTTGAACCACCAGAAGTCCTCACGCGTCCCGGACTTCAGCGTGTCGCCGATGGCTGTGTTCACTGCCGTGGAGCCGGCGTAGTCCCTCACATTTGATTCGAACAACTCCAGTCGTAGCGCCTCGTTTTCAGAGGTGATGAACCGGTAGTACTCGTCCAGGCGGGCCAGACAGACATAGCCTTCGCCGAGAGACGTACTCATCGGTGTCTCGGAGAAGACGAGTTGTGCGACCGCCTTCGCCCCTCGGGCGGTTCGCTCGCGCAGGTCCGCGGCGCTCAGGTACTCGATAGTCGCCTCGGAGTCGGATGTGATTTTTGCCAGCTCTCGGCGCAGTCGGTCACCTTTGGCCTTGACGTTGGGGTGAGGCTTTTCCGCTGCTTTGCTTGCATAGATCACCTTCACCCGAACCTGGGGGAACGAGGAGGCAAGTTCCTCAAGGACCTGTAGAAAGCGACGTGTGCGATCCATCAGTTTCGCGTTGGTGTGCGCGATGAGTTCGTCCTCGTCGCGGCCCATGTCGAGCAGCGCGGGGAGATGGAAGTGCAACTTTTCGAACACCGTTTCCTGGTAGCCGGGTGAGGTCTTCGCCTGCAGAATGACCAACTCGATCGTACTCGCCCGGGAATTCAGATACTGGTGGGCATCGGCGGTGACGTAGCGGCCATCGACGAAGGACCAGATACCGTCGATTCCGCAGTCGTGTGCCCCGTCCACGATGCCGTCCGTGATCTCGTCGTTGTCGAGATCCCAGTCCTGTAGCGCCTTGTCAGCGGCAAAGAAGGTAAAGAAGTCGTCTCGTCCTTGATGTGGAGCGAGACGTCGACGCTGATCATCCAGGATGCGGTCGAGCAGGCGCTGGTCGTTGCTCTGTGCAGATGTCACAAACCCCCCAGTGGTCATGCGGACGGGACAAGATTGTCATTGGACTGGTGCCTGGGGAAGCCCACGAAAGTCGTGAAACCTGTTTGATTACAGGGGAGTCGGCCGCGTCTTGAGTCGCCCTGGAGGCTGACCTGCCGTCACGATCGCCCCTTGCCGACCGGGCGGTGGGCACGGGATCATGGCGTCCATACGGGAGTTCGACTTCCGGGCGGGACCGGCGCCCGGAAGGGCCGTCAGCATTCCGGGGGAGCCGTGGTCGTCGCCGTCGTGTATTTTCTCGCCGCCCTGGGGGCGGCCGCCGCCTTCGCCGGGGGGCTGGACCGGCAGCTCCACGGGCCTCGGCTGCGGGCCGCGTGGAAGGACGGGCTCACTGCCGACGCGCGGTGCACGCGTGTGCGCACCGAGGAGGCGCAGGACGCGGACGGAGTGCCGTTCGTCCGCGTCTGTCCGACCCTGGAGTTCCGCACCGCCGACGGCCGGACGGTGAGCTTCGAGGAGCGCCAGGGACGCACCGAACCGGCCGAGGGCGACTTCCTGACGGTGCACTACAGCGCGCACGACCCGCTGACGGCGACGACCCGCTCCCCGTCGTTCGGCATGCTCCATCTCAGGGCCCTGGTGACCGGCGCGGGAGCGGTGTTCGCCGCGGTCACGGCGACCGTGCTGGCGCTGGTCCTCTGACACTGTCCGCGGTGCGTGCGAAGGTCTGTCCCGTAATCCCTGGTGGATCGGCGCGCGGCGTCGGATGCGGTGCGTCGCAAGGCGGAGGGGCGCCCGCATACTGGATGTATGCGGGCGTTCCGACAACGCGGCGAGGTGCCGTAGCTGTCGTCGTGCGCCCGCCAGGGATTACGGGACAGCCCTCAGGGGGCACCGCTCCCGGTCCGTCGCGTCCGAGCGGTCGGCAAACGGGCCGCCGGTGCCTGAGCGGACCCCTGTCCGCACCCCGTGACCTCCCCTTGCGTCGTCCCACCCCTTGACCGCAGGGATCCGGCCGCACAGGATCACGCCATGACAGGTGTACGGAGCAGCACAGTCGACGGTGTCGTGGCCCGCAGCGCACGCCGCACCCCCGGGCGCACCGCCCTCGCATACGCACGGCGGACCTGGACCTACGCGGAACTCGACACCGCCGTGAGCACGGCGGCGGCGGTCCTCACCGGGGAGCACCGGCTGAGCGCGGGCGACCGGGTCGCCTGCTACGCGCACAACTCCGACGCGTACCTGATCGCCTTCCTCGCCTGCGCCCGCGCGGGCCTGGTCCACGTCCCCGTCAACCAGAACCTCACGGGTGACGACCTCACGTACATCCTGGAACAGTCCGGCACCGCCCTCGTGCTCGCCGACCCGGACCTCGCCGACCGGGTCCCGGACGCCTTCGCCGTACGCGCGCTGCGCGACGCACCGGGCTCCCTCCTCGACGCCCTCGCCGCACCGCGCCCCTTCACCCCGGACCGCGAACCGGAAGCCGGGGACCTGGTCCAGCTCCTCTACACCTCGGGCACCACCGCGCTCCCCAAGGGCGCCATGATGACCCACGGCGCCCTCGTCCACGAGTACGTCAGCGCGATCACGGCGCTCGGCCTGCGCGCCACCGACCGGCCCGTCCACTCGCTGCCGCTCTACCACTCCGCGCAGATGCACGTCTTCCTGCTGCCCTACCTCGCCGTCGGCGCGAGCAACGTCGTCCTCGACGCCCCCGACGTGGACACGATCTTCGACCTGGTCGAGGCGGGCCGGGCGGACAGCCTCTTCGCCCCGCCCACCGTCTGGATCGGCATCTCCCGGCACCCCGGGTTCGCCACCCGGGAACTCGGTGGACTGCGCAAGGCGTACTACGGTGCGTCGATCATGCCCGTACCCGTGCTGGAACGGCTCCGCGAGCGGCTGCCCGGCCTCGCGTTCCACAACTGCTTCGGGCAGAGCGAGATCGGGCCGCTCGCCATGGTCCTGGGACCGGACGAGCACGAGGGCCGGATGGACTCCTGCGGCAGGCCCGTCCTGTTCGTCGAGGCCCGGGTCGTCGACGAGGACGGCAAGGAGGTGCCCGACGGCACGCCCGGCGAAGTCGTCTACCGCTCACCGCAGTTGTGCGAGGGCTACTGGGACAAGCCCGAGGAGAGCGCGGCGGCGTTCCACGACGGCTGGTTCCACTCCGGCGACCTCGCCGTGCGCGACGCGGACGGCTTCTTCACGGTCGTCGACCGGGTCAAGGACGTCATCAACTCGGGCGGTGTCCTCGTCGCCTCCCGCCAGGTCGAGGACGCGCTCTACACCCATCCCGCCGTCGCCGAGGCCGCCGTCGTCGGACTGCCCGACGAGCGCTGGATCGAGGCGGTGACGGCCGTGGTCGTCCTGCGGGGCGAGGCGACGGAGGCCGAGCTCATCGACCACGCCCGCGAACGGCTCGCCCGCTTCAAGGCCCCCAAGAAGGTCCTCTTCGTGGACGAACTGCCGCGCAACGCCAGCGGGAAGATCCTCAAGCGGGAGCTGCGCGACAGGTTCGCCTGACAGCCCGGTACGGACCCTCGGCGGGGTCGGCGGGGCCGCGCCGTCCCCGCCGACCCGCTACCGCCCGCCGCGTTCGTCCACGATCCGCCGGAACTTGCCCACCGACCGCTCCAGCGTCTCGGGATCCACGATCTCGACCCCCACCGAGACCCCGATCCCGTCCTTGACCGCGGTCGCGATCGACTCCTCGGCGGCCCTCCGTTGCTCGGGGGTGGCCCCGGCCCGGGCCTCCGCCCGTACGGTCAGGGAGTCGAGGCGGCCCTCGCGGGTCAGCCGCAGCTGGAAGTGCGGCGCGACGCCCGGCGTCCGCAGCACGATCTCCTCGACCTGGGTCGGGAAGAGGTTCACGCCGCGCAGGATCACCAGGTCGTCGCTGCGCCCGGTCACCTTCTCCATCCGCCGGAACACCCGCGCCGTGCCGGGCAGCAGCCGGGTCAGGTCCCTCGTCCGGTAGCGGATCACCGGCATGGCCTCCTTGGTGAGCGAGGTGAAGACCAGCTCGCCCTCCTCACCGTCCGGCAGGACCTCCCCGGTGAACGGGTCGACGATCTCCGGATAGAAGTGGTCCTCCCAGATGTGCAGCCCGTCCTTGGTCTCCACGCACTCCTGCGCCACACCGGGGCCCATGACCTCCGACAGCCCGTAGATGTCGACCGCGTCGATCGCGAACCGCTCCTCGATCTCGTGCCGCATCCCCTCCGTCCACGGCTCGGCGCCGAAGATTCCCGCCTTCAGGGAGGTCGTGCGCGGATCCACGCCCTGCCGCTCGAACTCGTCGAGCAGCGTCAGCATGTACGACGGCGTCACCATGATGATGTCGGGCCGGAAGTCCTGGATCAGCTGCACCTGACGTGCCGTCATGCCGCCGGAGGCGGGGATGACCGTGCAGCCGAGCCGTTCCGCCCCGTAGTGCGCCCCCAGACCGCCGGTGAACAGCCCGTATCCGTACGCCACATGGACCTTGTACCCGGGGCGGCCGCCCGCCGCCCGGATCGAGCGGGCGACCACGTCCGCCCAGGTGTCCAGGTCCCGCTCGGTGTAGCCGACGACGGTCGGACGGCCCGTCGTCCCGCTCGACGCGTGAATCCTGCGCACCCGTTCCTCTGGGACGGCGAACATGCCGAAGGGGTAGTTGTCCCGCAGGTCCGCCTTGGTCGCGAAGGGGAAGCGGCCGAGATCGGCGAGCGTGCGGCAGTCGTCCGGCCGCAGCCCGGCCGCATCGAACGCGGCCCGGTAGTGGCCGACGTTCTCGTACGCGTGGCGCAGCGCGGCGCGCAGCCGCTCCAGCTGGAGTGCCTCCAGCTCGTCCCGGCCCAGTCGTTCCGCCGAGTCCAGCAGAGACGTCATCCGGATCTCCCTCTCCCGAGCAGACGACCGATCATTCGGTCGATCTTTCTGGAGCAGTAATTCAGGATGTTCCGCCCCATGGCAAGAGGGGCGACGCGGATCATTCGCGTCGCCCCTCGCTTCCGCCCCGCCCGTCCGCCGCGAGCCCGCCCCGGCCGGGCCGGCCGGGAGCGCGACGGGCAGGTCAGGACCGGTGCAGCAGTGAGGTCAGGACGTCGTGGAGGGTGGCCTCGGCATCGTCGACGGAGCCCGTCGACCGCCAGGCGACGAAACCGTCGGGACGTACCAGCACGGCGCCCTCGGGCGTCGTGCCGTGGGCCTGCGCCCAGTCGGCCCCGCCCTCCGGCTCCAGGTCGGCACCGGGGCCCACGCCGTACACCCGTAGCCGTACCGACAGCCTGGCGGCGACCCGCTCGGCCGCCCGCCGCCACGCCACGTCCCCACCATCGGTGAGCAGCACGAAGGTGTTCTCGTACAGATCCAGGGTCGACTTGCGCCCGCCGGACTGACGCACCCACAGATGCGGCGCGCGGCTGCCGGGCCTGCCGTCCAACTGCATCTTCTCCGGCACCACCGGCTGATCCGGTTCGGCGTCCAGCACGGCGCCCCGGAGATAGCGGTAGCCCAGGGCCACGGCGAGCATCCCGCCCTGCCTCCCACCGCCCACTCCAGGGGCCGCGGTGTAGCCCGGGTGGCTGTGCTCGCTGGAGCGCGCCGAGGCCCGAGCGCTCGTCGCCCGCGCCACCGGCAGCCGTTCCGCCTCGTAGGTCTCCAGCAGACCCGGACCCGCCTCGCCCCGCAGCACGGCGGCGAGCTTCCAGGCCAGGTTGTGCGCGTCCTGGATGCCGGTGTTGGAACCGAACGCCCCGGTGGGGGACATCTCGTGGGCCGAGTCCCCGGCGAGGAACACCCTGCCGGAGCCGTACCGCTCCGCGACGCGTTCCGCCGCGTGCCACGGCGCCCTGCCGGTGATCTCGATGTCGAGGTCCGGCGCCCCGACCGCGGTGCGGATGTGCGCGGCGCACCGCTCGTCGGTGAAGTCCTCCAGCATCTCGCCGAGCCCGGGTTGCCACGGGGCGTGGAACACCCAGTCCTTCTCGTTGTCCACGGGCAGCAGCGCACCGTCCGCGGCGGGGTTGGTCAGATAGCAGACGATGAAGCGGCGGTCGCCCAGCACTTCGGCGAGCCGCCGCGAACGGAAGGTGATGCTGACGTTGTGGAACAGGTCGCCCGGCCCCGTCCGGCCGATCCGCAGTTGCTCACGGATGGGGCTGCGCGCCCCGTCGGCGGCGATGAGATAGTCCGCGCGGACACTGATGTGCTCACCGGTCTCCCGGCTCTTGAGGGCCGCGTCCACTCCCGACGCGTCCTGTTCGAAGCTCTGCAGCTCGGTCGAGAACCGCAGATCGCCGCCCTGCCCGAGCGCCTGCTCCAGCAGCACGGGCTCCAGGTCGTTCTGACTGCACAGGCACCAGCCGGTCGGACTGAAACGGGCCAGCCCGCCGCCCGGGTCGATCTCCTTGAACAACCACCTCTGGTCGTCCCCGGTGAGCGACCCCGCCTGCAGGATGCCGTGGTTGCCGGCGAGCACCGACGCCGCCTCGCGGATCGCCGGTTCGGTTCCGGCGGTGCGGAACACCTCCATCGTGCGCACGTTGTTGCCGCGGCCGCGCGGATGCGTCGAGGTGGCGCGGTGCTTCTCGACCAGCAGATGCTCGATGCCGAGCCGGCCGAGGAAGAGTGAGGCGGACAGGCCCACCAGGGAGCCTCCCACGATGAGGACCGGTACGCGAATGTCGACGTTCTCGTTCATCAGTTGCTCCAGCTCGGACGCCGTTCGGTTGCCTTGTTCCATGCCCTTGTCGGAGCGGTTCGGACGGCCGCTCACCTGAACGGTTCATAAATCTCGCGCCACCCGGACCAGCGTTTCACGATCGGTCACGGAGACGATGCCCGCTGTCACGGGGGCGGACCACCCGCATCCGCAGGGAGAGTCCCCGCTCCGAATCCACTCGCCAACCGACGGTTGACGGCACGCCTCCGGGCTGCCCACGACGCCGTCTCGAAGGAGACCCATATGACCAGCACCCTCTCGGAACGGATCTCCCAGTCCGCCTTCGACGGTTCCCGACTGCGTGTCGTGCTGCTGCTCGACCTCTACGACGGGGCCCAGCAGCAGTTCCTGGAAGCGTACGAACACCTGCGCAACCAGGTGGCGTCCGTCCCCGGACACATCAGCGACCAGCTGTGCCAGTCCATCGAGAACCCCTCGCAGTGGCTGATCACCAGCGAATGGGAGAGCGCCCCGCCGTTCCTCGCCTGGGTGAACAGCGAGGAGCACGTGGAGACGGTCCAGCCGCTGCACAACTGCGTGCGCGACACCCGTTCGCTGCGCTTCAGCGTCCTGCGGGAGACCGGGAAGGCGTTCGAGCTCGCGTCCGAGACGGCCAAGGGCAAGCTCCAGGCGTCGCCCCGTCTGGGCGACGGGGTGGTGCGCCACGCGCTTACGTTCACCGTCCAGCCCGGCACCGAGGGAATCGTGGCCAAGATCCTCGCCGATTACGAGTCCCCGAGCGCGCGTGTCGACGAGGACACCCGACTGCGCCGCACCTCGCTCTTCATGCACGGCAACCGCGTCGTACGGGCCATCGAGGTCGAGGGCGACCTCCTCGCGGCCCTGCGCCACGTCGCCCGCCAGCCCGAGGTCCGGGCGGTCGAGGAGGCCATCAACCCGTACCTGGAACAGGACCGGGACCTCAGCGACCCGGACTCCGCCCGCATGTTCTTCACCCGGGCGGCGCTCCCCACCGTCCACCACGTGACCGCGGGCCGCCACGCCGCCGCCGACGTACGCCGGCACGCGCTCTTCTACCAGGCCAGGCCGGGCTGTGGCATGGCACTCGCCCGGCTGCTCGCCGGCCACGACGAGGAAGCGGCCGACGACCCGGCGAGCATCATCGACAGCAGCACCATCTTCCAGCGCGACGACGTGGTCGTCCGCCTCCTCGAAGCGGTCGAACCCCTCGACGCGCAGCCCGCCCAGGCCGTCGGCATCGACGGTCCCGGCAAGGTGGCCAGGCTCGGACGCCTCCTCGACGGCGCCACGAACACCGTGCCCACCGACGACCGGGAGATCGCGGACTTCCTCGCGGGGGCCGAGATGTCGCTGATCACCGACCGGCGCGCCACGGAGTCCTGAACCGCGCGTCCGCACTCCGGGGGGTTCTCGCTCAACCCGTCAACACATCGCGCAATGTGCCAGGAGGAAAGCAGTCATGACCACGTACCGGCCACGCATCGTGGACCTCAGCGAGACGCAGCCCAACCGCAGGCGCGGAGGAGACCTTCGCGCCATGCTCACGCCGACCGCCGTGGGAGCCACCAGCGGCTTCATGGGGCTGGCCATCGTCCAGCCCGGCGACCGCATCGGCGAGCACTACCACCCGTACTCCGAGGAGTTCGTGTACGTCGTCGACGGCCTCCTGGAGGTGGACCTGGACGGCGAGCCGTACAAGCTGCGGCCCGACCAGGGACTGCTGATCCCTCCCCATGTGCGCCACCGGTTCCGGAACGTGGGGGACGTCGAGGCGCGCATGGTCTTCCACCTCGGCCCGCTCGCGCCGCGCCCCGAACTCGGCCACGTCGACACCGAACACACCGGATCCGACGACCGCGTCGCACCGCCGGAGCGGACGGAGGCCTCCTCATGACCCGACGCGTGGCGGTCACCGGCGTCGGTGTCGTCGCCCCCGGCGGCATCGGCGTACCGGCCTTCTGGGACCTCCTCGCGAACGGACGTACCGCCACCAGGGGCATCACGCTCTTCGACCCCACCGGATTCCGCTCCCGCATCGCCGCCGAGTGCGACTTCGACCCGGCGGCACACGGCCTGGACGCCGACGAGATCGCCCGTTCGGACCGCTACGTCCAGTTCGCCATGGTGGGCGCCAGGGAGGCCCTCGACGACGCCGGTCTCGACCCGGGGAAGGTGGACCCCTGGCGGATGGGGGTGTCGCTCGGCACCGCGGTCGGCGGCACCACCCGGCTGGAGCACGACTACGTCGCCGTCAGCGGCGGCGGTGCCCGCTGGGACGTCGACCCCCGGCCGGCCGGGCCGCACCTGGAACGGGCCTTCTCGCCCAGCACGCTCGCCTCGGCGGTGGCCGAGCAGATCGGCGCCCACGGCCCGGTGCAGACCGTCTCCACAGGCTGCACCTCCGGACTCGACGCGATCGGGTACGCCTTCCAGTCCATCGAGGAAGGACACGTGGACATCTGCGTCGCCGGGGCGTCCGACTCGCCGATCACCCCCATCACGGTGGCGTGCTTCGACGCGATCAAGGCCACCTCGCCCAACAACGACGACCCGGAGCACGCCTCCCGGCCCTTCGACGCCCGCCGCGACGGTTTCGTCATGGGCGAGGGCGGGGCGGTGCTGGTCCTGGAGGAGCTGGAGCACGCCCGCGCCCGCGGCGCGACCGTGTACTGCGAGATCGCGGGGTACGCCACCTTCGGCAACGCGTACCACATGACCGGGCTGACGGCCGAGGGACTGGAGATGGCCGAGGCGATCGACCGCGCACTGGGCCACGCCCGGCTGGACGGTTCGCAGATCGACTACGTCAACGCGCACGGCTCGGGCACCAAGCAGAACGACCGGCACGAGACGGCGGCGGTCAAGCGGGCCCTGGGCGCGCACGCCTACGACGTGCCGATGAGCTCGATCAAATCCATGATCGGCCACTCGCTGGGGGCGATCGGGGCCATAGAGATCGCCGCCTGCGTACTGGCCCTGGTCCACCAGACGGTGCCGCCCACGGCGAACTACGAGAGCCCGGACCCGGAATGCGATCTCGACTACGTGCCGCGCACCGCGCGTCCGCTGAAGCTGCGCAGTGTCCTCTCGGTCGGCAGCGGCTTCGGCGGATTCCAGTCCGCGGTGGCCCTGACCCGGACAGGTGGGAGGACACCATGAGAAGCCGCAGAGCCCGGCGGACCGTCGTCACCGGCATCGGTGTCGTCGCCCCCGGTGGAACCGGTACCGAAGCATTCTGGAAGCGGGCGCAGGAGGGCATCAGCGTCCTCGACCGGGTCTCCCGCGAGGGGTGCGAGCACCTTCCGCTGCGGGTCGCGGGCGAGGTGCGGGACTTCGAGGCGGCCGAACTGATCGAGGAACGCTTCGTCGTCCAGACCGACCGGTTCTCGCACTTCGCGATGGCCGCCGCGGACATCGCCCTGGACGACGCCCGGCTGGGCCGCGCCGACTACGAGGACTCACCGTTCGACGTCGGTGTGGTGACCGCCGCCGGGTCCGGCGGCGGCGAGTTCGGGCAGCGCGAACTCCAACGGCTGTGGGGGCAGGGATCCACGTACGTGGGCCCGTACCAGTCCATCGCCTGGTTCTACGCCGCCAGCACCGGTCAGATCTCCATCCGCGGCGGGTTCAAGGGTCCGTGCGGCGTCGTGGCCAGCGACGAGGCGGGCGGACTGGACGCGCTGGCCCACGCCGCCCGCTCGATCCGCGGTGGCGCCGAGGCGGTGGTGGTGGGCGCGGCCGAGGCACCACTGGCGCCCTATTCGGTGGTGTGCCAGCTCGGCTACGACGACCTGAGCACCCGCGACGAGCCCTCCCGCGCCTATCTGCCGTTCACCTCGGACGCCTGCGGCTTCGTGCCGGCCGAGGGCGGCGCCATGCTGGTGGTCGAGGAGGAGCAGTCGGCACGCGGGCGCGGCGCCCGGGTCCGGGCCGAACTCGCCGGGCACGCCGCCACGTTCACCGGGGCGGGCCGCTGGGAGGAGTCCCGGGAGGGCCTCGCCCAGGCGATCATCGGCGCGCTGCGGGAGGCCGACTGCGCACCGGACGAGATCGACGTCGTCTTCGCGGACGCCCTCGGCGTGCCGGCCGCCGACCGTGCCGAGGCGCTCGCGATCGCCGACGCGCTCGGCGCACACGGCCGGCAGGTACCGGTGACGGCCCCCAAGTCCGGGATCGGGCGCGCCTACTGCGGGGCTCCGGTGCTGGACGCGGCCGCCGCCGTGCTCGCCATGGAGAACGCCCTGATACCGCCCACGCCGAACGTCTACGAGGTGTGTCACGACCTCGACGTCGTCACCGGCAGCGCCCGCCCCGCCGAACTGCGCACGGCGCTGGTGCTCAGCCGCGGGCTCATGGGCTCGAACGCGGCCCTGGTGCTGCGGCGCTCCACCGATACCCCATCGTGAGAAGGAGAAGTCCCATGACCGACCGACTGACCTACACGGAACTCGCCGCGCTGATGAAGAAGGGCGCCGGGCTCACCGTGGACCCGCGCGAGATGGAGAAGAGCCCCCAGGCCGCCTTCGACGAGTTCGGCCTCGACTCGTTGGGCCTGCTCGGCATCGTGGGCGTGCTGGAGAACCGGCACGGACGGGCGCTGCCGACCGACGCCGACCGCTGCAAGACCCCCCGTGAATTCCTCGACCTCGTCAACAACAGCCTCATGCAAGGAGCCTGACGTGCCCGGACACACCGAGAACGAGATCACCATCGCCGCCCCCCTGGACCTGGTCTGGGACGTGACGAACGACCTGGAGAACTGGCCGAGCCTGTTCAGCGAGTACGCCGCCGTCGAGATCATCGAACGGGACGGCGACCGGACGAAGTTCCGCCTGACCATGCATCCCGACGAGAACGACAAGATCTGGAGCTGGGTCTCCGAGCGGACCGTCGACCGTGCCGCTCGTACGGTCCGCGCGCGCCGTGTCGAGCCGGGCCCCTTCCAGCACATGGACATCCGCTGGGAGTACTCCGAGGTTCCCGGGGGCACCAGGATGCACTGGACCCAGGACTTCGCGATGCGGCCCGACGCACCCGTCGACGACGCGTGGATGACCGACAACATCAACCGCAACTCCAAGGTCCAGATGGGGCTCATCCGGGACAAGATCGAACAGCGTGCCCGGGAGCGCCGCACCGCCTCGATGTCGGCCGGCTGACCTCCGTACCCCTGCCACGGCTCGGCACCCGGTCGCGACCGGGTGCCGAGCCGGGACCGAGAAAGGCACGCAACGATGCACCACGCCCTGATCGTCGCCCGGATGGCACCGGGTTCGGCGCCCGACATCGCCCGGGTCTTCGCCGCTTCCGACAGCACCGAACTGCCGCACCTCGTCGGTGTCACCCGGCGCAAGCTGTTCCAGTTCGGCGACGTCTATCTGCACCTCATCGAATCGGAACGCCCGCCGGGCCCCGAGATCGCCAAGGTGACGCAGCACCCGGAGTTCCAGGCCGTCAGCGAGCGGCTCGGCGCCTACGTGAGCGCGTACGACCCCGAGACCTGGCGCAGCCCCAAGGACGCCATGGCCCAGGAGTTCTACCGCTGGGAGCGCGGGGCCACCCCCGCCTAGTGCCACGGCACTAGGCCGCCGAAACGCGCCACGCGAAGTGCCCCGGGCCCGTCCGGACCCGGGGCACTTCGCGTGGTGCCGGACTCAGTCGGGGACCACGCATTCGAAGGCGTGCAGGTAGGGGTTGACCGGCACGATCCTGTCGATCACCAGGCCGGCGTCCGAGATCCGGCCGACCAGGCTCTCCCTGGTGTGCTTCGCGCCGCCGACGTTGAGGAGCAGCAGCAGGTCCATCGCGGTGGTGAACCGCATGGAGGGGGTGTCGTCGACGAGGTTCTCGATGACGACGACGCGGGCGCCCGGACGGGCCGCGCGGATGACGTTGCGCAGGGTGCGGCGCGTGCTGTCGTCGTCCCATTCCAGGATGTTCTTGATGATGTAGAGGTCGGCCTGGACCGGGATGGCCTCGCGGCAGTCCCCGGCCACGATGCGGGTCCGCTCGGTGAGCGGCCCCTCGTCCCGCAGCCGGGCGTCCGCCCGCGCCACCACGCCCGGCAGGTCCATGAGGGTGCCGCGCAGCGTCGGATGCTTCTCCAGCAGGCTCGCCAGCACGTGTCCCTGGCCGCCGCCGATGTCGGCGACCACGGACACCCCGGTGAGGTCGAGGAGTTCGGCCACGTCCAGGGCGGACTGCACGCTGGAGGTGGTCATGGCCCGGTTGAATACCTGGGCCGACTCGTGGGCGTCCTGGTGGAGGTAGTCGAAGAAGCCCTTGCCGTGGACGTCCTGGAACACGCTGCGGCCGGTGCGCACCGCGTCGTCGAGTCGCGGCCAGACGTCCCAGGTCCAGGGTTCGGTGCACCACAGGGAGATGTGGCGGAGGCTGTGGGGGTCGTCCTCGCGCAGCAGGCGGGACATGTCCGTGTGGGCGAAGCACCCGTCCGGGGTCTCGGCGAAGATCCCGTGGCAGGACAGGGCGCGCAGCAGCCGGCGCAGCGGCGCCGGTTCGGTTCCCACGAGTGCGGCGAGTTCCCGCACGTCGGCGGGTGTGTCGCCGAGCGCGTCGGCGACACCCAGCCGGGCCGCGGCGCGCACGGCGGCGGCGCGGGCCGCCCCGAAGACGATCTCGCGCAGCTGCATGCCGGGGTGCGGGGCCGCACCGGGGTGGGGGACGGCGGCGCCGTGGGCGGTGGTCGGGGCGGGGGTGGGTGCGGGAGTGGGACTCACTGTGGTCATGCCGATTCGCTTCTCCTCGTGCGGGGGTGCGCCGGTCAGCACATCCCGACCGGTGTGGACTTCGAGCAGACGTTGGATACGAAGGTGTTGCCCTTGCCGGTGTCCCCGTTGGCGAGGTCGGCGGGCTTGTTGCCGAGCGCGACGTTGCCGCTGACGGTGTTGTTGTTGTTCTTCGTGTCCACGAAGCTCTTGAACAGCACGACGCCGCCGGACATCGGTGTGGCGCCCGTGTTGTCGCTGATCGTGTTGGAGCGGACCCGGGTGTCCGCCGCGCCGGTGAGCACGATGCCGGAGCCCTGGATGGCGGGCAGCCTCTCCGTCTTCGCGCAGTACTTGTTGTTGCCGATGATCCGGTTGGACTGGATCGTCATCGCCCCGGCCTGCGGCCTGCCCTCGTCGCCGACCACGAACACACCGCTGCAGTTGGCGGTGAAGGTGTTGTCGTGGACCGACAGGTTCCTCACGCGCCGGGCGGTGAAGCCGATCCGGTTGTCCGACAGCGTGTTGCCCTGGAGTTCGGTGCCCCGGGTGTCGGTGGCGCCGCCCTCCTCGCTGATGGTGTTGGCGACGAAGATGCCCGCGTCTCCGTTGGCGCGTGCGGTGTTGCCCATGAACGAGCCGCGCGTGGAGCGTTCCTGGGCGATGCCCCAGACGCCGTTGCGTTCGGCGGTCACGCGCCGTACGGCCAGCCGGTCCGTCCAGGAGGCCCAGACGCCGTTCTTCTGGAAGCCGGAGACGGTCAGCGAGTCGAGGGTCACCCCGTCGACGGTCCCGCCGGACCGTCCCAGGACGCAGATTCCGCTCCCGGCCTTCGCGCAGGCGTCCGTCGCCCGCGCCTTCCCGGCCGCCGGACGGATGACGGTGCGCTCGCCGTAGCCGCGCAGGGTGAGCCCGGCCTTGTCGATCAGGACGGACTCCCGGTACGTGCCGGGCTGGACCACGACGGTGTCGCCCGGCCGGGCGGCGTCCACCGCCTTCTGGATCGACTGGCCGGGGCGCACCACATGGGGGCTGGTGGTCGACGCTGACGGAACGGCCGCGCCGAGCCCTGCGGCCGAGGCGACCACGACGGGGACGAGGGCCTTGAAGTGTCGTTTCCTCATGTGCCGAAGCTATGGGCGTTTTCCCCCCTTTGCCACACAGAGTGAGCGGTCGGGTACCGGGTATAGCCGCAATGGCCCAGGGCGCGGGGCGCAGCCCGGAAAGGGCGGCGGACGCGCTGCCCGGGTACTTCGGCGCTGCGGGCGAAGGAGCGGAGGGCGGGTCGGCCGGTGCGCGGCGGGGCCGTTCGGGTGCTTTCCGGGGGCGGCGGGCCGGGCCCGTCCGGGTGGCGCGGAGGACCCCCCGGGCCCTGTCCGAGGGGCGGCGCCGGGACGCGCTCGGCCGCCGGGGGGGGCCGGTACGCCGGCCCGGTTCCCGGCCGCCGAGGACCCGTACGCCCTCTCAGGCCCCGGGAGCCGTCACGTCGTCCCGGTCCCCGGCGCCGCGCGGGGAAGCGACGACCGCACGGGCCCACCGGTAGTCGGCCTTGCCGCTGGGGGAGCGCTGGATCTGCCGGGCGATCACCAGCCGCCGGGGGATCTTGTAACCGGCCAGCCGGGCCCGGCAGTGCGCCTGGACGTCGTCGAGCGAGGGTTCCGGGGCGCCCTCGCGCAGCTGCACCACCGCCGCGACATGATTGCCCCATCGCTCGTCCGGCACTCCGGCGACCAGGGCGTCGTACACGTCCGGGTGCGCCTTCAGCGCCTGCTCGACCTCCTCCGGGTACACCTTCTCGCCGCCGGTGTTGATGCACTGCGAGCCCCGGCCCAGGACCGTGACGATGCCGTCCTCGTCCACGGTCGCCATGTCGCCGAGCAGCACCCAGCGTCGGCCGTCCCGCCGGAAGAACGTCTCCGCGGTCTTGCGTGGATCGTTGTAGTAGCCGAGCGGCACATGGCCGCACTGGGCCAGCCGCCCCGGCTCACCGGGCGCCACCGGCTCGTACGTCACCGGATCCACCACCGCCGTACGGGAGTTGACCCGGAGACGGAACCCCTTCTCCGGACCCGAGTCGGGCGTGGCCGTGCCGTTGAACCCGGACTCCGACGAGCCGAAGTTGTTCAGCAGCACCGCCGTCGGCACCAGTTCCTGGAACTCCGCGCGCACCGAGTCCGACATGATCGCGCCCGAACTGGAGACGGAGAACAACGACGAACAGTCGGTGCCCCTCAGCGGGCCCCTGAGCGCGTCGATCAGCGGCCGCAGCATCGCGTCACCCACCAGGGAGACGCTGGTGACCTTCTCCTTCTCGATCGTCCGGAGCACCTCCTGCGGCACGAACTTGCGGTGCACCACCACCCGTTGACCGAAGTCGAAGGCGATGAACGCGGTGAGCGTCGACGTGCCGTGCATCAGCGGGGGAGTGGGGAAGAACGTGATGCCGTCCCCGCCCGCGGCCACCCGCCGCGCGAGCTCCTCCGGGGACTTCACGGGTTCGCCGGTCGGCGCGCCGCCCCCGAGACCCGAGAAGAAGAGGTCCTCCTGACGCCACATCACACCCTTGGGCATGCCCGTGGTGCCCCCGGTGTAGATGATGAACCGGTCGTCGGCGGACCGCGGCGCGAACCCGCGTCCCGGGCTGCCGCCCGCCTCGGCGTCCTCGAACGCCACCGCGTCCGGACCGCGGACCGCTGCCGGTGCGCCCACCCGGATCAGATGGCGCAGGGTCGGGGCCTTCGGGGCGGCGGCCCGGACCCGCTCGTCGAACTCGGCGTCGAAGACCAGTGCCGCCAGATCCGCGTCACGGTAGAGGTAGGCCAGCTCCTCCTCCACGTAACGGTAGTTGACGTTGACCGGAACGAGGCGGGCCTTGAGGCAGGCCAGCAGCGTCTGGAGGTATTCGACCCCGTTGTAGAGGTGCAGCCCCACGTGCTCCCCGGCGGCGATCCCCGCGTCCAGCAGGTGGTGGGCGACGCGGTTGGCGGCGGCGTCCAGTTGCGCGTACGTCAGCCGGCGCTCCGCGCCCGTGCCGGGATGGTCGACGTAGACGAGCGCCTCGCGTCCCGGGACCGCGTCGACGACCGACTCGAACAGGTCGGCAAGGTTGTACTCCACCGCTCCTCCTGACCCCGGCTGCTGACGGACACGGCGTCATTAGAGCGCCGGGACGCACAAGTGGGAAGGGCGCGGCCCAATAAATCTGACTACCTGTCAGAAAACTATTGAACTGGCTCCCCGCCTCCTGCAACCTGTTCCGGGACGTGAGACGGGAGGCAGACGATGAGTGGTACGGAACACCTCACCGTGCGGCGCGAGGGCGCCACGACGGTGCTCACCCTGAACAGGCCCGAGGCGAAGAACGCCCTCTCGCTGTCGATGCTGGTCGGGCTGTACGACGGCTGGCTCGCCGCGGACGAGGACGACACGGTCCGCTCGATCGTCCTCACCGGCGCCGGAGGCTGCTTCTGCGCGGGAATGGACCTCAAGGCACTGGCGGGCAGGGGGATGGAGGGCGAACGGTACCGCGACCGGATGGCCGCCGACCCGGATCTGCACTGGAAGGCGATGCTGCGCCACCACCGCCCCCGCAAACCGGTGATCGCCGCCGTCGAGGGCCCCTGTGTGGCCGGGGGCACCGAGATCCTCCAGGGCACCGACATCCGGATCGCCGGGGCGGGCGCCACCTTCGGCCTCTTCGAGGTCCGGCGCGGCCTCTTCCCCATCGGCGGCTCGACGGTGCGGCTGCCGCGCCAGATCGCCCGCACCCACGCGCTCGAAATGCTCCTCACCGGACGCCCGTACAGCGCCGAGGAGGCCGCCGCCGTCGGACTGGTCGGCAGGGTCGTGCCCGAGGGCACCGCGCTGGAGGAGGCCCTCGCCGTCGCCGAGCGGATCAACGCCTGCGGGCCGCTCGCCGTCGAGGCCGTCAAGGCGTCCGTGTACGAGTGCGCCGAACTGACCGAGACCGAGGGCCTGGCCGCCGAGCTGAAGCGCGGATGGCCGGTCTTCGCCACCGACGACGCCGAGGAGGGCGCACGCGCCTTCGCCGAGAAGCGCCCGCCCGTCTACCGGCGTTCCTGAACCGAGGAGGCACCCGTGCCCGAAACCCTCAGCGCACCCCTGGTGGTCGAATTCCCCTTCACCCGCTCGCTGGGCCCGGTCCAGAGCGCCTTCCTCACCGGGCTGCGCGAACGCACCGTCCTCGGCGTACGGACCGACGACGGAAGAACCCTCGTCCCGCCCGTCGAGTACGACCCGGTCACCGCGCGGGAGCTCCGCGAACTCACCGAGGTCGCCGCCACCGGGACGGTCACCACCTGGGCCTGGAACCCGCACCCGCGCCCGCGCCAGCCGCTCGCCACCCCCTTCGCCTGGGTCCTGGTGCGCCTCGACGGCGCCGACACCGCCCTCCTGCACGTCCTGGACGCCCCCGGCCCCGAGGCCGTCCGCACCGGCATGCGGGTACGGATCCGCTGGGCCCCCGACCGCACCGGCGCCATCACCGACATCGCCTGCTTCGAACCGTACGACGGGGAACCCGGCCGGCCCGCCCCGCGCAGCGGAGAGTTCGACGACCCCGTCACCGGCATCGTCACCCCCGCCCGCCTCGACTACCGCTACACTCCGGGCCGCGCCCACGGCGGCTACCTCGCGGCGCTCGCCGAGCGACGCATCATGGGCGAACGCTGCCCGTCCTGCGAGAAGGTCTACGTGCCGCCCCGCGGCGCCTGCCCCACCTGCGGCGTCGCCACCGCGGAACAGGTCGAGGTCGGCCCGCGCGGCACCGTGACCACGTACTGCGTCGTCAACATCAAGGCCTCCCATACGGCGAACCTCGACATCGAGGTCCCCTACGTCTACGCGCACATCGCCCTCGACGGCGCGGACCTCGCGCTGCACGCGCGGATCGGCGGCATCCCCTACGACCAGGTGCGCATGGGCCTGCGGGTCGAACCGGTCTGGACCGAGGGCGCGCGCCACCCCGACCACTACCGGCCGACCGGCGAGCCGGACGCCGACTACGACGCGTACAAGGAGCTGTTGTAGATGCGAGACGTGGCGATCGTCGCCTTCGCGCAGACCGACCATCTGCGCCGCACCGACGAACTCTCCGAGGTCGAGATGCTGATGCCCGTGCTCCACCGGGTCCTCGACCGGACCGGGCTCGGCGCCGGCGACCTCGGTTTCATCTGCTCCGGCTCCAGCGACTACCTGGCGGGCCGCGCCTTCTCCTTCACCATGGCGCTCGACGGAGTCGGCGCCTGCCCGCCGGTCTCCGAGTCCCACGTGGAGATGGACGGCGCCTGGGCGCTGTACGAGGCATGGGTGAAGCTCCGGTCCGGCCGGGCCGACACCGCACTCGTCTACTCCTACGGCAAGTCCTCGCCCGGTTCCCTGCGCGACGTCCTCACCCGCCAGCTCGACCCCTACTACGTCGGCCCGCTCTGGCCCGACTCCGTCGCACTCGCCGCACTCCAGGCCCAGGCCCTGATCGACGCGGGCGACACCGACGAGGCCGCACTCGCGGCGATCGGCGCCCGCAACCGCACCGCCGCCGGGGACAACCCCCATGCCCAGCTCACCGGACCGGTCCCGGCGGGCGACCACGTGGTACGGCCGCTGCGCACCGGCGACTGCCCGCCCGTCGGCGACGGCGCGGCCGCCGTGATCCTCGCCGTCGGCGACACCGCGAGGGCCCTGTGCCCCCGCCCCGCCTGGATCCGCGGCATCGACCACCGCATCGAGGCGCACGGCCTCGGCGTACGCGAACTGACCGAGTCCCCGTCCACCCGGCTCGCCGCCGAACGCGCCGGGGTCTTCGAACGCTCCGTCGACACCGCCGAGCTGCACGCCCCGTTCACCTCGCAGGAGGTCGTCCTGCGCAAGGCGCTGCGGCTCGACGACACCGTCACCGTCAACCCGTCCGGCGGTGCGCTCGCCGCCAACCCCGTCATGGCCGCCGGGCTGATCCGGCTCGGCGAGGCCGCGGCCCGCATCCACCGGGGCGAGTCCGACCGGGCGCTCGCCCACGCCACCTCCGGCCCCTGCCTGCAGCAGAACCTGGTCGCCGTACTCGAAGGGGAGGGCGCTCATGCCCGTTGAGCCCGTGGCCGTCGTCGGCATCGGCCAGACGAAGCACGTCTCCGCCCGCCGGGACGTCTCCATCGCCGGACTCGTCCGCGAGGCCGCCGTCCGCGCCCTGGAGGACGCCGGACTGGCATGGTCCGACATCGACGCCGTCGTCATCGGCAAGGCCCCCGACTTCTTCGAGGGCCTGATGATGCCGGAGCTCTACCTCGCGGACGCCCTCGGTGCGGTCGGCAAACCGATGCTGCGGGTGCACACGGCGGGATCCGTCGGCGGCTCCACCGCGCTCGTCGCCGCCGATCTGGTCGCCGCACGGGTGCACCGCACCGTCCTGACCCTCGCCTTCGAGAAGCAGTCCGAGTCCAACGCCATGTGGGGGCTCTCGCTGCCGGTCCCGTTCCAGCAGCCGCTGCTCGCCGGTGCGGGCGGCTTCTTCGCCCCGCACGTGAGGGCCTACATGCGCCGCACCGGGGCGCCCGACACGGTCGGCTCCCTCGTCGCGTACAAGGACCGCCGCAACGCGCTGAAGAATCCGTACGCCCACATCCACGACCCGGACATCACCCTGGAGAAGGTCCGGTCCGCGCCGATGCTCTGGGACCCGATCCGCTACTCGGAGACCTGCCCGTCCTCCGACGGCGCCTGCGCCATGGTCCTCACCGACCGCGCCGGTGCCGGGCGTTCGCCGCACCCGCCCGCCTGGGTGCACGGCGGCGCGATGCGCAGCGAACCGACGCTCTTCGCCGGCAAGGACTTCGTCTCGCCGCGCGCGGGCCGGGACTGCGCCGCCGACGTGTACCGGCAGGCGGGGATCGACGACCCGCGACGGCAGATCGACGTCGTCGAGATGTACGTGCCGTTCTCCTGGTACGAGCCCATGTGGCTGGAGAACCTCGGCTTCGCGGACGAGGGCGAGGGCTGGAAGCTCACCGAGTCCGGGGTCACCGCGCTCGACGGCGACCTCCCGGTGAACCCCTCGGGCGGAGTGCTCTCCACCAACCCCATCGGCGCCTCCGGCATGATCCGCTTCGCCGAGGCGGCGCTGCAGGTCCGCGGCCGGGCGGGCGAGCACCAGGTCGAGGGGGCGCGCACGGCGCTCGGCCACGCCTACGGCGGCGGATCGCAGTTCTTCTCCATGTGGCTGGTCGGAGCCGAACCTCCCAGCGGCTGACCGCGCGCCGTCCGGGACCGGTTCGGGCCCGGTCCCGGACAACGCGCCTCACTCCCCGGCCGGGACCCGCTTCCCGGCCGGGACCCGCTTCCCGGAACGGGTGCCCGACACCAGGACCGCGCCGATCAGCGCCACCGCGGCCGGGACCAGGAACACGGCGTACAGGTGGCGCGCGGCGTCCGCCGTGGTGGCCGGATCGGCGAAACCGGAGGCGTTCGCGACCATTCCGGCGACCGCCGAGCCGAACGCGGTCGCGGTCAGCTGGACCGTCGTCGTCGAGGCCCCGGCGACGTCCTGGTCGGCGTCCCCGGACAGGCGCAGCACGTCGGTGAGCAGATGCGGCCACGCGGCGCCGACACCCCACCCGAGCAGGACCAGTCCGGCCGTCACCGCCGACACCACGCCCGCCCCGGAGGACCGGACCGGGGACACCGCCACGAGCATCGCCAGGCCCGTGAGGCAGAAGAGGGGCGCGGTGGCGACGACCGGACCACGCCGCGCGGTCGCACCGCTGAGGACGATCGAACCGAGCGTCCAGCCCGCAGCCATCGCCGCGCCGAGGTACCCGGCACCGAGCGGGCCGAGGCCCTGGAGGCGCTGTCCGAAGAACGGCACGAAGACCTCCACGCAGGACGCGACGACCAGACCGGCCATGGTGACGTAGGCCAGCCGCAGCCGCCGGTCCGGGCCGAACGCCGCCCGGGGCAGCACCCGCACCGTCGCGCCCCGTTCATGACGTGCCCACACGCACAGCAGCACCACCGCGACCAGCACCCCCGCGGCGTTGACGGACGGCGACCGGGCCACGCTCGCGGCCGAGACCACCAGCACCGCCGCCGAGAGCAGGCCGACCGCGCCCCAGGGCAGGCGCACGGAGCCCGGCTCCCCGCCGCGCCCCGGCAGACGACGCGCACCCAGCACCGCGCACAGCACGAGCAGCGGCACGAGCGTCCAGAACGCGCCCCGCCACAGACGCGCCTGCGCCCACGCGCCGCCCAGGGCCGGGCCGACCAGGGTCGCGACGCCCCACATCGCCGAGACCAGGGCCATGGCCCGGGGCCACAGGGCCTCCTCGAAGACGATCCGCACGACCGAGTAGCACAGGGCGAACAGCAGCCCGCCGCCGAGCCCCTGGACCGCCCGGCCGACCAGCAGCACGGCCATGGTCGGCGCCAGCGCGCACACGACGGTCCCCACGAGCAGCGCCGCCGCCGACCACCGGTAGGCCGGGCGCGGACCGGTCCGGGCGAGGACCGCGGAGGCCAGCACGGACCCCAGGACCGACGCCACCACGAAGACGGTCGTCGCCCACGCGTACAGCCGGGCGCCGCCGATGTCCTCGATGACCGACGGCAGCACCGTCGTGGCCAGGTAGACGTTGACCGCGTGCAGCGCGACCCCTCCGGCGAGGGCAGTGGCGACCGCTCCGTGCCGACGGCCCAGCAGGTCCCGCCATCCCGGGGTGGCCGCCGCGGCCCCGGTGTCCGTCGCTTCCCTTGTGGTCATGGCCTCTCCCGCCCGCGATCCATCGCCTCTGCCGTGCGGCGAGCATTTCATTACGCACCGTACCGTATCTAATTGTTAGCCTGGTCGGATGGCGGACGGCAAGCAGCGGGCGGGACGCCCACGGGACCTGGGCATCGATCAAGCGGTCCGGACGGCGGCACTGGCCCTGCTGGCCGAGGCCGGATACGGGGGACTCGCGATCGAGGCGATCGCGCGCCGAGCCGGGACCAACAAGGCCGCCGTCTACCGGCGCTGGCCGAACCTTCCCGCGCTGGTGCTGGACGCGCTCGGTGCCCAGCTCGGTGATCTGCGGCCACCGGACACCGGATGCACGATCTGCGACCTCTGCGACGCGATCAAGCTGCAGCTGACCGTCTTCCGGCGCATGCCGCCCGATGCCCTGGCCGCGCTGCGCGCCGACTGCGGCGGTGACGAGGAACTGAACGAGGCGTTCATGCGCACCCTGTTCGACCCGCCGCGCGAGGCGGTGGCCCAGGTCCTCGACGCGGCCATCGCACGCGGTGACCTGCGCGAACACGTCGACCGTGAACTGGTCCTGGACCTGCTGGCCTCCCTGGTCCACTACCGCGCCCTGTTCGGCCACGGCTCCACCACCGACGAGGACGTCGAGGAGGCCGTGCACGCCCTGCTGCGGGGCGTCGCCCAGGACTACGCCCGCCTGGTCAGCGTCAGCCGGGCCACGTCGCACGCCCCCTCGCCCGGCCACCTCCACGCCGACGGGTACGCCCACCACTGGAACGCCGGAGCCTCCGGCACCGGGGCGGACCCGTCCGAACGCCCCGCCCCGCGCGGCCCCGGCGCCGCGACGTGAGCCCGGACACGTACCATGTCCGCATGTCCTTCCTCCGCCGCCGCAGCGCCGCCACACCCGCTGGCCCCGACTTCGACGTCCTGGCCATGGACCCGGGTGACTGGCCCGGAAACCTCGGCGCGGGTCTGCTGCCCGCCCCGGACGGGAGCTGCCAGGGCGTCTTCCTGCGCTACGACCTGTTCGGCGGCAGGGGCCCCGCGATGATCATCGGCAACCTCCCGGAGGGCTCGCCCGCGCGCGAGACCGAGGAGGGCCAGGTCCCGTTCGAGGTCGCACAGCTGCTGCTCGCGCTGGAGAACGACGAACCGGTCGAGGTCACCGGCACCGAGGACATGCCGGTGATGCAGGGCGACAACCTGCTCATCGTCCGCCGGATCAAGCTCTCCGAGAGCCGTATCTCCTGCGTCCAGTTCGACCGCAGCGACGGCGTGCTCGTCACCATCGCCAGCTGGGACCGGCCGATCACCGACGACCTGTACACGCTCCTGAAGCCGCTGCCCGCCGAGCTGTTCCAGCAGGGCTGAAACGTCCCTTCCGCGGCCGCGCGCCTCGTGTCGCGCGGACGCGGAAGATGCCCGGCCAACTCGCGCCGCGGGCCCCGCCCCTCGGGCGGACGACGCCACTTTCGAAACACGCGCTGGTGCTGTGGCCGGAGACGTCTGCCGGGAAGCTCGCGGCGTCCGGTGCGGTGCATCGCGAGGCGGAGGATCGCCCTCGTACTGGACGTACTCGGGTGATGCGACAACGCGGCGAGGTGCCGTGCCGGGCGTCGCGAGCCGGTAGACCTTCCGGTCGCAGCACTAGACGCGGCAGCCCGCGAGCGGAGCGAACAACGCCGTCACCCGCGCCGCCGACACACCGATCCCCGTGGGCCCGCTCAGCAGGCACGGGGTGCCGGTGCCCCGCCGCAGGTCCTGCTCCCGGTAGCGACGGCAGCCCCGGTGCCAGATCAGGATCCCCGCGATCCAGTGCTTGAGTTCGAGCACGTATCCGGCCAGGATCTCCCTCGCCTCGGCGTCCAGCCCGAAGTCGTCGTACAGCATCGGGAGTTCCCGCTCCGCGACATGCAGGAACTGACGCAGCCGCGACTTCATCAGGTCGTACACGATCCGCACCCCGGTCGGATAGTCCACCCCGAAGAAGTTCTGCACGACCAGGACGCCGTTGTGCACCTCGCCCTCGTACTCGATCTCCTTCTGGTACGAGAACAGATCGTTCAGCAGGCACGCGTAGTCCGCCGCCGCGTTCTCCAGCGAGCGCAGCGGACCGCTGCGGTAGATCTCCTCCGGCACCTTCCGGCCGTGGCCCAGCCGGCACAGGCTCATCGTCAGGTCGGAGCCGAACGTCATGCGCCGCATCTCGACATAGTCCACCGGGTCCGGGATGCGGTTCTGCACCTGATTCGCCAGCTCCCACAGCCAGCTCGCGGTCATGTCCTCGACCGCCGTCCGGAACGCGCGTCGCGCGCCCGTGTCCATCGGCGCCGAGGTCCTCGCCCACAGATCGGCGAGCCCCCGCTCCAGCGCGTTGACCGGTTCGGGGGTCCCGGCCCCGTCCAGCGGCATGAACAGCGAGAGCCGCTCGTTGGCGAGCCTGGCCCCGGTCAGGTCGCGGGCCCGCCCGTGCACCACCGGGAACCAGTCGTCGCCGTACGTCCCCCAGGTCAGCCACTGCGAGGCGAGATCCAGTTCCCCCGGCGTCGCGTCGGGATGCAGCCCCGCCGCGCACAACGGCAGGTCGAACGCGACGAGCCGTTCCTCGTCCCAGATGTGCGAGCCCGGCACACCCGGCTGCGCCTCCAGGATCCCCATCCGCCTCGACCAGTCGACGATCCGCACCCGCGCACCCTCCAGATGCGGGCTGAGGGTCGTGTCGAACGGCAGCTCGAAGTCGGGCAGCAGCGACGGGCCGACGTACTGGTAGGGCACATGCGTGTGACTGCGCAGCCGGGCCGTCTCCGAGCGGAGGGTCGGCCGGATCGACGCCGCGGCCATGCCGAAGGCGGGCACGGACCGGGCGCCGGCCTTACCACCGTCGTTCATGTACCGGCTGGAGCGCATGTGCCATTCGTGGCCGCCCGACTGCCAGTCCTGCAAGCCCTTGACGTACGCCAGGACCGCCGCCGTCCGCTCCGGTCCCAGCGCCTTCTCCGCGCACAGCGGGCCGAGTTCGGTGAGCACGGTGTTCTCGAACTGCTGGAGCCGGGACGTCAGCAGATCGTTCACCGCGTCGGCCGCCTCCTGCGTCGAGCAGCCGAGGAAATGTTCCAGCACCAGCACGCCGTTGCTGTTCTCGCCCTCGTCCTCGACCTCGCGCTGGTACGAGAACAGGTCGTTGCGCAGATGCACCCCGTCGGAGAAGGCGTCCCGCAGCACCCGCAGCGCACGCTCGTCCGCCACGGCCGCGGGGACCTCCGCACCCGCCGCGTACTCGACGAGACCCGCCGACCACGGGGCGCCGCCCACCTTGCGTCGCATCTCGATGTACTCGACGGGGTTCGCGATGCGTCCCTCGTCGATGTTGGCCAGCTCCCACAACGACTCGTTGAGAAGGTTCTCCGTCGCCACGGCGAACCGGCCCCGCCAGGCGTCGGACATGCCCGGCACCGTCCGCGCCCACAGATCGGCCAGCCCCGCCTCGACCGGATTCGTCGGCTCGGGCATCGCCGACCCGCGGCCCATCGGCATGAACGCGGGCAACCGGTCCAGATACCGCTTGCCGCCCTCGCGGTCACGGCTGCGTTTGAACAGCTCCAGGAAGTGGTCGTCGAAGAAGAAGACCCACACGTACCAGTCGGTGACCAGCGAGAGCGCCTCCGACGAGCAGTCGGGGTGGGTGTACGCGCACAGCAGCGCGTAGTCGTGGGAGTCGAGGTCCTTCGCCTCCCAGACGCCCGAACCCTCCAGCATTCCCATGCCGCGCGCCCACTCCCTGGTGTGCCGCCGCGCCTCCTCGACATGGGGATTGAGCCGGGCCGGATGAGGAACATAGAAGTCCGGCAGGGTGAAGGGCTGAGCCATGTGTGTCGGGCCTTTCCGAGATCTCGCCGTGCGCACGCCGCACGGACCGGGTGTCCGCGCGAGCACTACCCTTCGGCCGTTCGAGGCACGCACATCCGCAATTAGTCACACGAATGGTGCGTCCGGGCGCGCGGTGTCCCCGCCCGCCGATGACTGATCGGGCCGGGACGCCCGGAACGCGGGGATCGAGATGCCACCGGCCTCCCGTGGATTCCTTCTTTCCGCAGGTCGGAGAGGGCGCCAGTGGTCTGGTCCACTGGCTCGGTCGACGGGCGGCGCCGACCCCTTGACGCGCTGTCATCTCACGTCCGAGAGTGTGCGCGCACCACGGAACAGTGAGATCGGAACACGTACGGCCCCACTCGCACGGCTCCAGGAGAGGCCCATGACGCCCAAGCAGAGGACCCGACTCGCGGCCGCGTTGGCGACCGCCGGCGCGCTGAGCATGACACTGCTCGCCCCCGCGACACACGCCGGTGCCGACTCGGTGCGGCCCGACTGCCCGCGCGGTCTCGCGTGCGACTGGGTTCCGGCGGCCTACGAGCAGACGGGCGACCCCGCCGACAAGGAGACGTACGGCAACTACGACACCTCCGACCGACCCCGCACCAACAAGATCAGGTTCATCGTTCTGCACGACACCGAGGAGGACTTCGACACCACCCTCGAGATCTTCCAGAACCCGCTGAAGCAGACCTCCGCCCACTACGTGGTGCGCTCCTCCGACGGCCACGTCACCCAGATGGTCAAGAACAAGGACGTGGCCTGGCAGGCGGGCAACTGGTACGTCAACAGCCACTCCATCGGCATCGAGCAGGAGGGTGTCGCCGTCGACGGCGCCAAGTGGTACACCCCCGAGATGTACCGCTCCACCGCGAAGCTGGTGCGTCACCTCGCCGCCGAATACGACATACCCCTCGACCGCCAGCACATCATCGGCCACGACGGCGTACCGCCCACCACTGCCTCCGGAACCAGGAACATGCACTGGGACCCGGGCCCGTACTGGGACTGGAACCGCTTCATGGCACTGCTCGGCAGGCCCACCGTGCCGACCGCCTCCGCCCGCGGCGAACTCGTCACCATCAGCCCGGACTTCAAGAAGAACAAGCAGGTGTTCCGCGACTGCGAGAAGGGCGTGGACCTGCCCGTCCAGGGATCCAGCGCCGTCCCGCTCCACACCGCGCCGTCCGCCGACGCGCCGCTCTTCTCCGACCCCGGTCTGCACCCCGACGGCTCTCCCGGAACGAACTGCGCCGCCGACTGGGGCAGCAAGATCAGCGCCACCCAGCGGGCCGTCGTCGCGGACCGGGTCCCCGGCTGGACTGCGATCTGGTGGTACGGCCAGAAGGCGTGGTTGCGCACCCCGGCCCACACCCGGACCACCACACCCACCGCCGGATACGTGGTCCGGCCCAGGAAGGCACGCGCCGAGGTCCCGGTGTTCGGCGTCGCCTACCCGGAGAAGTCGGAGTATCCCGCGGACTTCGCGGACCAGCGGGTGGGAGCACCGCTCGGGTACACCATCAAGGCCGGGCAGTCCTACCCCGGCGGCGGCGAGGCCCCCACGGGCTACTTCCACGCCCCGACGATCGATTCCTCGCACCCCTACGACCACACGTACTTCCGGGGCGGGGAGAGGTACGTGACCGTACAGATCGGCCACCGGATCGCCTTCGTCAAGGCGTCCGACGTGGACATCGTGCGCGCGCACTGAGAAGGACCCGCGTCACGGCAGCGCGCCGCGGGCCCGGTGTGTCGGCACCGGACCCGCGGCGCGTCTCCCCCCGGGAGGGTCAGCGAGTGCCGACCGCGGCGCGAACGGCCCGGCGGGCCATGGCGCAGTCGTCGTGCAACCGCCGCAGCAGCAGCCGCTGTTCCTCGCTCGACGAGAGCGCACCCGGCCGGTCCGGAACGACGCCTCCGGTCCCCGGCTCCCGCATGGCCCGCTGGACGGCCGTCTCGTAGGTGCGGATCTCCCGCGTCAGCACCAGCATCAGGTTCACCAGGAACGCGTCGCGCGCCGCGGGTCCCGCCGCCTGTGCCAGCTGGCTGATCTGGCGCCGCGCCGCCGGTGCGTCCCCCAGGACCGCCCACAGCGTCGCCAGGTCGTAGCCCGGCAGGTACCAGCCCGCGTGCTCCCAGTCGACCAGCACCGGACCCGTGGGCGACAGCAGGACGTTGGAGAGCAGTGCGTCACCGTGGCAGAACTGCCACGTGCCCTGACGGCCGCCCGCCAGACCGTGCAGCAGCTTCCGCAGGTCGCCCAGATCGCGGTCGGTGAACAGACCGAGCTCGTGGTAGTGGGCGATCCGCGCGGCGTAGTCCAGGGGTGCGTCGAACAGTCCCGGAGCCGGGCGCCAGGTGTTGACACGCGCGATCGAGCCGAGCACGGCCCGCACGTCGGCCCGGGGCGGCGCCTCCCCCGGGTGCCGGGTCAGCGCCGCCACCCGGCCGGGCATCCGCTCGATCACCAGGGCGCAGTTGTCCGGGTCGGCCGCGATGAGCCGGGGCACCCGCACCGGCGGGCGGTGCCGGACGAACGCGCGGTAGGCCGCTATCTCGTGGCGGAACCGCTCCGACCACGCGGGGGAGTGGTCCAGTAAACACTTGGCGACCGCGGTCGTGCGCCCCGTGGAGCCGACCAGGAGAACCGAACGGCCGCTGCGGCGCAGGATCTGCACCGGACTGAACTCCGGGCAGATCCGGTGCACCGACGCGATCACCATCCTCAGCTGAGCGCCCTGCGGACCGGACAGGTCCAGCCGTCCGCTGAGCGGCGCGCCGCCCACCCCGGCCGGCCGCCTCGGCCGGACCGCGCCGGAAGCCGACGGGACGGCGTGCGGCGCGAGGTACGGCCCGCTGCCCGCCCCCAGGGGACGGAGCGGCCGGGGCGGGGCGGTCACGGAGGACGATGCTGTGTACATGGGGGAGACAGATCCCTTCGTGCGCCGACAAGTTGCGTGCACCGCCCCGTCCGGCGGCCCTTCGGCACCCTGGGGAGTACCTAGGGCTGCCGGGCGGGGTGGCGCTTTCCTACCCGACACCGGATCACGGGTGGCAGACCATCTGGCGCACCCTGGCGAACCCTGGCGAATAGTCGCGACGCCTGTGACAGGCGGCTACTGTCAACACAGCCGAGAACCTGGGGGCTTGACGTGACCGGAGAACCCAACACCCGCCTGTCCGACCTGTTCGGCCTCGCCGGCTGGTCCAAGGGCGAACTCGCGAGACTGGTGAACCGGCAGGCGGCGGCCATGGGCCATTCGCAGCTGGCCACCGACACCTCGCGGGTGAGGCGTTGGATCGAGATGGGCGAGTCCCCTCGCGATCCGGTGCCGAAGGTGCTGGCAGCCCTGTTCACCGAGCGGCTCGGTCGTGTCGTGACCATCGAGGACCTCGGGTTCGGCCGGCGCGGGCGTGTGGGGAAGCGGCGAGAGGCGGGGGCGGAGCACAACCCCGACGGACTGCCGTGGGCGCCCGAGCGGACGGCAGCGGTCCTCACCGAATTCACGGGAATGGACCTCATGCTCAACCGACGCGGCTTGGTGAGCGCGGGCGCCGCGCTCGCCGCAGGATCGACCATCACCGGCCCCATGCACAACTGGTTGCACAGCGACCCCGTGCTGGCGGCCGACGTCCCACGGACCGATGACCCGCTGCACGTGGACTCCGCCGGATTCGACCGGTACGAGGCCGCCCCCATCGGGTCGGAGGAGATCGAGGCACTCGAACGGTCCGTCGAGGTGTTCCGTGCCTGGGACGCCTCCAGGGGCGGCGGACTCCAGCGCAAGGCCGTGGTGGGGCAACTCAACGAAGTGGGCGGCATGCTCGCCTACCGCCACCCCGAGCACCTGCAGCGTCGCCTCTGGGGCGTCGCCGCCAATCTCGCGGTGCTCGCGGGGTGGATGTCCCACGACATCGGCCTGGAACCCACCGCGCAGAAGTACTTCGTCATCGCCGCGCACGCGGCACGCGAGGGCGGCGACCGTCCCCGCGCCGGCGAGGCCCTGTCCCGGGCGGCGCGCCAGATGGTCCACCTGGGCCGTCCCGACGACGCCCTGGACCTGATGAAGCTCGCCAAGTCCGGCTCGGGCGACATGGTTCTGCCGCGCACCCGGGCGATGCTGTGCACCATCGAGGCATGGGCGCAGGCGTCCATGGGGCAGGGACAGGCGATGCGGCGCACGCTCGGCAAGGCCGAGGAACTCTTCGTCTCGGACAAGAGCGACGTCCCGCCGCCCAGTTGGATGCAGATGTTCGACGAGGCGGATCTGCACGGGATGCAGGCCCTGGCGTTCCGTACCCTTGCCGAACACGACCCGTCGGTGGCGACGGTGGCTCAGCGCCACGCCAAGCAGGCGCTGGAACTCCGGGCCAACGGACGCCAGCGGTCCAAGATCTTCGACTTCATCTCGCTCGCCTCGGCGTGCTTCATCGCCGACGACCCCGAACAGGCCGACCGTTACGCCCGGTTGGCCCTGGTGACGATGGGGGAGACCTCCTCGCACCGCACCTGGGACCGGCTGCGCGAGATGTACCGGCTGACGGGCCAGTACGCGGGTTACGCGAAGATCGAGGACCTGCGGGAGGAGATCCGGGTCGCCATGCCGCAGCACTCCGTCATCAAGCAGCCCAGGCGCTCGTCGGAGATCTGACCCGGGGGCACCGCGAGGAGCGGGCACCGGTCGTCGACCGCGAGACAGCGGCCGCGGCCCGGTCGAGCACGGCCCGATCCGACACCGTCCGAAGCGACACCACCGTCCCATCGATCACCGCCCGACCGAACACCGTCCGACCGAACACCGTCCGGCCGGCGATCGTCCGCACACCGAGTTCCGTGGGCGGATCCTTCTCCCGCGTACCGCTTCGTGTCCGGCGTTCGCGTTCGAGTGCCCGTACGGGTGCCGTTGTGCCTACGCCCCGATGCGGGCGATCAGCACGCACGCGTCGTCCAGGGGCTCGGCGCCGCCGAACTCCGTGACGACCGTGCGCACGCACTCCTGTGCCGTACGGGCCCGCGCGAAGCGCGGTGCCAGCGCGAGCAGGGCGTCCGGGCCCGCACCCCGGTCGCCGTGACGGTTCAGCCCGTCGGTGTGGAGGACCAGCACATCGCCGGGCAGCAGCTGCGCCTCGTCCTGCTCGTAGGCGACACCCGATGCCGCGCCGAGGAGGACCCCGTCGGGCGACGGCAGCGGGCGCCCCTCGCCGTTGCGGAACAGCAGCGGCGCGGGGTGTCCGGCCTGCGCCCAGACGAGGGCGCCGGTGGCCGGATCGAAGCGGCAGCAGACGGCGCTGCCGAGGGCCGGCTGCACGGAGGATTCGAGCAACCGGTTGAGGTGCCCCATCAGAGCCCCGGGCTCGACACCGGCCACGGCCATCCCGCGCAGCGCTCCCAGGAGCATCGCCATGGCGGAGGCGGCCTCGACGCCGTGCCCCGTGAGGTCGCCGACGGTGAGCATCGTCCTGCCGTCGGGCAGTTCCAGGGCGTCGTACCAGTCGCCCCCGATCAGGGAGCTCGACTCCGACGGGAGGTAGTGGGCCGCGACGTCCAGCACACCGGCTCCCCGCGAAGGAAGCCGCAGCGGGCCGCGCCACGGAGGCAGTACGGCCTCCTGGAGCTCGACCGCCATCCGGCGCTCGGTGCGCGCCATGTGCTGCCTGCGCCGCAGCGCGTCGCGGGTCCGGCGCACCGCCTGCTCGCTGTGCCGCAGCTCGCTCACGTCCCGCAGCACCGCCCACATCGAGGCCGTGCAGCCGTCCGTGTCGAGTACCGGCTCGCCCATCATGTGGAGCGTGCGCGTCCGGCCGTCGGTCCGCAGGATGCGGAACTCCCCGTCCATGGGCCTTCCGTCCACCAGGCAGTCCGTGACCAGGGCTGTCAGTAGGGGCTGGTCCTCGGGGAGCAGCACGGACGGAAGCTCGTCCAGGGAGAGGGGGCCCGCGTCGGGGGACCTGCCGAAGATCTGGAACAGCTCCTCGGACCAGGTGACCTCGTCCGTCAGCAGGTTCCACTCGGCGCTGCCCACCCTGCCGATGAGCGAGCCGCTTCCCGACGGAGCCGCCCCACCGTGCGGAGCGGTCCGGGAGGGAGTCCTCGCGGACGGCTGCCCGGGGGGGCGCGGGGTGTCCGGCGCGTCGGGCCCGAGGCCCTCCCGCAGCTGTCCCAGTCGGGTGCCGAGGTCGTCGAGATGGTGGACCGCCAGTTCGCAGAGCGCTCGTTGCCAGCGCGTGTGCGGGTCCTCCTCGTCGACGAGGACCGCGTCGCGGCGTACGGCATCCACCTCGCCGCGCAGCTGCCGGGCGCGGTGGATCAGCGCGTCGACGGCGTCACGTTCGTGCGGCTGCGGGGCGGGGCGGTCCGCGGACAGATGGGACGGCATCTCGTACTCCGATACAGGCGCGGCGCGACCAGGTCTGAAAGGTGGACCGGAGACGACTGTGGCACAGGCCGCAGGGGCTCGTAAGGGATTTGGCAACACTCGACATGTTGTTGCTTCTGGCATATGCCATAGGCTGCGGATGGCGTCGATTCGTCGAACAGCCTTTCATCTGACGGAAGTTGACGCTCGAGGGTGGATGCATGTCGCGCCGTGCGCGCCCAGGTTGTGCGCCCAGCTCATGGGGTGTGCGCGGGGGGCGTGCGGGGGCGCGCGAGCGCCTCCCTTCGCGGTCCGGCGCCCGTCGCCGAGGGGGTGATTCCCGGGAGCGAGTGGCAATGGTTTATCGTTCATCTATGTGGGGTCGCGCAATGCGCCCACCCCTCGACCGCCCCGGCCGGAAACCCCCGATCCGGCCGGGGCTCCCCGGCTCCGCGCCCCGGCCGCCGCCCACTCCTGGTACCCGTACCGGCACCGTGCCGGGCTCAGCCGCCGGGCCGTCGCGTCGGGGCCGCCTCGATCAGCAGCGCGCAGGCCACGGGCACCACCGCCACCAGGGCCGCCGCCTCCGGCCTGAGCCGCACCGCCAGCGCGGTCACGGCGGCACCCACCACGACCGCCGCCAGCCGGCCGGCCGCCCAGCGGTCCTCCCGCCGCCACGACCGCGACGCCGCGCGCCCGACGAGGGACGTGAGCGTGCCGGTGAAGTAGTTCGTGGGCGTCGTGAGGACGCGCCCCTGGACGCCCATGGCCGCGGCGACGAGTACCAGCGGCCCCAGCCGGCCCCCGGCGGACGTGAGCGGACCCGCCCCCCACAGCACCGCGCCCGCCGTCAGCAGCACCACCTCGACGAGCAGCGTCATCGGCAGGGGCCACCGCAGCCGCGCGGTCAGCAACGCCCCGCACGCGACCCCCGAGCCGTACGAGACCAGCGCGGTGATCACCCCGAGGGCCACCCCGTGCTCCCCGACGCCGACCGCGGAGGCGCCCAGCAGCACGAGGTTTCCGGTCATCACCCCGGCGAAGACCTGCCCCAGACAGACGAAGGCGAACGCGTCGGTCGCCCCCGAGGCGGCCGACAGGAGCAGCAGGGCACATTCCGTGCGCGGATCGCGCCCGGTGGGGAAGGAGACGGTGGACACGCCTGCATTCTCGGTGCGGCCGTGCCGGAAGGCGCCGGAACGCCGTGGGCACGGCGCGGCGTTCGTCGCGTCGCGCGCTTCCGCTCCCCGGCGTGTCCGGCCGTTCGTCGGCGGCCGGCGAATTCGCCGGCCCGATCCTCCGCGGGCGGGGCAGGATCGGAGGATGACATGGACAGCACCTGATGTGCGGCGCGTATCCGGTCTTCTCGTGGCGGGCGAACGGGAGATGCTCACCGGCTATCTGGCGTGGTACCGCGGCACGCTGCTGCACAAAAGTGCGCGGGGTTCACGGGAGAGCAGCTCGCGCGGGAGACGGTGGAGCCGTCGAACCTCACGCTGCTCGGACTGATCCGCCACATGGCGAAGGTCGAACGGGTCTGTTCCGGCAGCGGTTCGCCGGTCAGGCCCTCGACCCCATGTACGACCCGGGGAAGGGGAAGGACGCGGACTTCGAGGACCTGGACCCGGCCCGCGCTTCCGACGGCTGCGACCGCCTCGTGGAGGAGTGCCGGCTGGCCGAGGCGATCGTCGCCGACGCATCCCTGGACGACACCTTCACCCGTGCCGGCGAGCTGTACTCGCTGCGCATGGTCCATCCGCACATGGTCGGTGAGTACGCGCGTCACATCGGCCACGCCGACCTGCTGCGCGAGCGCATCGACGGCGCGACGGGGTGGTGACGCGGCGCCGGTGACGAGCATCGCGGGGATGCCGCGCCGGGCCGTGTTCCCGAACCGGGGGTACGGTGACCGGCCTCTCCCCGGCCTCGTTCCCGCGGGCACGGGCACGGGCACGGGCGCATGCGTCGGCGCCCGCGGGGTGGACGCCCGGGAGCCCGCGCCCTGGGCGAGCCTTCCGGAAGCCGGCCGACGGGTGTTCGGGGATGTCCGGAAGCGGCCCCCGTGAACCCTCCGCCGGCCGCAACCCTTGACGGCGGCTCGGCGATGGCTATGGTCTGGTCCAAGTGCAAGGCCGCCTGACGGGCGCCCGCGACCGCGCGGTGTGCGTTCCGGTGGGCCCTGCCCCGCCCTTCGCGCCTCTTGGCCCCACACCGGAGAGGCCGGCCTGCCGTCGTCGGGCCCCCACGGCCCGGGCGTGCGCAGCGACGCCTCATGTGAAGGAGAAGCATGCACGCGAAAAGGAAGACAGCCGCAGTCGTCGGAGCCGCGCTGGCGCCGGTTCTGGCGCTGACCCTCCCGGCGGGCTCCGCCGACGCCCACGGATACATCTCGTCGCCGCCGAGCCGTCAGGCCCAGTGCGCCGCCGGGACGGTGAGCTGTGGAGAGATCAAGTACGAGCCGCAGAGCGTGGAAGGCCCCAAGGGGCTGACCAGTTGCAGCGGCGGCAACGGCCGGTTCGCCGAACTCGACAACGACTCCAAGGGATGGAAGGTGACCCCGGTCGGCCGGACCCAGTCGTTCCAGTGGGTCCTGACCGCCCGGCACGCCACGAGCACCTGGCAGTACTTCGCCGGCGGCCGGAAGATCGCCGAGTTCAACGACAACGGGGCCCAGCCGGGTGCGACGGTCACCCATCAGGTGAGCTTCGGCGGACTGACCGGCAAGCAGAAGGTGCTCGCGGTGTGGAACATCGCCGACACCGCCAACGCCTTCTACGCCTGCATCGACGTCAACGTCGGCTGACCGGGGGCCGGGCCGCCGGGTGCCCGGCCGTTTCCCCCGGTTGTCGCGCACGCACGGAACGGTTGCCGTGAACACACGGAACCCCGGCCCGATTCCGGCGGGCCGGGGTTGTGTGTGGGTTGAGCGGTCGGGTCAGTCGTCGTATCCGCCGCCGTAACCGCCCTCGTCGCCGCCGTAGCCGCCCTCGTCGCCGCCGTAGCCGCCCTTGTCGCCACCGTGGTGGCCGTGGTGGTGGATCACGCGGAAGCTGGCGACGATTCCGTTCTTGACGTGGACGCCGCCCTTGACGTGGCCCGGACGGACGCCGTCGCTGGAGCTCCACGGCCCGACGGTGGCGATGGGGGCGCCGTTGTCGCAGGTGACACCCCGGAAGACCTCGACGGTC
>NZ_JBEZVN010000013.1:0-151749 GCF_040636995.1 Streptomyces sp. NPDC032161 | reverse complement strand
GCCAGCGCCGCCGCAGCCGCGACGGCACCGGTAACAACGGTGGAACGGGTAACCATGTCACTTCTCCTGTCTCAGGGAGGCCGGCTGAGCAGTCGACCCGTGATTGAACGTACTGACGGTCCCCATACCTGTCATATCGGACACGTTGCCGTGCGCGGCCGGAACGCCTATCGGGGTACACGGCCTACGCCAAATGCTATTTCCGGATAATCCGATAAACGCTCAACTGCCCTCAAAGCAGGCGCTCTTGATGTTCCGTTGGTCCGTCCGGGCGACTTCCTGAAACCCGCTCACCCCCGCGACAGCGTGTCTTTCGTTGACACGCCCGGGAAAAGGCGTCCGTCGGCTTGTCGGTGTCGGTTGCTCTCGCCTCTGACCTGCTGTCTCGAGAGCGTTGTGTTGTGTTGTGCCGCCCGGTGGCCCCTCAGCGGTGTTGTGTCGGTGCGGTCGGGGCCGCCCGTGCCCCGGACGGTGCCCCGTCCCGGAACGGTGTCGTGCTGCCCCGGGGCATGTGCGTCCCGGAACGGTGGCGTGTTCCGGGTGCCGTTCAGCCGGGGAACTCCGTGCGCTCCCACCACTCGTAGACGGGCAGTTGGCCCTCCGGGGTGTCCTGGCGGCGTGTGGTGACCCTGAAGTGTTCGTATCCGCCGCGGAACGGGACCTTGAGGTCGTTCCCCGGGGTGGTGAGGGGGACGATGCGCTCCGGGAGGTCGTCGGGGCCGCCTTCGAGGAATGCTCTGAGTGTGTTGGTCATGCAAGGCAGTTTCTCCGGTGGCCGGTCGGGCTCCTCCGTGACGCGCCGACACCCTGTCCGCCCGGGGGATGTAAACTTCTCAACAAGTTGAGGAGTATGTCTGAGGGGTGTGCGGGTGCTCCAGATCCGGATCGGCGCGGAGCGCGCCGTGGAGGCGGGCGACGGCCCGGCGCGAACCGCCCGCGGGTGGCGTCCCGGCATGAGCGAGGACGAGGCGTGGGAAGCCGGTCGGGGCGTCTGGAAGTTCAACGCCGACCGGGCCCTGTCCCAGAACGAGGCGCAGATCATCAACGCCGCGGGCACCGTGCTCGCGGTGGCGAGGATCACCGGCATCTCCAAGCGCGGCGACCGCTACGCGCTCGAGGGCGAGATCCTGCGCGGTGATCCGCGGGTGGGACGCCCCACCCCGAGCCCGCATCTGTCCCGCAACCCCGTCACCTACATCTGAAGGGCCTGTCCGGTGAGTGATTTCGACGCGATCGACTCGCTGCTCGCCGCCGTCGGCCCGGAAGCGGAGCTCCCGGCCGCCGAGGTGCGCCGAACCCTGCGCGAACGGGCCCGGCTGTCCAGGGCGCAGGTGGCGCGGGCGCTGGGTGTGGGCCCGTCGACCGTCGCCGGGTGGGAGAGCGGCCGGGACCCGTCCGGCGAGACACGCACCAAGTACGCGTATCTGCTGGACGGACTGAGCGCCAGGCTCGGCACGGAGCCCGGCCCCTCTGCCACCGGCCCCGCGCCGGCCCCCGGGCCCGCCGCCGGATCCGGGGACGAGGACGTGGCCGAGGGTGGAGCGCCCCCGGCCGGGGAACGGCCCGCGGCGCACGGCGCGGCGGCTGCCGTCGTTCCCGCGCCGGAACCCGGCCCGGCACCCGACGAGGTGGAACCCCTGGAGGCCGCCGAGCCGTGCGTGCTGTGCGGGCATCCGGCCACGCAGCGTGTGGCGGGCTTCGCCCAGCACCTGGACGCGGCCGACTGCCGTCCGGCCGTCACGACGGCCGGACCCCCGGACGCTGCCCCCGCCCGGGTAGCCGGACCGCCCGTCCACCGGACGCCGGAACGCTCCACCGCCTCCGATGCGGGAGCGTCGTCCACGACGGGCCCGTCGAGGCGTTCCGGATCACCGGCCCGACGTGCCTTCCAGCAGCAGGCCGGCCCGGCCGCCCTGATCCACGAGGCGGTCCGGGGCGCGCTCGCCGAGCACCGGGGCGACATCGACGCGGCCGTCGCCGCCCTGTCGAAGCGGGCCATCCCGGACGCGATGCGCCTGCTGGACGAGACCCGCAAGGGTGCCCGCTACGACGTGATCGCCCATCCCTGGATCCCCGACGTCCTCAAGAAGCAGACGTCCAGGGGGGCCGACCGGATCTGGGAGGCGCGCCCGAAGTGGACCCGGCACGAACTTCCGCCCGGCCGCCACGAAGTGACGGCGCTCGACATCAACGGCGCCTATCTCTCCGCCCTCAAGACACATCTGCCGTTGGGGCAGCTGGAGCATTCCACCGGCTTCGCCCATGACCGCCGCCGTGCCGGTGTCCACCTGATCACACCGCCTGCGTGGGAGCACTCGGCGGTGCTGCCCAACCCGATCGGCAACCGTGACGAACCCGGCCCGCTGTGGGTGACCGAACCGACCCTGCGCCTCCTGCTGCGGCTGTCCGGCCCGAAGCACGGACTGTGCGAACCACCGGAGATCCACGAGTCGTTCACCTCCGGAGCCACCGAGAACCTGCTGGAGAAGTTCCGGGTCGCGCTCAAGGAGGCCAGGGACACGGCGATCGCCGCCGACGACGAGGTGACGCTGGAGTACGTGAAGGCGATGTACTCCAAGTTCGTCTCCACCATGGGGGAGTCGAACTACAACCGGGAGCTGTACCGGCCGGACTGGATGCACATCATCCGCTCGCAGGCGTTCGCCAACCTCTGGATGAAGGCCCTCAAGGCCCATGAGGACGGACTCGCCGTCGTACGGGCGATGGGCACCGACGAGCTGCACGTCATCGGCGACTGGCGGCGCGTCTTTCCCGAGGGCCGGGGTGTCAGCGAGGTCAAGGTCAAGGACACCTACACCGTCGGCGACGACGGGATGGGGCCCGAGGGCGCCGACGACTTCGAGGACGGCATCGGATAGGGGAGCGGAGGACGCGGGCGGTGGGTGCTCCCCGTCGGCGGCTCACCCCTTGACGACGCCCAGCGGCACCAGGTGGGCCACCGGCCGGGCCAGCCCGGCGCCCTCGGTGGCCTCCACGACCGCGTCCACGTCCTTGTACGCCTCCGGTGTCTCCTCGGCGAGACCGCGCCACGACGACGGGCGCACGGCGATGCCGCGGGCCTCCAGTTCGTCGCGCAGCCGCTCGCCGCGGACCATGCGCAGTGCCTGGTGCCGGCTCCAGACCCGGCCGGCGCCGTGGCAGGCGGAGCGGAACGCGTCGTTGCCGGGCAGGCCGACCATCACGTACGAGCCGGTGCCCATCGTCCCGGGGACCAGCACCGGCTGGCCCGCCCGCGCGAGGTCCTCGGGCAGTTCCGGGTCGCCGGGCGGCAGCGCCCGTGTCGCCCCCTTGCGGTGGACGCACAGGGAGCGCCGCACACCGTCCACCTCATGGGTCTCGATCTTGGCGGTGTTGTGCGAGATGTCGTAGACCAGGTCCAGTCCCGCCCCGGTGGCCGTGGCGAAGGCGCGACGGGCGGCCTGGGACAGCAACTGCCGGTTGGCCCGGCCGTAGTTGGCGGCCGCCGCCATCGCCCCCAGGTAGGCGCGGCCGCGCGGCGAGTCGACCGGGGTGCAGGCCAGCTGCCGGTCCGGGACCCGGATGCCGTGCCGGTGCAGTTCCTGGTCCATCACCCGGACGTGGTCGGTGCACACCTGGTGCCCCAGGCCCCGCGAGCCGCAGTGGATCATGACGCACACCTGACCCGTCCGCAGCCCGAAGGCCGCCGCCGTCACGGGGTCGTGGACCCGGTCCACCGCCTGGACCTCCAGGAAGTGGTTGCCCGACCCGAGACTGCCCACCTGGTGCAGTCCGCGTTCGACGGCCCGCGAACTCACCTCTCCCGGCGCGGCGCCCTCCAGGACGCCGTGGTCCTCGCAACGGGCGAGGTCGCGCGGCACTCCGTGACCGTGTTCGACCGCGTACCGCGCCCCGCCGACCAGCAGTTCGTCCATCTCCGCGGTCCCGGACAGCTCCCACAGGCCGCCGCGTCCCATGCCGCGCGGGACGGTGCGGTCGAGAGCGTCCATCAGCCGCCGCATCCGGTCGTGGTCGAGCGCCTCGCGGTCGATCCCCGCGGCCAGCAGCCGGACGCCGCAGGAGATGTCGAACCCGACGCCGCCCGGTGAGACGACCCCGCCGCGGGCGATGTCGGTGGCGGCCACCCCGCCGATCGGGAAGCCGTAGCCCCAGTGCACATCGGGCATGGCGAAGGAGGCGCGCACGATGCCGGGCAGCGTCGCCACGTTCACCACCTGCTCCAGCGCCTTGTCCCCGGACGCCTGCGGCAGCAGCGCACGGGAGGCGAACACCATCCCGGGCACGCGCATCGGCTCCCGCTGTTCGATCCGGAACCGGTACGGGCTCCGCTCCACCAGTGCGATCTCCATGGCCCTCACCTCCGGTCGGTGGCCGGCCCGCGTTCAGACGTCGAGGGTCACCCCGCAGGCCCAGCCGTCGGGGCCGTGCCGCAGCCGCAGGCCGTGCAGCGAGACGGCCTTCGGTACGGCGCCGACCTCCTGGGCGGTCCCGGCGTCGGCCATGCGGAAACGGACCAGCGGTCCCGGTCCGCCACCCGCCGCCCGGGACGTTCCGGTGCCCGTGTCCGTCCCCACGTCCGCGTCCACCTCCACGTCGAGCGGGATCTCCCCGTGGGCGTCCAGCCGGTAGACGACCTCCTCCAGGACCGTCACCAGCAGGTCCTCGCCGGAGCCGGCCGCGACCGGGCAGGTGCGCTCCCCGACCGGCGCCGCGCCGGACGTGTCGGCGAAGCTCTCCACCATCGCGCGCACGGCCTCGGCGACACAGCCCCCGGCCGTGGGGGCCCACGCCTCCACCCGCAGGTCCGCGGTGTGCGGCACGGTGCGGTGGCCGCGCGCGCCGGGGCGGCGCGGTGCCACGGGTTCCCGACCGTCCACGGCCGGTGCCTCCCCGTCGTCTCCGGGTACGCGGCCCGGGGCCCGGCTCAACGGGCGGGGCCGCCGCTTCCTCCAGCGTCGTCCCGCACCCCACCCGGGGCAACCCGCGGACGGCGCCGGGCCCGTCCCGTACCCGTCGGGCAGAGAGCTTCGAGAATGTTCACGAGGTCCGAATTCCTGTGGCAAATGGCGGCGAACGACCGCCGGAACAAGGCGGGCCCCGGGACTGGTAGGAAAGTTTACTGTTCGCTAGCATTCCGGCCGGTGGCCTGGCGCGGTGCCCGTCCCGCGGGCATGACGCGCTCAGCGAGAGCTCTGACCCGGCCACCTCGATGCCGCTCCCCGTCCGCACGCGGGCCGGGCGCGCGGTCATGCACCGATGCCCAGCTCTCGCCCACCAGGCCAGGAGTGCAGGTATGCACCTGAAAGGCTCAGCTCCGCTCCCCACAGCCACCCGGCACCGTACGGTGCCCACGGTCCTCGCCGCCGTACTCCTCCTCGTCGGCGGGCTGTTGCTCGCCTGGCCCGACCGGGCCGACGCCACCGCCGACCCCCTCATCTCCGGTGGCAGGCCCGCCACCGCCTCCTCCACCGAGGACTCCGGTCTCGGCCCGCAGAACGCCTTCGACGGCGACCCGGCCACCCGCTGGGCCAGCGTCGAGGGCAAGGACCCGCAGTGGATCCGCGTCGACCTCGGCGCCACCGCCGACGTCACACGCGTGAAGCTCGACTGGGAGGCCGCGTACGCCAAGGCGTATCGGATCGAGATCTCCGCCGACGGCACCGCATGGACCCGGCTCGTCGAGGAGACGGCGGGCGACGGCGGCACCGACGACCGGCCCGGCCTGTCCGGCGAGGGCCGCTACCTGCGCGTGTACGGCACCGCGCGCGGCACCTCGTACGGCTATTCGCTCCACGAGGTCGAGGTGTACGGCACGTTCGCCGGGACGCCCCCGCAGACCGGTGCCTTCACCGTGGTCGCCGCCGGTGACATCGCCGCCCAGTGCACCGCCTCCGACAGCGGCTGCGCCCACCCCAGGACCGCCGCGCTGGCCCAGCAGATCAACCCGAAGTTCTACCTGACGATGGGCGACAACCAGTACGACGACGCCCGGATCTCCGACTACCGCGCCTACTACGACAAGACCTGGGGCGCCTTCAAGAACAAGACGCACCCGGTGCCCGGCAACCACGAGACGTACGACCCGGCCGGATCGCTCGCCGGCTACAAGGCGTACTTCGGCGCGATCGGCTACCCCCAGGGCAAGACCTACTACAGCTTCGACGAGGGCAACTGGCACTTCATCGCCCTCGACTCCAACTCCCTCGACAAGAGCGCCCAGATCGACTGGCTCAAGGCCGATCTGGCCGCCAACACCAAGGCGTGCATCGCCGCCTACTGGCACCACCCGCTGTACTCCTCGGGCGGGCACGGCAACGACCCGGTCAGCCGGCCGGTCTGGAAGCTCCTCTACGGGGCCAAGGCCGACCTCGTGCTCAACGGGCACGACCACCACTACGAGCGGTTCGCCCCGCAGAACCCCGACGGGAAGGCCACCGCCGACGGAATCACCGAGGTCATCGGCGGCATGGGCGGCGCCGAGCCCTACCCCATCGAGGAGGTCCAGCCCAACAGCCAGAAGCGGATCAGCGGTCAGTACGGCGTCCTGAAACTGGACTTCACCGACACCGGCTACAGCTTCAGCCACGTCGGCACCGACGGCAAGGCCAAGGACACCAGCCCGAAGTACACCTGCCACTGATGTACCTGGCGACCACAGGCCGCCGGGACACACCGGCACCGCCCCGCACCGCCGGGGCGGGCCGGCGCGTCCCCGGCACCGTCCTGGCACTCGGCACGGTCAGCCTCGTCACCGACGTCTCCTCCGAGATGGTCACCGCGGTGCTGCCGCTCTACCTGGTCCTCGGAATCGGTCTCTCACCCCTCCAATTCGGCTTCCTCGACGGCCTGTTCAACGGCGCGACCTCCGTCGTCCGGCTGCTCGGCGGACACGCGGCCGACCGCGGACACCGGCACAAGAGGGTCGCGGGCATCGGCTACGCCCTCTCCGCCCTCTCCCGGCTCGGACTGCTGCTCGCGGGCGGCGCCACCGCGGGGATCGCCGCCGCCCTCGCCACCGACCGCGTCGGCAAGGGCATCCGCACCGCGCCCCGGGACGCGCTGATCACGCTCAGCAGCAGGCCCGAGACGCTCGGCAGATCCTTCGGCGTGCACCGGGCCATGGACACCGCCGGCGCCCTGCTCGGACCGCTCGCCGCGTTCGCCTTGCTCCGGGCGACCACCGGGGCCTACGACGCGGTGTTCGTCGTCAGCTTCTGCGTCGGGCTGCTCGGCGTACTGCTCCTCGTGCTGTACGTGCCCGGACAGCCGGTCGTCAGCCCGCCGGCGCCCCGGACCCCGCGTACCCGCAAGGTGTTCGGGGCGCTCCGCGACCGGGGCTTCCGGCGGATCCTCGCAGCCGCCGGACTGCTCGGCGCCGCCACCATCGGGGACGCCTTCGTCTACCTCCTGCTCCAGCGCCGGCTCGACCTCCCCGTCGGCTGGTTCCCGCTGCTGCCGCTCGGCGCGGCGGCGTGCTACCTGCTGCTCGCGGTCCCGGCCGGGCGGATCGCGGACCGGGTGGGCCGACGGCTGCCGTTCCTGTACGGGCACCTCGCGCTGCTCGGCGTGTACGCCGCGCTCCTGCTCCCGGCCGGTGGCCCCGTCCTGCTCCTCGTCGCGCCCGTGCTCGTGCTGCTCGGGGTCTTCTACGCCGGTACCGACGGCGTGCTGATGGCGCTGGCCTCACCCGTGCTGCCCGCCGACGGCAGGGCGGGCGGGCTGGCCCTGCTCCAGACCGGCCAGGCACTCGCCCGGATGCTCGCCGCTGCGGGCTTCGGCGCAGCCTGGACGGTGTGGGGACCGCGCCCCGCCCTGTGGGCGGCGGCCGTCGCCCTGCTCGCCGCGCTCGCCGGCGGCTGGGCGCTGCTGCCCCGTGGCCCGTCCGGCACCGCGGGCGCCGAGGAGCCCGGAGCCCCGACCACCGAGAGGCCGATCGCATGAGCGCCGGATTCCCCGAACCCACGACACCCCTGGGCCCACGGGCCCGGATCGCCGTCCTGGTGGCCGCGGTGCTGCTCCTCGCGGGCGGATCCGTCGGCTACGCCCTGCACGCGCAGCACCGTACCCCGGCCCAACAGGCCGAAGCCGACGCCTCGTTCACCGTCACCGGGCCCGCGCTGTACTTCCGGGACACCGCCACCGGACGTGTCGCCCGCCGCCCGCTCGCCGCCCCGCCCGGCACGCGCACTCCCGGCGGTCCCGCCTGCGACCGGTTCTACGCCTCCGGCGACCACGCGGTCTGCCTGCGCGCCCGCCCCGGCGTCCTGCCCAGGACGCACGCCGTCGTGCTCGACCGCCGACTGCGCGAACATCGCCGGATCACCGTGCCGGGCATCCCCACCCGCGCCCGCGTCTCCGCCTCCGGGCGGATGGTGTCCTGGACGGTGTTCGCCACCGGGGACTCGTACGCCACCACCGCCTTCTCCACCCGGACCGCGATCCTCGACCTGCGCACCGGCTACCTCGTCAAGTCCATCGAGGGCATCCCCCTGGCCCTCGACGGGGCCCGCTACCACGCCCCCGACGTCAACTACTGGGGGGTGACCTTCGCCCGTGACGACAACCGCTTCTACGCGACCGTCTCGACCAGGGGCCGCACCTACCTGGTCGAGGGGGACATGGCGAAGTGGTCGGCGAGGGCGCTGCGGCAGAACGTCGAGTGCCCTTCCCTGTCGCCTGACAACACCCGGCTCGCCTTCAAGAAGAAGGTCTCCGACGACCCGGCCGATCCCTGGCGGCTGTACGTCCTCGACCTGCGGACCATGCGCGAGAAACCGCTCGCCGAGACGCGCGACGTCGACGACCAGGCGGCCTGGCTGGACGACGGCACCGTCGCCTACGCCCTGCCCGGCTCCGGGGGCCGGGGGAGCGACATCTGGACCGTCCCCGCGGACGGCACCGGCACGCCCCGCATGGCCGTGTCCGGAGGTTCGTCGCCGACGGCGGTGGGCCAGGAGCCCGCCGGGTGACCACTGACCGGGCGGCCGTGCCGTGCCATGTCCGCCTTCCGGTCGAAGGCCGGCCGACGGGCTCCGAGGCGGTTCCCCGGCACCGGGCCCGCGGGGCCGGGCCGCCCGGTCGCGGGGCCCGCCGTGCCGTGGTCCCCTGGATGCGATCACCGTTCCCCGCCGTTCCAGGGAGGCCATGGATGCGCACGAGTGACCTGACCCCGGCCGTGCTCAAGGACCTGCGCCGCCCGCGCCCCTTCCCGGCGATCTCGCTGCTCATGCCGACCCACCGGGCCAGGCCCGACAACGAACAGGACCCGATCCGGCTGCGCAATCTCCTCAGCGAGGCGGTGCGGCGCCTCAAGGAGGACCCCGAGGTCGACCGCGAGAGCCGGATCCGGCTGGAGCGACAGCTCGGCGAGGACACCGTCCTGCGGCTGTTCGACGCCCAGCGCGCCGAGGACGGCCTGCTGGTGCTGCTCGCACCGGACGAGGACCCGCAGGCCTGGCAGTTCATCTCGCCGCACGACATCCCCGAACGCGTCGAGATCACGACCACGTACCTCACCCGCAACCTGGTGGCGGCCCACCTGTACGCCCGCCCGTACTGGGTGCTGGTCCTCGACCAGGAGGAGAGCAGGCTGTACCTGGCCCACGCCGGGAGCCTGACCGAGGTCACCGCCCACGGCTTCCCGGCGAAGCCGCAGGTCCCGAACCTTGCGGACGCGCTCCCCGGCCCGGCGTACGGCACGGACCGTACGGGCTACCGCGCGGCTCGTGTCGGTCAGTACGTCTCCGACGTCGAGGAGCGCCTCGCCCGGGCCATGACGGACCGGAACCTGCCCCTCGTCCTGGTCGGCAGCCCCGAGCTGACCACCGCCTTCGGAAAGATCTCGCGCCACGCCGGGGCGACGGTGGGCGGGCTGGACCTGACGGGCGCCGAGAAGCACGCCGTACCCCAGCTGGAGAAGCGTCTGGAACCCGTCTTCCGCAAGATCCGCGAGGACCGCGCACAGCAGGCCCGCGCGGACCTGGACGCGGCGCGCGGCCGCAAGGCGTACGTCGCGGGCCTCGCGGAGGTGTGGAACACGGTCATGGACCACAGGGCCGCCCTCGTCCTCGTGGAGGAGGGCCTGCGCGCCGCGGGACGGGCCGACGAGAACCACCAGCTGCACGTCGTCGACGTACCGGAGGGCGAACCGGCCCCCGAGGGCGTCGAGACGGACATCGTCGACAGCCTCGTCGAGGCGGCGCTGGACGCCGACACGGAAGTGCGTTTCGTCCCCGACGGCACCCTGCCCGACAGCGTCGGCATCGCGGGCACGCTCCGCTACTGAAGGGCACCGGTCAGGCCCCCGGCGAAGCGCCGGGCACCCCCGCCCCGCGCGCTCGCGCACGCCCGGCCCGGGCCAGGTCCTCCAGGGGGAGCACCCCCTCTCCCCGGAACAGGCCGCGGGCCGCGGACAGACGCCGCTCGCGCGCCAGGCCCGGGGCCGTCACCTCGTCCAGAGCCCTCAGCAGAGCCCACGGGTCCGGGGCGTGGTCGGCGAGGCCGTGCGCCGCCATGCTCCGCACGCCCTCCGCGCCGTGCCCCGGAACGGGCCGGTGGCCGACCACCGGCAGCCCGGCGGCCAGTGCCTCCAGCGCCGTCTGGCCCGCCGCGTTGTCGACCAGGGCCCGGGCGACCGCCATCACACCCCGCACGTCGTCCACCCAGCCCAGGGCGACGGCGTGCTCGACCCGGGCCACACGGTGGCGCAGACGCGTGTTGTTCCCGCACAGCACGACCGGCCGGTATCCCGCCGATGCCAGCAGCCCGGCGGTGTCCACCACCCGCGCGCCCGCCCCCCACGCCCCCGTCGAGACCAGCACCGGCGGACGGTCCGGCGGGCCGAGACGGCGCCGCCATTCCTCGGCCGTCGACGACGGGGCGTGGAAGCGGGGCGCCACCAGCGGGCCGGAGACGACGGCCGGACGCCGCACCGCCCGCCGCACCCGGTGCGCGAGAGCGGGCGTCAGACAGAGGTGGAGGTCGTTGCCCGGATGCAGCCACTGGCGGTGCACGGCGAAATCCGTGATGACCACGGCGCTCGGCACGTGCAGTGCACCGCGGGCGCGCAGACCACCGGTGAGCTGGGCGGCGAGATGGAAGACGGGGACCACCACGTCCGCGCGCCGCCGCGCGACGAGCTCCAGCAGCCGTCGCTCCGCGAGCACCGCCAACGGGGCGCTGCCCGGGCGGGGGAGACCGTCTCCCGGGTGGCGGAAGAACGCCGCGTACAGCCCCGCGTAGACGAACGGCGCGCGGCGGATGACCGTCCGGTAGAAGGCGCGCAGCCCGGCGCCGGCACCCGGGGGCAGCAGATCGAGGACGTCGACCGTCGTCGTCCGCCCTCCGCCGGCCTCCAGTCGGCGGGTCAGCTCGGCGGCCACGGTGTCGTGCCCGGAGCCCATGCCGGCGCTCAGGACGAGGAACCGCCCGGATGCCGCGCTCATCTGCCGACGGCCCGCGACCACCGGCCGGGGCGGGTTGCCACGGGGATCCGTGGTACGGGCGACCGTCCGCGGCGGGCCGTCGCCGGGGAGCGTCGTACGCGCCGCGGGGCGGGCGCACCCGGCTCACCCGGTCGGCGGGTGTCCCGGCGCGGCCCCGAACGGCCGTCCATGTGGGCAGCGGGCACCTGATCACCCCTGACGTCGGCGGCGCGCGGCGGATCCGGCGCCATGGGCACTGGGCGTGGTGGTCCCATTCTGCGGGCGCGGGCGGTGCCGTGCGGTTCAGTGAGGTGTGGGTCGCGACGGTTTTGTCCGAGCACGCCCGGGCTACTCCTAACCAGACCCGGTGGCGCGAGATCCTCGCCCCGAGATCTCCGAGCGACCCCGATCACCGGGCGGCGGAGACGACGCGCCGCACCGTGCCGACCCAGGGGAGAGACCATGTCATCTGGTCCGGGCACCGCCCACCGCGGCATGCCGGGCGCCGACGCGTCGGACGGCCGCGCCGTCCGCGACGGCGTGGCCCTGGTGACGGGTGCCTCCTCGGGCATCGGGGCCGCGGTCTCGTACCGGATCGCGGCCGAAGGGGGCTGGCGGCTGCTGGTGGCCGGCCGCGACCGCGAGCGCCTGGAGCGCGTCGCGGCGCGGACGCGCTCGACGGCGCTGTGCGCGGACCTGATGGCGCCCGGCGGCACGGAGCGGCTCGCCCGCCAGGCCCTCGATCTCGCGGGCCGGGTGGACCTGCTCGTCGCCGCCGCGGGGGTCGGCTGGGCCGGCCCCTTCGACTCCATGCCGGAGGCCGCCGCCGACCGGGTCCTCACCGTCGACCTGGTGTCCGTCGTCCGGCTGGTGCGGCTCCTGCTGCCGCACATGCTCGCGGCGGGGCGCGGGCACATCATCCTGATCGGATCGGTGGCCGGATCCACCGGCGTCCGCGGCGAGGTCGTCTACTCGGCGGCGAAGGCGGCGATCGGCACCTTCGCCGACGCCCTGGGCCACGAACTCAGGGGAACCGGCGTGCGGATCACCCATCTGGTCCCCGGCGTCGTGGACACCCCGTTCTTCGAACGCCGAGGCATGCCGTACGCCCGTTCGTGGCCCCGTCCCATGTCACCGGAGAGGGTCGCCGACGCCGTCTGGGACGCCTACGTCTCGGGCCGTGGCGAGGTGTACGTCCCCGGCTGGCTGCGACTGCCCGGATGCGTGCGTGCCGTGGTCCCCGGGCTCTACCACCGGCTCGCCGCCCGCTTCGGGTGAATCCGCCGGTATCCGTGGACGTCCTCGCCGTGACACTGGCGCTGCTGGCGGCCCTCGCCAACGGCGCCGCCTCCGTGCTGCAGCGGCGGGCCGCCGTGGACCAGGCGGCGTGCGAACCGGCGGACGACGCGCGGGACGCGCGCCGGACGGTGCGTCACGCGGTGCGCAGGGCGGTCCGGCTGGTGCGGCGGCCGTTCTGGCTGGCGGGCGCGTCGGCACTCGGGCTGTCCGCCCTGCTCCAGGCGGCGGCGCTGACGGTCGGCAGCATGGTGGTGGTGCAGCCGCTGATGGCGAGCGAGCTCCTCTTCACGCTCCTGATCGGAACCGTCGTGTTCCGCCAGCGCCCGGGCGGCAGGACCTGGTTGTCCTTCCTGATGCTCGGCGCCGGTCTGACGCTCTTCCTGACCGCCGCCGGGCCGTCGCCGGGCGAGGCGACCGGCGAGGCCGGCACCTGGCTGTTCGTCGGAGCCTGCGCCGCGACGGCGGTGGCCGCGCTGCTGCTGGTCGCCCGCGGTGTCCGCGGCGCCGCCCGCGTCGCCTCGCTCGGCTGCGCCACGGCCATCTGCTTCGCCTGCACCGCCGGGCTGGTCAAGGAGACCGCCGGACGGATCCAGGACGGGACGGCGGCGGTCCTCACGACCGGCTATCCGTACGCGCTGTGCGTCGTCGGCCTGCTGAGCCTGGCGCTGCTGCAGAGCAGCCTGCACGCCGGGACGCTGGCCGTCTCGCAACCGGCGCTCACGCTGGGGGACGCGCTGGTGAGCGTGGTCCTGGGCGCGGTGCTGTTCGGCGAGCGGATCGCGCTGGAGGCCCATGTGCTGCAGGCCGTCACCGGCGCGTGTCTGGTGGCCGCCGGGACCGTGGGCCTGTCGCGGTCCCCGGCGGTGGCGCAGCACTGGGACACGACGGCGACGCCACCGCGCGAGCACCCCACCGACCGCGACCGATAGCCCGCACCGACGGAGGGACGAGGACTCCATGGACCACCGGCACCCGCGCGTCCCCGCCGCGGCGCGCGTCCCCCTCGCGGCATCGGCGCTGCTGCTGACCGCACACCTCGCCCCCGCCGGCACCTGGCTCGCGGGCCCGCGCCGGACCTGCTTCCCCGCCCTGGCCGGTCTCGGCCGCCCCCACCACGTCGCCCTGACCTTCGACGACGGGCCGGACCCCGGCTCCACCCCGTTCTTCCTCGACGCACTGGACCGGCTCTGCGCGCGTGCCACGTTCTTCGTGCTGGGGGAGAGGCTGCTGCGCCACCCGGGGCTCGGCCGCGACATCGTCCGCCGCGGACACGAACTGGCCGTCCACGGCTGGACGCACAGCCGGCCCTGGCTTCCCGCCGCGGGCCGGGACGCGCGCGAGATCTCCCGCGCCGCGGCGGCCGTGCACCGGGTCTCGGGCGTGCGGCCGCTGTGGTACCGGCCGCCGTACGGCATCCTGACCGGCGGGCGCTGGGCCGCGGCCGCGCGCTGCGGACTGCGTCCGGTGCTGTGGTCCGCCTGGGGCCGGGACTGGGCCGACGACGCGACGGCCGAGGGAGTCCTGACCACCGTGCACCGCGATCTGCGGGGCGGCGGCACGGTGCTCCTGCACGATGCCGACCTGTCGGCGTCCGGCCGCTGGCGGCCCGCGCTCGCGGCGCTGCCCGGGCTCATCGGCGGGATCCGCGCCACGGGCCTGACCGTCGGCCCGCTCGCCGAGCACGGCCTCGCGCCTGCCCGGACCCGCGACGGCGCCTGACGGGCCGTACGGTCCCCGCCACCGGACCGGGCGGGTCGCGGGGGCTGCCGGATCCGGGGGTGTTCGCACCCGACGCCCACCCGGGTGGGCGGGACGGGGGCGCCACCAGGCACACTGCAGGGGTAGCAGTCTGACCACCAAGAGGGATCACGCATGATCACGCTGAAGAAGGAAGACGGCCCGGCCGATCTGGACGGAGTGACCCATCTGTCCATCGGGGTCTCCTGGGACCCGACCGTCGGGAGCAGTGGCGGGCTGTTGGGCAAGCTCCGGCAGAAGGTGGGCACCGACCTCGACCTGATCGCCGTCGCCATGCAGGGGGCGGAACCGGTGCGGCTGGCCGGACTGGACTCCCTGGACCCCATGGGCAACGGCTCGTTGGTCCACAGCGGGGACAACCAGACCGGGCGCGGGGACGGCGACGACGAGACGGTGACCGTCGAATTCGCCCGGATACCGTCCAACATCACGTCCATCGTGTTCATCGCCGCGGCGTACAAGAAGCGCAGCGCCTTCCAGAACGCGCGCAACATCAGCTTCAAGGTGTACGACGCGACGGGCGGCAGCAGCCAGCAGGTCGCCGACATCTGGCCGAGCCTGCTCACCAACGACAACGGCTGCGCCGTGGCCAAGGCCATCCGCGTCGGCACGAGCTGGAAGCTCGAAGTGATCAACGAGACCGGGAAGATCAAGCAGGGGGACGAGCGGGACCTGATGCGTTTCGCCGTCAGCAAGTAATCCGAGTGCCCCGCCCCCGGCCGGGACGTCCCGTTCCGGCCGGGGGCGGGCCGGGGCGTCGGCCACGGCCGGAGGGGCGCCGTCCCGGGGGGCTGCCATGAGGGACCCGTGCGGTTCGAACTCCGGCGGGCGGGCGAGGGCGACATCACCCGGTGCACCGAGGGAGCCCAGGGGCGTTCGGCCCGGGACCCGCTCGATGACGACGCCTCACCGATCCACCTCTTCGACGCCGACAGCCGGGCACTCGCGACGGCCCGGCACCACGCGTACATCGGGTGGGAACCCCACAGCCCCGCGCGAGCGGGACGGGGCAGGCCGTGGAGGGCGGGGGTCGGGCGTTCAGGAACGGCGCCCGTCCGGTTGCATACCGCCGCACGCCGCCGTGACCGTCACCGGCGTCCTTCGCCCGCGCCGCGGTCGCCTCACCCGCGCACGCCGCCCTCGGCCAGCCGGATCCCGGTGACCAGATGCGGCCGGATGTGGACCGCGCACTCCATCATCCGGTCCGACCAGGGCCGGATCAGCCGCTGATAGCGGATCAGGGCGTCGGGATCGGTCACCGGCCGGCAGTAGCCCGTCGCGACGACGCTCCACCCCAGATGGGTCAGCGGATCGATGGCGTCGGCCTGATAGGCGACCACGACCCCGCGGTCGCCGTGGTCCCGGGCCTGGGCGAACAGATCCGAGTCCTGATGGGTCCGGATGACGATCCGGCCGCGGTCCAGCACATGGTTCACCGGGCGGATCGCGGGCAGCGCCTGCTGGGTGAAGACGATTCGCCCGAAGGACACCTCGCCGAGCAGCCGGAGGGCCTGAGCGCTCGTCAGCTCGACGGTCCGGCGCGGCCAGGTGGCCTCGGGGCCGTGGGACATGTTTCCCTCCGGCCGGCCGTGCGCGGCCGGGTCGGTGATCACGGGCAGGGGTGACCGGGGCGGCGGCCGGTGACCTGTGTGGCTCATGACTGACGACCTGCGTGGCTCATGGGGCGGTCTCGTCTCCTGATGTGCTCGTCTGCCGTACGAGTACATCGTGTGGCGCTCCGCCCCGCCAGGGCCGAACGGCCCAGGGCCGAACGGCCCAGGGCCGAACGGCCCTAGCGGGGTCGATCCCCCGATGGGTTCACTTCGGTGGTTCGCATGCCCGGCCCGGTCCGACGGCGGCAACCGGGGCCGGGCCGCGGTATGCGGAGTGTTCGGTCGGGTCGGTGGTGCACAGGTGCACAGAAGGGGTACGCGGTGATCGCGGTCGTCGGACACAGGGATCTCGACAGCGGAACGCTGGAACTGGTGGAGGCGGAACTGAGAGCACGGCTGGACTGCCTGGCGGAGGGCGCGGCGGCGCTCGTCCGCGCGGGGGCGGGCCTGCCCCTGGTGTTCGGGCGCGCGGTCCGGGCGGCCGGGCGGAAGCTGACGGTGCTGCTGCCGGCCCAGGGGGCGGTACCCGCCGTGCTGCCGGAGCGGGACCGGCGGGCCGCCGGTGAACTGCTGGTCCTGGCCGAGCACGTGCGCCTGCTGGCCTTCGACCCGGCCGACCGCGACGCGTGCGTCGGCGCGGACGAGCGGCTGGTGGCGACCTGCCGTTCCGTGCTCGCCGTGTGGGACGGCTCGCCCTCCGACGGCCGGGACGCCACCGCCCATCTGGTCGCGTTCGCCCGGGCGCGGGGCATCCCCGTGGACATCGTGTGGCCGGACGGCTGCGTACGACGGAGGCCGGCGTGAACACATCGGCGCAGCGGACACGGACGGCGGGCCCCACCGCCCGGACCGTCCGCGACCACGGGACCCGTCCGGCCGACGGCGGAGCGGACGACCACGGCGCACGGGCGGAGGACGACCCGTCCGGGACGGACGCGGCCCCGGAACGGGTGGGCGCCCGGCCCGGGTTCGGGTGGCTGCTGGTCGTCACCGCGGCGCTCGGGCTGCTGGGTTCCTTCGTGATCACCATCGACAAGTTCGAACTGCTCGCCGACCCCGGCTTCGTCCCGGCCTGTTCACTGAGCCCCGTCGTCTCCTGCACGGACGTGATGCGCAGTGAACAGGCATCGGTGTTCGGCTTCCCCAATCCGCTTCTCGGATTGATCGGCTTCGGGGTGGTGATGGGCATCGGCGCGGGTCTCCTCGCGGGCGCCCGCTACCGGCGCTGGTACTGGCTGGGCCTGAACCTGGGCACCTTCCTCGGCGCCGTGTTCTGCATGTGGCTGATGACCCAGGCGCTGTACGACATCGGCGCGCTCTGCCTGTGGTGCATGCTCGTGTGGGTGGCGACCGTCTTCATGTTCTGGCACACCACCGTGCACAACCTGCGCCACGGCGTACTGCCCGCCCCGCGGGCCGTCGTCGCGGCGGTACTGGAGTTCCCGCTGGTGGTGCCCGTGACCTGGTGCCTGGTCATCGTCATGCTGATAGCAACCCGGTTCTGGTCGTACTGGGCGTCATTTCTGTGAACGACGCTTCGAGCGCGCCCGCGACGGCATCGCGTCCCGGTCCGACGACCGGGACGCTGCCGGTGCTGTCGTGATGGACGCACGCGGCCGGAATCCCGGCGGCGGCGAGCCGGGCCGAGACCGTCCCCGTCGCGTCCGGCGCGGGGACCTCGGGGGCCAGCGCCAGGAACACGTGCTGCCGGACGAGGTTCCCGGAACTGCGTCCCGGCACGCCGCACAGGGTCCGCAGCTCCTGGTCCGTGAGGGGACCGGTGGGAGGAAGCACGGTCAGCCAGGAGCGCCCGCGCCGGAACGAATCCAGATACCCGGCGTCGTACATGCCCTCGTCCGCCCCGCCGTCCAGCAGCAGCCGCACCCGGTACGCCCGGGACCGTTCCGCGTCGACCTGCTGGAGCAGCGCCTTCATCGCGGCCCAGCCCGTGCCCGAGGCGATCAGCAGGACGTCGGCGGACGGCGTGCGACCGGGCAGCGCCAGCCTGCCGCGAGGCGCGCCGAGGCGTACGGTGTCGCCCTCGCGCGCGTGGTGCACCAGTGCGTCGCTGACGCCGCCGGCGCCACGGGCCCGTACGTGGAACTCCAGCTCGCCGTCCGGATGCGGCGCGCGGGCCAGGTAGTAGGGACGCCACGCCTGCTCCAGCAGCGGCGACTCCAGGGACGCGTACTGCCCGGCCGTGAAGGCGTACGGCTGGTGCGGGCGCACCCGCAGGACCGCGAGGTCCGGCGCACGCAGCTCGTGCGCGGTCACCGTCGCGTTCCAGCTCGACGGTTCGGCGATCGCCTCGTCGGCGCCCTTGACCATCGCGGAGACGGCCAGCCGCAGCATCCGCAGCCAGGCGTCCTCCAGCAGTTCGGTCCACCGGGAACCCGCGCGCATGCGCAGTGCCTCCAGCAGCGCCTTCTCGAACGCCTCGAAGTGCGCGGGACGCACACCGAGCTTGCGGTGGTCGCGCCCCAGCTGCACGAACCTGCCGATCATGTCGTCCGTGCGGCGCAGATTGCCGATCAGGTAGCGGAAGATCTCGACGAGATGCGCCTGCTGGAACGCCATCGACTCGGGGAACAGCGACCGCAGGTACGGGTGCCGTTCGAACATGGCCCGGTACAGGTCGTCGATCAGCCCCTCCAACGGGCCGACCAGCGGCAGGCAGTCGAGGATCAGCTGCTGGTCCGCCGTTCCGTCGTACGCCTGCGGCCGCTCGGCGCGCCGCGCTCCGTCGTCCGTACCGGTCGGGGAGAGGATGCGCCGCCTCAGCCGCATCGCGTCGTGCCGCGCGAGCAGTGCGTGGTAGTCCTCGCTCGGGGTGTTCATGGACCGGTTACTCCTTGGGGCGGTGCGACGAGGGTGGGTGCCGAAACCGGGCGGAATGACGTCGGCGGCGCCCGGATGATCTCGGCGGCGTCAGTATGGCACCGCCATCGACTCGCCGACCGGCCCTGGTCACAGGGCCTTTCGGCCCTGTTCGGATGCTGTTCACCATGCTTCGGAACCCCGGCGCGGGGGTCGCCGGAGGAACGCACATACTGGTGGGCGTCCGCCTTTTCCCCGAGCCGATCGAGCATGGTGTGAACGACTTCGCGAAGTCCCCGCTGAACACGGACCCGTCGCGGTCCGCCGACCCCGTGCGCGTCTTCATCCTCGACGACCACGAGGTCGTACGGCGCGGCGTGCGCGATCTGCTGGAGGCCGAGGACGGCATCGAGGTGGTCGGCGAGGCGTCGAGCGCCCGCGAGGCGCTGGCCCGGGTACCCGCGAGCAGGCCCCAGGTGGCCGTGCTCGACGTACGTCTCGGCGACGATCCGCGGGGCGACCAGGCCGGGATCGAGGTGTGCCGGGAACTGCGCGCCCTGATGCCCGGCCTGGCCTGTCTGATGCTGACGTCCTTCGACGACGACGAGGCGCTGTTCGACGCCATCATGGCGGGCGCGGCGGGCTATGTGCTGAAGCAGATCAACGGCGCCGACCTGATCGCCGCCGTCCGCACGGTCGCGTCCGGCACGTCGATGCTCGACCCGCGCACGACCGCGCGCGTGATGGCCCGGCTCAGGGGCCCCGAGCGCGGCCCCGCCGAGGAGCCGGAGCTCTCCGAACTGGACCAGCTCACGGCCAGGGAACGTCAGATCCTGGACCTCATCGGCGAGGGTCTCACCAATCGCGAGATCGCCGAGCGACTCTTCCTGGCCGAGAAGACCGTCAAGAACCGCATCTCCTCGATCCTCGCCAAGCTGGGCGTGGGGCGCCGGATCCAGGCCGCGATGCTCGTCGGCCGGCTCAAGGACCGTCAGGGCGCCGAACAGGTCCGGCGCGGCTGAGGATCCCTGCCACCACTGCCACCGGGAGCCGGCCGACGCCGGGCCCGACGCAGCCCCCGGGGCCGGGCCCGGCGTGCGCCGCCCGCTTCTGGAGCGTCAGCCGTGGAGCGGGGCACGCCACACGACGCGGGTGCCGCCCTCCGCGGGGCGCTCCACGTTCAGCGTGCCGCCGCACAGCTCCGCCCGGGTCCGCATGTTGGCCAGCCCGCCACGCCTCACCGGCTGCCCGTCGCCCCCGCCCGCCCCCGCGCCGGGAACGGTCGTGTGGGCGTCCGGGACACCGATGCCGTCGTCGGTGACGGTCAGGGTCACCGCGTCGTCCGCCGACAGCACGATGTCGATACGGCTCGCGCCCGCGTGACGGGACGCGTTGGACACCGCCTCGGCGGCGACCGCCACCACGTGTTCGGCCAGTTCGTCCGGGACGGTGGTGTCGACCGGTCCGTCGATCCGCACGGACGGCCGGAAGCCGAGCGCGCGCGCCGCGGTGCGGGCCGTCTCCGCCATCCGGTGCCGCAGCCCGCTGTGTCCCGAACCGCCCGCCGTGCGCAGATCGAAGATGGTGGACCGGATGATCCGGATCGTGGTGTCCAGGTCGTCCACCGCCCGGCTGACCCGCTCCGCCGCGTCCGGCCGGTCCGCGATGGCCCGGGTGGTGCTCTGCAACGTCATCCCCGTCGCGAACAGCCGCTGGATCGCCAGGTCGTGCAGATCGCGGGCGATCCGGTCCCGGTCGTGCATCACGGCGAGCTCCTCGGACTCGGCCCGCCCACGGGCCAGTTCCAGCGCGATCGCCGCCTGGTCGGCGAAGCCGGACACGAGCGCCACCTCGGTGTCGTCGAACGGCGGGCGGCCCACCGGCCGCCCCAGACGCAGCGCGCCCATCGCCCCGCTGCCCAGCCGCAACGGCACCGCCACCACCGGGCCCAGCCCGTCCTCGGCCCCGCCGCCGAACGGATGGGCCCGCGGATCCGTCCGCACGTCGGCACAGTACGCGGGCGCCCCGGTCCGCGCGGCGAGCCCGGCCAGCGATCGCGAAGCCGGCACGGACAGCCCCGTCACATGTTCGCTGTCCCGCCCGTGGGCGACGGCGACCGTGAGCCGCTCCTCGGTCCCCGACGCCGGGCCGGGCCCGGCGACCGCCGCCCCCGGCCGTGCCCCGGGCAGCAGGACCGCCGCCCGGTCCGCCCCCGCCACCTCCATCGCCCGTTCGGCGATCAGATGCAGCACCTCGTCGGCGTCCGCGCCCGACAGCAGGGCACGGGTGATCTCGCCCAGCGCCTCCAGGCGCCGTTCCCGGCGACGGCTCTCGTCGTACATCCTGGCGTTGTCGATGGCGACCCCGGCGGCGATCGACAGCGTGGTCAGCACCGCCTCGTCGTCGTCGTCGAAACCCGCCCCGCCCCGCTTCTCGGTGAGATACAGGTTGCCGAACACCTCGTCGCGCACCCGGATGGGCACCCCGAGGAACGTACGCATCGGCGGGTGGTGCGGCGGAAAGCCGTAGCTGCGCGGATGACTGCCCAGGTCGGTCAGCCGCAACGGCTCCGGATGACGGATCAGCTCGCCGAGGATGCCACGCCCGCACGGCGACTGCCCGATCCGGGCGGCGACCTCCTCCGACAGCCCCACCGGCAGGAACTCCAGCAGCTTCTGCCCGTCCCCGATGATGCCGAGCGCCCCGTACTCCGCGTCGGTCAGCGTCACCGCCGCCTCGACGATGCCGCGCAGCACCTCGGGCAGCTCCAGACCGCGCCCCAGCCCCATCACGGCGTCCAGCAGACCGCGCATCCGGTCCGGCCGGCTCGGCTGCGGCCACGCCGAGTGGCGCGGGCAGGAGGCCCCGGACGGTCCGTCGCCCGGTGCGGCGGGGGAGGGTATTCCGGAAGCGGAGCCGGGCGCGGGAGGTGCTGTCTCTGCCATCGGGTCGCCGTTCTCTGGTGCCGTGTGCCGTACGTCGTCCGCCGTACGCCGGGATCTGATCACCGGATCACCGCAGGGCTGGAACCGGTCCACGACCTGTCAGCCTACGGCAGCCCGGAGAACGGGGAACCGGCGGTGCACGCCCTCGCGCGGGAGGACGCCGGGGCCGACCGGCCCCGCACGAGGACCGCCGCAGGGCCGACCGGCCCTGCGGAAGGTGCCCGTCGGCCCCTGGGGAGCGTCCCCGCCCGCGAGCAGCATGGTGCGGCGCCGGGAAGGTCCGGTCCGTCCGTCCCCCGTGAGCAGCCGGACCTTCCCGACCGTCCCGGACCCCGCACCCGGGGCCGGGAACGTTCGGAGAACCGCAACAGCTGGAGGAACAAGTCCGGTGGACGCAATGGAAACGCAGGGCAGCGAGGCCGCTCCCGCACAGGGCCCCCGGCCCCCCGGGCCCCGGCCCGCGCCCATGCCGGGCCCCGACCGTCCCGTCACCGGGACCGCTTCCGGGACCGTCCCCGGCCGCCGCCCCTCGCGCGGCCGCCTCGTCGTCTCGTGGCTCACCACCACCGACCACAAGCAGATCGGCACGCTCTACCTCGTCACCGCCTTCGCCTTCTTCCTGATCGGCGGCGTGATGGCACTGGTGATGCGGGCCGAACTCGCCCGCCCCGGCACGCAGATCATGTCCAACGAGCAGTTCAACCAGGCGTTCACCATGCACGGCTCGGTGATGCTGCTGCTGTTCGCCATGCCGCTGTTCACGGGCTTCGCGAACTGGCTGATGCCGCTTCACATCGGCGCTCCCGACGTGGCCTTCCCGCGGCTGAACATGCTCGCGTTCTGGCTGTTCCTCTTCGGATCGCTGATCGCCGCGGCGGGCTTCCTCACCCCGCAGGGAGCCGCCGACTTCGGCTGGTTCGCCTACGCCCCGCTGTCCGACGCCACGCACTCCCCGGGCATCGGCGCCGACATGTGGATCATGGGCGTGGCCCTCTCCGGCTTCGGCTCCATCCTCGGCGCGGTGAACTTCATCACCACCATCATCTGCATGCGCGCCCCGGGCATGACCATGTTCCGGATGTCGATCTTCACCTGGAACGTGCTGCTGACCGCCCTCCTGATCCTGCTGGTCTTCCCGGTCCTCGCCGCGGCCCTCCTCGCACTGGAGATGGACCGCAAGTTCGGTTCGCACATCTTCGACGCGGCCAACGGCGGTGCCCTGCTGTGGCAGCACCTGTTCTGGTTCTTCGGGCACCCGGAGGTCTACGTCCTGGCCCTGCCGTTCTTCGGCATCGTCTCCGAGGTCGTCCCGGTCTTCTCCCGCAAGCCCATGTTCGGCTACATCGGCCTGATCAGCGCCACCATCGCCATCGCGGGCCTGTCCGTCACCGTCTGGGCCCACCACATGTACGCCACCGGCGGCGTGCTGCTGCCGTTCTTCTCCTTCATGACCTTCCTGATCGCCGTGCCCACCGGGGTGAAGTTCTTCAACTGGATCGGCACCATGTGGAAGGGGTCGCTCTCCTTCGAGACGCCGATGCTGTGGGCCACCGGCTTCCTCGTCACGTTCGTCTTCGGCGGACTGACCGGGGTCATCCTGGCCTCGCCCCCGCTCGACTTCCACACCACCGACTCGTACTTCGTCGTCGCCCACTTCCACTACACCCTCTTCGGCACCGTGGTCTACGCGATGTTCGCCGGATTCCACTTCTGGTGGCCGAAGTTCACCGGCAAGATGCTCGACGAACGCCTGGGGAAGACGACCTTCTGGGTGCTGACGGTCGGCTTCAACCTCACGTTCCTCGTGCAGCACTGGCTCGGTACGGAGGGCATGCCCCGCCGGTACGCCGACTACCTGGCCGCCGACGGGTTCACCGCCCTCAACACCCTTTCCACCATCGGGTCGTTCCTGCTCGGGCTGTCCTTCCTGCCCTTCTTCTACAACATCTGGAAGACCGCCCAGTACGGCGAGAAGGTCACCGTCGACGACCCCTGGGGCTACGGCCGCTCCCTGGAGTGGGCCACGTCCTGCCCGCCGCCCCGGCACAACTTCACCTCCCTGCCCCGCATCCGCAGCGAGTCCCCGGCCTTCGACCTGCACCACCCGGAGATCGCCGCACTCGATCACGCCGGATCCCACTGATCCGCCGACGACCGGATCCGTGCCCCGTTCCCCAGAAGGAGAGATGACCGATGTCCCATGGAGTCCTGGCGCTCGGCGTCGCCGTGATCTGCGTATCGGGGCACGTCTGGTACCTGCCCGCGTGCATCGACCTGCGCGCGGCGCAGGACCGCCCGGAATCACGGCGGCCCGCAGCGGCCGCCGTGCTGACCGGGTGGGCGACCGCAGGCCTGACGATGCTCCTGCTGCTCGCACCGTTCACCCCCTGGGCCGCCGTGGTGGTCGGGTCCGCCGGACTCTCCGCCACCCTGACCCTGGCCGTCCGCTCGTGGCTGCTCCGGCGCCAGGAACAGTGCGAGGAGGCGGCACGCTGGGCCGCGCTCCTGCCGGTGAGCACCGCCGCCCCCGCCCGGCGCCCGGATTCCGCCCGGCGCGCCGGCCCCGCCCGGCACACCGAGGACGACCGCTGAGACCGTCGCGGACGACCGCCCGGCCCGCCGTGACGGAGCGGGCCGGGCGCCGGACCCCACGGGGCCGATCGGGGTAGTGTCGGGCGAGGACCATCGGATCGGAGCCTGCATGAGGGTCGAACTGCCGCCGGAACCGGTGCACTTCGTCAACCGCGAGGACGAGAAGGAGCGTGCTCTCCGTGCCGTCGAGGAATGGCGGGGCCGCTCACGGCCCCTGGTCCTGTCGCTGACCGGACCGGGCGGACTGGGCAAGACCGAGCTGGCCTTCCTCCTCGCCCGGAACCTGCGCGACCGCTTCCCGGACGGCGTGCTCACCGTCGACCTGGACGACTACCGGACGGGCGGCGAGCTGGACCCCGGCGAGGCGCTGGCGCAGCTGCTCGACTCCCTCGACGTGCCGCCCGATCTGCTGGAACGCCAGTTCAGGGCGCGGTGCCGCCAGTACTGGAAGAAGACCGCCGACAGTCGGCTGATCGTCGTCGTGGACAACGCCCGCTACGCCTCGGAGGTCGTTCCCCTGCTGCCGGCGTCGGGCGGCAGCCTGGTCGTCGTCGCGAGCCACGGTCCGCTGTACGACCTGGAGGACGGCGCCGCCGTCGACATCGCGCTGCCGGCGCTGACGGACCCCGCGGCGACGGAACTCCTGGAACTGATCGTCAGGGACCGGCGCCTGGCCGCCGATCCGGAGGCGGCCCGCACCATGGTGCGGCTGTGCCACGGACTGCCCGCGGCCCTGCACGTCGCGGGGCGCTGGGTCCGCGCCCACCGGGTGCGGCCGCTCGACCGCCTGGTCGCCGACCTCCGCTCGGAGCTGGACGAGAAGGGGGTGTCGCCCGGCGTGGAACGCGTCTGGGACACGGCCTACCGCGGCCTGTCCGGCCCGGCGGCCGCGCTCTACCGGCTGCTGCCCGCCCACCCCGGCCCCACCTTCACGACGGAATCCGCCACCGCCCTGCTGGGACGGGGCCCCGGGACCGGACAGGACGCGCTGGAGGAGCTGCACCGGGCTGGCTTACTGGAACTGGCCCCGGAGCGGCGGGGTGCAGCGGGCCGGATGCGCCTGCCCGGCCCGCTGCACGCCCACGCCCGGCGCCGCTCCCGCGAAGACGACGTGCGGGGCGAGTCGGCCGAGGCACGGACACGGGTGGTGCGCTGGTACGTACGACAGGCCCAGCTCGCCGACCGGTACACGGCCGGCCCGCGTCTGGTCGTCGCGGACCTCTTCGATCCCGTGCCCGGCGCACCGGACGTGCCGCTGGAGGATCCGGCACAGACCGTCGATCCCGCCGTCCGGTCCGGGCGCTCCGAGCGTGCCGCCCGCTGGCTGCACGCCGAACGCCACGCGCTGTACGCGTGCGTGCGCCTGGCCCACGGACAGGGGCTGGACGCCGAGGCCGTGGCCCTGTGCGAGCCCGTGTGGACGTACGCGCTGGACCACCCCCACCAGTCCGATGTGACCGAGGTCTTCCGGCTCGGCGCCGCTTCGGCCGTCCGCTCGGGCCATGCGGCATGGGTGGTGCGGATGCGTTGCCAGCTGGCCCGACCGCTGTGGGAATCGGAAAGGCTGGACGAGTCCGGGAGGGAGATCGCGGGGGCGCTGGCGGCCGCCGATCTGCTGGGCCCGTCGGTCCGGGACCGCAAGCTCCACGCCTCGACGATCGAGTTCCGCGGCATGCTCAACTCGGCGCGCGGGGACTGGAGCGCGGCGATCGGCGATTTCACCCGCTCCCGCGAGGTGCACAGGACGATCCCCAACCCCTACGGGGTCCTGCTGCAGACCTACCGGATGGGGCAGGCGAACGCGGAACTCGGCGACCTGGAGGAGGCGGAGCGCCTGCTGACCGAGGCGCACGACGCGGCCGTGGCGGACCACCGCGAGCGGATGACCGCGCGCACCGGCTTCGTGCTCGGCGGCGTCCTGCGGCGGCTCGGCCGCACGGACGAGGCCCGTCGGCTGTACGGCGAGGCGCTGGTGAGGGCACGCGAACGGGGCTCGGAATTCGAGCAGGTTCGGGTCCTCGACGCGTTCGCGGAACTGGCCCGTGACGAGGGACGGCACACGGAGGCCGAGGAGCACCGTGCCGCCGCGGACGCCATCCGGAACCGCAATGGCCTGGGCCGCGGGGAGAACTAGTGCCGTGCCCGGCAAGGTTCGCCCGGAAGGAGCGTGCGTGCCGGGCGGCGCGACGGGGCAAACGTTGCCGGGAGCGGCACTAGGCCGAACTGCCGCCTGCCGTACGACGACAGGGCCTGGGCGCACTGCCCTCAGAGCAGCCGCCCGGTCTCCTCGTCGGTGGCCGGGCGGACCAGGACGGGGAACGCCCGGTCGCCGATGCGACAGGTCAGCCGCGCCTCGTCCTCGGCCCCGCCGGGCCGGCCGGACAACCAGGCGTGGACGGCGGACAGGGCGGCGGCCGGGTCGGCGCGCACGACGCGACCGTCCTCGGACCGTGGCCCGACCAGCACGGCACGGGCACGCGCCTCGCCACGGAGCGCGAGCACGCACAGCTCGGCGGAGAGCACGGCTGCGGCAGTGCGGCAGCCCGGGTACTCGGAGAGGGCGTGCCGGGTCCACCCGGACGCCGTCCACGCCGCGTCCGGCGGAACGGCGGCGGGCGGGAGCACGCGGCGGTAGAGCAGACCGGCCGCACGGGCGAGCTGCTCCCGGGCCGCACCGTGCTCGACCGCCAGGTGATGTCCGGGCACACCGAGCCCGGCGGGGCGCCGGTCGACGCGGATCGCGGTGCCGGAGACCTCGGCGTGGACGTCGAACGCGGCGGGCACACGGGCGGCGCCCGCGGGGGAGGGCAGCAGCCGGGGCGGGGCGCCGAACCGGGGCGGGGCGAGGTCGAGAAGGGCGTACACCTCGGTCCGCAACAGGCCCAGTGCCTCGCCGCAGCGGTCGAACGCCGCCCGTGCCGCGTCGCGTCCGGGCCCCGGCCGGTACGCGGCCAGTGCCTCACGCACGTCGCGGGCATCCCCCAGCTCCGGTGTCCCGCCCAGGAGGATGTCCATCGGGCTGCCGGGGATCAGTTCGCCGCCCCCGCGGTGGACGCGCACGACCGGCCGGTCACCGGCCGCCGCGTAGTACAGCGCCGCCGAGCCGTGATCGGTGATCAGCGCGTCCGCGGCGATCAGGACGGATACCCAGTCCTCGTACGGACCCGTCAGTACCATGCCGGCGTCCAGCGCGGGTGCCAGACGCTCGGTCAGTTCGTACTCGCCCAGTCGGCTCCGTTCGTTGGGATGCACGATCAGCGCCAACTGGTATTCGTCGTACGGGAGATGGGCCGCGAGTTCGGCGGGGAGACCGGGACGCCGGTGGAGCAGGGAATCCGGACCCCAGATCGAGGCGAGCACGAGCAGGGTGCGCGGCCCGGTGCCGAGGGCTGCCCGGTACCGGTCGCGGAGGGACAGCGAGGCGAGGACGCGTTCCAGGGTGGGGTCGCCGATGACCCTGGCGCGCTCGGCGGCCTCGGGGTCGACGGCGGCCAGCCGGGCGACCTGGTCGGGGTGGGCCAGGGCGTGCAGGGTGATCGGGGTGCCGTCCTCGTCCGGCGCCAGGTACCGCGGGTCCAGCCCGGAGGCGGAGTCGGCGCGGCCCTCGCCCGGAATGGACTTGTTGAACCCCGCCCCGTGCGGGAGCAGCACGTGCGTACCGCGGAGCCGGTCCAGCTCGCCCTTCGGGCTCGCCGCGAGCACCAGGTCGTACGTGCGTCGGCACGCCTCCTCCCAGGGCAGGACACGGCCCTTGACGGCGTCGATCACGGACAGGGTGTCGACGTCGAAGTCGGATCCGGGAACCAGGGTGAAGAGGCGGGTGAAACGTTCATCGCCCGAGAAGGCGAGGAGGGTGTCCAGGAGGCGGTACAGCGCCACCGCTGATCGGGCGGCCAGCAACACGGACCTCTCGCCCGTCGCCCGTCGCCCGTCGCCCGTCGCCCGTCGCCCGTCGCCCGTCGCCCGTCGCCCGTCGCCCGTCGCCCGTCGCCCGTCGGTCCAAGCCTCCATTCTATGGGGGAGCGACCGCTTGGGTCCGGCGTTTCCGCAGGTGGGGAGAGGTGGTTCGCGTCGTCGAGCGACATGGTTCGATCGTACCGTGCGACGGATTCCGGCCGGACGGCAGTGATCCGTACCGCATCTTCGGCAAGTGCGCCGCGCGGATCCGGGGCGATCGGGAGGATGGCGGAATGAGTGAGCTCGGAATCGCACTGATCGCCGCGGGGGCGGCGATCGCGGGCAGCGTCGCCACGGGATGGTTCACCCGGAACGCGGGGATCCGGCAGGCCGAAGCGGCACGCCGGGCCGGTGAACGGCAGGCCGACGCGCTCCTGGAGACGGTCCGGATGACGCTTCAGGATCAGGCGGCCGTGCGCGTGCTCGATCTGCGGCGCCAGACCTATGTGCGCTTCCTCGAAGCGGCGGAGGCCCGGATCCTGACCGAGCGGACCGGCCGGGGGCGCGGGGACGACGACGGACTGCTGGAACGCGCCCTGGGCACGGTCCTCCTGGAAGGACCGGCCGAGGTCGCCGCCGCGGCCCAGGACCTCGTCGACCGGCTGCGTCGGCACGGGACGCCCGACGACCTCGTGGAGGCGAAGCTCGCCTTCCTCTCCGCCGCGAGAACCGCCGTGAGCCCGCCCCCGCCGGCCGGATAACCGGTGCCCCGTGGCTCCTGCCGGCCGGACGGCCGGGGACCGGGGTGGCCGGACGGCCGCCGGGGCGGCGGCCGTCGGTTCCGCTACTCGAAGCGGGTCGTGTCACCGGCCCCCCGGCGTACGACCTCGACCCCGTCGCCGGAGAAGTCGACGACGGTCGTCGGTTCGGTGCCGCAGTCGCCCGAGTCGACCACGATGTCCACCACGTGGTCGAGCCGTTCCTTGATCTCCCAGCCCTGCGTCAGCGGTTCGTCCTCGTCGGGCAGGAGCAGCGTGCTGGAGAGCAGCGGCTCCCCGAGCTCGGCGAGCAGTGCCTGGGTGACGACGTGGTCGGGGATCCGGACGCCGACCGTCTTCTTCTTGGGGTGCAACAGCTGACGCGGCACCTCCTTCGTCGCGGGGAGGATGAACGTGTAGCTGCCGGGCGTCGCCGCCTTGATCGCGCGGAAGACGTCGTTGTCGATGTGGACGAACTGTCCCAGCTGCGCGAAGTCCCGGCACATGAGGGTGAAGTGGTGCCGGTCGTCGAGATGCCGGATCGACCGGATCCGGTCGAGCCCGTCACGGCTGCCCGGCCGGCATCCGAGCGCGTAGCAGGAGTCCGTCGGATACGCGACGAGGGCTCCCGACCGGATGCTCTCGGCCACGGACCGGATGGTGCGCTGCTGGGGGTTTTCGGGGTGTACGTCGAAGTACTTCGCCATCCGCCGAGTCTAAGGGCGGTCCCGCCCGGCATGCGGGCTCGTGCGTCCGGGGGTGCCGCCGGGAACCCGACGGCACCCCCGGGGCTCACTCCTTGACCGCGCCCGCATTGGCGCCGTTCACGAACTGGCGCTGGAAGCAGAAGAACAGCACCGCCACCGGGAGGGTGGAGAGCAGCGCCGCCGCCAGCTTCAGCGGGTACTGCGTCCCGCCCCCGAGCCCGCCCGAGACGAACCGGGCCAGGCCCGTGGTGAGCGTCTCGTACCGACCGGACTGGGTGCTGACCAGGAAGTGCGTGAACTCGTTCCACGAACCCTGGAACGACAGGATCGTCAGCGTGATCAGCGCGGGTCTGGCCATCGGCAGGACGACGGACCAGAAGATCCGCAGCACCCCCGCCCCGTCCACCCGCGCGGCCTCCTCGACCTCGCGCGGGACCGACTCGAAGAACTGTTTCATGATGAAGATGCCCGCCGCGTCCACCAGCAGCGGCACGATCATGCCGGTGTACGTGTCGAAGAGACCGAACGTGTTCAGCACCAGGAACTTCGGGATGAGCAGGGCCACACCGGGCACCGCCATCACCGCGAGCACCAGGGCGAACAGCACCGAACGGCCGCGGAAGCGCAGTCGCGCCAGCGCGTAGCCGGCCATGGAGTCGAACAGCACCCTGCCCGCGGTCACCAGCACCGCCACCAGCGCCGAATTGCCCAGCCAGCGCAGGAACGGGACGCCGTCGCCGGTCCCGCCCAGCCCGAACAGCCGCTGATAGGCGGCCGTGGTCGGGGTGACGGGCAGCAGGGACAGCGGATGCGCGGCGGCGTCCGGATCCGTCTTGAAGCCGGTCACCAGCTGGAGGGCGAACGGCAGCAGATAGAGCAGCCCCATGCACAGCACCGCCGCGTACCCGAGGATCCGCCACGGAAGCGGGAAGCGGCCCAGCACGGGCCGCCCGCGCTCCTGCCCGGTCCGTCGGCGCGACGGACGCGGGGCCGTGTCGCGAACGGCCGTACCGGTGGCGGTCATCGGTTCCTCCCGGTGCGGGTGCCGCGCTCGCGCAGCGCCCAGCGCTGCACCGCGGTCAGGACGAGGATCAGAGCGAGCAGGATGAACGCGATCGCCGAGCCCTGCCCGAAGTCCGCGTTGTCGAACGCGGCCGAGTACGACAGGAAGGCGGGCGTCAGCGTCGTGTTGCCGGGCGAGCCCTGACCCATCACGTACACCTGGTCGAAGACCTGCCAGGTGGAGATCAGACCGAGCGTCAGCACCAGGAACAGGGCGGGGCGCAGCGCGGGCAGGGTCACATGGCGCACCATCTGGCGACGGTTCACCCCCTCCAGGGCGGCCGACTCCTCCAGCTCGCGCGGGATGTCCTGGAGCGCCGCGAGGAAGATCAGCATGAACGTGCCGGAGGTGGTCCACACGGCGAGCAGGATCAGGGTGCACATGGCCACCGACGGGCCCGACAGCCACTCGAACCAGGACAGTCCCAGCAGGGAGTGGTCCGCCAGCACTCCGGTGGGCCGTTCGGGGTCGACGATCCCCAGACCGCCCAGGGCCAGCGAGAGCACCCCGCGCGGGTCGGCGAACCAGTTCGGCCCCTGGACCCCGATCCAGGACAGCAGGGAGTTGACGGCCCCACTGCCCTGGAACAGGAAGAGGAAGACCGTGGACACGGCGATCGAGCTGGTGACCGACGGGAAGAAGAACGTCGTACGGAGCGCGCCGCGCGCCCTCAGCAGCCTCTGGTTCACGATCAGCGCCAGTCCCAGCGCCAGCAGGGTCTGGAGCGGCACGGTCAGCAGGACGTAGTAGGCGTTGTTGCGCAGGGAGGTCGCGAACAGCGTGCGGTCCAGACCGTCCTGGACGAGCAGCGACCGGTAGTTCTCCAGGCCGACGAAGTCGGCGTCGCCGGAGAACGGATTGGACTGCCCGTCCCAGTGCAGCAGGCTGACCCACAGGGCCATCAGGATCGGCAGCAGCAGGAACAGACCGATGACGAGGACCATGGGGCTGACGAACAGCCAGCCCCACGCCGCCTCGCCGCGGCGGCCCGCGCGCCGGGCGCGGGCCGTCCCGGCCGGGCGGGCGCCGCCGTCCGCCCGGCCGCCTCCGGTCGCGCGGGCCCTTCCGGGCCCGTCTGCCGTGCCGGGGCCACCGCTCTCGCGGGTCGTGCGGATGGGCATCTGGCTCAGTTGCCCTTCGCGATCGCCTGCTCGCCGTTGCGCTGGAGATCGGCGAGGATCTTCCTCGGGTCGGCGGTGCGCAGCGACTGCAGATCGGTGTTGAACTGGTTGAGCACCTTGTCGAATCCGGCGATGGTCACCGGACCCTGGGCGTGGGCGCTGCCGTCCACCCACGCCTTGGCGGCCGGCTGCTTCTCGGCGTAGGTCTTCAGCGCGCTCGTGCGCGAGGGCATGACACCGAACGCCGCGGCGAAGTCCAGCTGCTGCGCGGCGGAGGACAGGTGCTTCACGAGCTCGACGCCCGCCGCGCGGTGCGCGCTGTCGGCGGCGACGCCCCAGCAGTTGCTGAACGCGAGGGTGCCCTGGCCGGCCGGTCCCGCGGGCAGCGGCACGACGGCGTACTTCACGTCGGGGTAGTCGTGGCTCATGCCGCCCTCGAGCCAGTTGCCCTCGATGGTCATGGCTGCCTTGCCCTTGCCGAGCGCCTCGCCGCCCCAGCCGGTGTCGACCTGCTTGGCGAACTTCATCGAGCCCGACTTCAGGAGGGACTGAACGAACTCCAGACCCTTGACGTTCTCCGCGCTGTCGGCGGTCATCTTCTTCTGGGCCGGGTCGGTGAGCGAGCCGCCCGCCTGCTTCATGAAGACACCGAGCCGCTGGTACTCGTCGCTGGTCACCAGGCCGGTGACGCCGTCACGGGTGAGCCGGTCCGCGACCTTGCGCAGGTCCTCCCAGGTCTTCGGGTAGTCCTTCTCGGTCAGACCGGCCTTCTTCCACAGGTCGGTGTTGACGGCGAGGGCGAGTGTGGAGGCGTCCTTCGGGAGGCAGACCAGCTTTCCGCCGTACGAGAACGACGTGCGCAGCTGCTCGGAGAAGTCGTCGGCGTCGGCTATCCGGTCGCCGTACGGGTGGAGCGAGCCGCCCTTGGCGTAGTTGGCGAACTGGTCGGAGTTGACGTAGAAGACGTCCGGCGGCCGGTGTCCGGCGAAGGACTGGGCGAGCTGCTGGTTCATGTCCTTGGCGACCTCGACCGTGACCGTGTTGCCGGACTTCTTCGCGTACGCGGCCGCGGCGTTCTTCACCGCCTGTGTCTCGGCGTCCCCCGAGGTGGCGATCAGCACCGTCAGCTTCTGCTTGCCGGCCGTGTCCTGCTCCGGTTCCTTGTCGCCGCCGAAACCGGACGAGCAGCCGGTGGCGGCGAGCAGGGCCGCGCAGGTGGTGAGTGCGGCGACGGCCGTGCGGGTTCTCATGGGTTCCTCCAGAAGGGGTACGACGTGCGGCTCAGCCGATCCGAAGGGGTTGCGCCGTTCGGTCGGCGGCCCGTCTCCGGGCCGGGGATGAGGGGTGAGATGTGAGGAAGGGGACGCGCGTGGGGAAGGGCGCGTGCGTGGGGGAGAGAGGAAGTCCTGGGGCCGGTCGTCCAGGGCGGACCCGGGGTCAGTCGTCCGAGGCGGCGCTGCTGCCGCGCACGACGAGGGAGGGTTCGAGCAGGACGCGCTCGGGCGGGGCACCGGCGTCCGACAACCGGGCCAGCAGCAGACGGACGCACTCGCGGCCGACCGCCTCCAACGGCTGGGCCACGGTGGACAGTCCGGGGGAGAGCAGCGCCGCAGTGGGGGAGTCGTCGAAGCCGACGACCGCGACGTCCTCGCCGGGCACGGCCCCGCGTTCGCGCAGGGCGTGGTAGCAGCCCAGCGCGAGCACGTCGCTGGCGGCCACCACGGCCGTGGCACCCGCGTCGAGCAGCGGACCGACGGCGGTCCGCGCGGAGTCGATGTCGTCGACGCTCTGCGCCCGCCTGCCCCGCACCGGAAGACCGTGCCGCCGCATGGCGCGCTGCCACCCCAGCGCACGGTCGTCACCGACCCCGGAGCCGCGCGGCCAGCCGAGGAACGCGATCGAGCGGTGCCCCAGGCCCACCAGGTGCTCGACCGCGGCGTCCGTGCCCGAGGCGCCGTCGACGTCCACCCAGTCCCCGATCTGCCGACCGGACCACATCCGGCCGAAGCCCACGAACGGGACACCGCGCTTGTCCAGCCACGCCTGGCGCCGGTCGCCGCGCTCGGTGCCGCTCAGCACGAATCCGTCCACGCTGTGCAGGTCGATCAGCTCCTCGTACTCGTCCGGACCGGCACTGCCGGGGGGCGCGGCGAAGAGCAGGATCCGGTATCCGGCCTCGTCGGCGGTCTGCGACAGGGCATGCAGGAACCGGTCCATGACCGGTGCCGACGTGCCCGGCGCGGTGGGCCGGATGCCGTAGCCGATGAGCTTGCTGGAGCGGGTGCGCAGCGTCTGGGCCGCCCGGTGCGGGCGGTAGCCCAGCTCGTCGATGGCGAGCAGGACCCGCTCCAGGGTCTTCGGGCGCAGCAGTTCCGGCGCGTTGAGCGCGTTCGACACCGTCTGCGGGGAGACCCCCGCCCGCCGCGCGACCGTGGCCAGGGTGACCGGGGCGGCCTTGGCGGCGGGGGAGTCGGGGGAGCGGGCCATGAGTCTCTCCGTGGCGATCGTATGACGGTCCGAGGTTATTGGAGCGTTCCAAAGGCATTGTCAACGCGCTGAAGTCGTCGTTAAGGTTTTTGGAACGCTCCAATGCCATGAGAGGTTCCGCTCTGTTGGACACGACTGTCAAGACCCAAGACCCTGAGATTCCCGACACGCGTTCCGGCGCCGAGGACGGCCCGGCCCCCCAGGGCCTCCAGCCGTTCCTGCACGACGCCTGTGTGACGCTGTACGCTCCGAGCTTCGCGATCTCGCACGCGGACGGGCAGATCGACGGCCCCGCGGACGGCTTCTACCACGGCGACAGCAGGGCGCTCTCCCGGCTGACGGTCGCGGTGGACGGCACGGAGCCGGCACCGGTGCGAGGAGCCCTGGAGGGCGCGGACCGCGCGGCCTTCCGCAGCGTGCTGCGCGGCCTCGGCGAGTCGACGGCGGACCCCGCGGTCACCTTGCGCCGACGGCGTCGCGTCACCCCCGGCAACCTGGAGGAGACCTTCGAAGCGGACAATGCCGGGGGCCGGCCCGTCCGTTTCCGGCTGGTCGTCACCGCCGGGACCGATCTCGCCCCGATGGAGCGGGTCAAGTCCGGCCACGTCCTGCCGCCGGTCCCGGCCGGCACCGTCGAGGACGGACTCGCCTGGTCCCGGGGCGCCTTCTCCGTACGCCTCACCAGCCGTACCCGGCCGACCGCTGTCGACCCGGCCGCCGGACGACTGGAGTACGAGATCGAGCTCGCGCCGGGCGCCACGTGGACCGCCGTGCTCCACTGCGAGGCCGCGCACGAGGACGGCGACCAGTTCCCCGCGCCCGCCGAGGGCACCCTGCCCTGGCACACACCCGTGCTGCGCAGCGCCGACCGGGGCTTCGACCGCTGGCTGAGCCGGTCCGCCGCCGACCTCGACCGGCTGCGGCTCACCGATCCGCAGCGGCCCGCCGACCAGTTCCTGGCCGCCGGGGCCCCGTGGTTCCTCACCCTCTTCGGCCGCGACTCCCTGTGGGCCGCCCGCATGCTGCTGCCCCTGGGCACCGACCTGGCCGCCGGTACCCTGCGCACGCTCGCCCGACGCCAGGGCACGAAGTCCGACCCGGCGACCGAGGAACAGCCCGGCAAGATCCTGCACGAAGTGCGCCGCGCCACCCAGGACTTCGACCAGGGCTTCTCCCTGCCGCCCTGCTACTACGGCACGGTGGACGCCACCCCGCTCTGGATCACCCTGCTGCACGACGCCTGGCGCTGGGGCCTCGCGCCCGAGCAGGTCGAACAGCTCCTGCCGCACGCCGAGTCCGCCCTCGCGTGGATGCGCGACCAGGGCGACGCGGACGGCGACGGGTTCCTCAAGTACGTCGACCACACCGGCCGGGGCCTGGCCAACCAGGGCTGGAAGGACTCCGGCGACTCCATCCGGTACGGCGACGGACGGATCGCCACCGCCCCGATCGCGCTCTGCGAGGTCCAGGCGTACGCGTACGAGGCGGCCCGGGGCGGCGCGGATCTGCTGCGCGCGTTCGGCCGTCCCGGCGCCGACGCGTGGGAGGAGTGGGCTCAGCGGCTGCGCGAGCGGTTCCGCGCCCGCTTCTGGGTGGAGGACGAGCGGGGACCGTACCCGGCCGTGGCGCTCGACGGGGAGGGCAGGCCGGTGGACTCGGCCACCTCGGGCTTCGGCCACCTGCTGGGCACGGGCCTGCTCGACCACGAGGAGAGCGCCCTGCTGGCCGCCCGGCTCGGCGCGCCCGACCTCGACTCGGGCCACGGCCTGCGGACCCTGAGCAGCGACTCCGTGGCGTACAACCCGTACGGCTACCACATCGGTTCCATCTGGCCGCACGACACCGCGATCGCGGTGCACGGCCTGGTCAGGGCCGGGTTCCCGGCAACGGCCGCGTCCCTGTCCGCGGGTCTGCTGACCGCTTCCGACGCCTTCGACGCCCGGCTGCCCGAGTTGTTCGCGGGCCATGGCGCGGCGACGGACGTGCTGCCCTCGCCCTATCCGGCGTCCTGCCGCCCGCAGGCATGGGCGGCGGCCTCGTCCGTGCTGGTCCTCCAGTCGGTGCTGGGACTCTCCGCCGACGTGCCGGGCGGCACGCTCACGGTCGCGCCAGCCTTCGCCGAGGCGTACCGGCCGTTGCGGGTGGAGGGGCTCGAAGTCGCGGGCGGGCGGCTCGGCATCCGCGTCGACGCCGACGGCACGGCGCACGTCGACGCGCCCGAGGGCCTGGAGGTGAGGCGGGGACACCCGAGCCCGCGTTGACGTCGGGTCGCGGCGTCCCGTCACGGGCGGCGCCGGGCGTGCCCGGGTCGGCGGGGCGGGGGAGTGCGCGCCGGCGCGGGCGGTTCAGCGCGTCGTGCGCGTGGACCCGCCCGCCCGGCGCAGCGCCTGACGGGCCGACCAGAGGACGGAGACGAGCGGCACCGCCACCACGGCACCCAGCACCCCCGCCGTGATGGCACCGCCGATCACCGCGACCGCGACCACGACGGGGTGCAGACGGACCGCCCAGCTCATCACGATCGGATGCAGCAGATGGCCCTCGATCTGCCCGATGACCACGATCAGCGCGATGACGACGACCGCCACGACCGGACCCTTCGTCGCCAGGGCCACCACGGCGGCGATCGCGAGCGCGATCGGCGAGCCGATCAGCGGGACGAACGCGGCGAAGAACTCCAGCAGCGCCAGCGGAACCGCCAGCGGCACCCCGAGCGCGAACAGGGCCAGCCCGACGAGCACGGCGTTGGTCGCCGCCACCAGGACGATGCCGTGGGTGTACCCGGTGAACGTCCGCCAGGCCGCCCGGCCCGCGATCTCCACCCGGTCCCGGGCCGTCTCCGGGAGCTGTGCGCAGAACCAGTCCCAGTGCCGGTCCCCCGAGTGGATGAAGAAGACCGAGCAGAACAGGGCGAGCGCGAACACCGTCACCACCTCGACCAGTCGCCCCACCCCGCTGAGGGCCGTACTGATGACGACGGAGCGATGGCGGGAGAGGTACGCGCCGATCCGGGACTGGAGATCGTCGAGCACATGCGGGTCCAGCCGGAACGGTGGCGCCTCCAGCCAGCTTTTGATCCGCCCGAGTCCGTTACCGAACTCCCGCTCCAGCCCCGCGCTTTCCCTCGCCACCGCCTCGCCGACGAGACCGAGCACACCGAGGGCCAGGACGATGCTGCCGAGCACGGCCAGGGCGACGGCCAGCGGCCGGGGCAGCGGACGGGCGAGGAGGTCCGCGACGGGCCGCAGCATGGCGGTGCCGACCAGGCCGAGGAAGACGGCCACCGCCACCTCGTGGAACCGTCCCAGGACGGAGAAGACCGCGTACACGACGGCGCCCACGACGAGGATGCGCCAGGCGTACGCGGCGCATGCCCGCAGCGTGGGGTTCACCCGTGGCTCGCGCCGGCCGCCACGGGGCGGCGCGGGACGTGCGCGCGTGATCCGGGACGCGGGGCCGGGCGATCCGCGCCGCGCCCGGGGGGAGGCGGCACGAAGACGCGTGCGGCGTGCTCCGGGCCGGCAGCCGGAGGCCGTGCTGTCGGGCTGCGGATGCGATGACCTGGGCATTCCCCTGCTGGTACCAGCAGGGACGGCGTCGTTCGGGGCTCCCGGGGCGACATGCGCGGGAAGTCACCCTACGGGCGGAGCCCCGGGCGCGCCCCGGGGCTCGCGCCGCGAGGGGGGCGAGGGCGTCCGGGCCGGTGGCCGTGGGAGGGCGTCGGGCCACTGACGTTCCACGTCACCCCGACGTGGTGTCCGGCGCATACTGGAGTGAGATGCGTGATTGGAGGACTCCATGATCGTCCTTGGTGTCATTCTGCTGATCCTCGGCCTGGTGACGGGCATCTCGATTCTGTGGACCATCGGCATCGTGCTGGTCGTGATCGGACTCGTCCTCTGGGTCCTGGGCGCCGTGGGGCACGCCGTGGGCGGGCGGCGGCACTACTGGTAGCACCCGGTCCGCCCCAGTAGCATCGCGCCCCGACCCCGCTGTCGTCGCCCGCCGTCGAGCGGAGGACGGCGGCACCCGGTCAGGGAGACCGTGATGCTGAGGGTGTTTGACGACCTGTCCCCGCCGCTGGTGGCCGACGCGTGCCTCCGTACCGGAGTCCCGCTGCGTGCCGCACCGGCGGGCATCGGCGCGGTGACGCCGGGGCACCGCATCGCCGGCCGGGCCCTGCCGGCGCGGCACCACGGCAGCGTGGACGTCTTCCTGGAGGCGTTCGGTCCGGCGGAACGGGGCGACGTGCTGGTCGTCGACAACGGCGGCCGGACGGACGAGGCGTGCGTCGGGGACCTGACGGCCCTTGAGGCCGAGTCGGCCGGGGTGGCGGCCCTGGTGGTGTGGGGACTGCGCCGGGACACCCCCGGAACCGGCGCGGATCGGCGTCCCCGTGTTCAGTTACGGCAGCCACCCCCGCGGCCCGGTCGGGCTGGACGAGCGGGAGCCCGGGGCCCTCACCACGGCCCGGTTCGGCCCGCACCCGGTGAGCCGCGAGGACATCGTCCTGGGCGACGAGGACGGGGTGCTGTTCGTCCCGGCCGCGAGCGCCGATGAAGTACTGGCGGCCGCCCGAGCGATCCGGCGCGCCGAACGCGAACAGGCGGTCAGGATCAGGGCGGGCGAGACGCTGCGCCGGCAGACCTCCTTCGAGGACTACCTGGCCCGGCGGTCGGCCGATCCCTCGTACACCTTCCGTCACCACCTCCGCCGGATCGGCGGCGCCGTCGAGGAATGACCGGGACCGGTCGGGGGCCGGTCCGTCCGGGGGGCGGGGGACCGGCCCGGCACGGCCCGGGACCGGTCCCGGGCGCGGGGGCGGAGAGCCGCAACGGCCTCGCGCCGGGCGTCCGCAGCGGATTCACACGGCGCGTTCGACGAGGAACGGGAGCAGCGCGAGGATCTCGTCGAGCGCGCCCGGTGCCAGGGGAACGCTCTCCAGGCTGCGGCGCGCGCCCTCCAGGTGCCGGTGGGCCTCGGCCAGCGTCGCCTCCCGCCCGCCGGCCTCCTCGACGAGACCGGCGGCCCGCCGTGCGGCCGGGGCGTCGAGCGGGTCCCCGGTGCCCAGGAGAACCGCCAGGCGCCCGGCGGCCGGACGGTCCGACGCGAGGGCCGCGAGGACGGGGTACGTCTTCTTCAGCCGGCGCAGATCGCTGTGGACGGGCTTGCCCGTGACCTCCGGATCACCCCAGATGCCGAGAAGGTCGTCCACGGCCTGGAACGCGACCCCGAGGTGCCGTCCGGCGTCGGCGAGGGCGTCGACGGTTGCGGACGGCGCGCCCGCGAGCACACCGCCCAGCCCCGCCGCGCAACCGAGCAGCGCACCGGTCTTGTGCTCGGCCATCCACCGGTACTCCCGCGGTCGCACCGCCTCCGGCCCGGTCCAGGGCCGGGACTCGAAGAGCAGGTCCTCGGCCTGACCGCGTACCAGGTCGGCCAGCGTCGCGGCGAGATGCCGTACCGCCGCCGCGCCGTGCGGGCCGGGAGCCTCGGCCAGCGTGCGCACGGCCAGCGCGAACAGCGCGTCCCCCGCGAGGATCGCCGGTCCCGTCCCGTACGCCTTCCAGACAGTGGCGCGCCGCCTGCGGGTCTCGTCGCCGTCCATGATGTCGTCGTGGAGGAGCGAGAAGACATGGATCAGTTCGACGGCGACCGCACCGACCACGGCCTCCTCCGCGGGCGCGCCCGCGGCCTCGGCGGCGAGCAGCGCGAGGGCCTGACGGACCCCCTTGCCCTGCGAACCCGGCGGTGGGCCGCCGTCCGCCGTGTCCCAGCCGAAGGAGTAGGCGGCCATCTCCGCGTGCCACGGGTGCAGTTGGCGCACGGCACGTGCGAGCGCCGGGCGGACCAGGTCGCGGCAGCGGCCGAGGATCTGCGGCGCGGTGGGCCCGCGCGTCACGGACGGAGAGGTCATCGTCGCCCGGTCTCCTCGTCCGCGTCACCGGCCGGTGCCACACCGAGTTCGGCGAACGCCTTGTTCACCATCTCGCGGGCGTTGAGCAGGCCGATCCGGTCCAGGGTGCGGCGCAGTTCGGTCAGGTCGGCGACGGTCTCGTCCGGGGCGCGGCCGAGCCGGGCGAGCGACTTGACCAGTCCCAGCCGGGCCAGGGCCTCGCCCCGGGGTTCGGTCATGGCACGGAACTCGTCGAGCGCCTGCGCGTAGCCCCGGCGCGCCTCCTCGTAACGGCCTGCACGGAAGAGGACGTTGGCGCGCATCTTGTGGTTGTACGCCAGGGCGCTGGACAACTTCATCTCGCGGCACGTGAGTTCGGCTTCCGAGAGCAGGGCCAGGGCACGCTCCGGGTCGTCCCGCAGGGAGATGATGTCGGCCATGCCGCGCAGGGCCCAGGCCCGGCCCCGCCGGTCGTCCGCGGCCCCGGCCAGCTCGGCCGCCTCCTCGAACATGGCCAGCGCGCTGTCCAGCGAACCGGTGTTGCGGTGGATCTGGGCGATGCCCTCCAGGGCCCAGACCGTGTGGCGTGCCTCGCCCCGGGCGCGCGCCTCGGCCAGCAGCTGTTCGTGCAGGGCCGCGACGGTCCGGTAGTCGCCCTGTATCCGCCCCGTCTCCGCGAGACCGGCGAGGGAGTACCCGCGCGCGACGACGTCCCCGCCGCGTTCGCCCATGTCGGCCGCGAGCTCCAACAGACGGAAGGCGAGCCGGAGTTCACCACGCTGCCGGGCGAGCGTCCCGCCGCTCCACAGCGCCCATGCCATCGCCCCCTGGTCGCCCGCCGAACGGGCCGCCCGGTAACTGGCCTTCCATGCCCGGTCCGCCTCCTCGACATCGCCGAGCCGGCGGTGCGCCTCGGCCACCGCGAGCCCGCAGCGTGCCACCTCCTGCTGCGACCCGGTGAGCTCGGCCTCCCTCAAGTGCCGTAGTCCTTCCGCGAGTACGTCCGTGAGTGAGGAGTTCACCGACATCTTGGTGAGGGCGCCTTGGTACTCGGGTGCCAGTGCCTTGCTGTGCATGGAAGCCTTTCGCGCGTCCGGGACGCCGGCAGTGACTCTATGCGCATCATGTATACACTCAGTGCATAGTTGACTGGTGGTCGCACCCGGGCACTCGTGGGGGTTTCGGACAGGGTGTCTCTTGCGGCGAACCGCCTTGCTGTTGATCAAGACGGTGGGACGGTGCCCGAGGTTGCTCCGGGATCAACGGAAGTCGAACACCGGCTGATTCCCGCCGGGGGCCGGGAGTTGGGACTGGGACATCGCTTCGGGCGGGCGATCCGGCCCGGGGCGCCGGGGTCCCGATGGCCGGTTCGGGACGGATCCCGCTGTCCGGGCCCGGGACACGCGGCGGTGCCGCGACGGGGCCCGGCCCCGGCATCCGAGGTGGCGGCGCCGACGGCGAACCGGCGGGCGCGGGCCCGGTCCGGCCGTACGTCAGCGGTCGAGCGGCCTGCCCCAGGAGGCGGCGGCGGCGGAGGCGAGGTCGGCCCCGCGCACCGGGCGACGCTCGTCGTGCCAGACGGCGGTCAGCGGCACGTCGAACGGGAACTCGATGTCCGTACCGTCCTCGAACGAGACGACCACGTGGGTGTCCGGACCCGACGGGTGGTTGTCCACCCACTGCACGTGTTCCACCGTGGGCGTCAGGACCCCGTTCGGATCGACCAGCCGGTAGCCCTCGTCCACCTCCTGGGACTGCACGGGCATCAGCGCCGGCTGCTCCCTCGCCGCTTGCTCGTTGCGGAAATACGTCGTCATCCGGCCAAAAGTACCGGACCCCGGGCTCCGCGACGCGCCGCGGATGCGAGTGATTCGCACGACCGGGTGGTCCTCGGCGAACGGCTCGCGCGAAGGGCCCCGGCCTCGTGCGCACGGGGCGGGGTGGGGGCTGAACGGCCGCCGGGCAGCACCGTCGACGCGCTGCCGTCCGCGGGCGGAACCGTCCTTCGGCCTCGCGGGGGCACGAGGACCGTCGTCCCGGCCGCCACCCGCGTACGGGGCCGTGCGGGGCCGGCGACCTCCTACGGCCCCGGCCCCCGTACGGCTCCGTCCGGTGGCGCTCGCGAAGCGCCACCGGCACGCTCTGGCTAAGCTCGACGGGGGGCCGGACCACTGACCGACGGAGGCTCCCATGACGACGGCGATCGAACTGCGCGATGTGGCCCCCCGCCTCGCCACCGGCGTGTTCCTCCTGAACTCCGGCCTGGGCAAGTTGAAGGCGGACGAGGAGACCGCCCGTACCGTGCACGACATGGCCTGCGTCGCCTACCCGTTCCTGCGGAGGATCGAGCCCGGGCGATTCACCCGGATGCTCGCCTGGTCGGAGGTCGCGATCGGCGGCGCCCTGGTCTCCCCGGTCGTGCCGACGCGACTGGCCGGACTGGCGCTGACCGGGTTCTCCGGAGGGCTGCTCGGCCTCTACCTCCGGCTGCCCGGAATGCGGGAACCCGGCAGCCTGCGGCCCACGCAGAACGGCATTCCGCTGGCCAAGGACACCTGGATGCTCGGCATCGGGCTCGGATTCCTCGGCGCGGGCGCCCGCCGGACCGCCCCCCGCCGCTCCAGGTGCCGCCGGTGCCGGGGCTGACGGTCAGCCGGATCCGGGGCGGGCACCCGCGGAACGTGCCCGGGGCGGGACGATTCCGGGAGCGGGGGACGGGAGGGGGGCCGGGCCGAGCCGCCACACCCTCGCGGGCGGGACATTGGCCCACACCGTGCGTCCCGCGACCGTCCCGCGCAGCCGGTATCCGGCCAGCACGGTCTCGACCGCCCGGTGCCGGGCGGCTTCCGCGGCGCTCGCGACGAGTCTGCGGGCCGGGGCGGTGCCGAGATAGGCGAAGTACGTCAACGCCCCTTGCGGGCGCAGCATTTCCAGGTAGCGGTCCATCACGGAGGCGACCGTGTCCGGGGTGAAGTTGGTGAACGGCAGGCCGGAGACGATCACGTCGTAGGACCTGCCGGTGTCCAGCTGCTCGACGCGTGTCTCGTGCACGACGGACCGGACGCCGTGCGGGTCCCGGTCCGGGCCCTCGTCGCCACGGCGGTGGTCGGGGCGGTCCGCGTCCGGCCGTGTTCCCCGGCGCGCGTCGCCGGACCGCCCCGCCCCGTGGACGACTTCGCGCAGCAGGGCCGCGAAACGCGGGTTCGTCTCCACCACGTCCAGTGAGCTTCCGGGCGCGAGCAGCGGTAGCAGGAAGCGGGTGACGGGCCCGGTGCCGGCCCCCACCTCCAGTACGTCCAGGGGTTGTCCGGCCCGCTCGGCCACCGGTGCGCAGAGGGCGGCGGCGAGGCGGCGGCTGCTGGGCGCCACCGCGCCGGTGGTGCGGAAGGCGCGTACGGCCTCGGCGGCGAACAGCCGGGTGTCGGTGAAACGGGGCCATGAAGTCATGACCGCGACGCTAGAAGTGCCGGGGCGGCCCGCAATCGGCCGTTGCGCCGGGGCGCACCCGTACGAAAGTCCTCCATGAGGCGTACCGGACCCCCACCCGAGCAGGGGGTGGGATGCGACCCGAGGCCGATGGGGCCGGGGCCCCGGACTGCCTACGATCGGCCGGTGGAGCGCGAATACCCTCATCGAGGCCCGGCGTGGACGGAGTGGGCGCTGTGCGGCGTGGTGCTGCTGCTGGTGGCGCAGGGGCTGGCCATGGCCCGCCTCCACGCCCCGCCGTCGTACGCGGCGCAGGCGGCGGCCGTTCTCGCCGCGCTGGTCCTGCCGCTGCGCTGGCGCCGTCCGCTGCCGGTGCTCGGTGTCGCGGGGGTGGCACTGGTCGCGCAGGGCGCGTACGAACCCATGACGGTGATGGTCTTTCACCTGGCGGCCCAGGGCCGGGTGCGTGTCGCGGTGGCGGCCGGGGCGGTGGCGGGAGCGCTGCCGTGGGTCTGCGGTACACCGCTGAGCGGCGGGGTCACCCCGACCTACGGGGCCGGGCTGCTGTTCACGCTGGCGTTGACGGCGGGGCTGTGGTGGCACAGCCGCCGGAGGCTGATCGACTCGCTGAGCGAACAGGTCGAACTCCGCGTCCAACAGGCCCGGGCGGCGGAGCGGGCCCGGATCGCGGCCGAGATGCACGACGTGCTGGCCCATCGGCTGAGCCTGCTCGCCCTGCACACGGGGGTGCTGGCCCTGCGGACGGACACCCTGCCGCCGCAGGTCGGCGAGCGGATCGCCCTCCTGCGTGCCACCTCGACCCAGGCACTCGCCGACCTGCGGGACGTGCTGGGCGTGCTGCGCGCGCAGGAGGGAGCGGGCGACGGCCCCGGCGGCGGGGCGGTCTGCGTCCCGGCGATCCGTGATCTGTCGGACCTGCTCGACGAGGTGCGCGCCGGTGGACAGGAGGTGACGGCGGACGTGACCGGGGACCCGGACACCGCCCCCGCCACCCACCTGCTGGCGGTGCACCGCCTCGTCCAGGAGGGGCTCACCAACGCCCGTAAACACGCCCCGGGCGCGGCCGTCCGGCTGACGGTGCACTACGGCGCCCCCGCCACCGAGGTGGAGCTGGTCAACGCGGCCCGGACCGCCTCCGCGCCCCGCCCCGACGGGGCGGCGGGCCGGGGCTTCGGCCTGGTCGGACTGGCCGAACGGGTGGCCGGGCTGCACGGACGGCTCGACCATGGTCCGGGGCCGGACGGCGGGTGGCGGCTCACCGCCCGGCTGCCGGTCCGGGGCACGGAGCGGGACGGGGCGGGGAACACCGGGGACCCGGCGCCGCGACGGGGCGCCCCGCTCCGGAGCGAGGCCGGGCGGTGACCGCGATGCCCATCAGGACGATGGTGGTGGACGACGACGCGCTGGTCAGGCTGGCACTCACCGATCTGCTGGCGACCGACTCCGGCATCGAGGTCGTCGCCCAGGCCGCCGACGGCCTCCAGGCGGTGGCGCAGGCCACCGCACACCGCGTGGACGTCGCCCTCATGGACGTACGCATGCCGAGGCTGGACGGCATCGAGACGATCGCGCGGCTGCGCCGACTGCCTCACGCGCCGCGCGTCGTCACCCTGACCACCTTCGACCTGGACGCGTACGTGTACGAGTCGCTGGCGGCGGGGGCCGACGGTTTTCTGCTCAAGGACGTCGATCCGGCGGAGATCCTGCGGGCCGTGCACGTCGTGGCGGCGGGATCGGCCCTGCTGCACCCGTCGGCGGCCCGGCGGCTGATCGACCGCTTCCAGCACACCGCCCGCACGGGGACCGGAGTGGACCGGGAACGGGTGGACCGGCTGACGCCGCGCGAGCGAGAGGTGCTGGTGCTGCTGGCCGAGGGGGCCACGAACGCGGAGATCGCAGGACGGTTGGGCATGAGCGAGAGCACCGTGAAAGCCCATGTCAGCCGCATCCTGACTACGCTGGGAGTGGGAAACCGCGTCCGTGCGGCGCTGGCCGCCCGGGACGCCGGGCTGACACAGGACGCCCCGTCCCGTACTTGGTGACGGTGAGTGATGGCCTGGGGTGCGGTGTCCCGGGAAACCTGGTTCCGTGGCGGAGGCGGCTCCACCCACAGGTCCAAGGAGTGATCATGAGCGAGTCGGATGAATACCGTGGCCGGGTGAAGGAGTTGCGTGCCAAGGCGAAGGACCTCGAAGAGGCCGCCGAGCGCACCACCGATCCCGAGGAACGCCGGCGCCTGAAGGACAAGGCCCGCCGGATCGAGGCGGAGAGCGAGCAGGTCAGCGGCATGGCGAGCGGGGACATCTACCCCATGGAGTGACGGCCTCTCCCCATGGGCCGACGGCCCCGTCGAACCCCGTGGCACGACCGCTCCCACGCTGATGGCGTGACGGCCCGCGCCCCTGTCCGACGGCGGGGCGGGCACACCACCGCGCGGCTCCCGAGCTTCCGCGCACCACCGCTCGGGGCCGCGCGGTTCCGTGCGTCGGGCCGGGGAACCCGTGCGGGAGCCGGGCGCTGCACGGGAATCCGTGCGGGAGCCCGGCGTTGTACAAGAACGTGAACTCCGTGATCGCGGCCACCCGCTTCTCCGTGCTCGACCGCTCCCGCGTGCGTGAGGGCCACGACGGCCCGGAGGCGCTCCGCGGCTCCGTGGGCCTGGCCCAGGAGGCCGAGGCGCTCGGCTACCACCGGTTCTGGGTGTCCGAACACCACGGCGTGCCGGGTGTCGCCGGTTCGGCGCCGACGGTGCTGGCGGCGGCCGTCGCGTCGGCGACGTCCACCATCCGGGTCGGAACGGGCGGAGTGATGCTCCCCAACCACCGACCGCTCGTGGTGGCCGAGCAGTTCGGGGTGCTGGAGTCGCTCTTCCCCGGCCGGATCGACCTGGGTCTCGGGCGCTCGGTGGGCTTCACGGACGGCATCCGCAGGGCGCTGGGCCGGGACAGGAGGGCGGCGGAGGACTTCGCCGGGCAGCTCGACGAACTCCTCGGCTGGCTGGACGGCACGCAGACCGTCCACCCGGGGGTGCACGCCCGTCCCGCCGAGGGCCTGCGCATCCCCGCGTTCGTGCTGGCCACCGGCGAGGGGGCCGGTGTGGCCGCGGCGGCCGGACTGCCGCTGGTCGTCGGGGACCTCCGTGACCGGGAGAAGCTGCTCCGGGCCGTCGAGCGCTACCGCCGGGAGTTCCGTCCCTCGGCCCGGACCGTCGAACCCTACGTCGTGGTGTCGGGCACGATCGCGCTCGCGGGCAGCGCGGAGGAGGCCCGGCGCCTGCTGATGCCGGAGGCGTGGTCCCTGGCGTACTCCCGCACCCACGGCGTGTTCCCGCCGCTCGCCCCTGCCGGGCGGGTCGAGGCCCTGGCCATGACGGAGAAGGAACGCGACCTCTACGAGAAGGGGCTGCGCGGTCATGTCCAGGGGACGGAGGACCAGGTGGCCGCCGCCCTCGAAACGGTCATCGGGGAGACCGGAGCGGACGAGGTGCTGGTCACCACCAGTACCCACGACCGCGCGGCGTTGGTGGACTCGTTGCGCCGGCTGTCCCGGGTCGCGGGGCTGACGGACGGCCGGGCCGCGCGAGCCGGCGCATCACGGCCCTGAGCGCCGCGCGGGAACGCCCCGCCCCGCGCGAACACCGGGCACCCCCCCGCGCGCCGCGGCCGGGCGCCGGAGCCGGGCGCGGCGCGCGTGTCGATGGCGGGGCCCGCGCGGAGCAGCGGCCATGGTGAGGGCATGAACAGCGCTGACCTTTTGACGGACGCGTTCGGCCGCGTCCGGGAGACCGTGCACGCGGCGGTCGAGGGCGCGTCGCGCGCCGATCTCCATGCCCGGCTCGACGACGGGGCGAACACGATCGCCTGGCTCGTCTGGCACCTCACCCGTGTCCAGGACGACCACGTCTCCGACGCCTCCGGTACCGAGCAGATCTGGTTCACCCAGGACTGGGCCTCCCGCTTCGACCTGCCCTTCGAGCAGTCCGCCACCGGATACGGGCACAGCGCCTCGGAGGTGGCCGCCGTGCGCGTGGGCTCGCCCGACCTGCTGCTCGGCTACCACGACGCCGTGCACGAACGAACCCTGGAGTTCGTCCGCGGACTCGACGGCAGGGCACTGAACCGCGTGGTCGACGAGGCGTGGTCGCCACCGGTCACCCTCGGGGTCCGATTGATCAGCGTCATCTCGGACGACCTGCAGCACGCGGGACAGGCGGAGTTCATCCGGGGCTCGCTGGCCCGGCGCTGACGCCGTCGCCGGAACGGCCCGCCGGGAAGCCCGCGGCGCGTCCGGCCTCCTTCCGACTCCCCGGTACCGAGGCGGTGGAAACACCGTGCGTTCCGGCACCGGGGAGCCGGCGTTTCACACCTTGAGGCCGACGCCGCTCACCGCGTGGCCCTGCAGTTCGTCCACCCCGCCCCGGGCGGGATCCGGGCGCCAGGCCGACGTCCTCACCACGCCGGGCTCCACCAATTGCAGGCCGTGGAAGAAGTCGGCGATCCGCTCGGGGCTGCGCAGGTGGTACGAACTGGCCGAGTTCGCGTTGTACGAGGAAACGGCCTGGTTCAGCGAGTCGCTCGTGTTCGTGCCGTCGCTGAGGGCCAGATAGCTTCCCGAGGGGAGCGCCGCCAGCAGCCGGTCGACCAGCGTCCACGGGTCGTCCTCGTCGGGCAGCTGCCCCATGATCCCCAGCATGGTCAGCCCGACCGGCTTGGTGAAGTCCAGTGTCCCGGCAGCCTCGGCGAGGATCGTGTCGACATCCCTGACATCGGCGTCGATGTACGCGCACGCGCCCTCGGGGGTGCTGGTGAGCAGGGCGCGCGCATGGGCCAGGACGAGCGGGTCGTTGTCGACGTACACGATCCTGGACTCGGGGGCCACCCGCTGGGCCACCTCGTGGGTGTTGTCGGCCGTCGGCAGGCCCGTGCCGATGTCGAGGAACTGGCGTATGCCGGCCTCCGCGGTCAGGAAGTGCACCGCGCGGGCGAGGAAGGCTCGTTGGAGGCGGGCGATGGCGGCGAAGTCCGGGAATGCCTGCAGGATCATGTCGCCCATCCGATGGTCGACGGCGTAGTTGTCCTTGCCGCCCAGAAGGTAGTTCCACACGCGGGCGGAATGGGGCCGGTCCGTCTGGATCCGGTCGGCCGGAGACTGCGGTGAGGTACTCATGGCCAGATCTTCACATATGCCATACGGATGTGCCCCAGCTGGTGCGGGATCTCCGCAAAGACCGGTGAACCGCCCCGGGACACGGGTGTTTTCACCGGAACCCGTTCGTGACTGACCATCAAGTCCGCGTGCGAGGCCGACACGCCCGATCGCGCGGTTCTGCGCGAGGAGGGGCCGAGCGGGCCCGTGTTCGGGGCTCAGCCGTCCATGCCCAGCCGCTTCGCGAGGGCGGGCGGAACCGGATAGACCCGTTCCGGCGGCAGCAGCCGCTGGGCCTGCGACGCCCGCCCGATCTGCTTCGCCGCCGCGGCTCTGCGCGCCCGGGCGGTGAGGTCGGTGAGGTCGACGGCCCAGTCCTCGGCGAGGGTACGGATCAGCCCGCGTCCGACGCCGACCTGGATGCTGTAGTGATTGAGCGCGGCACCCCGCAACGAGCGCTCCGGATCCCACTGCACGTGGACGGGGGCCTGTGCCACGGCTGCCGGATCGGCCGTCGTCAGTACCGCCGAGGACAGCGCCTCCTCCCATCCGGAACGGGTGATCCGTACCGCGAGGATCCGTTCCTGCCCCGATTTCCGGGCCCAGTTGCTGCGGTGCATGAGCCACAGGAACGAGGGCTTGATCCACGTCATCCGGTGGAACGAGAACGGCGGCACGAAGCGCCCGGCCCGCAGGCAGGGATCGGCGATCGCGGGTGAATACGCCTGGTAGACCACGATCGTGCGGGCGTCGTACTGGGCGCGTATCTCGTACCGGGGGGTCATCGGCGCATCCTGCCCGGACGTCGCGACCACCCGCAAAGGGTTATCCCCGGCCCGCGCGGGCCCGTTCGAGCCCCGGGGCCCGAGCCGCCCTCGCGAACCGTTCATCCCCCTGGCCCCGCGTTCGTCTTCGTCGCGGCGCACCATCGATGAGGCGGTTTTTCGTGCGGTGCGACCACTCGCGGCCGACGCACCGCTGCCTACTGTTCCCTCACTCGGCGGCGGGGTGCCGCTTCTTCGGAGGTGACCATGGTCAGCGCCACAGGCACGGACACGAGCAGCAGAAGGACGCGCGCAACCCGGCCCGCGGCCGCGATGGTCACGGTGCTCGGCCTGCTCGCCACCGCGGCCGCGTGCGGAGGCGGTCCGGCCTCCGGGGGCGGCGGTTCCACGGTGGTGTTCGCGGTCGCCGCCGACCCCGGCTCCCTCAGCCCCACCACGGAGCTGGTCACCACCGCGCTGTCGATGAACACCTTCGCGTACGACACGCTCGTGCACGTCGCCGCCGACGGCACGGTGGTCCCCGGCGTCGCCGAGAAGTGGTCCGCCACGGCCACCTCCGCACGGTTCACCATCCGTCCCGGCGTGACCTGCGAGGACGGATCGCCGCTCACCGCGGACGACGTGGCCGCCGAGTACAACCACATCGCCGACCCGAAGAACCAGTCGCCGATGCTGGGCCTGTCCGTTCCCGTCACCGCCGCGGCGAAGGCCGACAGGGCGAAGCGGACCGTCACCGTCACCACGACGAAACCCGCCCCGTTCATCGTCGAGATGGCCCGGATGCTGCCGCTGCTGTGCCGGAAGAGCCTGGCCGCACCGGCCGCACTGGCCAGGGCGACCAACGCCAGCGGACCGTACCGGCTGACCGAGGCCGTCCCCGGCGACCACTACACGTACGTCAGACGGGACGGGTACACCCTGACCACCCAGGACGCCGCGAACGACCGCGTCGTCCGGTCCCTGTGGGAGGTGCGCGCGGACGGCGGTCCGGCCCGGCGGCTCACCCACGGCCCCGCGGACACCGCGCCGCGCTGGTCCCCGGACGGGACGACACTGGCGTTCCTGCGCGAGGGACGGCTCCACCTGCTGCCCGCCGCCGGGGGAGAGGCCACACCGCTCACCCCGCCCGACCGGTGCCCGGCCGGAGCGGGCACACCGGTGTGGAGCCCCGACGGATCACGGATCGCGTTCTCGGCCCCCGCCGCCCGGCGCGAGGACACCGCGCCCGTCGTCGTCGACACCCTCGGCTGGAAGGCGGACGGTGCCGGCCTGATCGGATCGGTCCGGACCCGGCTGTTCGTGGTGGACGTGGTATCGGGCGAGGTCGAACCGGTGACGGACGCCGACCGCAACGCCGGCACCCCCGCCTGGTCGCCCGACGGAACCCGACTCGCCTATCCGGCGCAGAGCGGGCCGGACTCCGCCGCGCTCCGCCCCTCGGCCGCCCATGTCGTGGAGATCGGCGCGGGCGGTGGCGAACCCCGCCGCATCGGCCCGGCCGGTGGCCTCGCCGGACCGGTGGAGTGGTACCCGGACGGGTCCGCGCTGCTCGTCGTCGGCCGTGACACGTTCGCCGTCGGCCACGCACGGCTGCTGCGTCAGCCCCTGGACGGGCCGGCCCCGGTGCCGGTCGACGGCGACCTCGACCGCAACGTCATGGGCGGCGGCCCCGGATACCCCGGAGCCCGGCCGCGGTTCCACCAGGACGCGATCCTGTTCTGCGCCCGCGACCGGGGCGCCACCCGCCTGTACCGGGCGGGCGCGGACGGGATCAGCGCCTCCCCGCTCCCGGCCGGAAACGGGATCAGCGGCTGCTCCCTCGCGCCGAAGGCCGGGCGGGCCGCCGTGGTGGCCACCGACGCGTCGAGCTTCGCCGAGATCGTCCTGCTCGACCTGGACGCCTGGGGGCACGGAGAACCCGGCGCCCGGCCCGTACGACTCACCGACCACATGGCGCGCGCACTGCCCGGCATCGCCCTCCACCCGGTCACCGAACGCGAGTTCACCCTCGCGGACGGCACCGTGGTGCACGGCATGATCACCCGTGCCGCGACGACGCCCGCCGGCGGCCCGCTGCTGGTAGACGTGCACGGCGGCCCGCACAACGCCTGGGCGCCCCACTCCGACCCGGTCCACCTCTACCACCAGGAACTGGCCTCGCGGCGCTGGACGATCCTGGCGCTGAACGTGCGCGGCAGCGACGGCTACGGCGAGGACTTCTACACCGCCGCGGTCGGCGCCTGGGGCGAGACGGACGAACAGGACGTCCTGCAGCCGGTCGCCGCCCTCGTCGACGAGGGCCTCGTCGCCCCGGATCGGATCGCGCTCACCGGCTACAGCTACGGCGGATACCTCACCTGCTGGCTCTCCGCCCGCAGCGACCTGTTCGCCGCCGTCGTGCCGGGCGGCGTCCTGGTCGACCTGAGGAGCATGGCCGGCACCTCGTAGGAAGGACACCTGATCGCCGGCCACGAGATCGGCGACCCGCGACGGATGACGGAGCTCTCGCCGCTCAGCCACGCCGACGCGGTGCGCGCCCCCACCCTGATCCTGCACGGCGCGGCCGACGACACCTGCCCGGTGGGCCAGGCCGAGCAATGGTTCCACGCGCTGCGCACCCGGGACGTCCCGGTCCGGATGGTCCTGTACCCCGGCGGGTCGCACCTGTTCCTCCTGGACGGCCGGCCCTCGCACCGGGAGGACTACTCCCGTCGGCTGGTCGAATGGGTCACCACGCACGCCGACCGCTGACCGCGCACGACAACGCCGCCACCCCCCGACCGCCCAATCCAACGGAATCGGAGCCGAACATGACCGACACCACGGACACCGCCGACACCACCAATGACCTGTCCGCCCACTGGACCGTCCGCCTCGCCGAACTGGCCGCGCGGCACTCCGTCCCCGGCGCGAGCCTGGGCATCCTGCACCGCGGCGAACTGGTCGCCGAGGCCGCCGTCGGTCTGGCCAACACCGAGGCCGGGATCGGGACGACCACCGACACGCTGTTCCAGATCGGCTCGATCTCCAAGGTGTGGACCACCACCGTGGCCATGTCCCTGGTCGACGAGGGACTGCTCGACCTGGACGCCCCGCTCGTCTCCGTCCTCCCCGAGCTGCGGCTCGCCGACGAGGCCCTGACCCAGGGGGTGACGGTGCGTCACCTCATGACCCACACCAGTGGAATCGACGGCGACCTCTTCACCGACACCGGCCGGGGCGACGACTGCCTGGAGAAGTTCGCCGCCCTGCTGGCCGACACCGCTCCCAATCACCCCCTCGGCGCCACCATGTCGTACTGCAACGCCGGTTTCACCCTGCTCGGCCGGGTGCTGGAAGTCGTCACCGGTGTGCAGTGGGACCGGCTCATGCGCGAACGCCTGTACAGCCCGCTGGGCCTGACGCACACCGTGACCCTGCCGGAGGACGTGCTGCGCTTCCGCGCGGCCATCGGACACCTGGGCGACCCTCCCGCCCAGGCCCCGCGGTGGGGACTGATGCGCTCGGCGGGACCGGCCGGGCTGATCTGCTCGACGCCGCGCGAGGTGCTGAAGTTCGCCCGGCTGCACAGGGACAACGGCGTCACCGAGGACGGCACCAGGATCCTCTCGGCCGAGAGCGTCGCCGCCATGCAGACCCCGCAGGTCGAGCTCCCCGATCCGCACGTCCTGGCCCACTCCTGGGGGCTCGGCTGGTTCCTCGACACCTGGGACGGCCACCGGGTCCACGGACACGACGGCGGGACCATCGGGCAGAGCGCCTTCCTCCGGGTGCTCCCCGAGGCCGACCTGGCGATCTGCCTGCTCACCAACGGCGGTGACACCGGAAGTCTCTACCGCGACGTGTTCGCCGAGATCGCACGGGACCTCGCCGGTGTCACGATGCGCCCCGGGATCGAGCCGGCCGCGGGACCGGTGGCGGTGGACCCCGCCGACTACGTGGGCGTGTACCAGCGGCTCTCCAGCAGGCTGGAGATCGTGGAACGGGACGGCGGCCTGGTCATGTGCGACCGGATCACCGGACCGCTGGCCGAACTCGTCGACGAGACGGAGCGCGAGTACGACCTGCGCCCGGTCGAGCCGGGCCTGTTCGTGGTGCGGCGACCGGGGCTCAAGACGTGGTTCCCGGTCGTGTTCTACGCCCTCGCCGACGGCACCCGCTACATCCACCACGGCGCCCGCGCCACGCCCAAGGTGGGCTGACATGACCGCGATCGCCACCGCACTGGAGGCGCTGGAGTCCGGGCTGCCGGACCTGCTGGCCGACATCGGCGCACTGGTCCGCACCGAGTCGCCCAGCGCGGACGTGTCCGCCGTCACCGACTGCGCCCGGGTCGTCGCCGCTCTCGGCACCCGGCTCACCGCGACACCGCCCGAGTGGCTGGACGGCTCGGGGCGGCCCGCCCTGCGCTGGCGCTTCGGCTCCGGCGACCGGGTGCTGCTGCTCGGCCACTTCGACACGGTGTGGCCGGTGGGCTCCCTGGCCCGGCACCCCTTCGAGGTGGCGGGCGGGCGGCTGACCGGCCCCGGCTGCTTCGACATGAAGGCGGGCGTGGCGCAGCTGTTCCACGCCCTGTCCGTCCTCGACGACCTGGACGGAGTGTCGGTGCTGCTCACCGGCGACGAGGAGATCGGCGCCCCCACCTCCCGCGCCCTGATCGAGGCCGAGGCGCGCCGTACCCGGGCCGTGCTCGTCCTGGAGGCGAGCGAGCAGGGCGCGCTGAAGACGGCGCGCAAGGGCGTGTCCAGCTACGAACTGGGCATCGCCGGACGCGCCGCGCACGCCGGTCTGGAACCCCACCGGGGCGTCAACACCACCATCGAACTCGCCCACCAGGTCCTCGCGTTGTCCGCGCTCGCCGACCCGGCGACCGGCACCACCGTGACACCGACCGTCGCCACCTCGGGCACCACCCGCAACACCGTGCCCGACGCGGCCCGGCTGCTGGTCGACGTACGCGTCGCGACGGCCGCCGAGCAGGACCGGGTCGACCGAGCCGTGCACGCTCTCGCACCGGCGCTCGCGGGCGCCGCGCTCGCCTTCTCCGGCGGTCCCGACCGGCCCCCGCTGCAACCGAGCGCGTCGGCCGAGCTGTTCGAACGCGCCCGGGCGCACTACGCGGACCTGGGGCTCGGCCCGCTGCGCGGAGTCGCTGTCGGAGGCGCCTCGGACGGCAACATCACCGCCGGTGCGGGCGCGCCCACCCTGGACGGCCTGGGCGCCGTGGGCGGCGGGGCGCATGCCGACGACGAACACGTCCTCGTCGCCGAACTCCCGCGCCGCACCGCCCTGGTGGCCTCACTGGTGGCCTCGCTCCTGCGCGAGCCGCTGGGCGCCCCGGACCGGGTGGGACCGTGAGCGGGACCCGGGCGGCCGAGGCGGCCGCCGCAGCCGGCCTGGCCGCACGGCGGGCCGGCGTGACCCTCTCCGAACTGCACGGGCTCGACGAGATGCGGGAGGCCTGCCGGGTACTCGACCGGGTCTGGCGGCCGGTGCCCGGAAAACCGCTGATCACCCCGGAACTGCTCCGGGTCTTCGCGCACTCCGGCAGCTATGTCGTCGGCGTCCACCGCGACGGCCGCATGATCGGGTTCTGCCTCGGCTTCCTGGCCACGGCCGGGCTGCACTCGCACATCGCCGGGGTGGACGGCGCCGCCCGGGGGCGCAACATCGGCTTCGCCGTCAAACTCCACCAACGGGCCTGGGCCCTGGCCCGCGGCATCACCACGATCACCTGGACCTTCGACCCTTTGATCAGCCGCAACGCCTATTTCAACCTGTCCAAACTGGGTGCCGCGCCCAGCGAGTACCTCGCCGACTTCTACGGGGCGATGCAGGACGAGGTGAACGCCGGGACCGAGACGGACCGGCTGATGGTCCACTGGGAACTGGCCGGCGACCCCGCCGTGGCCGCCGCCGCGGGCTCCTCCCACCGCGTCACCTTCCACGACGCGGGCGAGCACGCGGTCGTCGGCCTGGACGCCGAACCCGACGGCCGTCCCACCGTCGGGCGCCGGGACGGCGACACCGTCCTGGTCCGGATCCCCGCCGAGGCCGAGGAACTGCGCCGCACCGCCCCGTCGCTGGCCCGCGAGTGGCGGTACGCGCTGCGCGAGGTGCTCGGCGGCCTGATGGCCCAGGGACACACCGTCACCGGATTCACCCGGGACGGCTGGTACGTGATCGACAGACGTCAGGAGAAGCAGGGATGAAGCTCGTCGGTGTGGAACTGCGCCGGATCGCGATGCCGCTGGTCGCGCCGTTCCGGACCTCGTTCGCCACCATGGACACCCGGGAGATCCTGCTGGTCAGGGTCGAGACCGAGCACCACGAGGGGTACGGCGAATGCGTCACGATGACCGATCCGCTCTACTCCTCGGAGTACACGGCGGGCGCGGTGGACGTGCTGCGCGGTCATCTCGTGCCCGCGCTCGCCGCCCTGCCGGACCTCGATCCCTGGGGCGTCGCCCCGGCACTGGCCCCGTTCAAGGGCCACCGGATGGCCAAGTCCGCGCTGGAGACCGCGGTGCTGGACGCCTGGCTGAGGGCCCACGGCCTGTCCATGGGCCAGTGGCTGGGCGCGACCGCGGACCGGGTGCCCGCCGGGGTGTCGGTCGGGATCATGGACTCGATCCCCGCCCTGCTCGACGCCGTCGACGGCTACCTGGCCGAGGGCTATCTCCGGATCAAGCTGAAGATCGAACCCGGCTGGGACGTGGAGCCCGTGCGCGCGGTCCGGGAACGCTTCGGCGACGACGTGCTCCTCCAGGTGGATGCCAACACCGCGTACACCCTCGCCGACGCCGGGCAACTGGCCCGGCTCGACCCGTACGGACTGCTGCTCATCGAACAGCCCCTGGACGAGGAGGACGTACGCGGCCACGCGGCCCTCGCCGCCCGGGTGCGCACCCCCATCTGTCTGGACGAGTCCATCGTCTCCGCCCGCTCGGCGGCCGACGCCATCGCCATGGGCGCCTGTTCGGTCGTCAACATCAAGCCGGGCCGGGTCGGCGGCTACCTGGAGGCCCGGCGGATCCACGACGTGTGCGCCGCGCACGGTGTCCCGGTGTGGTGCGGCGGCATGCTGGAGACCGGCCTGGGGCGGGCCGCCAACGTCGCCCTCGCCGCCCTGCCCGGCTTCACCCTGCCCGGCGACACCTCCGCCTCCGACCGGTACTACCGCACCGACATCACCGAACCGTTCGTACTGAGGGACGGCCGTCTCGACGTGCCCCGCGCACCCGGGCTCGGCCTCTCCCCGATCCCCGAGCGGCTGGCCGAGGTGACCGAATCGACGGAATGGATCAGCCGATGACCACACCGTGTCCCGGCCCCGCCGGGGCACCGTGACCGGCACGGACGCGCGCCGCGTTCGTCCGACGGGCCCGGCGGCGACCGCGCGGCCGAGGCGGCGTCCCGGGCCCGCGCGGCCCGCGGGCGGGCCCGTCGACCGGGCGGGGGAGCCGCCCGCGGCCGTGTCCCGCTCGTCTACCGTGTGACGATGACGGAGCAGCCGCGGGCCGTGCTCGGCCGGATCCTCGACGATCTGGGATCGACGCTGATCGATGTGGTGGCGGGGGAGGCCGACCCCTCCACCGCCGTCACCGGAGTGCTCATCCAGGACCCGCTGGACGAACCGGCCGGGCTGCCCGGAGCGGTGGTGCTCGGCGTCGGGGTGTACGGCGCCGATCCCGTCGCGGCCCTCGTCGAACGGGCCGCCGGGCTCGGTGCGGTGGCCGTGGTGGTGCGTTCCCCGGTCCCGGTCGCCGGCCCCGTGGCGGAGGCCGCCGACCGCACCGGCGTGACCGTGCTCGGCCTGACCCCCGGCGCGTCCTGGGCCCAGGTCGCCGCCCTGCTGCGGTCGTTGCTCGCCACCGACGAACTGGGCACCGTGGACGGCCCCGGCGCCGGGGGCGGCGCCGAACCGCTCGCGGGCGACCTGTTCGCCCTGGCCAACGCGACCGCCGCCCTGCTGGACGGGCCCGTCACCGTGGAGGACCGGGGCGGACGGGTGCTGGCCTTCTCCAGCCGCCAGGACGAGGGCGACGAAGCCAGGATCACGACCGTCCTCGACCGCCAGGTGCCCGCCGAGAACCTGCGCGCCCTGGAACGGCACGGCGCCTTCCGGGCGCTCTACCGCAAGGAGGAACCCGTCTACGTGACCGGTGTCTCCGACAAGCCGCGGGTCGCGACCGCCGTCCGGGCGGGCGGCGAGATCCTCGGTTCGATCTGGGTCGTGGTCGACGGCCCCCTGGGCGAGGACCGCACCCGGGCCCTCCAGGAGGCGGCGAAGGTGGCCGCGCTGCACCTGCTGCGCCACCGCGTGGGTGAGGACGCCGAACGGCGGCTGCGCGCGGACCTGCTGGCCACCGTTCTGGAGGGCGGGCTGCACGCCCCGCAGGCCGCCGCGCGGCTGGGGCTGTCCGCCCAGCCCGCCTGCGTGCTGGCGCTCTGGGTGACCGGCGAGCCGTCCGCCCCCGACCGGGTGGCCGCGGGCCACCGCGTCGCCGAGGCCCTCGCCCTGCACCTGGCCGCGATCCACCCCCGCACGGCCACGGCGTCGTTGGGGGGCGTCACCTACGCGGTCCTGCCCACGCGTTCGGACGAAGACGCACTGCGGGCGGCCGAGGCGTTCCTCGGCCGCGTGGGCGACCGGGTGCCCGCGGTCATCGGCGTCGGGCGGCTCGCCGTCCGCCCGGCGGAGCTGCGCCGCTCCCGCGCCGACGCGGACCGGGCGCTGCGCGTCCTCGGCTCCGGTCGCTCGCGGCGCCGGTCCGCCCGCCTCACGGACGTCCATGCCGCCTCGCTCCTGGAGGAGTTGAAGGAACGGCTCGTCGCCGAGGACGACATCCCCGATGGGCCGGTCGTCCGGCTGCGCGCCTACGACGCCCGGCACCACACCGCCCTCACGGACACCCTGGACGCGTGGCTGAACACCTTCGGCGACGTGCCGGCCGCCGCGGCGGCCGTCCACGTGCACCCCAACACCTTCCGCTACCGGCTCAAGCGGCTGGCCGGGGTGGCGGGCATCGATCTCGACGACCCGGAGGCCAGGTTCGAGGCGATGCTGCACCTGAGGCTGGATCCGCCGAACCCCTGACGCGGACCGCGCGGCCGGTGCCGCCGGAACCGCGCCCCGCCGTGGTGACACGCGGATCCGTCGGGACGGCGCGAGCGACGCGGGAATGACAGAGTGCTCGCAGCAGCCGGACACGCCGGGCACGGTGGCCGACGTCGGTGCGTCCCCGCGCCCGCGCGTCCGGCGGCCTCGGTATCCGCATGTCGACGATGGGACAGATGCCATGCCTCTCCAGGGCGAGTACGAGCCGAGCCCCGAGAAGTGGGTCCGCGATCAGGTCGAGCTGTTCGAGAGCTCCGGCGGGACGGACGGCACCACCATGCGCGGCCTGCCGGTGGTCGTCCTGACCACCCGCGGGGCCAGGAGCGGGAAGATCCGCAAGACCCCGCTCATGCGGGTCGAGCACGAGGGGATGTACGCCGTGGTCGCCTCGCAGGGCGGCGCCCCCAAGCATCCCGTCTGGTACCACAACGTCGTGGCCGATCCCCGGGTGGAGCTCCAGGACGGCCCGGTCCGGCAGGACATGAACGCCCGTGAGGCCACCGGCGAGGAGAAGGCGTTGTGGTGGCGGCGCGCGGTGGACGCGTTCCCCGACTACGCCGATTACCAGCGAAGGACCGAACGGCAGATCCCGGTCATCGTCCTGGAACCGGCGACCGAGCAGCACTGACGACCGTCACGGGGAGGCGCGGCGAACGCTCCCGCGCCTCCCCGTGCGCCGCCCGCGCGGTCATCCCGTGGGCGCGCCGACGGTCCGGGCCGGAGCCGTGCCCCTGCGGGTCGCCGCCCACACGAGGAGGGCGAGCGCGCTGATCGCGGCGCCGAGCGCGCACACCGCACCCCAGCCGGCCATCCCGTACACGGCCGTCGAGGCGACGGCGCCGGTGGCGCTGCCCACGGAGTAGAAGACCATGTAACCGCCGATCAGACGGCTGCCCGCGTCGGGGCGGGTCGTGTAGATCATGCTCTGGTTGGTGACGTGGACGGCCTGGACGGCGAGATCGAGGAGCACCGCCCCGATCACCAGGGCCCACAGCGAGTGCCGGACGAGGGCGAGGGGCAGCCAGGACACGGCGAGCAGCGCCAGCGCGACGCCGGTCGTCCACCCGGCGAGACCGCGGTCGTGCAGCCGCCCGGCCGGTGCCGCCGCGAGCGCGCCCGCCGCCCCTGCGAGCCCGAACGCGCCGATCGCGGTGTGCGACAACGACAGCGGCGGCTCGCTCAACGGGAGCGCGACGCAGCTCCACAGCGTGCTGAAGGCGGCGAAGACCAACAGGGCGAGCAGGCCCCGGACCCGGAGCAGGCGTTCCTCCACGAACAGCAGCAGCGTGGAACGCAGCAGCCGCGCGTACCGCATCGGGGCGGGAGGGGTCGGCCGGCGCGGCAGTACGCGGAACAGGGCCAGGGCGAGGACGGAGGTCAGGGCGGCCGGGACGAGATAGACCGATCGCCAGCCCGCCAGGTCGGCCAGCGCACCGGAGACCGTACGGGCGAGCAGGATGCCGATCACGATTCCGCTGGTGACCAGGCCGACCGTGCGACCGCGCCGGTCCGGGACGGACAGTGACGCGGCGAAGGCCACGAGGGTCTGGGTCACCACCGCGAGGAAGCCCACCCCGGTCAGGGCGCCGAGCAGGACCGGCGCCGTGGACGCCGTGCCGGTCGCGACGAGCGCCGCCGCCAGCAGCGCCAGCTGGGTCACCACCAGGAGCCGCCGGTCCAGCAGGTCGCCCAGCGGCACGAGGAGGAACAGCCCGAGACCGTAGCCGACCTGGGTCAGCGTGACGACGACGCCCACGGCCGCCGAGCCGATCCCGAACTCCCGGCCCAGCGTGGCCAGAAGGGGCTGCGCGAAGTACACATTGGCCACCGCCGCCCCCGACGCGGCGGCGAACAGCAGCGTCGTGCCCCCGGAGAGGGCGTGCGCCGGAGCCGGCCCGTCCGTGTCGTCGGATCCGGTCGTCCTCGTCCCGCTGCCGGTCATGCGGCACCCTCCAGCACATCTGGTTGCAACTTGCTACCAGATGGACCGTAGCGCCGCTTGGTAGCATGTTGCAACCAGTGAGCTGAGGGAGGACGACATGGTCAAACGGACACGTTTCGACCGGAGCGAATGCCCGGTGGCCCGTTCGGTCGACGCGATCGGCGACTGGTGGTCGCTGCTGATCGTCCGCGACGCGTTCGACGGCAGCCGCCGTTTCGGGGAGTTCCAGCGCGGGCTGGGCGTGGCGAAGAACATCCTCGCGGCGCGCCTGCGCGACCTGGTCGCGGGCGATGTCCTGGAGATGGTTCCGGCGGCCGACGGCAGCGCGTACCACGAGTACGTGCTGACGGCCAAGGGGCGGGATCTCTTCCCGGTCGTCGTGGCCCTGCGGCAGTGGGGCGAGGCGCACTTCTTCGACACCGGTGAGCCGCACTCGGAGATGGTCGACCTGCGCGACGGCCGGTCACCCCGGGCCCTGGAGGTCCGCTCGGCGGACGGGCGCCACATCGGTCCGGACGACGTCGTGGTCAAGAAGGTCGAGGGGCGGGCCGAGCGCGCCGCGGGGACGGCGCAGACGCCCGCGTAGCGCGACGACGCGCCCCCGCGCCGGGCCGCGCTCCCCGTCGGCCGCGCCCGCGGGGCCGGGCATCGTACGCGTTCACCCGGCCGTCCTGGTCGTACGCACCGGGCGCGGTGTACGCCTACGGCGGTGCGCCCGGAGCGCGGCCGGTGTGCGCCCGCCGGGCGCGTCCCGCGTCCGGTCAGGCAGTCAGCTTTCCGGGCAGCCAGCCGAGCTGCACGGCCTTCTGGAACGGCCCGCCGCCCTCGTGGTCGTTGAAGTCGTACACCTCGATGGCCTTGTCCGGGTGCGCGTAGGCGTTGTAGGCGGCGAAGACGGTCGACGGCGGGCAGGTCATGTCCTCCAGGGCCGTCGAGAACAGCGCGGGCGCCCGTCCGCGCGCGGCGAAGTGCACGCCGTCGAAGTAGGAGAGGGTGGTCCTCACCCGCTCGGCCCGGCCCCGGTGCGTCTTGAGGTAGTTGCCCACCTCGCGATACGGATGGCGGTCGGTGACGGTCAGTGCGCGCGGGAAGTCGCACAGGAACGGGACGTCCGGCGCGACCGCTGCCAGATCGGGTATCAGCCCGGCGACGGCGAGCGTGATGCCGCCGCCCTGGCTCTCGCCGACGGCCGCGGTGCGCGCCGCGTCGGCCAGCGGATGCGACCGGGCCGTCTCCACCGCCCGCACCGCGTCGGTGAACACGCGCCGGTAGTAGTAGGAGTGCGGGTCCTCGATGCCCCGGGTCATGAAGCCGGGGAACGCGGGCGCGCTGCCCACCGGGTCCGGGGTGTCGCCGGCCATCCAGCCACTGCCCTGGCCCCGGGTGTCCATCACGAAGTGGGCGAACCCGGCCGACGCCCAGAGCAGATGGGTGTGCGGCAGGCCCCGACCGCCTCCGTAGCCGATGAACTCCACGACCACGGGGAGCGGCCGCGTGGTACCGGCGGGGAGGACGAACCAGCCCTTCACCGGGTGACCGCCGAAGCCCGCGAACGTCACGTCGTACACGTCGACCGTGCTCAGCCCCGTGTCCGCGCACCGCTCGAACCGGGCGCCGAGCTCGTACGACCGTGCTTCGTCGAGCGTCTTCGACCAGAACGCGTCGAAGTCCGCCGGTTCCACCGACCGGCTGCGGTGGTCGGGCAGTTCCTCGACGGGCAGATCGAACAGGGACATGAGGAATCGCCTTCGTCACGGGGGTGAGTGATCACCCATGGGTCGTCGGTCACACCGTACGGGCACGGCGGAGCGTCGGCGACGGGCGCCCTCCCGCGCGCGCGAAGTCGCCCCGGTCCCCTGACGGTTGCCGCTCCGGCGCACCACGGTGATCGTCGGCAACGTGACTCATGCGCATTGGTTCTGCGCACCAGCTGATCGGAGGAGCCCGGTGCGGGAACCGGAGAAGCGGACCGGGTCCGGGCGTCCGCCCGCGGCGCCCAGGCGCACGGGCCGTCCGCGCCAGGCCGAGGTCGCCCGGCTCGCCGGGGTCTCGCAGGCCACCGTCTCGCTGGTGCTCGCGGGCAAGGCACGGGACGCCGCCATCTCGGAGGAGACCCGGCAGCGGGTGCTGGAGGCCGCCCGGAGCCTCGGCCGCGTCCCCGATCCGGTGGCCCGCAGGCTCGCCGCCGCGCGCAACGACCTGCTGGGCGTCTCCAGCTTCACCGCGACGTTCCCGACCGACGTGCGGCACTCCTACTACCCGTCCCTGGTGGGCATCGAGCGCGAGGCCGCGGAACGCGGGTACGGCCTGGTGCTGTTCACCGGTTCGAGCACCGGGGGCGCGGGAGCCGCCGGGCCCGCAGCGCTGAGCCGGGTCCATCTCGCCGACGGCTGCCTGTTCCGCCGCCGCCACGCGCCGGTGGCGGAGCTGCGCCGCCTGGTCGCCGACGGCTACCCGTGGTCCGTCTCGGCCGCAGGGACGAGCCGGCGGGCCTGCCCTGGGTCGGCGCCGACTACGTGACCGCCTCCGGCGAGGTCGTCCGGCACCGCGCCGGACTCGGACACCGGCAGATGCTGCTGATCCGCGAGGACGACGAGCGCCGAATCCTGGCCCGGAGGATGCACCGTCCCGGCGCCTTCGACTCCGACATCACCCTCGTCAACCGGCCGCTCAACTACTACTGGCTCAAGCCGCTCGTCGGAGCCGGCGGCGAGGTGGCCGCCCGGGCGGTCGCCGAGGGCGTCGAACCCCGGCAGGTCCAGGCCGAGGACGAGCGGTACGAGACCTTCGCCCGGATTCTGGACCGCGACGGCGTGCAGCGGCACTGGCCCGACATCCGGGGCTACCGACGTGCTGCGGCCGGCGACGGACCGCGCGGCGAAAACGCTTTGCCGACGGGCCGGGCGCCTGCGACGCTCCGTGCCATGTCCGACAACCACACAAGCGATTCCCGCCAGGTCGAGTCCCTCTTCTCGCACGGCCGTCTGACCGCGATCCCGCGCAGGACGGCCCGCCGCGAACAACTGCTGACGCACCTGGCGGAGAGGTTCTTCGAGCGCGACCGGAGCTACACCGAACGGGAGGTCGACGAGGCGCTGTCGACGGTGCACGAGGACTGTGCGGCGCTGCGCCGGTATCTGGTGGTGTCCGGGCTGCTGGTCCGGCCCAGGGACGGCAGCAGCTACCGGCGCGGCAGGTAGGACGCGCACCGCGGCCGCCTCCGCCCGACCGCCCTCCGGAACCGGGGACGGGGCCCGCGTCCACGGGGCGCGGCCGGCCGTGCCGCGGCCGTGTGCTGAACTGTCCGCGGCACATCGGACTCAGGAGCACCTTGTGAGCAGTTACCGGCACCCCGGCGTGGTCTTCACCGACCGTCGTTTCACGGTCCCGCTCGACCACGCGGACCCGGGCGGCGAACAGATCGAGATCTTCGGCCGGGAGGCCGTGGCGAGCGGCCGTGCCGGGGAGGAACTGCCCTGGCTGATCTATCTGGAGGGCGGTCCCGGGTTCGGCGCCCGGCGCTTCGTCGGCACGGAGGCGTGGCTGGGCCGGGCCCTGCGGGAGTTCCGCGTACTCCTCCTCGACCAGCGCGGCACCGGCCTGTCCACCCCGGCCAACCGGCAGACCCTGCCGTTGCGCGGCGGCCCGCGCGAGCAGGCCGAGCATCTCGCGCGCTTCCGGGCCGACGCCATCGTCCGCGACTGCGAGCTGATCCGGACCCGGCTGACCGGCGGCGAGCCGTGGACGGTCCTCGGCCAGTCCTTCGGCGGCTTCTGCGCCGTCCGCTATCTGTCGGCGGCCCCCGAGGGACTGAAGGCCGTCCTCATCACCGGCGGACTGCCCTCCCTCGACGCCCATGCCGACGACGTCTACCGGGCCGCCTATCCGCGGGTCGAGCGCAAGGTCGCCGCCCACTACGCCCGCTATCCGCAGGACGTCGAGCGTGCCCGGCGGATCACCGCCCACCTCGCGGAACACCGCCCCGAGAGCGCCGGCCACCGGCTGACGCCCGAGGGGTTCCAGTCGCTCGGCATCATGCTGGGAAGCGGCAACGGCAGCCACCAACTGCACTACCTCCTGGAGAACGCCTTCGTCCGCACCCCGCACGGCCCCGAACTCTCCGACACCTTCCAGGAGGCCGTGCGCGCGGCCACCTCGTTCGCAGGGCATCCGCTGTACGCGCTGATGCACGAGGCGATCTACGGGCAGGACGAACGCCCCACCGCCTGGTCCGCCGAGCGGGTGCGCGCCGAATTCCCGCAGTTCGACGCGTTCGCCGCGCTGGAGGGTGACGGCCCGGTCCTGTTCACCGGGGAGACCATCCACCCCTGGCACTTCGAGGTCGACCCGGCGCTGCGCCCGCTGCGCGAGACCGCCCATCTGCTGGCCGACCGTACCGACTGGGCACCGCTCTACGACCCCGAGCGCCTGGCCGTCAACGAGGTGCCGGTCGCCGCCGCCGTCTACCACGACGACATGTACGTCGACACCGGGCACGCGCTGCGGACGGCGGAGGCGATCCGCGGGCTGCGCACCTGGGTCACGAACGAGTACGAGCACGACGGGCTGCGCGCCCGGGGCCCGCGGGTCCTCGACCGGCTGCTGGCCCTCGTCCGGGACGAGATCTGACCCGTCGGCACGGGCGCCGGGGGTCGGTCACGCGCTCGCGCGGCCGGCCCCCGTGCGCCGGGTGCGGCGCGGGTCAGCCCTGGAGGGCCCGGAGCGTCGCGTCCAGGTCCGTGGCCGGGTGCGGGGCGCGGTTGTGCGGCAGCTTCGACAGGGCCGCCGCCATGCCGCACGTGTTGGTCACGGCCGAGAAGACCAGCCCGGCGCCGACACCGGCGGAGATCCAGCGCGCGGCCGGGAAGCGCAGGCCCGTCAGCAGCCCCGCCACCACGAGCGAACCCGCGGCGAGCCGGACCTGACGTTCCATCGGCCAGGTCGTCCGGGCGCCGGCGGGGCGGTCGAGTGCACGGCCCTCGTTCTCCCAGCCCGACGTCCCGCCCGAGAGGGTCGTGGCATCGACATCGGCCGCCGCGAGGATGTCGCAGGCCCGGGTCGAGCGGACGCCGGAGGCGCACACCATGAGCAGCGGACCGCGGGCGGCGGCGGACTTGAGCGCGGGCACCGCCTCGGGGAGGCGGTCCAGCGGGATGTTCAGCGCGCCGGGGACGTGCCCGGAGGCGTACTCGCCGGGGGCCCGCACGTCGACGACGGTGAACTCCGCTAGCCGGGCCGCGGCCTGGGCGGGGGAGAGGGAGGCGGTGCTGGTCACGAACAGTTTTCCTTTCGTCCACCGGGGACACGGAGGGACTCGGCCCATCCGCCCCCATTCAGGTTAGAATACCCCTTGGGGTATCAGAGGAGGGTGTGTGCAACTCGACATCGCGGCCGACGAACTGAAGTCGGTCCTCAATCGCCTTCGTCGCGCTCAGGGGCAGCTGGCGGCGATCATCCGGATGATCGAGGAGGGCCGGGACTGCGAGGACGTCATCACGCAGATGGCGGCCGTGTCCCGGGCGCTCGACCGCGCCGGTTTCGCGATCATCGCCACCGGGCTCCAGCAGTGCCTGGCCGACGGCGGGAACGAGCCGGCGGACCGGGACCAGATGCGGGCGCGGCTGGAGAAGCTCTTCCTCTCGCTGGCCTGAACCGGCCGCCGGGGGAGCGTCCCGGCGGCCGGGCCGTTCCCAGGAGCCAAGCGACTGCTTAGTATGCGCTGCGGCGGTGGTTTCGCCGACCGTGTTCGACAGCGTTGTGGAGGCCCCTCATGCAGGCATGGCGAGTGCACCGGAACGGCGAGCCGGGCGAGGTGATGCGACTCGAAGAGACCGGACGCCCCGTGCCCGGGGAGGGCCAGGTGCTGCTCAGGGTGCGCGCGGCGAACGTCAACTTCCCCGACGCGCTGCTCTGCCGGGGTCAGTACCAGGTGCGGCCCCCGCTGCCGTTCACGCCGGGCGTGGAGATCTGCGGCGAGACGCCGGACGGGCGCCGGGTGCTCGCCACGGCCGCCCTGCCGGACGGGGGGTTCGCGGAGTACGCCGTCGCCGGCGCGTCGGCGCTCCTGCCGGCCCCGGCGTCCCTCGACGACGCCCAGGCCGCCGCGCTGCACATCGGCTACCAGACCGGCTGGTTCGGACTGCACCGCCGCGCCCGCCTCCGGGAGGGCGAGACCCTCCTGGTCCACGCGGCGGCCGGTGGCGTCGGCAGCGCGGCCGTCCAGCTCGGCAAGGCCGCCGGAGCCACTGTCATCGGTGTCGTCTCGGGGCCCGGGAAGGTGCGGACCGCCGCCGCGCTCGGCTGCGACCTGGTCGTCGACCGTCGCACCGAGGACGTCGTCGCGGCGGTCAAGGAGTTCACCGGCGGACGCGGCGCCGATGTCGTCTACGACCCGGTCGGCGGCGACGCGTACGCCAAGTCCGTCAAGTGCGTCGCCTTCGAGGGCCGGATCGTGGTCGTCGGCTTCGCGAGCGGCGTCGTCCCCGCCCCGGCCCTGAACCACGCGCTCGTCAAGAACTACTCCGTCCTCGGACTCCACTGGGGCCTCTACGCCGCCAAGGATCCGGCAGCGGTCCTCGCCTGCCACGACGAACTCTCCCGGCTCGTCGCGAAGGGCGTCGTCGAGCCGCTCGTCAGTGAACGCGTGGCGCTGTCCGGCGCGGCGGACGCCGTCCAGCGCGTCGCCGACGGCGCCACCACCGGCCGGATCGCGGTCCTCCCGGCGGGAGCGGCCCGCTGACGGTCCCGGCACCCGCCGGACGCATCCGTGCGGCCGTCGCGGAACCGGTGGAACTTTCCGTGCCGGGACCGGGCGGGAGGAACGGGCCGCCGGGCGACGGGAGTTGGCGGCGCGGACACGGATCCGTGCCCCCGTGTCCCGTCACCCCGGTACCGGGCACCCCTTTACCTGCTGTTTAATTGCGAGTGATTCGCAATAACAGTCGATCATCAACAAGGGGTGTGCGGAGTATGACGGGCCGATCGATACGGGGAGCGGTCGCCGTGACACTGGCGACCGTGCTGTCGCTGTCCGCGGCGGCCTGCTCGAAGCCGAGCGGTCCGGACGGCGGCGGCTCCGGCTCGGGGGCGGGCGACTCGGCGGTGGTCGGCATCGCGTACGAGCCCGACAGCCTCAGCCCGCTCCTGGGCTACGGCAAGGACGGCAACTCCAAGATATTCGACGGGCTGCTCACCCTCGACGCGGACATGAAGCTGCGCCCCGCGCTGGCCACCGCCCTGCCCGAGGTGAGCGCCGACGGGCTCACGTACACCTACCGGCTCCGCAAGGGCGTGAAGTTCAGCGACGGCAAGCCGTTCGGCGCCAAGGACGTGGTCTTCACCTACCGCACCATCCTGGACCCGAGGACGAACAACGCCTCCCGCACCGAGCTCGACGCACTGAAGAGCGTCGAGGCGGGCGGCGAGGACACCGTCGTCTTCCACCTCAAGTACCCCTACGCGCCCTTCGCCCAGCGCACCGTCCTGCCCATCGCCCCCGAACACGTCGCGGCCGGGCAGGACGTCAACACCGGCGCCTTCACCACCCACCCCGTCGGCACCGGCCCCTACCTCCTCACCAAGTGGTCCAAGGGCGAGAAGCTGAGCTTCCGGGCCAACCCCGACTACTGGGGCGGCGCGCCGAAGGTGAAGAAGTTCACCATGGTGATCATCAAGGACGACGACGTGCGCGCCACCCGGCTGCGCTCCGGCGAGCTCGACGGCGCCATCCTGCCGCCCAACCTGGCCAAGGGCTTCGCCAGGGACGGCGGCATGAAGACGTACGCCGCCACCACGTACGACAACCGCAACGTGACCCTGCCCACCCACAACAAGGTCACGGGCGACCTCGCGATCCGGCGTGCCCTGGACATCGCCGTCGACCGGCAGGCCATGGTCGACTCCATCCTCAACGGAGAGGGCAGGCCCGCCTACGGGCCCGTCCCCACCGACAGCGAGTGGTTCACCAAGGGCACCGAACGCGCCCACGACCCGGCCGCCGCGAAGAAGATCCTCGACGACGCCGGATGGAAGCCCGGCAAGGACGGCATCCGCGTCAAGGACGGTGTGCGCGCCGCGTTCCCGCTCTGGTACCTCACCGGCGACAAGCTCCGCCAGGACCACGCGCTCGCCTACGCCTCCGACGCGAAGAAGGCCGGCATCGACATCACCACCGAGTCCGGCACCTGGGAGGTCATCGAGCCCCGGATGAAGCAGGACGCGGTCCTCGCCGGCGGCGGGTCGCCCGCCGATCCCGACTTCGACCAGTACTCCATGCTGAAGTCCTCCCTCGCGGGCGAGGGCTTCAACAACATGGGCTGGTACGAGAACAAGACGGTCGACCAGGCCCTCGAACAGGGCCGCAGGAGCGGCGACAAGGCCACGCGCAAGGCCGCCTACGACACCGTCCAGCGCGAACTGGTGAAGGACCCCGGCTACACCTTCCTCACCCACATCGACCACCTCTACGTCGTGAAGGACCGGTTCGGCGCGCTCACCACCCAGGTCGAGCCGCACGACCACGGCCTGGCCACCGGCCCGTGGTGGAACGTCGAGGACTGGACGCCCAAGAAGTGAGCCGCCGCCTCCCCTGGGGGCCGATGGGCAGGATGGCGGGACGGCGGGCACTGCTCGCCGTCCCCGTCCTCCTCGCGGTGACGTTCGGCGTCTTCGCCGTCGCCGCCGCCTCGCCCTTCGACCCGGTCAAGGCGTACGCGGGCACCGCCGGGCTCACCGCGTCGCAGGAGAACCTCGACCAGCTGCGCGCCAATCTCGGCGTCGACCAGCCACTGGTGACCCGCTGGTGGAACTGGCTGACCGCCGCGCTCCACGGCGACCTCGGCGAATCCAGTGTGATGCGCCAGCCCGTCGCCGACGTCATCGGCGAGCGCCTCGGCTGGTCCGTGCTGCTCGCCGGCGCCGCCTTCCTCGTCGCCATCGTGCTCGGCACGGGACTGGGCGTCCTGGCCGCCCGCCGCCCCGGCGGCCTGCTCGACCGGTGCGTCTCCGCGGCCGCGTACACCCTCGAAGCCGCCCCGGCGTTCTGGCTGGGACTGCTCGCCATCTGGTTCTTCGCCCTGAAACTCGGCGTGCTCCCGGCCGGCGGCCTCACCGACGCGGCCAGCGACACGGTCACCTTCGGCCAGGTCGCCGGTCATCTGGTGCTTCCCGCGTCCGTGCTAGGGATCTCGCAGCTGCCGTGGTTCTTCCTCTACGTGCGCCAGGGCGTCGCCGACGCGCTCGACGAGGACCCGGTGCGCGGCGCCCGCGCCCGCGGACTGCGCGAACGCACCGTGCTCCTCGGCCACGCGCTGCGCTCCGGGATGCTGCCGATGCTCACCCTCATCGGCTCCCGCGTCCCCGAACTGATCACCGGCGCCCTGCTCGTCGAGACGGTCTTCAGCTGGCCGGGCATCGCCGCGGCCACCGTGCAGGCCGCCACCTCCGTCGACTTCCCGCTGCTGGCCGCGCTCACGGTGCTCGCCACCGCTGCGGTCGTGCTGGGCAACCTGCTGTCCGATGTGCTGTACGCGCTCGCCGACCCGAGAGTGGGCTTCGATGGCTGAGACCGTTCTCGGATCCACCCGCCGCACCAGCCGCCGCGTCCGGCTGTTGTGCTCGGCCGGGATCATCGCCGCCGTCCTCCTCGCGGTCCTCCTCGTCCCCCCGCTGGTCCAGCTCGACCAGCAGGCCGTCGACCTCTCGGCCCGGCTCCGGCCACCGTCCTGGGAGCACCCGTTCGGCACCGACGACGTCGGCCGCGACCTGCTGCTGCGCTGCGTCTACGGGCTGCGCGTCTCGCTGCTCGTCGGCGTCGTCGCCGGCCTCACCGCCACCGTCGTCGGCACCGCCGTCGGCGCGCTCGCCGCCGCGTCCGGAGGCTGGGTCGACCGGGTCGTCATGCGGCTCGTGGACACCTTCTCGTCCGTCCCGCACCTGCTGCTGGGCATCTTCATCGTGGCCATGTTCCGGCCCGGCGTCGGCCCGGTCATCGTCTCCATCGCCCTCACCCACTGGCTGTCCACCGCGCGCATCGTCCGCTCCGAGGTGCTGTCGCTGCGCTCCCGGCCGTTCATCGACGCGGCGATCTCCGGGGGCGCCTCCCGGAGCCGGGTCGTCGTGCGGCACCTGCTGCCCGCGGTGCTGCCGCAGGCGGGCCTCGCCGCGGTGCTGATGGTGCCGCACGCCATGTGGCACGAGTCCGCCCTCTCGTTCCTGGGACTGGGGCTGCCCGCCCACCAGGCGAGCCTGGGCAACCTCGTGCAGACGGCGCGCGGTTCGCTGCTCGCCGGGGACTGGTGGCCGACGCTCTTCCCCGGCCTCTTCCTGATCGTCCCGACCCTCGCCCTGGCGGGCCTCGCCGGTGCCTGGCGGGAACGGATCAACCCGCGCCGCCGATCGGAGCTGATGCTGTGACGACCACCCCGCCTCCGCCGTCCCCGGACACCGGGACCCCGGCCCCCGCGGCCCCGGTCCTCTCCGTGCGCGGGCTCTCCGTCCGCTTCCGGATGCGCGGCGGACGGCACGTCGCGGCCGTCACCGACGCGCACTTCGACCTCGCGGCGGGGGAGTGCCTGGCCCTCGTCGGCGAGAGCGGCTGCGGCAAGTCCGTCCTCGCCTCCGCGCTGCTGGGACTGCTCCCCGGCAACGCGGAGACCGGGGGCTCGGCGGTCCTCCAAGACGGCACCGACCTCCTCACCGCCGACGAGAAGACCCTTGCCCGCACGGTGCGGGGCCGCCGCGTCGGACTCGTCCCGCAGAGCCCCGCGGCCCACCTCACCCCCGTGCGCACCGTCCGGACCCAGCTGGAGGAGACCCTCCGCGAACTGACCGGCACCCGCAGGCCGGAGCTGCGCGCCGCCGCCGAACGGGCCGCCGAACGCGCCGCGTTCCCGCCCGGCCACCTGGACCGCTACCCGCACGAGCTCTCCGGCGGCCTCGCCCAGCGCGCCGCCACCGCGCTCGCCCTGATCGGTGACGCGCCCCTGCTCCTGGCCGACGAACCCACCACCGGGCTCGACCGCGACCTGGTCGAGCGGACCGTGGACGAACTGCGCCGCCACACCGACGGCGGCCGGGCGCTGCTGATCATCACCCACGACCTGGCGGCGGCCGAACGGATCGCCGACCGCGTCGCCGTCATGTACGCGGGCCGCATCGTCGAGATCGCCGACGCGGAAGGGTTCTTCGGGAAGCCGGGACCGCGCCACCCGTACGCCCGCGGTCTCCTCGACGCCCTCCCGGAGCGCGCATTCGCCCCCATCCCCGGAATGCCCCCGGAGCTCGGGGCGCTCCCCGACGGCTGCGCGTTCGCGGCCCGCTGCCCGCGCGTCGACGACCGATGCTCCGTACCACCCCCGTTCGACGGCCGTCTCGCCTGCCACCACGGTGCGCCGGCGCACGCGCAGGAGTCCGCCCGTGCTTGAACTCACCCGTATCACCGCCGGGTACGACCGTCGTGCCCCCGCGGTCCGTGACGCCTCGCTGGCCATCGAGCCGGGGGAGTCCGTCGGGCTCCTCGGTCCCAGCGGCTGCGGCAAGTCCACCCTGGCCAAGGTGGCCGCCCTGCTGCACCGGCCGGACGCGGGCACGCTCACCCTCGACGGCCGGCCGGTACGCGGCTGGCGGCACCGGGCCCCGAGGGAACAGCGCACCGCCGTCGGCGTCGTCTTCCAGCAGCCCCGGCTCTCCGCCGATCCCCGGCTCAGCCTGCGCGAACTCATCGCCCAGCCGCTGCGGGCCACCGGCCGGCGCGCCGAGGTGGCGGACCGGGTGGCGGAACTCGCACCGGCCGTCGGACTCACCGCCGAACTGCTGGGCCGCCGCCCCCACGAGGTGAGCGACGGACAGCTGCAGCGCGCCTGCCTCGCCCGGGCGTTGGTGCTGCGCCCCCGCTGGCTCATCTGCGACGAGATGACGGCGATGCTCGACGCGTCGACGACCGCCGCACTGGTCGCGGTCGTCGAGGCGTACCGGCACGAGTCGGGCGCCGGACTGCTGGCCGTGGGCCATGACCGGGTCCTGCTGGAACGCTGGTGCGACCGCACGGTCGGCTGGCCGGAGATCTGCGGGCCCGGCCCGGCGACTCCCGCACCCCGGGAGGGCGCGCGCGGGGCGGGATGAGCGAGGACCGCGCCCGCGGGACCGCCGCCGTGGCGAGGCCGTCGGCTCCCCGCCGGCCTCGCGTGCGCAGAGCGGCCGGGCCGGGGAGGAACCAGAGGCCGGCCGGCTCGCACCGATGACCTGCGGGCCTGGTAGCACTCCCCGCGCACGCCCGATGCGGGCACCCGCAGCGGCGGGACCGGCCCCGGCGGCCGTTCCGGCGCGCCGGGGCCGGTACGTGACAGCCGGACAACACCCGGATGGCGGACACGCCAGTCCACCGGACGGCCTCCCCGCTACGCCACACTGGCGGCCGAATGCCGCATTCCGGCGCGGCGGAGGAGGTTGGCCATGGCCATTTCGATCTCACTGGTGCTGCTTCTGCTGATCCTCGCGGTGATCTTCCTCCGCAACGGGGGGCTGAAAGTCTCGCACGCGCTGGTCTGCGCCCTGCTCGGGTTCTTCCTCGCGGGCACGAGCATGGCGCCGACCATCCAGGACGGCCTGACGGCCACGGCCGACGTCGTCAGCAGCCTGGGCCCCTGACGCCCACGGTCCTTCGGCGACCCCGTCGCGTCGGCCGCGCCGGCCGGTCGCGCGGCGCGCCGGGCGCTCACCCGGCGGCGCGCACCCGCGGGGAGCGCAGCCATGCGACGAGCAGACGGTTGACCTCCGCGGCACGCTCCTGCTGGAGCCAGTGGCCGCAGTCCGGCAGGATGTGGGAGGAGACCAGGCCGGGGAGCGTGGTGGGGAAGTCGGCGATCGCCTCGGCCGACCAGCCGGTCGACGGGTCGAGTTCACCGCCGATGAAGAGGGACGGCGGAGTGAGCGGCGCCCCGTCCAGGCCGGCGAGGTCCTCCCAGTCCCGGTCGACGTTGCGGTACCGGTTCAGCGCACCCGTCAGCCCGGTCCGCTCGAACTCCGCCGCGTAGAAGTCCAGATCGGCCTCGCTCAGCCAGGAGGGGAGCGCCCCGGCGGGGAACCGGTCACGCATCCGCGCCCCCGGCGGCACGAGGAAGGGACTGTCCGCCCCGTCCGGCGGCATCGTGTCGGCGGAGAGCGCGGCGTAGAACCCGGCCAGCCATCCGCGCACGTCGGGCTCGATCTCCGCCTCCGCCCGTCCCGGTGTTTGGAAGTAGCCGACGTAGAACTCGTCGGCGCCGCCGACGCGGGCGAACACCTCGGTCGGCCGGGGGCCGCTCCTCGGGGCGTACGGGACGCCGAGCAGCCCCACGGAGGTGAACACGTCGGGCCTCAGCAGCGCGCTGCCGGACGCGATGACCGCCCCCCAGTCGTGCCCCACGATCGTCGCGGTCCGCGCACCGAGCGCCCGTACCACCCCGACGTTGTCGGAGACGTGCGCGGGCATCCGGTACGCCTCCACCTCCCCGGGGCCGGACGAACGGCCGTACCCGCGCACGTCGATCGCGACCGCGCGGAAACCCGCCGCGGCGAGTGCCGGAAGCTGATGGCGCCACGAGTACCAGGACTCGGGAAAGCCGTGCACCAGCAGAACCAGGGGGCCGCTGCCCTGTTCCACCAGATGGATGCGGCCTCCGGGCACCTCCACCAAGCGGTGGACGGCGGCCGACGGAGCGGGGAAGGACAGGTGGGTGGACGGCATGGTTCTCTCCTCGCGGGCGTGGGCGGCGGCGGTCCGGCCGTGGGCGCCGGGCACCCGCCCGGGAGCGCCGGTGCCGGCACCGCCGATGCCGCGATCATTCGGCCGTGCCCGCCGCGGCCACAAGGAACCTTGCCGTTGCGGCAAACGCCGGTACGGGGCGCGGTGTCCCGGCGCGCCGCGCGCTCACGGACCGACGAGCCGGGAACGGATCAGGAACCGCACCCCCTCCGGAGCCTCCAGCGAGAATCCGCTGCCCCGTCCCTCCACCACGTCGACGATCAGCCGGGTGTGCGCCCACACCTCGAACTGACTCCGCGAGATCCAGAACGGGATGCTCTCCGGCACCCCGTCGACGCGGAGGGAGGCCAGCAGTACGTCGGAGCCACCCGTACGGAACTCGCCGTCCCGGTAGCACATGGGCGCGCTGCCGTCGCAGCAGCCGCCCGACTGATGGAACATCAACGGGCCGTGGGCCGCGCGCAGCCGTCGCAGCAGCTCGGCCGCCGCGGGGGTGAGCTCCACGGCCGCCACCCCGGCGGCGCTCACCGCGGCGTCCCGGCGCCGGGAAACGCCGGTGCGCGCCGGGACGGCGGCAGGCTCCTCGCCGTGTCCCGCCGGCTCGTACCGATCCGGTCCATGTCGTGCCGGTCCATGTGCGTGTCCCTCCACCTCTGTGCGGGAAACGGGGCGCGGGCGCGACGGCCGTGCGTCTCCCGGCCCGTCCCCGCCCACGCGGCACGGTCCCGGGCCGACCCCGGTGCCACCGTACTTCAGGACCGGGCCGGGGCCGAGGCCCATGCGACGGTCCCGGCCCCGGCCCGGGAAGACCGTCCGCGCGACCGAACGGGCCACCCGCGCGGACCGGTGCCGCACACGGCGTGGCGCGCGGCGTCGGCAGAACCGAACCGGCCATTTCGATTTGCCCGCCGCGCCCCGCCCGCCCCCGACCGCCCGGGGGACGGCCGTCGGCGCGGGGGACCGGACCGGCCGGAAACAGGGCGCCGACGGCGCGTCAAGCGCGGTTCTCGCCAACAGCGGTGGGCCCCCCGCGGAACGGCATGGTGACAGCGGGGCGGGCACGCTTAGTGTCTGAGTTCGCACAGCGAAGGCATCCCGGCCGGACCACCGGAAGGGCCGACGACCCATCGCACGGGGGGAAGCAGTGACGCCTGTCCAACCCGTCCTCGCGCGGGCCATCCATCGCACTCCCTTACTCCTCCTGGACGTCGCCCACCGGGGCCGGGTTCGGCGTCTGGGACTGAAGCTGGAGGAACACGGCCCCACCGGATCGGTCAAGGACCGCAGCGCCGTCGCCCTCCTGCGGGCGCTGCACGACGAACGGCCGCTCGCCCCCGGCACGGTGGTGGTGGAATCCACCTCCGGCAATCTCGGTCTCGCCCTGGCCCGGCTGCTGCCGGCCATCGACTGCGTGTTCCTGGCCGTGGTCGACCTGAAGACCCCGCACACCACCCTCCGCACGCTCACCGAGCGCGGCGCCCGCACGATCGTCGTCGACGAACCGGACGGCCAGGGCGGATACCTGCTGACCCGGCTGCGCACGGTCCGCGAACTGTGCGCGCGCAACCCCGCGTACCGCTGGCCCAACCAGTACGAGAACCCCGCCGCGCCCGACATCCACCGCCGCACCACCGGCCCCGAGATCACCGAGCAGGCCGGCCCCCACCTCGGCGCGGTCTACATACCGGTCTCCACCGGCGGCACCCTCGCCGGGATCGGCGCCCACCTGCGGCAACGCCGCCCGGACGTCGCCGTCGTCGCCGTGGACGTCACCGGCTCCACGGCCGTCTCGGGCGGCACCGGGCGACGCCTGATCCCCGGCATAGGAGCCAGCCGGCCCTCCGCGCTGCTGAAGGGTCCGGGCAGCTACGACCGCGCCGTACGCGTGGACGACATCGAGGCGATCGCCGTCTGCCGCATCCTCGCCGAGGACACGGGCCTCGTGCTCGGCGGCTCCAGCGGTTGCGCCGTGCGCGCGCTGCTCAGCGACCAGGACGACGGCCACGCGGACGGCCGGATCGCGGTCTGCCTGGCCGCCGACGGCGGCGAGAAGTACCGCGACACCCTTTACTCCGAGGACTGGGCGGGCGAGCGGGGCATCGTGAAGGAGATCGCCGCGGCCATGGAACGGCTGCGCCGCGAGGGCCTCTTCTTCGACAGGAAGCACCAGGAGCACTGACCATGGGCACGAGCACCACCACTCCCGCCCCGCAGGCGCAGGACTCCGGCTACCGGCAGTTCCTGCCGCTGGTCCAGGGCGCCACGCTGATCGAGTGGACCGGTACGGGACTGTTCCTCGCGGTCTCCACCATCTACTTCGTCAAGGTCGCCCGTCTCAGCACCTCCTCCGTCGGCGCCGGGCTGACGATCGGCGGCGCCGTCGCCGTCGCCGCCGCCGTCCCCATCGCGCGGCTGGCCGGGCGATGGGGACCGAAGCCGGTGCTGATCGGGGTGATGCTGCTGCGCGCCCTGGCCACGATCGGCTACCTGTGGGTGGACGGCTGGTGGAGCTTCCTCGTCGTGGTCGCCCTCGTCGCCGTCACCGAGCAGTCCTCGCCCCCGCTCGTGCAGTCCTACGTCGGCTCCCGGGCCCCCGAGAGCCTGCGCGCCAAGGTGATGGCCGTGCAGCGCACCGTCGTCAACCTCGGCATCAGCCTGGGCGGACTGATCGCCGGGGCCGCGCTCGGCTCCGGCGCGCCGGGCGCGTTCCGGCCGTTGCTGATCGGCGGCGCGGTCGCCTACGTCGTGGTCGCCGGGGTGTACGCCACCGCTCGGGCGGAGGAGACCGCGGCCACCGCCGACAGCGCCCGGGTCGCCCCGCTCCTCAAGGACCGCGCGCTGCTCGGGTTCACCGCCTACAACGCGCTGGTGTCGCTGTGGATGCCGGTCCTCAACGTGGCGTTCCCGCTGTGGCTCGTCACCGAGACCGACGTACCGGAGCGCTATGTCGGCATCCTGTACGCCGTCAACACCGTGCTGTGCATCGTCCTCCAGTACCCGCTCAACCGCTGCTACGGCACCACCCGCCGGGCGTGGTACTCGTACGCGGCTGCGGCCCTGCTGCTCGCCCTCGGCGCCCTGGCCTTCGCCGCCGCGCCCGGTTTCGGCCGCAACCCGGCCCTGCTGGTGCTCGGCGGCGCGGTCGTCCTGCTCACCTTCGCCGAACTGCTCCAGGTCGGTGCCTCGTGGACGCTGTCCTTCGAGCTGGCACCGCAGGGGGCGCGCAGCGCCTATCTGGTGCTGTTCAACACCAGCCGCACCGTCGCCAACCGGGTCGCCGGTCCGGTGCTCATGACCGGCGTCGTCCTCGCCCTCGGCACGGCCGGCTGGATCGCGCTCGCCTGCGTGCTGCTGCTCGGCGCGCTCGTCCCCTTCGCGGTGCTGCGCGGCCCGCGCGCCACCGCCGGCTGAACCACCCCCGCACGCCTTTCCCCGTCAGTATCGGACCTCACGCCAAGGAGCCCCGCCCGCCATGGACTTCGAGCACTATCCCGACAGCCGTTTCCGCTATCTGACCCGTGCGGACGTCATCGAGGCCGCCCGCGGCGTCGACATCGTGACGGCGGTGGCCGAGGCGCTCACCCTGCACTCCGCCGGACAGTCGGTCCTGCCCGAGGAGGCGTACCTCGGCTGGACCACCCCGGAGGGAGACCAGGCCCGGCTGCTGGCCATGCCCGGCGCGCTCGTCCAGGACGGCCGGCCACCGGTCATCGGCATGAAGACCATCAACGCCTCGATCGGCAACCCCGGCCGCGGCATACCGCGCTCCCAGGGCTTCACACTGCTCCTGGACCCGGAGACCGCCCGCCCCCGCGCACTCATGGAGGCCGCGTACATCAGTGCGATGCGCACCGCGGCGGTCACCGCCCTCGCCGTCCGCCATCTGGCGGTGCCGGAGCCGCGCTCACTGGCGCTGATCGGCTGCGGGGCGCTCGCCCAGGCACACGTGGCGCTGCTGCTGGAGACCGTGCCCACCCTGCGCCGGATCGCCCTGTACGACCTGGCGCCCGAGCGTGCGAAGGCCGTCGCCGTGTACATCGCCTCGCTCCCCGGGGCCGCGGGCATCGAGACCGTGCTCGCCGAGGACCCGCGCGAGGCCGTGCGGGACGCCGAACTCGTCGTGCCCGTCACCACGGTGACCGAGGGCTACATCGAGCCCGACTGGCTGAGGCCGGGAGCCCTGGTGTGCCACGTGTCGCTCGACGACCTCACCGAGGCGGCCGTGCTCGCCGCCGGCACCGTGATCGTCGACGACTGGAGCCTGGTACGCGACGACCCGCGCCGGCTGCTGGGACGCATGCACCGGGCCGGCACCCTGCTCGGCCCCGACGGCACCCCGCGCGAGGGCGTCACCGCGCGCCCCGGCGCCCGCCGTGTCGACGGCACCCTCGGCGACGTGCTGACCGGCCGTCACCCGGGCCGCCGCGACCCGGAGGAGACCGTGATCAGCAACCCGTTCGGCATGTCGATCCTCGACGTGGCCGTCGCCGACAGCGTCCTCGCCCGTGCCGAAGCCGTCGGCGTGGGCGCCCGGCTCACACTCTGAAGGGGATCCGCATGACGATCGACCGGAACGTCCAGGAGATCAACCGCACCATGTGGTCGTACGGCGAGTACCGGCACGTCGCCGACCTGCTGCGGCCCGGGGCCGAAGAACTCGTGGACCGGCTCGCCCCCGCACCGGGCACCCGCCACCTCGACGTCGCCACCGGCAACGGGAACGTCGCCCTGCTGACCGCCCTGCGCGGCTGCGCCGTCACCGGCCTCGACCTCACCGACGAGTTCTTCCCCGACGCCCGCGCACGGTTCGCGCAGGCCGGTGTCGAGGTGGAGCTGCACCGCGGCGACGCCCAGGAACTCCCCTTCCCCGACGCCTCGTTCGACCTGGTCACCTCCACCTACGGGATCCAGTTCGCGCCCGACCACGCCGCCTCGTCGGGCGAGATGGCCCGGGTGCTGCGGCCCGGCGGCCGGATCGGCATGTGCAACTGGACGGCACGCAGCTGGACCGCCCATTTCCAGGAGATCCTCTCCGCCTACTTCCCCTCGCCCAACGGGCACCAGGGACAGCCCATGCTGTGGGGCTCCCCGGACTACCTCGCCGAACTGCTCGGCCCCGGGTTCACCGTCACCGCCGAACGCCGGGAACTCTTCTACCCGTTCGCCACCGCCGAGGACCTGGTCGCCTTCTTCGAGAACTGCTTCGGCCCCTGCATCGCGGCCAGGAACACCATCTCGCCGCCCTCGCGCTGGAAGGAACTGCGGGCGGAGATGGCCGAGATGACCGAGGACTTCCACACCACCGACGCACGGGGCACGGGCGTCCCCGTCGAATACCTGCTCGTCGTCGCGGAGAAGAAGGGGGCCAGGTGACCGGCATACCCGGGCACTACCCGGCGCTCCCGCTGGCCGAAGGGGCCAGGGACGCCGCCGTCGCCGCCGCGCTCACCCGGAGCGAACCCTACGAACTCGGCGAAGGAGTCCACGCGTACGTCGAGCGGCACGCGCGGGCGCACCCGGACCGCACGGCCGTCGAGGACGGCGACACCACCCTCGGCTACGCCGCACTCGCGGACCGCGCCCGCCGCATGGCCGGGCACCTGGCCGCCACCGGGGTCTCGGCGGGCCGGATCGTCGCGGTCGGCGGCCGGCGCGGCGGCGACGTCGTCACCGCCCTCCTGGCGCTGGAACTGCTGGGAGCCGTCTACCTGCCCCTCGACGCGAGCTGGCCCGCCGGCCGCGTCGAGTTCCTCCTCACCGACAGCGGCGCCGTCCTCCTGCTCACCACCGGCGGACCCGAGCACCACGGTGAACTGGTCAAGGGGGCACGCGCCGCGGGCGTCCCCACCACGACACCCCGACTGGCGGACACCCCCCACACCCGGACCGCCCCGCCCGCCCCGGACGAGGTGCGCTACGTCCTCTACACCTCCGGCTCGACCGGCCGCCCCAAGGCCGCCGTCGTCGAGCACCGGGGCATGCTCAACCACCTCTGGGCCAAGGCCGACGACCTCGCCCTCACCGCCGACGACCGGCTCGCCCAGACCGCGCCGCTGGCCTTCGACATCTCCGTCTGGCAGATGCTCGCCCCGTTCCTCGTCGGCGGCCGGGTCCAGGTGCTCGACGACGAGCGGGCCCAGGACGGCGCCCTGCTGCTGGCGGAGGTGCGGCGGCGCGGAACCACCGTCCTGGAGACCGTGCCCACCCTGATCCGCTTCCTGCTCGACGCCCACGACACCGAGGGAGTCCGGCCCGGGGCACTGCGCTGGATGATCGCCACCGGCGAGGAACTGCCGCCCGCCCTCGCCGCGCGCTGGCACGACACCATGCCCGGCATCCGGCTCCTCAACGCCTACGGCCCCACCGAGTGCTCCGACGACGTCACCCACGCCGTACTCGGCAGGCCCGCCGCCGACACCCGCCACCTGCCGATCGGCTCGCCCGTCGGGAACGCCGCCCTGTACGTGCTGCGCCCCGAGAACGGGCTGTGGCACGCGTGCGCGCACGGCGAGACGGGAGAACTCTTCGTCGGCGGCCCCGTCGTCGGCCGGGGCTACCTCGGCGACCCGGAGCGCACCGCCCGCGCCTTCTTCACCGACCCCTTCGGCGACGGCGACGGGCGCCTCTACCGCACCGGGGACGCGGTGCGCGTGCTGCCCGACGGCCAACTGGAGTACCTGGGCCGGGTCGACCGCCAGGTCAAGCTCGGCGGCGTGCGCATGGAACTCGCGGAGATCGAGGCCGTGCTCGGCGGCCACCCCTCGGTCGCCGCCTGCGCCGTCACCGTCCACACCCCGGACGACGACGGCGCCCTGGTGGCCCGCGAGAGCGCCCACACCCCGGCGGCCGGCCGAACGCCCCGCCTCGTCGCCTACCTCACCACCACCGGGGACGAGGCACCCGAAGCGGCACTCCGCGCCCACCTGGCCGAACGGCTCCCCGCACCGATGGTGCCGCACACCTTCGTCGCCCTGCCACGCATCCCGCTCACCCGCAACGGGAAGACCGACTACAAGGCGCTCCCGGCACCCCCGAGCCGCAGCCGCCCCGACGACCGCCCCTACACCCCGCCGCGCGACGCGACGGAGACCGCGATCGCGGCGCTCGTCGCGGAAGTCCTCGGCACCGGGCGGGTCGGCCGCGACGACTCGTTCCTGGCGCTGGGCGGCGACTCGCTCCAGGCCATGCGTCTGGTCGCGGCACTGCGCCGGACGGGATCCGCGGCGGCCCTGCGCGACGTGCTGCGCGACGGCAGCCCCGCCGCGCTCGCCGCGCTCGCCGGGCCCGGCGAGCGCCACGAGCCGGCGGAGGACCCCCGCGCACGGACGGCGGACCCGCACGTCCCCCGCACCCGCGCGCTCACCCCGCAGCAGGCGGGGGTCTACTTCCACTGGCGGCTCGACCCCCTCAGCCCCTACTACAGCTACCAGGGCTCGCTGGAACTGGACGGCTCCCTGGACGTGCCCCGGCTGGCCGGGGCCTGGCGGCAACTGCTCGCCGAGAACCCCCAGCTCCTCGCCCGGTTCGCGGAGACCGACGAGCCCGGCACACAGGAAGTGGTGCAGCACTACCCGCACTGGGACGTGCCCCTGCCCGGCCGGGTGCGCGAGACCACCGAGGAGGGGTTCCGGGCGACGGCGTCGCGGGAGGCGGCCAGACCCTTCGACCTCCTGACCGAACCGGCCCTGCGCGCCGAGCTGTTCCGGCTGCCCGGCGGACAGCACCGGCTGCTCGTCACCATGCACGAACTGCTCCTCGACGGCTGGGGCGCCACCGTACTGTTCCAACGCCTCGCCGAACTCTACGAACGACGCCCCGCCGCACCCGACCCGGAACGCGCCGCCCGCTACGACCACTACCTCGACCACCTGGAGGCCCGGCTGGCCACCGAGGAGGTCGCCGAGGCGGGCGAGTACTGGCAGCGCCGGCTCGCGGGCGAACTCCCCGCACTCCAGATCGCGCAGAAGCCGCGCCCCGCCGCGCCCACCTACCGGGGCGGCATCACCGAGGCGGTGCTCGACGAGGACCTGACGCGGCGGCTGCGGGACACCGCGCTGTCCGCCTCCGCCACCGCCTTCGTGCCGCTGCTCGCCGCGTACGCGCTGGCCCTCAGCTACTACTCCGACGCCGACGAGGTGATCGTCGGCGCGCCGATGGCGGGCCGGGAACGGCCGGAGGCCGCCGAGGTCCCGGCGTTCACCCTCGCCATGCTGCCGCTGCGGCTGCCCGTCGACCCGTCCGCCACCCTCGCCGACTTCACCGCCCGGGTCGCGGAGACGGTCTACGACGCGTACGCCGCCGCCGAGTACCCGTTCTCCTGGACCCTGCGACGGCTGCCCGCGGCCTCCCGCAGCTCCGCGGCGACACCGGTCTTCCAGACGATGCTGAACATGTTGCCGTACCCGGCCCGCGCCACTACCGCCGCGGGCGTCGGCTTCCGCTTCGTCGAACTGGACACCGGATTCACCAAGTACGACTGCGCCCTCTACGTCCAGCCGCACGGCCCCGAGCGGCTGCTGCTCCAGTACGCCCACCAGCAGGACCTGCTCGACGCGCCGGCCGCCCGCAACGTACTGGAGTCCACCCTGATCGCGCTGCGCGCCCTGACCGATCCCGGGCGCGCGCGGCACACCACCATCCGCTCCCTCGACCTGCTGCCCGGAGGCGACCACCGATGACCTCGCCGACCCTGCTGGAACGCTTCGCCGAGCAGGTGGCGGCCCGCCCCCGGGCCGTAGCCCTGCGCCACAGCGGCACCACCCTCACCTACCATGAACTCGACGACTGGAGCGGCAGGCTGGCCGCCCGGCTCGCCGCCAGGGGCACCGGCCCCGGCAGCCTGGTGGCCCTCGCCGCGCAGCGCGGCCCCGCCGCCGTCGCCGGCGTCCTCGCCGTGCTCAAGACCGGTGCCGCCTACCTCGGACTGGACCCCGCGATCCCCGTGCGACGCCAGCGCCGCATGGTGGAGGAGACCGGACCGCACTGCGTGCTGGCCGAACCCGGGCTCGACCAGTTCCCCACCCTGGACGCCCCGCGCGTCACGCTCGCCCCCCTCACCGACGGCCCGCTGCACCAGGCGCCCGAGGAGGAGCCCGACGACGACGCCCTCTTCCACATCGTCTACACCTCCGGCACCACCGGGAACCCCAAGGGCGTGCGCGTCAGCAGGCGTTCGGTGCGCGGCCGGCTGGAGTGGATGTGGCAGGACCATCCGTTCCCCGGGAACGCGGTGCTGGCCGTCCAGAAGTCCCTCGCCCTCGTCGCCTCGCCCTGGGAAATCCTGGGCGGACTGCTCCGGGGCATCCCGTCCGTCGTGCTCGGCACCGACGAACTCCTCGACCCGGTCCTGTTCGCCGCAACCGTCCACCGGGAGCGGATCACCCACCTCTTCCTGACCCCGCACCTGATCGCGGGCCTGCTGGAGGAGAGCGCGAAACAGCCCGACGGCCACCAGCCCGTCCTGGTCACCAGCGGCGCCGACACGCTGCCCGTCGACACCGTCCTGCGGCTGCGCGAGGTCTGGCCGGACGCCACCCTGCTCAACCTGTACGGCATGACGGAGACGGCCTCCAACGTCGCCGCGTACGACACCGCGGCGCTGCCCGCGGACGCCGAACGCGTCCCCGTCGGCACCCCCGTGGCGGGGGCCTCGCTCTCCGTCCGCGACCGGCTCGGCCGACGCCTGCCGCCCGGCACGACCGGCGAGGTATGGGTCTGCGGACCGCCGCTCGCCCTCGGCTATCTCGGCGGCGACGGCGAGGACCGCTTCCTCACGGACGACGACGGCGTGCGGCACTACCGGACCGGCGACCGGGGCCGGCTGCTCCCGGACGGCGCGCTGGAGATCACCGGCCGCACCGACAACCAGATCAAGATCCGCGGCTACCGTGTCGAACTGGAGGAGATCGAGGCCACCCTCCGCAAGGCACCGGGCGTCACCGACGCCGGGGCCTACGCCGAGACCGAGGACGGCGAGGCACGCGTCGTCGCCTGCTGCACGGCCGACGAGGAGATCGCCCCCGCCGCCCTGCGGGGATACCTGCGCGACCGGCTGCCCGACTACATGCTCCCCGCCCGCGTCCAGCAGGTCCCGGCGCTCCCCGTGAGCACCAACGGCAAGCTCGACCGCACCGCCCTGCGCGCCCTCGTGAACGGCATCGGACGGGAACGTACGACCGGCTTCACCCCGTCCGACGCCACCGAGGCCGCCGTCGCCGCCCTGTGGGAGGAACTGCTCGGCGCACCGCCCGCCTCGGCCGACCAGAACTTCTTCGACGCGGGCGGCCATTCCCTGCTCGCCGTACGGCTCGCCAACCGGCTGGTGGCGACGGCCGGCCGGCGCGTACCCCTGCGCCGCATCCTCGGCGCACCCACCGTCACCGCCATCGCCGCGCTGTGCCGCGAGACCCCGCAGGAGGACCAGGCATGAGCACCCCCTGGCTCGGCATAGCGGAGAACGAACCGGAGGGCGGGGGCACGACCGGCACGCTCGTGGTCTGCTTCGCCCCCACCGGCGCCCACGGCTCGACCTTCGCGGGCTGGCGCGGCCGGCTCCCCGCGGACACCGCGCTCGCGCTGGTCACACCGCCGGGACGGGGCACCCGCATCGACGAGGAACCGGTCGTCGACATGGCCGTCTACGCGGACGCCGTGGCGGCCGAGGTGCGCGCGGCGCGCGGCGGGCGGCGTCTGGTGCTGATCGGCGTCAGCCTCGGCGCGCTGCTGGCGTACGAGACGTGCGGCCGGCTGCTCGCCGCCGGGGTGCCGGTCGCACGGCTGTGTGCGGTGGCCGGACAGTGCCCCGGAGACTTCCACGGCGACGGCGACGAGGTCACCGTCGAGGACGCGCGCGCCTTCGTCGCCGGGACCGGGCTGACCGATCCCGAACTCCTGGCCGACCCCGAGTTCGAGGAGGTGCTGCTGCCTCCCGTCATCGCCGACCTGCGGCTGTGCGGACGCTACGACGGCGGCCGGACCCCCGTGCCCGACGTCGAACTGTGCGCCGTGTGGGCCACCGACGACCCGCACGTGCCCGAGGTGACGGTGCGCCGCTGGGCCGACTGGACCCGGGGCACGTGCACCTTCCGGTCCGTCGAGGGCGGGCACTACGCCCACCAGGAGAACCCGGACGCGGTCATCTCCGCCTGCCTGGACGGCCTCGTCGGCACCCGCCCGTCCCGCCGGTCCGTCCTCGGAGCCGGTGCGACGGCCGTCGCGGGCACACTGCTGGGCCTGGGCGCGGCCACCGCCGCCGCGCCCCGCGCCTCGGCCGCCGCGCGCACCACGGGCGCGGCGGCCTTCGACGGCGACCCCACCGACCCCGTGGAGCTCGCCGTCGCCATGATCCGCCAGGACACCAGCAACCCCGGCGACGGAGCGCTCACCGAGCCGTACGCCCGGATGCTCCAGGACATCTTCCGGGCCGCCGGGATCGCCACCGAGATCGTGCCCACCCCCAAGGACGGCAACGTCCACTTCTTCGCACGTGTCCCGGGCAGCGGGACGGCCCGGAAGAAGCCACTGGTCCTGCTCGGCCACTCCGACGTCGTGCCCGCCATCGGCGACGCCTGGACCACGGACCCGTTCGCCGGCGAGATCAAGGACGGCAAGCTCTACGGCCGCGGCGCGCTCGACATGAAGGGCGTCAACGCCGCCTTCGTCGCCGCCCTGCTGCGGCACGTCCGCGAGGGCGCGACCTTCGACCGCGACATCGTGTTCTGGTCCGACTGCGACGAGGAACAAGGACCCTACGGGGTGCGCTGGTTCCTCACCGAGCACCCCGGCAGGGTCGAGGCGGGCGCGGTCATCACCGAGGGCGGCTGGGTCCTCGACCAGCGCGACGGCACCACACCCATGATCGCCTCCCTCACCTGCAACGACAAACGGTCCCTGCTGCTGCGGCTGGAGACCTCCTCGTACGCCACCCACACGTCCAAGCCGTTCACCGGGCAGGCCGTGATCCGGCTGGGGGAGGTGCTGGAGCAACTGGGGGACTGGCGGGCCCACATCCGCCCCAACGCGCTGTCCCTGCGCTACTTCGCCGAACTCGCCGAGGCCACCACGGACCGACAGCTCGCCGCGGCCGTCCGGCAGATGCTCGCCGCCCGCGGCGAACAGGAGCGGGACCGGGCCGGTGAGGCGGTGATCCGGCTCAGCGGGACACCGGAACTGCACAACGCGATGCTGCGGACCACCCTCGCCTTCACCGCGGCCCGGTCCGGCTACTACCCGAGCATCGTGCCCGGCACGGCGACCGCGGAGTTCCGCGCCGCCTTCCTGCCCGGCGCCGACGACCCCGGCCGTATCGTCGCCGAACTGCGCTCCCTGATCGGCAACCGGGCGACACTGACCGTCGTAGGGAACCCCGGCGAGAGCGAGCAGCAGGCACTGGACCGGCTGCGCGGCTATCTCGCCACGCCCGACTCCACGCACGACACGGACGTCTTCCGTGCCTGGCAGGCGGCCGTGCGCCGCACGCACCCCGGAGCGAGGGCCACCGCCTGCCAGTTCGAGGCGGTCACCAGCGCCGTCCCGTTCCGGGAGCAGAACATCCCCGTCTACGGCATGTATCCGTTCACGGTGGGCCGGGACATGCTCAAACGCATGCACGGAACCGACGAGCACATCGGTGTCGAGGCCCTGCGGCGGGGCACCGACACCGTCTACCACCTGCTCGCCGGACTGCGCACCGGTACCTGACCCCCCGAGCACACCGTACGGGCGTGTCCCCGGCCACGCCCGTACGTCCGGTACGCCGCACCGGCTGTCCGGCGGGAGGGCCGGGTCAGGGCACCCGGACCCAGTCGAGGGAGCGTTCGACCGCCCGTTTCCAGTCCTCGTACCGTTCGGAGCGCCGTTCGTCGTCCCACTGCGGTTGCCAGCGCCTCGACTCCTGCCAGTGCTCCCGCAACTCTCCCTCGTCCTGCCAGAAACCGGTGGCCAGGCCCGCCGCGTACGCCGCTCCCAGTGCGGTCGTCTCGGAGACGACCGGGCGGCTGACGGGGACACCGAGCACATCCGCCTGGATCTGCATGCACAGGTCGTTGGCCGTGACCCCGCCGTCGACCTTCAGCACGCCGAGATGGACCCCGGAGTCCCGTTCCATCGCCTCGACCACGTCACGGCTCTGATAGCAGATGGACTCCAACGTGGCCCGTGCCAGATGGGCCTTGGTGTGGTAGCGGGCGAGCCCGACGATTGCGCCCCGCGCGTCCGAGCGCCAGTACGGGGCGAAGAGTCCCGAGAACGCCGGCACGAAGTACACGCCGCCGCTGTCCTCGACGGTCCGGGCGAGCCATTCGCTCTCCGCCGCCTCGCCGATGATCCTCATCTGGTCCCGCAGCCACTGCACGGCGGAGCCGGTGACCGCGATGGAGCCCTCCAGGGCGTAGACCGCCGGAGCCCGCCCGAATCGGTACGCGACGGTGGTGAGCAGTCCGTGCTGCGACCGGACCGGTTGCGTGCCGGTGTTGAGCACGAGGAAGTTGCCGGTGCCGTACGTGTTCTTCGCCTCGCCCGGCTCGAAGCACACCTGTCCTACCGTGGCCGCCTGCTGGTCCCCCAGCACCCCGGTGACCGGGACGGCGGCCAGCAGCGGGCGCGACGTGCAGGTGCGGCCGTACGCCTCCGGGTCGGAGGACGGGTGGACGGGCGGCAGCATCGCCCGGGGGATGCCGAAGATGTCCAGCAGCTCGTCGTCCCAGTCGAGCGTCTCCAGGTTCATCAGCATCGTCCGGCTCGCGTTGGTCACGTCGGTGGCGTGCACTCCGCCCTCGGGGCCGCCGGTGAGGTTCCACAGCACCCAGGCGTCCGTGTTCCCGAACACCGCGTGTCCCCGTTCCGCGGCCTCGCGGACCCCGTCGACGTGGTCGAGGATCCACTTGATCTTCCCGCCGGAGAAGTACGTGGCCGGGGGAAGCCCCGACTTGCGCCGGATGACGTCGCCGAGGCCCTCGTCCTCCAGCGCCCGGGCGATGGAGTCGGTGCGGGTGTCCTGCCACACGATGGCGTTGCAGTACGGGCGGCCGTTGCGGGGATCCCAGACCACGGTGGTCTCGCGCTGGTTGGTGATGCCGATGGCGTCCAGGTCCGAGGCGTTCATCCCTCCGGTGCGCAGCGCGTTCTGCATCACGGAGCTGGTGCGCTCCCAGATCTCGACCGGGTCGTGCTCCACCCAGCCGGGGCGGGGCAGGATCTGCTCGTGCTCCAACTGGTGCTTGGCCACTTCGTTCCCATCGTGATCGAAGATCATGAAGCGGCTGCTGGTGGTGCCCTGGTCCAGTGCCCCGATGAAGTCCGCCATGGCGTGCTGCCTCTCCTGGGTCCGCGTCCGGTGCCGGATCCGCCGTCATCTCTCCGGCGGCGTCGGGATGCTGCCCTCCGGCTCCGGTTCCGCGGCGGGGATGAATCGGCCGACGAGGTACTTGTAGAGAAAGGCGCCGACCGGGCCGCCCACGAGCGGGCCCACGACCGGCACCCAGAAGTAGAGGTTCCCGTACTGGTCCCGCCACGCCTCCCCATAACCCGTCAGAAAACTCGCCAGTCTGGGCCCGAGGTCACGGGCGGGATTGATCGCGTATCCGGCATTGGTGCCGAATGCCATGCCGATGGCCACCACGACGAGCCCAACGATGAACGGACTGAGATTGGCGCCCGGTGGCGTATTGAGCAGATCCGTGACCGCGAAGATCAGCAGGACCAGAATGGCGGTTCCGATGATCTGGTCCCGCAGCGCTCCCCATTCGGTGACGGGGAGTGCGGCATTGCCGTTGGCAGGCAGGGTCGAGAAGACGAATTGCGTTTTGATGGTGTGTCCGGGATCCGCTCTCGCCAGTGCCTCGGTGTAATTCCAGCGCACCACCAGTGCGGCGACGAAGGCGCCCGCCAGTTGTGCGAGGGAATAGGGTGCGACCTTCCTCCAGGGGAAATCCTTGAACGCCGCGAGCGAGAGCGTCACGGCCGGATTGAGGTGAGCACCGCTCAGTCGGCCCGCCACATAGATGCCCAGGGTGACCCCGAGCCCCCAGGCCCAGGCGATGCTGTCGTGGTTCCCGAGTCCGCCCGGCGGGTCGGTGAGCGCGCCGCCGGCCGCGACCTGGGCCACCACCCCACAGCCGAAGAGAATGAGAATCAGCGTTCCGGCGAATTCCGCCGCGAGTTCCCCGCCGAGTCCCGACAACCCGCGCCGTTCCATGGGGATCTCGCTTCCTGTCGGGTCACGGCCGTTGGCGGCATCGATCCAGATCTGAGCGTAGGTGTGCGGGTCCGCTTCCGCACGCGGTGCTGCGGCGGTGGTGTGAGGGCGGTCCTCGGCCCGTCCCGCCGGGGTCCGGACGGCCTCTCGGTGCCGGGGTGTCACGCAGCCCGGGACGCAGGCCTTCCACGGTGGCGAGGGCCTGCAAGGCGGTCGCCACGTCCGCGGCCCCCGTACCTGTCCGGCGTCCAGGCGCGTTTCGAAACACGCCCCAGGCATGGGAGCGGGGTCCGCTCCATGCGCTGACGTACGCCGCGGGCGGCTGGGAGCCCGGGCGGAAGGGGGGAAAGGGTCCTGGGGACCGGACGCCGGACGTGGACGTCTCGACGGTGGTCGCCGTTCTCGGGTCGGCGGCGATCGGGCAGGTGTTGGACGGCACCCCGCTGATCGTCGTCCTCGCGACGTCCGGCGCCCCGGAAGCACCGGCCACCGCGCGGACCGCCAGCGGTGCGCGGTCCGCGTGATCTCGGGCCCGCGACGGCGACGAGGCCGGGCGAGGGCGGACACCGAGGAGGTGGTGCCCGCCGAGCGGCTGAGGGCCGGGGACATGACCCTGGCCTCGCCGCGGCGGCCGAGCGCCCCGGCGGCCACCCCCGACGCGGGCCGTCGCCGTCGACAGCCCCGGCCGGGCGCGCACCGGCCGGACCCGTCGCACGGCCGGGGGAGGACGGCCGCACCGCCGTGCTGGTCGCCCGCGACGGCGCCCCGGCCGGCGTCCTCGGTGTGGCCGACCAGCCACGCGGCGACGCCCGGGTCCGCAGGCCCGGCTTACGGGGGCGTTCAGCTGCGCCGTGCCGAAGACGCACGCGACCGGCTCCCACGTCCACACGACAGGACAGAAGAGATGTCCCTTTTGTCTCTATTTGAAGTGAATTGCAAATTTAGACGGTAAAGCCGCTTTTGATAATTGTTGTTCTGTTTGAGGGGTAGGCGGAACGCCCCTTTTGTCGCTTCGTGGTGTGAGTCACGTAAAGACTCTCCGGACGGCCGGTCCGCGATTCGGCTCCCCTTGTCGCGCAAGGCGAGTCGAGTTCGATCTGTGAGGTGGATTACTGCGAATTCCATGAATTGATCATGCGAATCAATTGTGATCGAAAAATTCGGGCTTGTTCCGCTCCGCTTTTCTCGCCTACGGTCACCGTCAATCCGGACGGAACGCCGAATCCTGCCGCCGTCCGAGAAACCGACCCACTTGTCCACGGCAGGAGCGGGGGAACCAGGTAAGCCGCCGGTCCGGTATCCGGAACGGCTCGGGGTGAAGTCGCATTCCGTGCGGCCAGACATCTCCAGTCTGAACCCGACAGCTCACCTCGCAGGCGACGGAGAGGAATTCACCATGACCGCAACGGGTACGTACCGTCGCCGCTCGTCCACCTTCCGGACCCGTGGCCTCATCGCCGCGGCCACGGGCGGAGTCGCCCTGGTGCTTCCGCTGATCGGAGCGGGTTTCGCCTCGGCCGCCCCGGCCCAGGCCGCCACCACCGAAAGGGCCGCTGCTTCGGTCGCCGTCACCGGAAGCGTTTCCCCGCAGAAGGCTGCGACCGTCACGCATTCCGTGATCTCCGGGGACACCCTTTCCAAGATCGCGCAGAGCTATTCCGTCGAAGGCGGCTGGCAGAAGCTGTACGAGGGCAACCGGGAGATCATCGGGAGCAACCCCTCCCTCATCCGCCCGGGCATGAAGCTGACCGTCGGTGCCGAGTCCGAGGCCGCCACCGGTGCCTCCGGCGCCTCGTCCGCGACCGTCACCGCCGCGCCGGTCTCCTACGCGGACAACCTGGACGGCTGGATCAGGGAATCGCTGGCCATCATGGCCCGGCACGGCATCCCCGGCAGCTACGACGGCATCCACCGCAACGTCATGCGTGAGTCCTCCGGCAACCCGCGGGCCATCAACAACTGGGACTCGAACGCCGTCGCCGGAACGCCGTCCAAGGGCCTGCTCCAGGTCATCGACCCGACGTTCCGCGCCTACCACGTGCCCGGCACGCCGTTCGACAGCTACGACCCGGTCGCCAACATCACGGCCGCGTGCAACTACGCCGCCGACAAGTACGGCTCCATCGACAACGTCTTCGGCGCCTACTGACCCATGCCGGCCCGGCCCCGTGCCGGTTTGGACGCGACGGGATGCGCCCCTCGGGAAGCCGCACGGCTTCCCCAGGGGCGCATCCCGTCGCGTCGTACCGGGGCCCCGTCGCTTCCCCGCCCCGCCCGCCGGCGGGGCGCACCTCGCCCGTGGTCACTCCAGGGCGCTGCCCGTCGACCGTTGCGGCCGCCGCAGCGGCGGTGTGGGAACCGTCGCCGCCGCGCCCTCCCGGACGGAGTGCACCGCCGCGTCGTGAAGACGCCTGCTGTCCTCCTCGGAGCAGCAGGGCACGGGGCTGCCCGACATGGTGAACCAGTCGATCGCACCCGTGTACTGCACGGTCACCTGAGCCGTGTCGTCGGCCCAGGTCGTGTGAACGGTCAGGTCCCCGGTCAGGACGCCGACCTCGTCCGTGAGCACGCCTCCGCGCCCCGAGAACACACCACGAGTGGTCCATGACGCCCAAGCCATGTACCCAGGCTGACACCGGGTGCGCGGATCCGCGACCCGCGGGAGCGCGCCGCTCGGCGCCCCGGGGTGCCGGAGCCCGTTCCGGAATGCGGAACGGGCGAAACTTTCCCTACGGTCCGGCTGCGGTTCCCGTACCGGCCAATCGCCCGCGAATTGACGCACTTTTCACGCCAAACCGTTGGATCCTCGCTCCGAAACAACGAATTCCGTAGGTAAACAGCTCTTGACCTGCGGAACTCGTCGGGATTGCATGTCGCGCTGGGAGCGACGAAACCACTCATCACGTCCTCGTCTGGAGGCGATACCGCTCCCGTGCTCAAACACCGCACCTGTTGATCGGAAACGCACGATGACCGAAACGCTCAGCGCTCCCCAGGCGCTCGCGCCGGCTACCGGCCCCATCCCGCAGAAGCTCAAGCGTTCCATCGGCGTCGTCGGCGGGACACTGCTGACGCTGTCCTGCGTGACGCCCGCCTCGACACTCTTCGTGGTCGTACCGGACCTGTTCTCCAGCCTCGGCACGTACACCGCCCTCACCATCGCCATCGGCTCGCTGCTCTGCATCGCGGTCGCCTTCTGCTACTCGGAGCTGGGCACCCTGATCCCGAGCGCGGGAGGCGAGTACGCGATGGTGTCGACCATGGCGGGGCGGCTGGCCGGCTGGCTCGTCTTCGTGCTGTCCCTGCTGGTCGTGATGATCGTGCCTCCCGTCATCGCCATGGGAACGGCCGACTACCTCGCCCCCGTCGTGCACATCCCCGCCCCGGTCGCGGGCGCCGGTGTCATGCTGCTCGCCACCCTCGCCGGTCTGCTGGATCTGCGGGCCAACGCCTGGATCACCGGGATCTTCCTCGTCCTCGAGGTGATCGCCGCGGCCGTCGTCGCCGTACTCGGATTCGCGCACTCCGAGCGCGGGGCGTCCGCCCTCGTGCACGGCCAAGTCGCCTCGTCGGACGGCACGACCTCCACGGTCACCGCGATGATGGTGGTCTCGGGGCTCGCGATCGCACTCTTCATCACGCAGGGCTTCTCCACCGCCGTCTACCTCTCCGAGGAACTGGAGAACCCCCGCCGCAACGTGGCCCGCACCGTGCTCGCCACCCTCGCCATCTCCTCGGCGGTCATCCTCGTCCCCGTCATCGCCATCACGCTGGGCGCCCCGGACCTCGCGGCGCTCACCTCGGGCGACCTCAACACGATGGTCGCCGCCTGGTCCAACTCGGCCGTCGGCACGTTCGTCAGCCTCTGCGTGGCCCTCGCCATCATCAACGCGGGCATCGTGATGGTCATCCAGAACTCACGGGTCCTGTTCGCCTCCGCCCGGGACAAGGCATGGCCCCAGCCGGTCAACAACGCGCTGTCCCGGCTCGGCCGGTTCGGCTCCCCGTGGGTGGCGACCTTGCTCGTCGGCGTCCCCGGCGCGGCACTCTGCTTCGTCAACCTGGACACGCTGTACGGCGTCACCGGCGTCTCCGTCACGGGCATGTACCTGCTGGTCGCCGTGGCCGCCCTGCTCTGCCGCCGCGGCGCGCACCGCGATGTCCAGGCCTGGCGCATGCCGCTGTGGCCGGCGATCCCTGCGCTGCTCATCGTCGTGCTCGCGTACATCCTGACCCAGCAGGAGACCGAGTACCTGCTGTGGACCGGCGGGATCATCGCGGTCGCCACCCTCTACTGGGCCTTGTACCTGCGGCCCCGCGCGCAGACCCGCTGGCTGGTCAGCATCCCGGAGGACACCCACGTCTGACCGGCCCGCCGCCCTGCGGCCGGACCGCCCCGAGCGGCCCGGCCGCAGGGCGCGGACGGCCCGCACCGCCGCGCGACGAGAAACGGCCGCCGCCCCGGACGGATGTCCCGGCGGCAGCCGCGTCGTGTCCGGAAGCGGTGGACGTCCCCGGGTGCCGCGCACCATGATGGGCGGCCGGACACGGGCCACGGACCGGGCTTCCCGGTGCCCGGCCCGTCCCTGAACCCGCCGCCCATGAGCCGTCCATGAAAGGTCGCGCAGTGCCGTTCGTCCTCGTGCTGCTGCTCGCCGGCACCTGGCTGCTCTCCGGCGCCCTGGTCGCCGGGACCGACCCGCTGATCGTCGCCGTGGGACGCACCGCGGTGTGCTGCGCGGCGCTCACCGCCGTCGCCGCCTTCCGTCCGGCAGGCAGGGACGCCCTGCGCCGGGCCGCGGCGGCACCGGGCACCGTATGGCTGCTGGGCCTGCTCGGATTCGCCGGATACGCGGCCGGCACCCTGCTCGCCATCCCGCGCATCGGCACCTCGCTCACCAACCTCGTCGTCGCGCTGATGCCCTGCGCCTCGGTCGCGGTGGGCACGGTGTTCTTCGGCGAACGGCCCGGGGCGCGCGGTGCGGCCGGGGCGGTCCTGGCGTGCGCGGCGGCGGCCGGGTACGCGGCACTCGGCGCGGACGCGGGGGACCTGGACGGGCCGGGCCTGCTGCTGGTGGGCGCCGCGACCACGGCCTTCGCGGTCTACGGCTTCCTGTACCGGCGACGGCTGCCGGGACTGCCGCCGCTCGCCGTGCTTCCGGTACTGCTCGCCGCCGCCACGTGTCTGCTGCTGCCGATGTCCCTGCCCGCGCTGATCGGCCGCCCGCCGACGATCACGGCGACCGTCGGCATCGTGCTGCTTGGCGCGGCCGTCTACGCCCCCGCCTACGTCGTGCAGCACGGGCTCATCCTGCGGCGCGGGCCCGTCTTCACGGCCGCGGTCCAATTGGCCGTGCCGTTCACCGTGCGACTGGGCGACTGGGCGCTGCGCACCGCGCCCGCGCCGTCGGCCGCCGAACTGCTGCTCCTCGCCGTGTGCTGCGCGGGTATCGCCCTCGTCACCGTCCGGCCGGCCGGACGGGCAGCCGCGGCCGAACGACCGCCCGGCCGCCTTTCCGGCACCTGACGTACGGGTCCGCCTCCGGCGGGCGCGTACCCCGCGCCGGGGCCGGAGCGGCGCCCCGCGCACCGGCCCGTGCGTGACGAGGTGCGGGCCGGTGCGTGTGTGCGGCCGTGGTCGGGCTCAGAAGTTCACGTCCGAGCAGGCGTAGAAGGCGTTGCCGGTGTCGGCGATCGTCCAGACACCGAGGATGAGGTGCTTGCCCGACTTCTGCGGCAGAACCCCGGAGTGGCTCACCGTGGAGCCCGGCAGACGGCCGCCGAAGGGCACCGTCAGGAAGGGCTGCGGGTCCAGGTCGGCCCGGGTGAGGGGCTTGGTGGGGTCGTAGCCGTCCTTGGTGATGTAGTAACGGAAGTCGGTCGTGGCGTGTCGGGCCGTGATCCGCCAGCGGAAGGTGTACTCCTGCCCGCCGGTGACCTCGGTCGCGGGCCAGTTGCCGCCGCGCGGGTCGTCGAGTTCGGAGAAGCGGCCGATGCCGCCGGCGCAGATCGTGCCGTCGACCGGACCCCGGGCGGGGAAGCCCTTCGGTCCCTCGACGCTCGGCGGCTCCCACTGGATCTGGCCGCAGTTGCGCACGGTGCCGTTGCCGCAGAGCTGCTGACGGCTGATGGGGGCGTCGGTGTAACCGTGGCTCTGGGCGGTGCCGGTGGTGGCGACGAGAGAGGCTCCGGCGACACCGAGCCCGAGCAGTAACGAGGTGATCCTTCTGCGCATGCTTCGCTCCTGAGGAGGTGGGGGACGCTGCGAGACGGGTGGTGGAGGACAGATCTCCTCCACCGAGGCCGCGACCGGGACATGACCACGAGGGGTGCTAGTGCCGCTCCCGGCAACGTTTGCCCCGTCGCGCCGCCCGGCACGCACGCTCGCGGCGTTGGCCAAAAGCCCACGTAGACCCTTCCCCGAGCTCTCGACTTCGTTCGAGCAGGGGAGACCCCATTCGAGGGCTTCCGGCCGCCTTGCGATCGCACGCACCGGACGACGCTCCTTCCGGGCGAACCTTGCCGGTCACGGCACTAGGTCTAGACCAAGTTCGAGACTAGCCAGAGAGATTGGTCATGTCCATACCAGATGTCTCGTCGTGGTGAAGCGGCGGGCCGCACCCGAACCCGGCGTGAGGGCACGGTGGGTGAGACACCGACGGATCCCCGCAGATCCGGCCTCGTCCGCACCCGGAGGTAGTCGTCGTGCCCGCTGCGGCGCGGGGACCGGGGACGGGAGGGCGACGGGTGCTCCGTTGTCACACCCCCGTGCGAGGCTGACGACGTGCTTGAGACTCTCGACGCCCCGGACTGGGCGAACCTGGCCCATGCCTATGGACGAGCCACCGACGTCCCCGATCAGATCCGCGCCCTGCGCTCCCCCGACCGCACCGTCCGGGAGAAGGCCCTGGGCGGGCTGTACGCGAACGTCTTCCATCAGGGCACTCGTTACGAGGCCAGTGCCGCCGCAGTGCCGTTCCTGCTGGAGCTGCTCGGCGACCCCTCGACACCGATGCGGCCGGCTCTCCTCGGGCTGCTGACCGGCCTGGCGATCGGCTACGACGAGGCGCATCTCCCCACCGGATACGAGATCGCCGCCCACCGGGAGGCCGCCGAGGGCGGGCCGGAGCTCCTGGCGGGCGCCGCGGCGCGGGTGTCCGCGGAACAGGACCGGCCGGACACCCGCCCCGAAGCCGGGGACGCGGCCGAAGAGGACGACGACGACGAGGAAGAGGACGACGAGGAAGAAGACGAGCTCCCGTCTCTGTACGCGTACCTGGACGAGCTCACCGAGCCCGAACAGTGCCGCGTGCACGCCTTCTTCGAGCTCGCCGCCTACGACGCCGTGCGCGCCGGGCTGCCGCTCGTCCGTGACCTGCTCGGCGCCGAGGACCCCGCGATCCGCGCGGCGGCCGCCCACACCCTGGCCTGGTTCCCGGAGGAGGCCCCTGCCGTCCTTCCCGCCCTGATACCCCTGGCCGACGACCCCGACCCGGTCGTCGCCGCCACCGCCCTGGTCGCCGTCGGCCTGCTGGCCACGCCCGGGACGGGGAGCGTGGCGCCCCTGCTGGAGGCCGTGCTCGACGACCCCCGGGAGCTGGTGCGCTGGGGCGCCGCCACGGCTCTGGTCCGGCTGAACGGGCCGGCGGCGGGACACCGGGCGGCCGAGGAACTGCGGTCCCGGCTTGCGGGGCTCGCCGAACGGGGCGAAGAGATCCCGTTCTTCGACGGCGACGTACGGGGATACGCGGCGCTGTCGCTGTGTCTGCTCGACGACGCGTACACGGAGGACACGTTCACCGCGCTGCTGGCCGCGTTGCCGGAGGTGTCCGGTACCGAGGCGCTGCCCGTCGCCCAGGCCGCACTGCGACTGGCGTTTCCCGAACGCGCCCTGCCCGAGGAGACCCCGTTCGCCGCCCTCGACGACCGTCGGCGACGTCTGGTCCGCGTGCTCGCGGAGTCGCCCGGGACCTGGCTGCTGGGCGGCAGACACTTCGGCAACTTCAGGATGCTCGTGCGGGGTTACGGTCTGCCGGGCGACGTGGAAGCGATGACCGCGTACATGGCCGGCACCCCGTAGCACCGCGGGGCACGGTGACGTACACGTGAAGCACGCGACGCGCGCGGTGCCCGACGACCGGCGGGGCGGTGCGGCGCGCCCCGCGCGGACCGTCTCGTCCGGTCCTCTCCCGCGCGGTCCCGCCACCCGTCGCACCGGCCCGGCGAAGCCTGGCAGACTCCGCGTCGTGAGAGCTGATCTGACTCAACTTCGGGACATGATCGACGGGGCGCCGGAATCCGTCCGCGGGCGGGCCGTCGCCACACCGGAGGCGCTGATCCGGCGGGCCGAGGCGCGCGTCGGCCCGCTGCCGCCGTCGTACCGGTGGTGGCTGGCGCGGTTCGGCCACGGCCGCGCCGGGCGCGCGGAGATCGCGACCGTGCCACCGGGCGACTGCGCCGACGACGTGTACGAGTCCATCACCGCCGACTGGCGGCTGGACGACACCCGGCTGTGCTTCGCCGTCGAGCCCGACTGCGGCGACAGCTACTGCTTCGCCCTCGACCGGAACGGCGAGGCGGGGGACGGGGAGCGTCCGGTGGTGTGCCGCGACGGAACGGACGGCGAGGAGTACCCCGTCGCGGAGTCCTTCGCCGGTTTCCTCACCGTCCAGGAAGCGCTCGCACGAGGACTGCGGGACGGCCCCAACCCCGCGGTCGCCCGCCTGTGGCGGTCGACACCGGGCGTCCTGCTCGACAACGGTGTCCAGATCTATGGTCCGCACAGCTTCACGGAACGCAACGAGACCTTCGAGGTCGCCCGGTACGCGCCCCACTGGGTGTTGATCGGCGACGACAGCGGGGGCCATGGACTGTTCATGCGCCGTCACGGCCGGGACCGCACCCGTGTGTTCCGCCTGGATCTTGGGGCGATCGACGAGCACATCGAGACGAACGGCGACCTGATGACGGACGACCTGCTCGGCTGGCTGCGGGCGGGCGGCCCGTCGGCCTGACGGGACGGCCGATGCGACCGCGCGGCGACCGGCCCCCGCGACCGGCGCTCGCGCGGTCGGCACATCACCGCCCGGTGACGACGGGGGAGCCCGGCCGGTCGGCTCGACGCCGTGAAGGTAGCCTCTCCCGATGCGCATTGGGATCGTCGGAACCGAGAACAGCCACGTCGACCACATCGTCGACCACCTCAACGTCCGCCGCGCGGGCGGCGACGCCCGTGTCGTGGCCCTCAGCGGCGGACGCGGCCCACGCAACGAGGCACTCGCGGCCACCGGCGGGACGACGAGGATCGTCGACGCCCCCTCCGACCTGCTCGGCCTGGTGGACGCAGTCGTCGTCGCGGACCGCAACGGCGCGCACCACCGCGACCACGCGATCCCCTTCCTCGCCGAGGGACTGCCGGTTTTCGTCGACAAGCCACTGGCCTGCACCGTCGAGGACGCCCAGGCCATGATCGACGCCGCGCTCGCCCACGACGCGCCGCTCACCTCGTCCTCGGCCCTCCGCTGGATACCCGACGCCGAGGCATTGGCGGCCCGGTCCACGCGCGGCGGCCGGCCGCACCTGGTCGTCGTGTCCGGCCCCGCCGACCCCGAAAGCGAACACGGAGGGATCTTCTTCTACGGAATCCATCCCGTGGATCTCGCGCTCAGGCTCGCCCCCGGTGAGATCTCCGACGTGCGCACGGACACCACTGACACCACCGTCACCGCCTCGTTCACGGCGGGCGGTACCCGTGTCGTCGTGAACCTCGTCAAGCCCACCGGCACCCACCAGATCCCCTTCCACGGAATGACGTTCACTCAGGGCACCATGGCCGAGCAGACCCTCGCCCTCGACGCGCACTACTGCGTGCCGGGCCTCGAGGCGTTTCTCGGAATGGTCCGCACGGGCAGGCCCCCGATCGCCTACGCGGACCTGCTGCGCCCCGTCCAGGTCCTGGAATCCGTGGCCACCGCTCTGCGCACGCGGCGGGACGCGCCCCGGTGAGGTGACGCATGCCGGGGCGTCACCTCCCACCACGCCCCGGCCACCCCGCCGCTGCGGTCGCGCGCGGTCGGGCGAACGGGCTGCCGCCCGCCTCGACGTACGTCAGCAACGCCGCGAGGCGAACGGGCTCCTCCTCGTCGGTCAGGTCCACGCACTCTCGTGGAAGACGCATGGCGAGTTCGTCGAGCAGCCTCTGCCTGCCGCTCTCGTAGTCCCGTCAGGTCCGCCGCGCGGCGTGCCGCCGACGACGGCGTCCCCCGCCTCGTCGGCGCCCACCGTGCCGGCGTGGCGGTCGGCGAGGACGAACAGCCCTTCGAGGCCGTGCGTGTCGACCGCTCCGTCGACATGGACTTCGCCGGGGACGACACGCCGGTGATCGACGACGCCCGCGGGCCCGACGTCGTCCTCGTCCATGACGGGGATCGTACTTTCGGATGTAGCACAGGCTGGCGGACCTCTTCGCCCGGAAGAATGCGGTGCCCGCTTCGGGGTGACGCCCGAAGGCCGGGCGAAGGGGCGAGCGGGTTCGCCGACTCCGGCCGACGGCAGAGGCATCGGAACGGGGCGACGCCGCAGAACGTCCGTAGTCGCCAGGGGCGTCCTCCGGCGATGCGAACCGGGTCCGAGCGGCGCTCAGGATCCGACGTTAATGAGCCATCCCGGAACGCGTTGGTGCCCGGTGCGTCGTCCTGCTCGCGTCGGCGGTCGAGGTGTTGCCCGGAAGGTGCCGACACTGCCTGTCGCGTGGTGGATTCCGGCGACGAACCGCGTGTCCGCCCCGGTTTGCACGGAGGAGAGCCCGGTAGGCGCACGGATTTTCCGTTCCGGCGCGGCCTGTTCCGGGATATCCGTCGCTGATCCGCCGTGGAGAGCGATGCGCACGAGGCATTGGAAAATATGAAAGTCAATAAGTAATCAATATGATTAGCAGTCCACTTGGGTGGTGTGGATTGTTCCCATTCCGCCCGCCTGGTCCGTCTGGTTCATTGAAAAGCAGACAGTTGACGAGGTGCCCGGTGTCCGCGCAACCCGCCGATACGCGGCTGGAATCCGACGGTTGGCGACGTCGGGAGGGGAAAAGAAAAGGAGCGGGTTCGCTCGGTGACCCGCCCGGCGGTGCGGGGGGTCGTGAAGCGGTCCGTACAGGTCCCCGTACGTCAATGGCTCATGCGCGAATACCGGCGTCCGTTCGCCGGCCTCGCGTGCCCGCAGGAAAGTCGTCAGTCCTCTGTTCGCGGTCTGCGCATTTTCTGTGCCGTAATTCATGAAGGTGCTGCGGATGGAAAATTGCGAACCCGTGCCGGGTGGTGTTCCGGAACCGGGCGCCGGCCGGGCGGAGGGGAAAGGTTCCCCCGCGTCCCGGGCGCGTGACCTGCTCAGGGTGTCGGCGTACCCGGTCCTGCTGCTCGCCGCGATATCGGTGGCGACGGCGGCACTGCGGTTCGACTGGGAACCGGACAGCGTGAGCCCGCTCTTCCTGCTCGGCACCATCGCCTACCTCACCGCCCTCGAAAGGTTGATTCCCTATCAGCGTTCCTGGCATCCGAGCCCCAGTGAATGGCGCTGGTACGGCGTCTATTTCCTACTCACGACGGCAGCCAGCGGAATGGCCCAGTACGTGGTCACCGCGACCGTCTCCATGCTGACACCCGAAGAACCCGTTCTCGACCTCTGGGAAGAAATCCCAGCGGCACTCCTGACGGGCTCGCTGGCGAGTTATCTCGTGCACCGGATCGGTCACACCAACCCGATATTGTGGCGATTCCACGGAGTGCACCACGTGCCGGACAAGGTCAACGTCGCCAACAACGGCGTCAATCACGTCATGGACATCGTGCTCGCCCAGGGGTTCGTGCAGCTGGCTCTGGCGCTGATCGGGTTCTCGCGCGAATCCGTGCTCGTCGTGGGACTTTTCGTGGCCGCCCAGGGATATTTCGTCCACGCCAACATCGACGTGCGCATCGGTCGGCTCAACCATGTGCTCGCCAGCCCCGAACAGCACCGTCTGCACCACAGCACCGACCTGTCCGAGGCGGGCCACTACGGCTCGGACCTGTCGATCTGGGACCACCTCTTCGACAGCTACACCTGGCGGCCCGGCCGTGAACCGGTCGCGGTCGGACTCGTCGACCCCGCGTCGTTCCCGCCGACAGGTGCGATCACCTCCACCCTTCTCCACCCCTGGCGCCGCGCGAAGAGAGCCGGGCCCGGTCCCGTCTGACCGTTCCCGATCGTCCGGACGACCCGGACGGCCCGGACAGCCCTCCCGATCCCTGCCGTGCCCCGGCGCCACGACTTGAGGAGTACAACCTTGCCCGACGTGAACAGTGCCTCTGTGAGCGACAAAGTAGCGATCATCGGCATGGGCTGCCGACTGCCCGGCGGTGCGTCCGACCACCGCACGTACTGGCAGAACCTCATGGAGGGCAAGGACTGCGTCACACCGACACCGGCCGACCGCTACGACGTCACGACGCTAGGCAGCCGGCACAAGGACAAGCCGGGACGCCTCGTCGGAGGCCGGGGCGGATACATCGACGGATTCGACGAGTTCGACCCCGGGTTCTTCGGCATCAGCCCGCGCGAGGCCGACCACATGGACCCGCAGCAGCGCAAGCTGCTGGAGGTGGCCTGGGAGGCGCTGGAGGACGGCGGCCAGCGGCCCGCGGAGCTCGCCGGGAGCAACACCGCCGTGTTCGTCGGCGCGTTCACGCTCGACTACAAGATCCTCCAGTTCTCCGACCTGGGCTTCGGTTCACTGGCGGCCCACACCGCCACCGGCACCATGATGACGATGGTCTCGAACCGTCTCTCGTACTGCTTCGACTTCCGGGGACCCAGCCTGTCGATCGACACCGCCTGCAGTTCCTCCCTGGTCGCGGTGCACCTCGCCTGCCGGAGCCTGCACCACCGCGAGACCGACCTCGCGCTGGCCGGCGGCGTACTGCTGCACATGGCGCCGCAGTACACCATCGCCGAGACGAAGGGCGGCTTCCTGTCGCCCGACGGCCGCTCGCGCACGTTCGACGCCGCCGCCGACGGCTACGTACGCGCGGAGGGCGTGGGCATGGTCGCCCTCAAGCGCCTCGACGACGCCCTGCGGGACGGCGACCCGATCCACGCGGTGATCCTCGGCACGGGCGTCAACCAGGACGGCCGCACCAACGGCATCACCGTGCCCAGCGCGGACGCCCAGGTCCGGCTCATCCGCAGCGTCTGCGCCGGAGCCGGGATCACGCCCGGCGCGCTGCAGTACGTGGAGGCGCACGGCACCTCGACCCCGGTCGGCGACCCGATCGAGGCGAACGCGCTGAGCCGGGCGCTCATTGAGGGCCGCAGGCCGGGCGACCCGTGCTACGTGGGGTCGGTCAAGACCAACATCGGGCACACCGAATCGGCGGCGGGCGTCGCCGGACTCATCAAGACCGTGCTCTGCCTCAAGCACCGCCGGATCCCGCCCCACATCAACCTGGACCGGATCAGTCCGGCCGTCGACGCCGCGTCCGCCCCGTACCGGATCCCGACCGAGCCGACCGCCTGGCCCGCGCACGAGGGCCCCGCCCGGGCCGGTGTGAACTCCTTCGGATTCGGCGGCACCAACGCGCACGTCGTCCTGGAAGAGGCACCGAAACGGGAGATCCCGCGCACCGCGCACGAGGAACGGTCCTGGAACGTCCTCCCGCTCAGCGCCAGGACCCCGGAATCCCTGCCGGACGTGGCGGAGGGCATCCGCCGCGAACTGGCCGGCGCACATGGGCCGACGGCACCGCTGCCCGACCTCGCCTACACGCTCGCCCGCCGTCGCCAGCACCTCGAATCCCGGCTCGGCGTCGTGTACTCCTCACCGACCGAACTGGACGAGGGGCTCGCGGCCTTCCTCCGCGGCGAATCCCACCCCCGGGTCGTCCAGGGCCGGAGGCTCGACCCGGAACAGCGCGGCCTGGTCTGGGTCTTCACCGGAATGGGACCCCAGTGGTGGGGCATGGGACGCCAGCTGCTGGAGGGCGACGCGGTGTTCCGGGACGCCGTCACCCGCTGCGACCGGGCGATCCGCGAGCTCGCGGGCTGGTCCCTGATCGACGAGATGACGGCCGACGAGGCCGATTCGCGCATGGCCGAGACCTGGCTGGCACAACCGGCCAACTTCGCCGTCCAGGTCGGACTCGCGGCGATGTGGCGACGCCACGGAGTGCGGCCCGACGCCCTGGTCGGTCACAGCACCGGCGAGATCGCCGCCTTCTACGAGGCGGGCGTCTACACGCTGGACGACGCGGTGAGGATCGTGGTGCACCGCAGCCGGCTCCAGCAGCTGCTGACCGGCACCGGCACCATGCTCGCGGTGAGCCTGCCCGAGGAGGAGGCACAGACCCGGGCGGCCGCGTACGGCGACCGGGTGTCCGTGGCCGCGGTCAACAGCCCCTCGGCCGTCACCCTGGCCGGCGAGCGCGACGCCCTCGCCGAACTGGCCGAGGAGCTGCGGGCGGAGCAGGTCTTCGCCAAGTTCCTGACCGTGGAGGTGCCTTATCACAGCGCGGGCATGGAGGCCATCAAGGACGAGCTGCTCGCCTCGCTGGACGGGCTCGACCCACGGCCGGCGACCGTACCGCTGTATCTGACCGGCCAGGAGGGCACGGCACACGGCCCCGAACTGGACGCGGGGTACTGGTGGAAGAACGTCCGCGACCGCGTGCGGTTCCGGTCGGCGGTGGACCGGCTCGCCGACGACGGATACGGCCTGTTCCTGGAGATCGGCCCGCACCCGGTGCTCGGCCACTCCATCCGTGAATGCCTCGACGGCCGGGGAACCACCGCACGCACCCTGCCCTCCATCCGCCGCCAGGAGAACGAGCCGCAACGCTTCGCCGCCTCGCTGGCGCACCTGCACACCCTCGGTGTCCCCATCGCCTGGGACACCCTGCACCCGGCGGGCACTCCCGTGACCCTGCCCCGCTACCCCTGGAAGCGCGACCGGTACTGGACGGAGCCCGGACCCGTCGCACAGGTCCGCCTCGGCCGCACCGACCACCCGCTGCTGGGCCGCCGCACCACACACACCGAACCCACCTGGCACACCGCACTCGACACCGAGCGGCTGCCCTACCTCGACGACCACCGCATCCAGTCCACCGTGGTCTTCCCGGCGGCCGGGTATCTGGAGATGGCCATCCAGGCGGTCCGCGCCCTGACCGGCGGCACCCACGCCGTGCTCACGGACATCGAACTCCGCAAGGCACTCTTCCTGCCCGAGGGCGAGGACCGAGCCGTACGCCTGACGCTCTCGTCGCGGAACGCCTCGTTCACGATCGCCTCGGCGGGAGAGGACGAGAGCGACCGCGCGGTGCACGCGAGCGGAGTCGTGCGCTCCGGCCAGCCACGCCCGTCCGGCCCCCCGGTCGACATCGAAGCCGTCCGCGCCCGCATGCGGCGCCGGCTTGACGGCGAGGGCTGCTACGCGGAACTGGCGGCCCTCGGTTACCACTACGGTCCCGCGTTCCGTGCCGTCGAGGAGGTCCGGATCGGCCACGGCGAGGTGCTCGCCCGGCTCCGCCCGCCCGCGGTGATCGGTGACGACGCGGCCGGCCACCACATCCACCCCGTACTGCTCGACGGCTGCTTCCAGTCGCTGCTGACGACGCGGCTCCTGGACGACGGCACCGACCGCCAGGACTCCGGCATCCGCCTGCCGCTGTCCATCGACGAGGTGTGCCTCGCCCCGGTCGGGGACCGGCCGGTCTGGGTGCACGCCACGGTGACCCGTGAGGACGCGGACGAACTCGTCGGGAACATCGCCGTCTACACGGACGACGGCGAACCGCTCGGGAGCATCCGGGGATTCCGCGCCGCCGACGTGGAGAAGGCGTCGACGGCGGTCGGCCTCGGAACGATCGACTCCTGGCTCGCCGAGACCGTGTGGACCGAACTGCCGCCCCTCGGCGAGAACGAGAACACGGACGAGAACCGGAAGCCGAACGCGGACGAGGCGCGGACCGGAGCCGACCGAGCCACCGGGGGCGGCTGGCTGGTGTTCGCCGACAGCCGCGGCGTCGGCGACGCCCTGAGCGCCCTGCTCACCGCGCGCGGCGAGCGGTGCCACCTCGTACGACCGGGGGAGACGTACCGGAGATCGGACGACGGACGGGAGTTCACGATCGCCCCCGGCTCCGTCGTGGACCTGGAACGGCTCCTCACCGACCTGGGCGGGCCCGGACACGGCGAGAGCCGCCTTCGGACGGGAACGCACGGAACGGACGGAAGACACGCGGCGGACGGACGCGACGGCGCGGCGCCGCTTCCCACCACCGTCGTGCACCTGTGGAACCTCGACCTGCCGCGCCTCGCGGAGGCGACACGACGCGACCTGGCACACCACCGCGACACCGGCGCGTACTCGCTGATCACGCTCGCCCGGACGCTGCTGCGCCGCGGAGCGAGCGGGCGGCTGCACATCGCGACCCGCGGCGCACAGCACGTCGAGCCCGGCGAGACGGTCGAACCGCTCGGAGCACCCGCGTGGGGCGTCGGCCGGGTGCTGCGGCACCAGGAACTGCTCAGCCACCCCGGCAAGCTGATCGACCTGGACCCCCGCCCCGGGGCGGGCGAGGGCGCCCCGGCCGAGGCCGCCGCGCTCCTGCGGGAGATCCTCACCGAGGACGAGGAGGAGATCGCGCTGCGCGGTACGCGCCGCCTCACCAGCAGGGCCCGGCGCGCCGAGGGACTGACCCGCCCCCTGCCGCTGCGCCTGCGCGCCGACGCCGACTACGTGGTCACCGGTGCCTTCGGAGCGCTCGGCCGACTGCTCTGCCGGACCCTGGTACGGCGTGGAGCGCGCGGCCTCGTCCTCATCGGACGCACCACGCTGCCGGACCGCACCGCCTGGCGCGATCTCGCCCCCGACACCGCCGAGGGCCGCGCCGCCGCCTTCGTCAAGGAACTGGAGGCGCTCGGCGCCCGCGTCGTCCTGGCACCGCTCGACATCACCGACGAGGAGGCGTTCACGGCCTGGCTCGACGCCCGTCGGCGCACCGACCCGCTGCCGGTCCGCGGGGTGTTCCACCTGGCCGGGCAGGTCCGCGACACCCTCGTCGCGGACATGGACCATCGCACGTTCACCGACGCCCACGACCCCAAAGCCGTCGGTGCGTACCTCCTCCACCGGCACCTGCGCGACGAACCGCTGGACCACTTCGTGCTGTTCGCCTCGATCGCCTCCCTGCTGACCACCGCCGGCCAGACCAACTACGCCGCGGGAAACGCCTTCCTGGACGCACTGGCCCACCACCGCAGGTCACTCGGCCTGCCCGCCCTGAGCGTGGACTGGGGGCCGTGGGCCACCGGCATGATCGAGGAGCTGGGCCTCGTCGGCCACTACCTCCACAGCCGGGGGATGAGCTCCCTCGCACCGGATGTCGGCATGGCCGTACTGGAACGCGTCATCGGCCAGGACCGGGCGCAGTTGCTCGTCGCGACCGTCGTCGACTGGCCGGTGTTCCTGGCCTGGTACGCCTCACCGCCCGCGCTGGTGGGCGAACTGGCCGCGACCGCCCGCGCGGCCACGGCCGACGCGGGGGCGGGCGACGGCCTCCTGGACACCTTCCGCGACGCGGACGCGGCCGAGCGCCTGGCCCTGGTGACCCGACGGTTCACCGCCGTCGCCGCCTCCGTGCTCCGGGCGGGCCCCGAGCAGATCGACCCACAGGCGGGTCTCAACGCGCTCGGCCTCGACTCGCTCCTGGCGATGGAGCTCCGCGCCCGGCTCGGTGCCGAGCTCGGGGTGGCCCCGCCCGTGGTGGCGCTGCTCAGCGGCACGACGGTCGGCGAACTGGTCGCACAGCTCCACGACAGCCTCGCCGAGGCGGTGGCTCTGGAGGCCGGAGGCGGCGACAAGGCGGCGGTGGAGGTGTTCGAGGACGAGTTCCGCCACCCGCTGACGCAGAACCAGAAGGCGCTCTGGTTCCTCCGCCAGCTCAACCCCGAGGGCTACGCGTACAACATCGGCGGCGCGGTCGAGGTCAGGGTCGCCCTCGACCCCGACCTGATGTTCGAGGCCGTCCGCCACCTCGTCGCACGCCACCCCGCGCTGCGGACCAACTTCCTCACGGTGGACGGGCTGCCGATGCAGCAGGTCTCGCCCGACCCGAGCCCGGACCTCGCGCTGTTCGACGTCCAGGACCGGGCGTGGGAGGAGATCCACCGCACGATCGTGGCCGAGTACCGCAAACCGTACGACCTCGCGCACGACCCGCTGTTCCGCTTCCGCCTCTTCAAGCGCGGCCCCGACCGCTGGGTGATCATGAAGGCGGTCCATCACATCATCTCCGACGCGATCTCGACGTTCACCTTCATCGAGGAACTCCTCGCGGTGTACGAAGGGCTGCGCCAGGGCCGCGCGCCCTCGCTGCCCCCCGTCACCGCACGCTACCTGGACTTCCTCAACGCGCAGAACCGGTTCCTGGCCGGACCCGCGGCGCAGCGCATGCTCGACTACTGGCGGTCCCACCTGCCGGACGAGGTACCCGTCCTGGAACTGCCCACCGACCGGCCCCGCCCTGCCGTCCAGACCCACAACGGCGCCTCGGAGTTCTTCGTCCTGGACACGGCACTCACCGCCCGCGTGCACGCCCTGGCCCGCCGGCACGACGTGACCCCCTTCATGGTGCTGCTCGGCGCCTACTACGTGCTGCTCCAGCGCTACTCCGGACAGGACCACGTCATCGTGGGCAGTCCGGTCACCGGCCGGACCGAGCAGGAGTTCGCCTCCGTCTACGGCTACTTCGTCAACCCGCTGCCGCTGCACGGCGACCTCTCCGGCGAGCCGTCGGTCGCCGAACTCCTGCAACAGGTCCGCACGACCGTACTGGGCGGCCTGGACAACCAGGAGTACCCGTTCGTCCTGCTGGTCGACCAACTGGGCCTGCAGCACGACCCCAGCCGGTCGGCCGTGTTCCAGGCCATGTTCATCCTGCTCACGCACAAGGTGGCCACCGAGAAGTACGGCTACCGGCTCGAATACATCGAACTCCCGGAGGAAGAAGGGCAGTTCGAGGTCACCCTGTCCGTCTACGAGGACGAGGCGGACCACCGTTTCCACTGCGTCCTCAAGTACAACACCGACCTGTTCGAGGCGGAGACCATGCGGCGGATGGCGTCGCACTACACGAGGATCCTCGACAGCATGACCCGGGCGGCGGCCGAGCACCCCGTCACCCGGCTGGAGATGCTCGGCGCCCGGGAACGCGAACGCCTGGTCGGCGAGTGGAGCGGAGCCGGACGCCTCACCGCGTCCCCGGAGCCGGAGAAGCCCGGCACCGGCGGGGTCCGGCCGGTGCACGAACTGGTCGTCGAGGCCGCCGCCCGGTGCCCCGACGCGGTCGCCGTCACCGTACCGGCACCCCGCGGCCCGGCCCTCCGGCTGACGTACGCGGAGCTGGACCGCCGCTCCGACCACCTGGCGTCACGGCTGCGGGAACAGGGAGCCGGGGGCGGTTCGACCGTGGCTCTGTGCCTCGACAAGTCGCCCGACCTCGTCGTGGCGCTCCTCGCGGTGCTCAAGGCCGGCGGTGCCTACCTCCCGGTGCCGCCCGACCACCCCGCCGACCGCGTCGCCCGCACCCTGCGGACGGCCGGTGCCACCCTCGCCCTGGTCGAGGACGACACCGCCCGCGACCGGTTCACCGGACTGCCGGCCCGGACACTGACCCTGCGCGAACTGTACGAGGCGCCGCCCGCACCGCAGGACCGGCAGGCGCCCGCGTCCGGCTCCGGACAGCGGCCGGCTCCCGAGACGCCCGCACCGGCCGCCGTACCTCCGGTGGACCTCGACGCGCCCGCCTACGTCATCCACACCTCCGGCTCGACCGGAATCCCCAAGGCCGTCCAGGTCAGCCACCGCAACCTGGCCTCCGCGTACCGCGCGTGGCTGGACGAGTACCGGCTCGACCGGGACGTGCGCGTGCACCTCCAGATGGCGGCCCCCTCCTTCGACGTCTTCACCGGCGACCTGGTGCGCGCGCTGTGCTCGGGCGGCACCCTCGTACTCGTCGACCGGGACCTCCTCTTCGACACCGAACGCCTCCACCGCACCATGCGCGAGGAACACGTCGACTGCGCCGAGTTCGTCCCCGCCGTCGTGCGCGGACTCATGGACCACTGCGAACGAGAGGGCCACAGACTGGACTTCATGCGCCTGCTGGTCGTCGGCTCCGACGCCTGGAAGGTGGGGGAGTACCGGCGGCTGCGCGACCTGTGCGGCCCGCACACCCGCGTGCTCAACTCCTACGGGCTCACCGAGGCCACCATCGACAGCGCCTGCTTCGAGGGACCCGCCGACGACCTCGAACCAGGCCGGACCGTGCCCATCGGACGCCCCCTGGGCAACAGCACGCTCCATGTCCTCGACCGGCACGGCGAACCGGTCCCGCCCGGCGTCCCGGGCGAACTGTGGATCGGCGGCGAAGGAGTCGCCCTCGGCTACGCCGGCGATCCGCGGCAGACGGCGGAACGCTTCGTGACCCGGACCCTCGGCCGGGGACCGGAGGCCCGACCCGTGCGCCTCTACCGCACCGGGGACGCCGCACACTGGGACACGCACGGCGTCGTCCACCTGCTCGGACGTGTCGACGGCCAGATCAAACTCCGCGGCCACCGCATCGAGATCGGCGAGATCGAGACCCACCTCGCCGGGTGGCCGCAACTGGCCCGCACGGTCGTCACCGTCCGTCCCGACGCCCGGGGCGAGGACGCGCTCTGCGCGTACTGCGTACCGGTGCCGGGAGCGGAACTCGACCGGCGCGCGCTGCGCCGTCACCTCGCCGACCTGCTGCCGGCCCACATGATCCCCGCGCACTTCGTCACCCTGGCGCAGCTGCCGCTGACCCCCAACGGAAAGGTCGACCTCGCCGCTCTGCCCGAGCTCCGGCCCGACACCGCCGAGGAGCCGGAGGAGACGCCCGGCACACCGTTCGAGGTCAGCATGGCCCGGCACTGGAAGGAACTGCTCGGGCTCGAACGGGTCGGCGCCGCGTACGAGTTCTTCGAGGCGGGCGGCAGCTCCATCAAACTGATCGAACTGATCCACCGCCTGCGGCAGGAGTTCGGCGTGGGCATCCCCGTCAGCCTGTTGTACCGGGTCACCACCCTGCAGGGCATGGCCGCGACCGTGGAACGCCTCGCCACCGGCGGCCTCGTGGACGACCTGCCCTGCCTGGACTTCAACACCGACCGGGAACAGACCCTGTTCTGCTTCCCCCCTGCCGGCGGCCACGGACTCGTCTACCGGACCTTCGCCGCCGGGCTCACCGAGCACCGCCTCGTCGCCTTCAACTACGTCCCCGGCGAGGACAAGACGGCCCGCTACGCCGACCTCGTCGAGTCCATGCAGCCCGAGGGCGCCATCCGGATGCTCGGCTACTCCCTCGGCGGCAACCTCGCGTTCGAGGTGGCCAAGGAACTCGAAGGCCGCGGACGCGACATCGCCCATGTGATCGTTCTGGACTCCCACCGCATCACCGAGCCCTACGTCCCCGGCCCCGAACACTTCGAGGTCTTCGAGGCGGAACTGGCCGAACACCTGCTCAAGCACACAGGATCGGAGATCGTCGCCCGAGAGACCCTCGAACACGCCGCGGAATACCTGGCCTTCTGCGGCCGTCACCCCAACCTCGGCACGGTGTCCGCGACCGTCAGCGTCGTCACGGACGAGGAGAAAACCGCCCTCTACGCCGCCGACGCGCGCGGCACCTGGCACGGCAGCTCCGCCACCGCCACCGCCGTGCTCCGCGGTTCCGGGATCCACGCCGACATGCTCGACCCCAAGCACGCGGCCCGCAATGCCGACCTCGTGCGCGGCATCCTCCAGGAGGGCGGCGGCCATGACCGATGACACGGACGAGACATGGGGCCGCGACGGACGCACGGCGGACGGCGCGCCCCGGGTCATCGTCATCGGCGCGGGAATCGCCGGACTGTCCACCGGGTGCTACGCGCAGATGAACGGCATGCGGTCGCGCATCTTCGAGAAGCACGTACTGCCCGGGGGCTGCTGCACCGCCTGGTCGCGCGACGGCTACATCTTCGACTACTGCATCGAATGGCTGATCGGCACGGCCGCCGGCAACGAGGCCCACCAGGTCTGGCGCGAGCTCGGAGCGCTCGACGGCAAGACCGTCACCAACTTCGAGATGTTCAACCGGGTCGTCGACGAGACCGGCCGGTCGGTGGTCTTCTACAACGACCCGGACCGGCTGGAGGAGCACCTGCTCGAACTGTCGCCCGCCGACGCCCGCCTCATCCGCTCGTTCTGCCGCGACCTGCGGCGGTTCACCGCCATCGAGCTGTACCCGTTCCTGACCGCGCCCGCCCTGCGCACCCTGCGCGAGAGAGCCTCGACGCTGCGCACTGTGCTGCCCGCGTTCCGGCTGTTCTGGCGCACCGCCTCCACCCCGATGCACGAATTCGCCGACCGGTTCCAGGACCCGTTGCTGCGCCGGGCGTTCCGCAACATCTTCTTCCAGGACCCCGAGGGCTTCCCCCTCCTCCCGTACCTGTTCAACATGGCCAGCGCCCACCACCGCAACGCGGGCTTCCCCCAAGGGGGTTCGCTGGGCCTGGCCCGGTCGATCGAGGAACGGTACACGGGACTGGGCGGCCGGATCGGCTACCGGGCACGGGTCGAGAGGATCCTGGTCGAGGACGGACGCGCCGTCGGCGTCGAACTGCGCAACGGCAGGCGGTACTACGCCGACCACGTCGTCTCCGCCTGCGACGGCCACACCACCATCCACGGCCTCCTCCAGGGCCGGTACACCGGACCCCGCATCGACAAGCTCTACAACGACCTGCTGCACCGCCGCGGCGCCCTCTTCCCCGCCGTCGTCTCCGCCTTCGTCGGGATCCGCGGCGACCTGGGACACGACCGGGCGCACAGCACCACCTACCTGCTCACCCCCGAGGACGCCGCGCGCCTGCCCGGAGCGCTCCAGAGCAGTCTGGTGGTCCAGCTGCGCTCCGACTACTCCGACGGATTCGCCCCGCCCGGCCGCTCGGTGATCCACTGCACCTACTTCAGCGACTTCACCCACTGGAAGGAACTGCGCGCCGCCGACCGCAAGGCGTACCGCGCGCAGAAGCACGAAGTGGCCGAATTCGTCCGGGGCTTCCTGGAACGCCGCATGCCCGGCACGGCCGAACGCATCGAACTCGTCGACATCGCCACCCCGGCGACGACCCGCCGCTACACCGGCAACCATGACGGCTCGATCCTCGCCTGGAAGGCGTTCTCCGAGGCCGACGACGTCGCGACCAAGCTCGTCGGCAAGGACCGCATGCGCCTGCCCGGACTGAGCGGCTTCTCCATGGCCGGGCAGTGGGTGGGCCTGGGCGGCCTCATCCGCGCCGCGTCCACCGGCCGCTTCGTCGTCCAGTACCTCTGCGACGAACTGGGACGCTCCTTCACGGCGCACGAGAGCCGGGGCGACGAACCCTGGCACCCCGGGAAGCTGGGCCGGCTGCCCCAGCTCGACCGATGGTCCACCCGCGGGGACACCCGCACATGAACACCGAGGAGACCACGCGCGTGTCGCGTTCCCGACGAGAATCGATGATCATCATCGGCGCGGGGCTCGGCGGCCTGTCCACCGGCTGCTACGCCCGGATGAACGGCTACCGCACCCACATCCTGGAGATGCACGAACTGCCGGGCGGCTGCTGCACGGCCTGGGACCGCGGCGACTTCACCCTGGACCCCTGCGTCAGCTGGCTCCTCGGCAGCGGGCCGGGCAACGAGATGCATCGGATCTGGCTGGAACTGGGCGCGTTGCAGGGCAAGGAGATACGGCATTTCGACGTCTTCAACGTGGTGCGCGGCCGGTGCGGCCGGGCCGTGTACTTCTACTCGGACCCCGACCGCCTGCAGGCCCACCTCACGGACCTCTCGCCCGTCGACGCCCCCCTGATCCGCGGCTTCTGCAAGCAGCTGCGCGCCTTTCGCAAGTGTCTCGCCGTCTACCCGTTCCTCAAGCCGGTCGGGCTGATGTCGACGCCGGAGCGCTGGCGCATGCTGGCCGGCTTCATTCCCTACTTCAACGCCGTGCGCAAATCCATCGGCATCCTCATGAGCGACTTCTCGGCCAGGTTCAAGGACCCCCTGCTGCGCGAGGCGTTCAACTTCATCCTGTACGAGAAGCACCCGGCCTTCCCGGTGCTGCCGTTCCACTTCCAGCTCGCCTCGCACGCCAATCTCTCCGCGGGCGTCCCCGAGGGCGGATCGCTCGGTCTCGCCGAGTCCATCGAGCGCCGCTACCGCGCGCTCGGCGGTGAAGTCACCTACAACACCAAGGTCGAGGAGGTCCTGGTCGAGGACGACCGGGCGGTGGGGGTGCGGCTGAGCGACGGCGAGGAAATGCGCGCCGACATCGTCGTCTCGGCCTGCGACGGCCGCACCACGATGATGGACCTGCTCGGCGGGCGCTACCTCGACGACGCGTACCGACGGCTCTACACCCGAACCATCCTCGAACCCGGCATGGTCTTTCCCGGGTACTTCATCCTCTTCCTCGGTCTGCGCCGGGACTTCCGCGACGCCGATCCCTGCACGACCCACCTGCTCGACGACGAGGTCGCCTCCGAGCTCACCGGGATCCGTCACCCGAGCATCAACGTCCAGTTCCGCAGCAGGCACTTCCCGGAACTCTCCCCGAAGGGGACGAGCATCGCCTACGTCACCTACTTCTGCGACATCGCACCCTGGCGGACTCTGGACGAAGGACCGGAGCAGGTGACCCGCAGCCGCGGCGGCCTGAGGCTCCACACCCTGCCGGTCCGTCACGGACGCGGCTACTACGCCGCCAAGCGCCGGGCCCGCGAGGCGCTGATCACGTTCCTGGAGCGGCACCACCCCGGGATCAGGGACGCGATCGCCGTCCGTGACGTGTCGACCCCGCTCACCCAGGTCCGCTACACCGGCAACTACGACGGCACGGTGCTCGGCTGGCAGCCGTTCGTGGAGAGCGGGGAGACGCTGGAGACGCTCATCAAGAAGCACGGCCCCGGCCTTCCGGGACTGCGCAACTTCTACCAGTCCGGTGTCTGGGCGACGACGGGCGGCCTGATCCGGGCGGCCGCGGCGGGCAGACACGTCATGCAGTTCATCTGCCGGGACGACGGGCGGACGTTCACCGCCTCCGTCGACGAGAGCGGGCCGCCGCCGACCCATCGCGTCATCCCGGTGGGACCCCGGCCGGACACCCCGTCCGGCACGGCGGACCGTTCATCCCTCGTCGAGAGAAAGGGAATGCGATGAGGACCAGGAAGTGGGTCGTGCAGGAGCACATCGAGGGCGTGCCCGACGTCGACCGGGTGTACGGGATGGTCGAGGAGGACCTCGACACCGACCTCGCCCCCGACGAGATGCTGCTGAGGACGCGGTACGTGTCGGTGGACCCCTACCTCCAGGGCATCGCGCTGGACACCCCGATCGGCGCTCACATGGGGGCCGACTCGATCATGGAGGTGCTGGACGCGGGCCCGCTGGCGGCCCACCGCCCCGGCGACCTGGTGCAGGGATTCGGCGGCTGGCGCACCCACCTCGTCAGCGACGGCACGGCGACCCCCTGGCAGACCGGGACGTTCCCGATGGTCTTCCCCGCCTTCCGGCGCCTGGACCCGCACTGGTACGACGACGCGCTCCCGCTGACCACCGCGCTGAGCGTCATGGGCGGCCCCGGCATGACGGCCTGGGGAACCCTGACCAAGTTCATGTCGGTGCGTCCCGGCGACACCGTCGTGGTCAGCGGCGCCTCCGGCTCGGTGGGTTCGCTGGTCGGGCAGCTCGCCAAGCTCGCGGGCGCCCGCGTGGTGGGCACGACGTCGACGGCGGAGAAGGCGGACTACCTGGACGAGCTGGGGTTCGACGCGGTCATCGTCTACCGCCACGGGGACAGCTGGGAGGCGGTCCGGGAGGCCCTCGGCTGGGTGGCACCGGACGGGATCGACAAGTACTTCGACAACCTCGGGGGCACGGTCACGGACGCCGTGTTCTCGATGCTCAACGTGGACAGCCAGGTGGCCGTGTGCTGGCAGTGGGCCACCCAGGTCGGCCGGGAGGCGACCGGCCCCAGGCTGCTGCCGTACATCATGTTCCCGCGCACCTGCGTGCGCGGCATCTTCTCGCTGGAGTGGTTCACGGAGCAGAACTGGCACGCGCTCCATCACGAGCTCGGCGGCAGGGTCCGGCGGGGCGAGGTCCGCTTCGGCCACACCGTCCACCGCGGCTTCGAGAGCATTCCGGACGCCTACCGGAGCCTCTACGAGGACACGGGGGGCCACCGCGGCAAGGTGCTGGTGGAACTCTGACCCCCGGTCATCCGCACCCGGGCCGGGGCATCCGTCGCCGCGCCCCGCCGGGCGTCCATGACCCGTACCCGTACCCGTACCCGGGCCGGCCGTCCGCCGCGTCCGGGCTGCGGGGCCGGACCGGGCCCGGCCCCGCGGACCCGCCCGGCTCCGAGTCCGCGTGCCCCCGCGCCCCGCCCGCCTGCCCGTACCCGTGATCCACCGACCCGCACCCGTGGAGGACCCGTGCCCCGCCCCGACGACAACGACGCGATCAACGGCCCGCCGACGCTCCCGCTGCACCGAATGGAATTCGACCCGCCCGGTCCGCCCCGGCCCGTCGTACTGCCGGACGGCACCCGGGCCTGGCAGGTGACCCGCTACGACGACGTGCGCAAGGTCCTCACCGACTCCCGGTTCGGACGCGCACGGCTCGGCATATCCGACGCCGCGCCCCTGGCGGGGCAGGCGGGCCTCGTCGCCAGCACGGACCTGATGTTCAACCAGGACGGCGAGGACCACGTGCGCCTACGCCGCACCCTGCGCGGCGCGTTCACCCCGAGGGCCGTCGCCCGCTGGCGGCCCTGGATCGCCTCGATCGTGGAACAGCGGCTGGACACGCTCGCGGACGGCGAGCCTCCGGCGGACCTGGTAGCCGGTTTCACCCTGCCCCTCCCGGTCGACGTGATCAGCCGGCTCATGGGTCTCGGTGCCGCCGCGCGGGAACGGCTGAGCCACTGGAGCCGGTACGCGTTCTCCGACGGCTCCCACGCGGAGGAGGACATGGAACCGGTGCTGGCGGAGTTCGCCGGGTTCGGAGCCGCACTCCTGGCGGAGCGGCGCAAGGACCCCGGCGAGGACCTGACCAGCATGCTCGTCCGCGCGGCGGACGACGAGGGCGGCATTCCCGAGGGTCAACTGGTCGACCTCGTGTGCGGACTGGTGGTGGGCGGTCACGACAGCACCATGACGATGCTCAGCAACTCCCTGCTCTACCTGCTCGGTGAACGCCCGGAGTGCTGGCCCCGCATCGGGGCGGACGAGGACGCCGCGGGAGCGGTCGCCGAGCGGTTGCTGCACCTCGTTCCGCTCGGCGACGACCGGGGGACCGCACGGCACGCCGCCACGGACACCGAGGTCGGCGGCGTCGTCATCCCGGAGGGAGCGGTGGTGCTGGCCGACTGCGGCGCGGCCAATCGTGACCCCGATGTGTTCCCGGCCCGGCAACTGGACGATCTGTTCAGCCCGTTGGAAGCCCCCACCCTGGCGTTCGGCGCCGGTCCGCACTACTGCCTCGGCGCATGGCTGGCCCGGCTCGAACTCCAGCTGTCCCTGCACCGGCTGGCCGCACGATTCCCCGGCCTGCGCCTCGCGCGTCCGGACGACGGTGTCGAGTGGCGTCGCGGCAGCACCTCCCGCAGCCCTCAACGCATCGCCGTCACCTGGTAGCCGGCCGTTCCGGGCGACGAGGCGTGCCCGTTCGGCGTGCACGCGCGCTCAGCCCAGGTGCACCGGCAGCGTCTCGACGCCGTACACGATCGACAGCTTGCGGAAGGACAGGTCCTGGGGCGGCACGGCGAGCCGCATCCGGGGGAAGCGTCGGGTCAGGGCCGGGTAGGCGGTGCGCAGTTCCATGCGGGCCAGTTCGGCGCCGACGCAGCGGTGGAATCCGTGACCGAAGGCGAGGTGCGCGGTGGGACTGCGGTCCGGGTCGAAACGTCCGTCGTCCGCGACGTACGAGGCGTCGCGGTTGGCGCCGCTGAGCGAACAGAGCACCATGTCGCCCTCGGGGATGACCACCCCGGCTATCTCTATGTCCCGCCGGGCGAACCGCGGGAACGCTATCTGCACCGCGGAGGTGTACCGCAGCACCTCCTCGACGAACGGGGAGGCCGCCGCGTCGTCCGTCCGTATCCGCTCGAACACGTCCTCGTCCCGCAGCAGCACGAGCGAACCCAGGGCGATCGTGCTGGCGGTCGTCTCGAATCCACCGGTGAGCACACCGTCGGCGAGGCCGGCGAGTTCCTCGTCGTCGATGTCGTCGCCGTGCTCCTTGACGATCATGCCGAGCAGCCCGTCGCCCGGCCTCCGGCGCTGCTTCGCGACCACGTCCCTGAAGTACGCCAAGGACTCCGACATGGCGCCGAAGGGCGCGGTCGTCCCGGCGAAGAGATCGAACCGGTCCATGGCCAGCTGCTGGAAGTCGTGGCGGTCCTCGTAGGGCACCCCGAGCAGTTCGCAGATGGTGAGGGAGGGGATCGGCAGCGCGAATTCCTTGACCAGGTCGACCGGGCCGCTCCGGGCCTGCATCGCGTCGAGACGCTCCGCGGTGATGGCGTCGATCCGGGGCGCGAGCCTGCGCAGCCGTCGCATCGTGAACTCGGGGGTCAGGATGCGGCGCAGCCGCGTGTGCACCGGGGGATCGCTGAATCCGAGTCCGCCCGGGCTCTGTTCCGCCGCGACTCCGGCATTCATGGCCAGGTGGGCGAAATCGGTGCTGAAGCCGTCGGGCGAACCGAGAACGGCCTTCGACTCCTCGTAGCCGCTGACCACCCAGGCGTCCATCCCGAACGGCAACGAGACCTTGTGCACGGGTGAGTTCGCCCGGAGCGCCGCCAGCCTGTCCACCGGGTCCAGACCGTCCCTGCGCAACAGCGCCAGCAGATCGTCGGGCAGGAGGCGGATCGTGGAGGAGCCGATGCCGTACTTCTGGATCCTGGACAGGTAGGTGCGCCCAAGCCGGGCGGTGATACGAGAACGGAACCTCGTCCTCAACGTGTTCTCCATGAGTCGTCGCGCGGTCCGCACCGCCGGGGTGCGGAGATGAGAGAAGGGATGCAGTGGGCTCGGAAACGGACATGGGCAGGCGCTGCGACGCCTCGTCCCCCGGATGACGTGCCGTCACCCGGGGGACGAGCCGGAGGAGCGCTGATGGCACACGGTAGCGTGAGTGGGCCCGACGGTTGTTCGACAGTGTTCGATACCGGTCGGATGTGCCGGAGGCGACGCCGACCCGACGTGTGCGTGGTGGCACCCTCCCGTGCCCTGCGTGATGACGGCGCGGGTCGCGTCCGAATCCCGATCGACCGGCCCGGTGCGGAGAATTGTCCTCGTCGCCGTCGTCGAGGCCGGGCGACTGCCACTGCTGCCTCTCCGGCTCTCCGACCCCCACGCCTTCGTCGAACTCCACGCCGACCCGAGAGCAACCACGGAAACGATCCGTCCGTGAGAGTCGCCGGGCGGCTCGGCTTCACGCCGCGCCGAGAGGACACCGTCAACGGTCATGCCGTCACGGAGTACGCGGTGGACCGACCGGACGCCCCCGCGTGCCCGTGACGGCCCCGGATCGGAGACGGCAGCGACCGTTCGTGGGGCGGCGTGGCCCCGCTGCGCCTCGGGCAGTCCGTCCACCGGGAAGATCGCGTCGACCGGACAGGTGCCGGCGCAGGCACCGCAGTCGATGCAGGACCGCAGGCCGATGCAGAGCAGCTCCGTGCTGCCGAACGCCCGTTCCTCCGGCATCGGATGGATGCACAGGTGACGGGGCACACGCCGACGCGGATGGCGTCGCCGCAGCAGTTCTGGGTGATCGCGTGGATCATCTCGGCGGCTCGGCGCGCCGCACCACCGTCCCCACCGCGTGGTGCCCGGCGTCCGGCGAGGCGGCCTGTGCCTCGATCCTCAGCCCCAGAGGGTGTGGTACGTGACGCGGTGCGCCTGCGCCGGTACGCCGTCGGTGTAGACGAGCCGCAGCCGGGCGAACCGCTGGATACCCGGATCCTTCTGCCAGCTCGTCGGACGGTCGAGCCGCACCTCGACGGGGTACGTGTGGAACGTGCCCGCGGCGCAGTAGGGCACGCAGTCGTTCACCGCGTCGAGCCCCGTGCCCACGGCGGAGGACGGCCCCCAGTGGGTCCAACGCAACGAGACGAGGCGGTTGTTGCCGTCCCCGCAGGCGAGCAGGAAGTCGCCGGGCCGGACGCGCGCCTGCGAGAAGCAGTCGACGGCCACCGCGCGGGCCGTGGGGGACTGGGAGGAGGATCGTGCGGGCGACGCGGCGGGCGCGGCCGTCGGTACCGCCGCCACCGCGACCGCCGAGGCCGCGCACAGCACGACCTTGTTCCTGAGTCCGTGTCCGCGCATGCCGTCTCCCCAACTGCTCCTCGGGCACCGCGGGCGGCCCCGGCCGGTCCGTTCGGGGGTCCGCGCCGTGTGCCGTACGGCGCACCGCGTCCTGGTACGGGTGTGCCGGAAGCGGCCACCGGCGCCGCGTTCCGCTGGTCCCCGGCACCGCTCGCGGCCGGTCCGTCGCGGGAGCCCCGGCAACCGTCTCCTCAGTCGACGGTACGACCGGGCGCGTGCGCGCACCACCTGTGCCCGCCGAGGCCCCGCCGTGCGGCCACCGCCGAACGGCGGCCGGACCGGTGCCCGGGGGCGGGCCCCGGGCACTTCCACGGTGCCCCACGCCGGGCGGCGCGCCGTCTCCGTGCCGCACCGTCCCGTCAGGGGTCCGCTCAGGAGACCGGGCCGTCGGAACGCCCGGCGGCCCCGGAACCGTCCAGCAGAGTGAGGGCGATCGCGGCCCGGTCGTCGTCCGCCCCGGTCGACCACTGCTCCGTGTCGGCCCTGAGGAAGGAGACGAGCGCCGCGGGATCGGGCACCCGGCCGCCGCCGAACCGGCCCGCAAGCCGCTCAGTCACCGGATAGAGCTCGCCCTCCGCGTTCCGCGCCTCGCTCACCCCGTCCGTGTACAGCACGACGACCTCGCCGGTCCGCAGGGGGTGCGTCGTGACCTCGGCCCGCCCCGCGCCCAGCTCGCCCAGTCCCAGCGGCAGGGCCGGGGCGGTACGCAGCCGCCGCGTCCCGTGCGCGGTGAGCAGCAGCGGTGCCGGATGCCCGCGATCGACGATCCGCACCGAATCCCCGCCGGGCGGGAACTCCAGCAGCAGTGCCGTGACGAACAGCTCCTCGTCCTCGGCCGAGCGGCCGGAATTGCGGGCGATGCTGAGCTCCAGGTGTTCCGCCAGACGGACCGGATCCGGCCACTCGTGGGCCCAGACCCGGAAGCTCCCCAGGACGGCGGCGACCGTCTCGATCGCGTCCAGACCTTTCCCGCGTACGTCCCCGAGAACGATCCGCACCCCGAAGCGGGTCTCGCACAGGTCGTAGAAGTCGCCGCCGACGAGCGTGCCGCGCTCGCCCGCCTCGTAGAAGCCCGCGGCTCCCACCGGGCCGATCCGCTGAGGGAACGGGCGCAGCAGGGTCAGCTGCATGGCCTCGGCGACCGAGCGGGCACGGACCAGGTGCGCCTCGGCCCGGAGCCGTTGCCGGGACAGCCAGGCGCCGACGAGGCCGATCACGGCGGTGGAGGCGTAGAGCGCCACGTGGTGCGGCTCCCCGACGTGCCCCGGGCGCCGGGAGGCCAGCCACATCTCCAGCGTCAGACACAGGACGGCGATCCCGGCGGTGTGCCGGGGCCCGCGCGTGGTCGCCGCCACCGGAGGAACGCCGATCAGCAGGAAGCTCAGCGGCTCACGGCTGCGGGCCGCGAGGTCCGCGGCCACGTCCAGGGCGATCAGCAGCAGCGGAAGCCACCAGGCCCACGTACGGCCGCCGAGGCGGGAGCACCACCGCCACAGCGGCCCGACCGCTTCGCCGTCCGCTTCACCAACATGTGACATAGAGGGACTTTATGCGCATACCCGCCTTCTCCGGCATAGGCCGCTTCCGCTGTCGCCGCCGACCGCTCGGTCCCGGGGTGGTGAGCGTGGCCGCACGGGTGTCGGGGCGCCCGGTTCAGCGCCGGGCACGGGCGCGGGACCCCCTGCCCACCACCCGAACGGCACCCCGTGAAGGGCCGAAACGCGGTCGGGTTAGCATATGAGCGCCGCCTAGCTCGAAAGATAAATCTGTGACTGTCAACGAGGACTCGTTCACTAACTGGAAGAACCGTGAGGAAATCGCGGAGTCGATGATCCCGATCATCGGGAAGCTGCAGCGGGAGCGGGACGTCACCGTCCTGGTCCACAGCCGCTCCCTGGTGAACAAGTCGGTGGTCAGCATCCTCAAGACCCACCGATTCGCGCGCCAGATCGCGGGCGAGGAACTCTCGGTCACCGAGACGCTGCCGTTCCTGCAGGCACTGACCACCCTCGATCTCGGCCCGTCCCAGATCGACATCGGCATGCTCGCCGCGACGTACAGGAACGACGACCGCGGGCTCTCCGTGGCGGAGTTCACCGCCGAGGCCGTCGCCGGCGCCACGGGCGAGAACAAGATCGACCGCCGTGAGCCGCGCGACGTCGTCCTGTACGGCTTCGGCCGCATCGGCCGTCTCGTCGCCCGCCTGCTCATCGAGAAGACGGGCTCCGGCAACGGCCTGCGGCTGCGCGCCATCGTCGTCCGCCGGGGTGGTGACCAGGACATCATCAAGCGTGCCTCGTTGCTGCGCCGCGACTCGATCCACGGCCAGTTCCACGGCACCATCACCGTCGACGAGGCGAACAGCACGATCGTCGCCAACGGCAACGCCATCAAGGTGATCTACGCCAACGACCCGTCGGAGGTCGACTACACGGCGTACGGCATCGACGGCGCCATCCTCATCGACAACACCGGCAGGTGGCGCGACCGCGAGGGCCTGTCCCAGCACCTGCGGCCCGGCATCGCCAAGGTCGTCCTGACCGCTCCCGGCAAGGGCGACGTCCCCAACATCGTCCACGGCGTCAACCACGACACCATCAAGCAGGACGAGCAGATCCTGTCCTGCGCGTCCTGCACCACCAACGCGATCGTCCCGCCGCTGAAGGCGATGGAGGACGAGTACGGCGTGCTGCGCGGACACGTGGAGACCGTCCACTCGTTCACCAACGACCAGAACCTGCTGGACAACTACCACAAGGCGGACCGGCGAGGCCGTTCGGCGCCGCTCAACATGGTCATCACCGAGACCGGCGCCGCCTCGGCGGTCGCCAAGGCGCTGCCCGACCTGAAGGCGCCGATCACCGGCAGCTCGATCCGCGTCCCGGTCCCGGACGTCTCGATCGCGATCCTCAGCCTGCGACTCGGCCGCGAGACCACCCGCGAAGAGGTCCTCGACTACCTTCGCAACGTGTCGCTGACCTCCCCGCTCAAGCGCCAGATCGACTTCATCACGGCGCCCGACGCGGTCTCCAGCGACTTCATCGGCTCGCGCCACGCCTCGATCGTCGACGCCGGCGCCACCAAGGTCGACGGCGACAACGCCATCCTCTACCTGTGGTACGACAACGAGTTCGGCTACTCGTGCCAGGTCATCCGGGTCGTCCAGCACGTCTCCGGGGTGGAGTACCCGACCTACCCGGCCCCGGCGGTCTGATTCCCGGCCCGTCCCGCACCGCCCCCGTCCGTCCGGCGTCCCGGCCGGCGAGGGCGGTGCGTGGCCGGGACCACGGGGCGGGTGCCGGAAGGCGCCGAACCCGGTACCGGACCTCCCACGAGCCCCCGCCCGTCGTCCGACGGACGGGGGCTCCGTCGTGACGACGCGCGCCGGGACGCCGGCGGCCGGGGCGGACCGGACGGCACGGCCCGTCGGCAGCTCGGCCCGTACCGCGCGGAACCCCGATCACGTTTCGACCGTCGTCGAACACGGAACAAGTCGGTGATCCGGGGAAGCCGCCCCGCCGTCGTCCTGAAGGAGCGCACCCATGCCGATCCCGCTCGGTCTCGGTCTCCCGCAGATGAGGCAGTACGACATCGGCCGTGATGTCGCCACCGTCGCACGTGCCGCGGAGCAGGCCGGATACGAGAGTCTCTGGGTCTTCGAACGCATCCTGTTCCCCGAGCCCGCGACCCAGGGGCTCTACGGCGTACCCGGACTGCCGTGGCCCGACCAGTACCGCGGTGTCGCCGACCCGCTGGTCACGCTCACGCTGGCAGCCGCGGCCACGGAACGGCCCCGGCTCGGCACCAGCGTCCTGGTCGCGCCCCTGCACGTACCCTTCCAACTGGCCCGCTCCCTCGCCTCGTTGGACGTGGCGAGCGGCGGCCGGGTGATCGCGGGAATCGGCACGGGATGGTCACTGGACGAGTACGCGGCGGCGTCCGTCGCCCCCTTCGAGAGGCGCGGAGCGGTCCTGGACGAACTCCTCGACGTGTGCGCGGCCGTCTGGGGCCCGGACCCCGTGGCATATGAGGGTGAACTGACCACGATCGCCCCGTCCGCGGTCGGTCCCAAGCCGGTGAGTCCCATTCCGGTGTACCTGCCCGCGAACAGTCCGCGCGCCACCCGCCGTCTCGTGGACCGGGCGGACGGCTGGATGCCCGTGGCGGCGGGACCCGCCCAACTGGCCGAGCAGTGGCGGCGGGTGCGGGACACGGCCGCCGAACGCGGCAGGGAACGCCCGCTCGACGTCTGCGTCCGTGTCAACGCGCGCCACACCGCCGAGCCGGTCGGGAGCGAGGGACGGCAACCCTTCCACGGCAGCGTGGCGCAGATCGTCGAGGACCTCGCGGCACACGCCGGACCGTACGTGACCACGTTCGTCCTGGACCTCCAGGGCACACCGCGCGACGCCGCGGAACTCGTCGACGTTGCGGCCGAGGTCTACGAGGCGGCGCGAGCGGCCGGCATCTGACGCCCCTGCCCGGGACCGGGTGGCGGAAAGGCGCACGAGCAGAGGCACCCGCCGAAGGGTGCCGGGGGAGTGCACCCCTCCGCCTCGCCCGGCGCCTCCCCGCTCACCCGGGCCTGGCACGTACGCGACCGCGACCCGATTCCGCCCCCGGCGGGACACCGGCCGGCGACCGGGCTCGTCCGCATGGAGCAGCGCCTCGGAGGAACCACGCGGAGGATCACGCCCCGCTCGGTGGTTTTTCTGGACGGGAACGGCAATCTCTCGAGAGAGCGCCGGACGTCCCCGGACCCACCACCGAGAAAGGCATGGAGACACCATGAGCGAATCGATCGCGGATGTACGGATCCCGGACAGTGCCTTGGCCAGGGAGGCCACCGAACTGGTCCGCGAGGCGGCCTCTCAGCTTCTGTTCGATCACTCACGGAGGGTCTTCCTCTGGGGCGCGCTGCGGGGGCGCGAGGAGGGGCTGCGGTACGACCCGGAGCTGCTGTACGTGGGCGCGATGTTCCACGACCTGGGCCTGACGGAGCGCTACCGCCGCACCGACCAGCGGTTCGAGATCGACGGCGCCGACGAGGCACGGAGGTTCCTGCACGCCCGCGGCATCACCGACGAGGAGGCCGACCGGGTCTGGACGGCCATCGCACTGCACACCACACCGGAGATCCCCCTCCACATGGCCCCCGAGATCGCCCTGGTCACCCGGGGAGTGGAACTCGACGTGCTGGGCATCGGCTACCACGCGGTCTCCGACGGACAGCGTGCGGCCGTCGTCGCCGCCCACCCCCGCCCCGACTTCAAGAAGCGGATCCTGGCCGCGTTCACCGAAGGCATCAAGGACCGCCCCGAAACGACGTTCGGCAACGTCAAGGCAGACGTCCTCGCCCGCTTCGTGCCCGGATTCGAACGGGGAGACTTCGTCGACGCCATCCTGGACTCCGACTGGCCGGAATGACCCTCGGGCCACGGCTTCGACACCGCCGATACACCGCTCGTTGCGCCGGGTGGCAGCGCGCCAGTCCGGCGGCCGTCCGTTCGCCGCCCGCGCGGAAGGGACGGCCGCGCAGACACCGCGCGCCCGGTGACGGTCCGGCGTCCGACCGGCTCGTCCGGACCGCCCACCACGTGCGGGTGAATTCGCTCGTGATCCACGACCACCTGAACAGCACGGCCATCACCATGACCGAGGATCTGCACAGGTTCCCGCAAGGGTCCGGAGGACGGACTCCGGCCCGAGCACGTCGGCCGCGGTCGTAGGAGACCGCGCGAACAGACCACCATCCCCTGCCCCGACACGGGCGCGGGGGCATCCGCGCACGTGGATGCCCGCTGTGGGCCCGCCCGTCGGCCCCACGGCGAGCCCCACCCAGCAAACAGCCGAGTCGATGCCGCAGCCCGTCGCTCCGGATCGGCGGGCAGGAGGATCATGCCCATCACTGACGAACGCGTTCCTCTGCACCGTCTGACGTTCGCCCCGTCCGGGCCGCCCCGGCGTACCGACCTGCCCGACGGCCGCCCCGCCTGGCTGTTCACCCGTTACGCCGACGTCCATCAGGTCATCAACGACAGCAGGTTCAGGCGGACCCTGCTCCGCACGCCGGAGGACAGCGCCTCCGCCCTCGTGGACTCGCCCGATGCCGTGGGCAAGCTGGACGACGTCCAGCACCTCCGCCTGCGACGCACCGTCCAGCGCGCGTTCGGCCCGCGCGCCGTCGCGCGCATGACGCCCTGGGTGGCCGACGTGGTCGACGAACTGGCCGACGCGCTCGCCGACCACGGCTCCCCGGTGGACCTGGTCGCCCACTACACCCGCCCGCTGCCCATCGCGGTCATGAGCAGGCTGACGGGCGTGCACGACGTCAGCGACACGCGCCTCCTGCGCTGGACCGAGCACGCCTTCGCCACCGATGAGAAGGACCGTGCGGAAGTCGCGGAGGTCACAAGGGAGTTCACCGAATTCACCACGGGCCTGCTGGCCGACCGGCGGCGCACCCCCGGCCCGGACCTGATCAGCTCGCTCGTCCAGGCGGCCGACGGGGAGGGCGGCGTCCCCGAACCGCAACTCGTCAACCTGGTCAGCACCCTCGTGGTGGGCGGCTACGACACCGCGATGACCATGCTGGGCAACTCCCTCCTCTACCTGCTCCACGAACGCCCCGAGGTCTGGGCCCGACTCGCCGCGTCCGACGAGGACGCGGCCGGCCGGCTGACCGAGCGCCTGCTGCACCTGATCCCGCTCGGCGATCCCGCCGCCCACTCCAACCCCCTCCAGGCCATGGAGGACGTCGAGGTCGGCGGTGTCACCGTCCGGACCGGCGAGATCGCCACGGTCGACCGCGGCGCGGCGGGCCGGGATCCGGCAGCGTTCTCCGACGCCCCCTTCGGCGACCTGTTCGCACCACTGGAACACCCGACCCTCGCCTTCGGCGGGGGACGGCACTACTGCCTGGGCACCTGGCTCGCCCGCGCCGAACTGCGCCTGGGACTGCACGGACTGGCCGTCCGCTTCCCGCACCTGCGCCTCACCACGCCCGTGGACACGGTCACATGGCGCCACGGCACCATCACCCGCAGCCCGCTGCGCCTCCCGGCCGCCTGGTGACCCGTCGAGGAGGCTGAACCACCGCGGACCGTCGCGGGCGGTCCTGCCGTCGGCCCGGGCGGCAGGACGCGCGGATGCCCGAGGAGGCCCGATCGCCCCCGGGGCCGACCAGGCCCGGTTCGGCCCCGAGGAACCAGGACCTGGGGACCAGGACCGGGGGACCAGGACCCGGGAACGAGGACCAGGGGACCAGGACCGAGGCGGATGCGGCGTTGTCACAGCCGTGCTGTAGAACGCTGACCGACAGACACCGGCGCCCGACCCCGCGGCGTGCGCGCCTGGCCGTGCCGCGCCTGCCCGAACCGCGCACGGGCCTCACCGCACGGGGCGACCGGGCCGCTCGTAGAGAAGCAGAGGAGCAACCACGGATGACCGAGCAGGAATCCTCCCGTGCGACCCCCGCCTCACCGCCCGACGAGATCAAGATGTTCCACTCGCCCCCCGGATACCGCGTCATCACCGCCGAGGAGGCGGAGGAACGCTTCCGGATAGCCGACGACATCGGCTACCCGTACCGGGAGTTCACCGACGAGCAGGAGATCCGGCTGTACGAGGGCGGCCTCCACGTCGGGGGACACCTGGGCCCGGAGAGCGACGACGACTGGGTTCCGTACAACATCGTCGTCGACGGGAACCTCACCGTCGACGGCGACCTCGACTGGTGGGACAACGCCAGTGGCAACTTCTTCGTGGTCACCGGTGATCTGCGTGCCCGGAACCTGATCCTGTCCGGCTGCCCCAACGTACTCGTGCGCGGCAGTGTGGACGTGATCGGCGGTATCTGCGGCTCCTACGGGGACGACGGCGGCGTCCTCACCGTGCGCGGCGGTGTCCGCGCCCAACTCGCCATCGGCATCCTGTATTTCGGCTTCGACTTCGCCGAGCAGCCGCAGGCGCTCCTCGTCGGCGACCCCTACCACATCAACGTCCCAGTCGACTTCACCGACGAAGAACTGGACGGAATCCTGCTCCCCGAATTCCTGGACGAGGACGGCGAAGCCGACGCGCAAAGCATTGAAAAGGCCGTGAGCCTGGGGCACCAGGTGCTGCGCGCCGGGGTGCGCCCCAGCCACGTCCTCGCACTGGAGGAACTGGACGCGCTGCTCGACCGGGCCGACGAGGTCACCGACCTCGACCTGTCCGCACGCAAACTCCGGTGCTTCCCGGAGCAGTTGCTCGCGTTCCCCCGGCTGCGCACCCTGTCGCTCGCGGGCAACGACGACCTGGGTGCCGTCGACGCGCGCATCGGCGAGCTCACCGCCCTGGAAGAACTCGACCTGTCGGGCATCGGACTGACCGAACTGCCCGACTCCATCGGTGCCCTGCACAACCTCCGCGTGCTGAACATGTCCGGCAACGAGTTCACGGCGCTGCCCGAGTCCCTCGGCGACCTCGGCCGACTGGAGGTGCTGCGCGCCGCACACCTGACGTGCCCGCTCCCCGTGTCGTTCGACCGGCTGCGCTCCCTGCGTGAACTGGACCTCTCCCGGCTGCACCAGGGAAGCCACTACAGCGACACCCTCGTCGAGCTCCCCACCGCCGTCACCCGCCTCGCGGGACTGCGTTCCCTCGACCTGTCCAACACCTGGCTGGAGTCCGTCCCCGACGCCCTGCTGGACCTGACCGAGCTGGAGGAACTCGATCTCAACTCCTGCCTGTCCGCCCGGCTGACCCGCCTGCCCGAACTGGCCCGGCTGCCGCGCCTGCGCGTACTGCGACTCAGCGGGCACACTCCGTGGACCGAACAGCCCCCGCCCGGCCGGGAGCTCCTCGACGGCATCTGGGACATCACCACCCTGGAACACCTCGAACTCGACCGCTGGGGCCAGGAGACCTTCGACGGGGAGAGGACGCGCACCGCGTTCAGGACGCTGCCCGACGAGGCCTTCTCCCGCATGCCCGGACTCCGGTACGTCGACCTGTCGTTCAACGAGCTCACCACCCTCCCCGAGCCCTTGTACGCCCTGCGTCACCTGGAGTTCGCGGGCCTCCAGTACACGAAACTCGACCGGCCCACTCTCGACCGGCTGCGCGCTCGGTTTCCGCACACCCGGCTCGACCTGCGGCACACCGCCCCCTCCACGGACGTCGTCCACGACCCGAACTGGCAGGCCGTGCACGCCCTGGTCAGGACCGGAGCCGAGAAGCTCTCCGGTCAGCAGCACGCGGAGGCCGTCACCGCCTTCGAGGAAGCCGTCGCGCTCTGCCTCCCCGGTACGCGCTACTCCGACTACGACCAGCTCTACGCCCACTACGGCCTGGTCAACGCCTACGGCATCCTCGTCGACAACGCCCAGGAGGCCGATCGCCCCGGCCTGAACGCCGAACTCATCCGGTACGCCGAACGGACCCTGTCCCTGATACCCGACACGATCTGGCACTTCACCGACGCAGGAGCCTTCCAGGAGGAGGTCAGGCGTCGGGCGGGCAACGCTCTCGCCTGGCACCTGCTGCGCGGCGGCGAACCGGAGCGCGCGCTGACGGCCGTCGAGCAGGCACTGACGGTGGCCGACGGCTCGGATCACGACTTCGTCCGCGACACCCAGGTCCGCGTCCTCCTCGCCCTCGGGCGCACCGACGACGCCTACCGGGTGGCCGACACGGTCCTCACCCGCGAACCGTCGTTCGCGGACTTCGCCGACATCGCGGCCCTGCCCGAGTTCCAGGAGTGGCGGCGGGCCCAGCGCATCGGCACGATCCTCGGCGGTGCCCGATGACCGCGCACCCCGCTCCCTCACCGGTGACCCGGCCGCTCACCGACCTCGACCAGGTCCCCTGGGCCGACCTCTCCCACTGCTACGGCCCGGCGACCGTCATCCCCGCCCAGCTCCGCGACCTGACCTCGCCCGACCAGGAGACACGCGACGATGCCTGGCACCGTATGTACTCCAACCTGTACCACCAGGGGAGCGTCTACGAGGCCACGCCCCACGCCGTCCCGTTCCTCCTGCACCTGCTCGCCGACGAGCGGACGCCCGCCCGCAAGCGGCTCCTGACCTACCTGTCCGCGCTGGTCACCGGCGAGGACGAGGAGCAGTGGTTCCCGGACGGGTACGACACCGCCACGTTCGCCGGATGGCCGGTCGAGACCGCCGTGTACCAAGCGGTGGAAGCCGGTGTACCGACGCTCGTCGCCCCGCTGCTGGACCACGACGACCCGGAAACGGCGGTCCGGGCAGCGATGCTCACCGCGTGGTTTCCGGCACAGGCCGCACACGTCCTGCCTGGCTTGCGCCGACTGTGCGGCAGACCGCTGCCACGCCCCGACCGTGCGGATGCGCTCATCACCCTGGGCCTCCTGGCCGGCGCCGCCGGCGACCGCTCCGACACACCCCTGTTGGAGCGGACGCTGGCTGACGCCGACGACCCCGACCGCTGGGCGGCGGCCGTGGCCCTCGCGCGCGTCACCGCCCCCGACCTCGCGTCCCCGGTGATCGACGCCCTGATCGACGAACTGGGCACGATCTGCGCCGACCCCGACGCGTACGAGGACGTCGAACGGGTGAGCTTCTGCCACGGTTTCGTGGCGGCCCTGATCCTGAGCACGGTGGGCCGTCTGCCCGATGCCCGCCAGGAGGCCGCCCGATCCGTTCTCGCGCGCCTCCTGCGGCGGACCGAGGAACAGAACCCCACCCCCTTGGTCGTCGCCGCGACACTGGTCGTCTACACCTTCCTCGACACCGCACGGCCGACCGCACCGGAGCTCACACCATGGCAGCGCGCCGTGCTCCGCTCGCTGCTCGACGGCGACCGCATCTGGGCGTGCGGAGAACTCGGCCTGCTCCTCTCCTCCGAGTACGGGATTCCCGACACGCCTGACGCCCTGGAGAAGTGGCTGGGCCGCCCCTGAGCGATCGTCCCCGCCGCCCTCCGGCCGCGGTGGCGCCGTGCGCGGGAGGCGGCGTCGAGCACACCGCCTCCCGCGCTGGGCATTCTGCGGCGCCTTCGGCCCGGAACAACCGGGCTCAGGCATGAGTTCGTCGGGAACGGCGCCTCCGGCCCGGAACCCTTGGTCCACTCGGCCGGGCGACGCCGGAAGGTCGTGCCGGAGCCGGCCCCGATTCCCCGGAACAGGTGTTCCGGGCCGGTCACCGGCACCGGACGTACGCCGTGACCGCCGGGAGCGCCGACGGCGCAGAACCTCAACGGCGCCCGTAGTAGAGCGCGTTGTGCGCGGTGTCCGGGAGGTACAGCACGTCGTTCCCGTCCGAGTCCCGCCGCACCGCGAGCCGGTCCGCGCTCACACCCGGCGCGGCGGACTGGGCGGTCCACGTGCCGCCCGACTCGGTCGCGGCGAAGACGCGGTCGGTGCCGGAGCCGGTCACGTAGTAGACCCGCTCGGTGTCCGTCTCGTCCCAGGTGATGCCGAGCGCTGCGGCGGTCTGGCCGCCGGCGTACACGGTCTGGCGGGCCCAGCCGCCGCCGCTCGGATACGCGTAGTACACGCGGAAGTTGCCACCGCTGTCGGCCGAGCGGTAGCGGTAGGCGACCTTCGGGGTGGAGCCGTCGAGGGTGAGTTTGGCGCTCTGCACCGCCGGACCCGTGTAGGCGTTGTCGATGCTCCACTCCTCACCCGCGGTGAGCTCCTGGATCACGTCGGACGTGCCGGGTGCGACCGGCGTGGTGACGGGCGCGCCCGCGCTGTTCGCGAAGGCGCCGGTCGCCGGGTCGTAGCGCAGGTAGGAGAGCTGGTGCCGGAACCCGGTCGCCGGGGCCTTGGCCCACTCGTACAGGAGGTGCACGCGGCCGGCCGCGTCCACCATCAGGTCGTCGGGATATACGGAGCGGTTCAGCGCGCCGGCGAAGGTGGCGACCACGCTCCAGCGCGCGGTGGCGTTGTCCCAGCGGTACAGCTTGCCGGGACGCTGGTCGGCGCCGGCGCCGACGCGGGCGGCCAGGTAGAGATCGCCGTTGGGCGCGGTGGTCACGATCGGGTAGGTGATGCCCTGGCCCTGGTCGGGCAGTTCGGCCGCGTGGTCCGTGACGTCCCCGCCGGGGGCCTCCGTACGGAAGTAGCGCCAGGCGTTGGCGTGCATGGAGGCGAACACGTGCAGACGGCCGCTGCCGTCGCGCGCGACGGACGGCTGGTTGTGGCCGTTGTCGTCGGGGAACTCGGCCTGCTGTCCGCTCTGGTCGAGCAGCGGCAGACGGCTCCAGACGCCGTCCGGGTCGCGCCGCGCGATGGCCGGGCGGTGCGTGGCGGCCGTCGAGCCGGGCTCGTTGAAGGCGAAGTACGTGTACTGGCCGCGGCCCTTGTACGTGGCGACCGGAGTCCACCAGGCGGCCTGGTTCGACGAGTCCATCGCGTACGGGACCTTCTCGATCACCGTCGCCGCGGCTGCCCCGGGGGCCGTGGTGTCGGCCTGGGCGGCCGGGGCGGGCATGAGCAGGGCGGCCAGGGCCGCGGCCGAGGCGGCGTACGCGCGTGCCGTGGGACGTCGCAAGGTGAACTCCTTCGCGGGCGTGATGGGAGACGGACGGGAGCGGCCCCGCGGGCCGGTCCACCCCTCCGCTGCGCGGGAAACCTACAGCAGATCCCAGATTATGAATAGAGATTGCACAATACGGATTCGAGATACGCATTGGGGAAGAAGTGTGCGGCATGGCGAAGGGCCCGGTGAAGGTCGTCCGACCTCCACCGGGCCCCGGGGTCCCCGCGCGCTCGCTCAGCGCTTGATGAGGGCGGCGACCTCCTCGCCCGCCTTCCTCATCGCGTCCTTCGGCTTCGACCTGCCGACCAGGACGGCCTGGACCTGCTTGGCCACGGCCTCCTCGATCTGGGCGTTCTGCGCGAACTGCCAGAACGGGCTGCCGGTCGCCGTCTTGGTGATCTTCTCGGTCCACTCGGTGGTGAAGGAGTCCTTCGCGACCTCCGGGGCGGACAGGCCCGCGGTGGTGGACGGCGGCAGGGAGCGGGCCGCGAAGTACTCGGAGGTGGTGGCGCGGTCGGAGGTGGTGTGCAGGGCGAACTGTGTCGCGGCGTCCTGCCCCTTGCCCTTGACGATCGCGATCACGCCGCCCCACAGCAGCGCCTGCGGCGTGTCACCGGAGCGCAGCACCGGACGCTGCATCGGCTGCATCGCGTCGGCCAGCGTCTTGTCCTTGGACTGGGCCGAGGTCACGCCCTTGCCGATGATGGCGTCGTCGTAGAAGGCGGCCTTGCCCTGCCCGAACAGGGCGCGCGCGTCGAAGCGGTCCACGTCCGCGGCGATCAGCTTCGCGTCGTGCAGCTTCTTGTACCAGGTGACCGCGTCGACGGACGCGTCGTCGCCGATGGTCACCTTGTCGCCCTCGAGGAGCGTGCAGCCGAAGGTCTGCATCCACGGGAAGATGTCCTTGAGCTGCGCGACCTTGGTGGCCGCGGCGTAGGGCACGACACCGCCGCCGAGCCCCTTCAGCTCCCGCAGCGCGTCCTCGAACTCCTCGACGGTGGTGGGGTGCTTCTTGATGCCGGCCTTCTCCAGGAGCTTGGCGTTGGCGATCACACCGATCGAACCGGTGTTCCACGGCAGGCCGTACTGCTTGCCGTCGTACATGCCGCTGTTCAGCGCCACGTTCGTGTAGCCGCCCTTCAGGGCCACGGTACCGAGATCGGCGAGCCTGCCCATCTGCGCCACCGCGGCGAGCCAGGCGATGTCGAGGTGCACCGCGCCGGTCGTCTCCCCGCCGCCGAGCTTGAGGGTGAGCTGGCTCAGGTACTCGTTGTACGGGTACGAGACCGCGCGGATCTTGGAGTTCTCGGCCTTCTCCCACGCCGCGATGATCTTCTCGATCGCGGGCTTGGCGGCCTCCTCGTTGAGTGACCAGGAGGTGAAGTCGAAGTTCTTGGACTTCGTGTCGCCTCCGTTGGAGGAGGTGCCGGCGCCGGACGGTGCGCAGGCGCCCAGCACGCCTGCGCCGGCCACACCGAGCGCGCCGATGCCGAACATGCGCAGCGCGCCGCGCCGGCTGATGCCAGAGGTGGTCATGGTGTCTCCATGGGGGAGTGGGTGGAAGGGGAGTGTGTGGGCTCAGCTCTTGACCGAGCCGGCGGTCATGCCGCCGACGAGGTAGCGCTGCAGGAACATGAAGGCGACGACCACCGGGACGGACACGATGAGCGAGGCCGCCATCAACTCGGGCCAGGCGGTCTGGAACTCGCCGATGTAGGTGGAGACGAGGCCGGGCGGCAGGGTCTGCTTCTCCTTGTCGGCCAGCGTCACCGCGAAGATGAAGTCGTTCCAGCCGCGGACGAAGGCGAACAGACCGGCGGCGACCATGCCGGGCGCGGCCAGCGGCGCCACGACGGAGTGCAGCGTCCGCCACCGGGACGCGCCGTCGATGGACGCCGCCTCCAGCAGGGCGTCCGGGATGGTGTCGAAGATGCCCTTCAGCATCCAGACGCAGAGCGGCATCGTGAACGTGGTGAAGGACAGCACCAGGGCGGTGTACGTGTTGAGCAGGCCGAAGCCGGAGAACACGGCGTACAGCGTCACCAGCAGGAGCGCCTGGGGGAACATCTGCGAGGCCAGCACCAGGTGCATCAGCGAACGCCGCCCGCGGTAGCGGAACTTGGAGAACGAGTAACCCATGTACGTGGCGACGACCACGCTCAGCACGGCCGTGATCGAGGCGACGATCAGGGAGTTGACCAGGTACTTGATGAGCTGGTCGTTCTCGGCGAGGGCCGTGAAGTTGCTGAAGGTGATGTCGGTGGGTACGAGCTTCGGCGGGAACTGGAAGGTCTGCTCGGGGCTGCTCAGGGCGGTGGCCAGCAGCCAGTAGACCGGCAGCATGCCGAAGGCGCCGATCACCAGGACCGCGGTCCAGGCGGCGATCCGCGAGCGCAGCAGGTCCTTGCGTATCCTGCGCCGCGTGGTGCGCCCGGTGGACGTGGCGGACCGGCGCACCCGGTCGGCGCCGGGCAGCGGGGTGGAGGTCGTGGAGGTCATCGGGCGTCGCCCTTCCGCTCGGTGATCCTGAGGTAGACGGCGACCAGGAGGAGCAGGAGCAGCATCCACAGACCGCCCAGCGCGGTCGCCCGGCCGATGTCGAAGCCCTTGAAGGCGGTCTGGTACACGGCGGTCGCGAAGGTTTCGGTGGCGCCGGCCGGGCCGCCGCCGGTGAGCACGTAGATGGTGTCGAAGTGCTGGAAGTTCCAGATGAACTCCAGCAGCAGCACGATCGAGGCGACACCGCGGACCTGCGGCCAGGTGACGGCGAAGAAGCGCCGGATCGAGCCCGCCCCGTCCATCGAGGCCGCCTCGTGCAGTTCCTTGGGCACGGTCTGCAGCCCGGCCAGGAGCATCACCATCATCCAGGGGAAGCTCGCCCAGGTCTTGGTGACGATGACGGCGAGCATGGCGGTGCCGGGCTGGCCGAGCCAGGAGACGGACTCCTCGATGATCCCGGCCTTCATGAGGATGCCGTTCAGCACGCCGTAGTTCGCGTTGAAGATCCACATCCACAGGAAGGAGACCACGACACCCGGGATCACCCACGGGAACAGGAACAGGCCGCGCAGGAAGCCGCTGCCCTTCAGGCCCGAGTTGAGCGCGAGCGCGAGCGCGAAGCCGATCACGAAGGGGACGATGGTCGCGCCGACGGTGAAGACCAGCGTCTGCTCGAGGATCGTGAGGAAGTCGCCGTCCAGCCAGTGGGCGAAGTTGTCCAGGCCGACGAACTCCCGGCCCGGCAGCCGCAGGTCCTGCTTGAAGAAGCCGGTGAACAGCGCCGACACCAGCGGGTAGATGATGATCGTCGCGAACAGGGCGAGCCCTGGTGCGGTCAGCAGCAGTGCGAACGCGCCGTTGGAGAGCCGTCCGCCGGTCCGCTCCCGGGATGGAGCGGCCTTGTGGGGAGGTGCGGCCGTACTCATGGGTGTGTCCTCTCGAACGGTGCGGGAGCGGTGATGCAGGGCGCGCCACGGGAGGCCGTGCGTCGACAGGCGAATGCGACGCGGCCGGGCGTGAGCGGTGAGCGGCCTCGTCCCTCGCTTCGATCGAGGCCCTGTGCGAATGCCATGCATGCTCCGTTGAACGCAAGTTGCAGCATGCGGGATCGTTCTCCATATCGTGCGACGGCGTCAACCCTTTTGGTCGGTGAATCGCCAGTTCTGTGCGGGACCAACGGTCTCGCCGGGCCTGCGGCGAGCTCGGTCGTCAGTCCCTGACGGCGGTGCCATCGGCTGAGCCGGAAACCTACAGCACATTCCCACTGACTGAACAGTAGTTGCACAATATGCATGTGATGTACGTTCAAGGTCGCTCCGCTGCGGCGGAGAGTATCCGAGCTTCACACCAAGGAGGCCGCACCGTGCGGGAAGAAGAGGTCCATTACGACATCGCCGTCATCGGCGGCGGCCTGGCGGGGACCTGCGCGGCCATCGCCGCGGCCCGGCTCGGCCGGCGTGTCGCACTGGTCAACAACCGGCCCGTCCTGGGCGGCAACGCCAGCAGCGAGATCCGCGTCTGGGTCTGCGGCGCCACCGCCCACGGAGTACACCGCTGGGCCCGCGAGACCGGCATCATGGGCGAGCTGTACACCGAGAACCAGTACCGCAACCCCGAGGGGAACCCGTACTACTGGGACCAGGTGGTCCTCGACGCCGTGCGGGCGGAACCGGGCATCGACCTGTACCTCAACACGGACGTACGGGAGGTCGACGCGAGCGGCCCGGACGACGCACGCGAGGTGCGCTCCTGCACCGGCTGGATGATGGGCTCCGAGCGCCGCATCACCTTCCACGCCCGGCAGTTCCTCGACTGCACCGGCGACGGCCTGCTCGGCCACCTCGCCGGTGCCCGCTACCGCGTCGGCCGCGAGGCGCGTGCGGAGTTCGGCGAGCCCTGGGCCCCCGAGGAGCAGGACGAGGCGCTGCTCGGATCGACGATCCTGTTCCACACCAAGGACCTGGGCCGGCCGGTGAAGTTCGTGCCGCCCACCAGCGCCCGCGATCTCGCCACCACACCCATCCTGCGCAACCGGGTGCTGCGCACCGGCGACAACGGCTGCGACTACTGGTGGATCGAGTGGGGCGGCGAGCTCGACACCGTCCACGACAACGAGCGCATCCGCGACGAACTCCAGTCCGTGATCATGGGGATCTGGGACCACATCAAGAACTCCGGCGAGTTCCCGGACGCCGAGAACCTGACACTTGAGTGGGTCGGCAGCCTCCCCGGCAAGCGCGAGTACCGCCGCTTCCTCGGCGACCACGTGCTGACCCAGCAGGACATCCTCGAACAGCGGCAGTTCGACGACCGGGTCGCGTTCGGCGGCTGGTCCGTCGACCTCCACCCGGTGAAGGGCATGTACGCCGACGAGCCCGGCGCCCGCCAGCGCTACGCGGACGGCATCTTCCACATCCCGCTGCGCTCCCTGTACTCCGCGAACGTCACGAACCTGCTGTTCGCCGGGCGCAACATCTCCGCCACCCACATAGCCTTCGGCGCCACCCGCGTCATGGCCACCTGCGCCACGCTCGGCGAGGCCGCGGGCACCGCCGCCGCGCTGTGCGTCGCCGAGGGCATCGGCCCGCGCGAACTCGCCGCCAGGCGCCCCGAACTGGTACGCCGCACCCTGCTGCGGCAGGACGCCTCGGTCATCGGCCTCGCCGACGACGACCCCGACAACCTGGCGCGCACGGCCCGCGTCAGCGCCTCCTCGCACCTGAGCCGCCTGGCCGCCGAGCCCACGACCACAGGGCCCGGCGAGCCGTACCCGCTCACCCGCGACCTCGCGCTGCTGCTGCCGGCGGACCCCGCGCTCGACACGGTCGACCTGCTCGTCCACGGCGCTCCGGGCGAGCGGCCGAGCGAGCTCACCGTGGAACTGTGGAGCACCGGCCGCCCCGAGAACGCGGTCCCCGCCGACCACCTGCTCACCACCACGGTGACCGTGCCGGCCGACGGCCCCCACTGGGTCACGGCCCGCCTCGACCACCGCCCGGACGCCCCGGAGAACGTCGTCCTGATCGTGCGCGCCTGCCCGGGCGCGGCGCTGGTCCTCGTCCCCGAGCGCACCGACGGCGTCCTCGCCCTGCGCAGCAGGGCCGAGGGGGACGCGGCCGTCGACCACGACATCCCGGAGGAGGAAGGCCAGCTGGTCCTGGAGTGGCAGGCCCGCGGCCTGCGCCGCCGGACCTTCGGCTTCCGTGCGGCCCCGGACACCGCCGCGTTCCTGCCCGAGCGGGCCGCCGGCGGATTCCAGCGCGCCTACGGGGGCCCGCAGATGTGGTCCTCCGCGCGGCTGCCCGACCCGGACCGGGCCGCGGAGTGGCTGTGCCTCGACTGGGACGAGGAGCAGCAAGTCGCCGAGGTGCGCGTGGTGTTCGACGACGACGTCGACGAGTACCTCAACAACCTGCACCGCCACCGCACCCCGTTCGAGGTCATGCCGGAACTGGTCCGCGACTACCGCATACAGAGCCGCGAGCCCGACGGCACCTGGCGCACGCTGCTGACGGTGACGGGCAACCGCCGCCGCCACCGCGTGCACGCCCTGAACGGCGCGGACGGCGGGCCCGTGCGCACCGACGCGCTGCGGCTCGTGGTGGACGCCACGCACGGGGCGCGGCACGCGCACGTGATCGCGTTCAAGGCGTACGGCGCATAGCCGCACGGTGAAGGGGCCCGGGGAAGGTCGAACGACCTTCCCCGGGCCCCTTCACCGTGTCCGTCAGAGAGCGCCGAGTGCTTGGCTGATGGCGTCGGCGGCCTCGACGACCTCGCGGGTGAGGGCGAGGCGCTGCCCTTCGGCTTCGGCGTGGTTGCCGAGGAGGGAGGCGGGGCCCCACAGGGAGATGGCGGCGACGACGTCCCCCGAGGCGTCGCGGACGGGCGCGGCGAGGGAGGCGCGGCCCAGGGCGCGTTCTTCGGCTTCGATGGCGTAGCCGGTGCGGCGGACGGTGTCGATCTCCGGGTCGAGGAGGTCGTGGCTGGTGGTCGTGTAGTCGGTGTGTGCCGCGAGCGGTTCGGGAAGCAGCTTGCGGCGTTCCTTGGGCGTGAGGCCGGTGAGGAGGCATTTGCCGATGCTGGTGGCGTGCAGCGGGGCGGTGTGTCCGGCCTGCGTGTAGGACTTGGGGGCGCGCGTTCCCTCGAAATTGCACAGGAACATCAGCTCGGTGCCGCGGCGGACGGCGACATTGGCTCCGAGTCCGGTGCGCGTGGCGAGGTCCTGGAGGACCATGCGGGCGGCCCGGTGGACGGGGTGGCGGTTGGTGGCGGTGGCGGCGAGCGGGAGGATGCCGAGGCTGAGGCGGTAGAGGTTGCTGACGGGGTCGCGTTCGACCATGTCGAGGCGCTCGAGGGTGGACAGGAGGCGCGAGGTGGTGGAGGAGCCCAGTCCGGTGAGTTCGGCGACGTCCGAGACGCGCAGTTCGGCGCGGCCGGAGTCGAGTGCGCGCAACACCGAGACCGCTCGTTCGACGCTCTGGTTCGTCCCGGTGTCGGTCGCCCGAGTAGTCATGACCCTCCTCATTCTGCAAACCGCTTGCACAATCTGCATCAGCATATCGTGTCGGTCTGAGGGCTGTTCGTGAAATGCGCTGACTCGCGGCCGGAACGGATACGGGTCGATCGCCGGGTTGTACGGGGCTCCCATGGACGCACGTCGTCTGCGTGAAGGGAAGCGCGGAGCAGGAGGAACACCTTCGACGATGTCGCCGGCACGCACCGCCGTCGGGGGTCAGGACGACGGCGGTGCGTGCGGCTGGTGCCGGGAGCGGCACTAGTTCTCAGGCGGGTTCGGGTTCCAGGTCCGCGGGCTGTGCCTGTGGCTCCCGCGCCGGTGCGGTCCTCGACGGCCACCGCTTGGTGGTGCGTACGTAATGAAGGACCACGCCGGACATCAACAGAAGGAGCAGGGGGCCGAACAGCCACGGATGCGCGGCCATCTGCTGCGGCAGGTAGCGGTACGACACCAGCAGCACGGCGAAGACCGTCGTGCCATGGGTCACCAGCCACGTGCACGACCGGTCCCAGCCCAGTGCCGCGCCGCGCATGCCGGCCTCGATGGTGAGGGCGAACACCACACCGGCGACGAGGTCCACGCCGTAGTGGTAGCCGAAGCCCAGCGTCGCGGTGAGGGTGGCGACGAACCAGAACAGGCCCGCGTATCGCATGAACCGTGAGCCCTCGCGGGAGTGGACGAGGAGCGTGGTGGCCCATGCGGTGTGCAGGCTCGGCATGCAGTTGCGCGGCGTGATCTCGTCGAACGGTATCGGATGCGGGGCGCCGATCACCGGCAGCGAGTCGGGCCACACGTCGGCTGCCGCCCACGCTCCGCCCTCCGCACCGTAGGCGTAGACCGGCCCGACGACCGGGAAGATCATGTAGATGGCCGGCCCGAGCAGGCCGATGACCAGGAAGGTGCGCACCAGGTGGTGGGCCGGGAACCGCCGCCGACCCGCCACGTGACGCAGCTGGTACAGCCCGACGAGCGCGGCTGCCAGCGGGAGTTGGCCGTAGACCAGGCCGAGAACATGGCCGCTGACCGGGTCGGTGGCCTCGACGATCCGGCCGACCAGCCACGAGGGATCGCCCAGCGCGTGATCGGCGGTGACGACGTACGGGTCGAGCACGGTCGGGCGGGTCTGCGACGTGATCAGCAGCCAGGTGTCGCCCGCCCTGTGGCCCATCACCAGCAACAGGCCGAGGCCCGCGCCCTTGAGGAGCAGCGCGCGTTCAGCGCCGGTGCGGCGCGTGAGAGCGAGGACCACACAGCCCACGACCACCCACAGGGCGCCGTTGCCGAAATGCGGGTCGGCGCCGACCGCCCACCGCACCAGCAGGAAGAGGACGTCGATGCCGATCGCGGCCGCCGCCGCGACGAGCCGTTGGCGCCAGGTGAGCACCACCATGGTCAACGCCAGACCGGCATACAGCAGGGGGCCCGAATGGGGGGCGAATATCAGCTCTCGTGCCTCGACGGCGATCGGCCCCGGCTCGCCGTAGCCGCGCGCTGCGAATTCCAGCGCGATGAGGAATGCGAGGGTGGTCACGCCGGCCGCAGCCCACAACATCGTTCGTGGCTGACGCCATGCGGTGTGACCGTGCGAGGGTATTCGTGGTGGTGTGGTCTGCAATGGCCTGACTCATCGGTGGAGTGGAGGAAAGGGACAAGTACTGCGCCGATGAACGCGAATTTCCGGTGAAGAACAGGTGATCACGGTGATCGTCGCGAGTTCGAACATGCTAACGGCACGTGGGCATGTCGCAGGCGGTTCGGCGCCGATCGGACGGCGGAGGCCGTCGTTCCGTACACCGGACCTGCCCGAGGGAGCGCTCGGACCGGCAGGCCGTGTCCGTGGCGGAAGGAGGCCGACACCTGTGCGTTCCGGCAGGCGTCCATCGACGCCGACCACGCCCTGGCGAGCCGTCCGGACGCGCTGAGCGGTCGCCGTGCGCGCACCGCGCCGCGGTTCAGCCACCGCCGCGGTGCGGCGGCCGGGCCAGATACGCGGACGGGGCGCGGCCCAGCAGGCCCCGGAAGGCCGCCGTGAACGCGGCGGGATTCTCGTAACCGAGCGACACCGCGACCCGGGTCACCTGCGTGCCCTCGGCGAGCGCGCGCACCGACCACAGGATGCACGCGCGCTGCCGCCACTGGGCGAAGCTCAGGTCCGTACCGCGCCGGAACAGCCGGCCGAGGGTGCGCTCACTGACGTTCAGGGCTGCCGCCCAACGGGCCGGCGGATCGTGGATGTCCGGTGTGCGCAGAAACGCGTCGCACAGCCGCCGCAGCTCCGGGTCGGCGGGCAGCGGCACGTCGAGGGGGAGCGGCGTCAGGCTCCGCAGCTCGTGCAGGATCAGCTCGACGACGGTCGCGTCCCGGCCGTGCTCGGGGTAGCGGGGCGCCATGTCGACCGCGTCGAGGACCAGCGCCCGCAGCAGCGCGGAGACGTCCACCACCCGGCACCGCTCGGGGAACCACGGAACGGCACCCGGTTCGATGTACAGGCTGCGGGTGCTGACCCCCGTCATGGCGACCTGGTGCCGGATCCCGGGCGGGACCAGGACCGCACGGTCCGTGGGCACGGTCCAGGCCCCGTCCGCCGTCTCGACCTGCATCACGCCGGTCGCCGCGTACAGGAACTGGGCGCGGCGGTGCGTGTGGAAGGGGAGCAGGTGGTCGGGCGGGTAGTCGGTGCCGATGGCCAGCACCGCACGGTCCAGGTCGTCCACCTCGTCGACCGGTACGTTGCGCACGCCCCGATCCTATGCCGGTCTGTCGTCTGCGCGTAAGGAGTGGGCGAACGATCGATTGTCCGCCGTGGACGCGGACGCCTAGCGTCTCCACCGTGTCGACCTCGCTCCTTCCCTGTCTCCCGCTCCTCCTGTTCGGCTGTCTGACCGGCGTCACGACGGTGCTGTTCGGTTTCGGCGGCGGTTTCGTCACCGTCCCCGTCGTGTACGCGTTCCTGACCACCGCGGTGCACGACGACCCGGGCGACGCCATGCACGTGGCCGTCGCGACCTCGACGGCCGTCATGGTCGTGAACGCGGTGACCGCCACGCTGGCGCAGCACCGGGCCGGCCGGCTGCGGCAGGAGTACGTCTGGCCCCTTGCCGGTTTCGTGCTGCTGGGCGCGGCACTCGGCTCGCTCGTCGCCACCCGGCTCAGCGGTGGCCTGCTGCACGTGCTGTTCGCCGTGTACCTGGTGGTCACGATCGCGGACAGCCTCCTGCGCAAGGGGTTCCTCGCCGTGGCCGACGGCGACGGGCCGCGCCCGCTCGGCCGGTTCACCACGACGTTCGGCGGCGTGGGCATCGGCGCGGTCGCGGCGAGCCTGGGCGTCGGTGGCAGCGTCATGACGGTCCCGCTGCTGCGCCGCCGCGGACTGCCCATGGCCACCGCCACCGCGCTGGCGAACCCGCTCAGCGCCCCCGTCGCCCTCGCGGGCACCCTGGTCTACGCGCTCGCGCCCACCGCCCAGGCACACGCCGGCCGCGTCGGCCACGTCGATCTCGTGGCCTGCGCCGCGCTGCTCTGCGGGTCCCTGCCCGCCATCGCCCTGCTCAGACGGATCGGCGGGCGCGTCCCCGACCGCCTGCACTCCGTCGCCTACGTGGCCCTGCTCGTCCTCGTCCTGATCGTCATGCTCGCCACCGGGCCGTGACCGCAGTGCCGTCGCGCTCACGAAGGAAGCGGCACCGGTCGATCCCCCGGCGCACTTCCCCGTCCGTGCCCACCCCTTGTCCGCGCGGCCAGCAGGCGCTGCCCTGCAATACCTGGCCCGAACGCTTCCTCCTCGCGTATGCGTGAAGGCTCGGATCCCCTGCGCTGGAAGAGGCTCCCTTGCGCATGTACGTCGACCCGGCGCTGCTGCCGGTGATCGGCTCGCTGCCACCGGGGCTCACGCTCGCCCCGACGGGCCTCATCCACGGCACCCCCACCGCTCCGGGGAGCTACACGTTCGGTGTGGCCCCCTTCGACGACAGGGGCGATTTCATCCTCTTCGAGATCCAGGTCTCCTGACCGATGCTCCGACCGCTCGCCCCCGCCGAAGTGATCGGCGGCGACCACCCTGCCGGCGGCTACGCCCTGACGGGCCTGCTGCCTCCCACCCCGGTGCCCCTGCCCTCCCGGCGGGCCCTGCTCGGCGGGGCGTCGCTGATCGTGCCGCCTCCGCGGGGCGCGCGGATCGACGTTCCGGGCGTGCTGGAGCGGGCCGCCGCCGAACTGGGCGACCTGCTCGGCGGGGCGTTCGGCCCAGGCGCGCTGCTCCCCCTGACATGACCTCAGAATGGGGCCGCTGAAGCGTGGCCAGGACTCGGTTGCCGAACTTGGCCGGTAGGTATCGCCGCAGTTCCGGCCGAGCCCCGTTCCTGGGCCCGCCGTTCCCGTCCACTCCTGCCGTTCGCCGTTCCCGCGCGTCCTCGGGCTCAGCTTATTTCTGCTCCTGCCGTTCTTGCTGCGCAGCTCCATACGGGAGTGATAACAACGAAATCTGACGCTCGAGTTCGAATCTGCAAAATAAATCCATAGAGTCTCGATCTGGACATTCGAGGGCTCATTCCGGCCCGGGGGCGCGAAGATGGTGGCCATGTACAGCGGCTTTACGGGGTCGTCGCCTGCAAGCCCGAGACGAAACGACGCAATGGCTTTACTGCGGGGGCGTTGAAATACTTGTTCAACGCAACGTCACCCAGGTGGTTGCGGAGTGACCTCCCGGTTCGACATGCGAATTAAGGAGAACTCGTGATCTCGAAAACGAAGAAGGCTGCACGCTCTGTGGCCGGGGCGTTCGCCGCCGCTGCCATGTTCACCATGACCGTGCCGGGCGGTGACGCCTTCGCCATCGATCATGTCGCATGCCGCGGCGGCGAGGATTTTCTGAAGATCTGGTCGCACAACGGCGGAAGCCAGAGTGTGGACTGCTGTGCGAACCGCGGGAAGACCGACTTCGGCGGCTGGTGGATCGACAAGATCTCCACCGGGAACAATGACTTGATCTACTACGACGCCAACGGCGATTCGGTGAAGATCGAGCGCTGGCACGAGATCTCCTTCCCGAATCGCCCGCCGAAGGTGACTGCCATCGAAATTCTGTGATGAATTGACGGGCTGGTCATGGGGAGATGGCCTACCTTTCAAATCCCTTGCATTCCGCGAATATTGGGGGAGTGCAAGGGCTTGGGAGGGATCGACGGGCGGAGCCGGCGGTCGCGGCGGTGGGCGCGAGCGGTGGCCGCGGTCGGGAACCCGGCCATCGTCGCTCATCGGCCACCGCTGGAATCCCACCACCCCGCCACCTTGGACGGACACCGACTGTCGTGTCCGGCCGGGACCGGTTGCCGACCGCCGACCCGGCCAAGCCGTTCCTCTCGCTGAAGCCGGGGGAGTGGGACATCCTGTGCGTACCGCTGTGCCACGATCGCGCTGCTGTCGTCGCACGGTTCAAACAGGCCCGGCGTCCGACTCGTTCTCCGACATCACGGATCGGCCGGATTCCTGCGGCGCGCCAGGGGGGCGGACTCGGGGCCGCACTGTTCCGCACGCCTCTCGTCCTGCTTCCTGTCGCGGAGCACGACGAGAGGCGCGCGGCAATCGATCGACGAGCCGCGCCCTCATGGTGTCGAGCGGGACACTGTCCGCCTTGCCGTGCGACGACGCGGCTGGCGGAGGGGGTGAAGCGCGAGCGGGACGCAGGGGAGGCGACGTGGGCCCTGAAGGGCGGCAGACGCCGTAGCGCGGGACGGAACGCAGGTCGGTGCCGTGCCGCAGCATCTGCCCGAAAGCTGCCTGGCAGGCATGCAGCCGACTACAGCTTCTCCGGTGGCCCCTCCAGGGCGTACGCCGCACGATCCCTCGCCGTGAGCACCAACACCTGCTTTCGCCAGGTGCGACTGAACGGAGGTCCACGTTTTTGGTCACGTGACCTATATTTGGTCTCATGAATGACGAACTCTTCTTCGACGCCGACGGTCCTGTGCTCCTGGTCGGCGGATACGGAACGGTCGGCGCGGAGCTGGCACGGATGGCGGCCCCGTCCTGGCCGCTGGTGCTCACGGGGCGGACTGTGCGGCGCGGACAGCGACTGGCGGACGAGACGGGCGCGGAGCTGCGCGCCTGGGACCTGACGGACCCGACGCCGTTCCGCGCGGGGGTCAGCGCGGTTGCCGGCGTCGTCAACGATCCGGACGACCGTGTCCTGCGCGCCGCGATCCACGGCGGGGTGCCGTTCGTGGACGTCACCCGCTGGACCACGCGGGTGCAGCGCGCGGCCACGGTCGCGGCTCTGGCGCGTCCGACCGCGCCGGTGCTGCTGTCCTCCGCGTGGATGGGTGGTGTGACCAGTCTCGTCGCAGCCTGTCTCGGTGACCGGCTCGGCGGTGCGGACACGGTCGACGTGGCCATTCGCTGGGACCTGGGCGACCGGGCGGGCGCGGACTCGGTGGAGTTCATGGACCGGCTCGGCCTGGACTTCGAGGTGGTGCGGGACGGAGAGCGGCGCACGGTCATGCCACTGAGCGATGTCCGCCGCGTGCGTATCGGGGAGTCGCCGACCCGGGTCGCCAGGATCGACACCCCCGAGCAGTTCACTCTCCCCCTCACCCTCGGGGCCACGACCGCCACAACCCGGATCGGATTCAGTTCGCCCGCGTCCACGGTGGCCCTGCTGGCTGCCAAGCGGCTCGGGTTCTTCCGCTGGGGCCGCGGCGATCGCTTCACCGGGGCGCGCCGCGGACTGCTGTACGCACCGGGCGAAGGCGGTACGGCCCAGCTCCGCGTCGATGTCGTTCACGAGGGCGACGCCCTCTCCGCGACGGTGACCGATCAGGCCGGGCAGGCGCATCTGACCGCACTGGGCGCCCTGATGGGGTTGCGCCGGGTACGCGGCGAGGACGGTGCGCCCGCACCGAGCGGCGTGGTCTTCCCCGAACAGCTGCCGAATCCGCAGAGCGTGCCGTCGGACCTCGCCGCGCAGGGCGTCGACCTGGTGGTGCGCAAGGCCGCGCGAGACGCACGGGCGGAGGGCCGGGCGGCATGAGCGGACGATCCCCGGAACAGGGCAAGTGGACGCCCACCACGACCAAGGGGGCCCAGCGGCGTGCCGCGCTCCTGGACGCCGCCGAGAAGATCCTCTTCGAATCCGGGTACGGCGAGCTGACCATGCGGGCAGTGGCGGCCACGGCACAGACGCGTCTGGGGCACGTGCAGTACTACTTCCCCTCCCGCACAGATCTGATCGCCGCCGTCCTCCGCCGCACTCTGGACCGTTCCCTCGACAGGCTGGCCCCGTTGTTCGCCGACGCGGCCGAGCACACTCCGCCGGACGTGGAGGGGCTGATTCGTCAGCTCCTGGCCGAGCACGATGATCCACGACTCGTCCGGGTCTACGCCGAGTTGTGGGCACTGGCGGGCCGCGACGAAGCCGTCGCGGCGGTCACACGTACCTTCTACGGCGAATACCAGGATCACGTGGCCGGTTTTCTGCGCGCCCGTAATCCAACTCTCCCCGTCACCGTCTGCCAGGCTCGGGCAAGGGTCTTCACCGTACTGATCGAAGGAGCATCCCTCTTCCGCTCCGGCATCGCCGCCCACCGTACCGACGAAGCCGACGCGGAACTCATCAACACGGCCAGCGCCCTGCTCGACTGACGGGGCTCCGGGAAAGGGGGTGATGCCGACGTCGGACGGCCCGACTGCCATCGGCCGGCTGAGGCGATACCGGCCGCCGACGAATGCCCGTCCGCCTCACCATGCCCGCCCCAGGCGGCCCGCTGCCGCTGACTGCCTCTCATATCGACCACCGCACCGCTGACAGCCCGTCGTCCGGAGCTGTCCCGGCACGACGGCCGTACGGGAACCGTGCCCCCGGGCGCGCTCCGCCCGGGGGCACGTCGGGCTCAGTCCTTGGCCGCGTCGTGGTCCTCGGACTGCTGCCGGGCGCGGCTGAACTCGCCGGCGCCTACCCGGGCGGCGAGGGTGTCGTCGGGGCCGGACAACAGGGAGCCGTAGCCGGTGGCGGCCCACAGGCTGCGTTCGGCGGGCACCTCGAAGTAGGGGACGGTACGGCCCTGGTACCGGACCGCCAGCACCGGCGGCGAGCGGCGGGCGCGCAGGGCCCGGCCGCAGTCCTCGCAGACCGCGATGTCGGCCTGCTCCCGACGGCCGAGAGGGCGCCAGGTGGTCCGGCGGACGGCAGTGCCGTGCCGGGGGTCGAAGAAGCACAGCGGGAGCGTGGGGGCCGGGGCGAGGGCGGAGCGTCCTTCGGCGGTCAGGGCCAGCACTCCGACCAGGTCGGGGAGGCCCTGCGAGGCGTCCAGCACCCGGCCGGCCGCGTCGTAGGCATCGAGGGCCCGGCTCAGGCCAGGGGTGGCGGCGCTGTCGGCAAGCTCCACGGCCTCGCCGAGGGCGAGTATCTCGGCGGCGGCCTGGCGGCGCAGCCCGGCCTCGTCGGCGGCCTGTTCGGCGGCGAAGACGGCGTCGGGGAAGGTGAAGGCGGTGTGCCGGGGTGAGCGTCGGCGCACCAGGAAGGCGCCGCCGCCGACGGCGAGGGCCAGCACCGCGGTGACCGCGAGGAGGATCCCCGAGCCGCCGCCGGAGGCGTTCTCCTTGACCTCGGGCCGCGCCGAGTACTCCTTGTCGATCCTGGCGGTCTCGGCCTCGTAGACCTCGGTGCCGTTGCCGGCCTCGATCAGTTCCACGGCCTTGCCGACCCGGGCGGCCAGTCCGGCGTCGTCGAGTTCCTTGAGGAAGCCGACGGCGGAGGCGGCGTCGCGGGTCTGATGGATGTCGGTGGGCCACTCGGTGCCGGTGAGCCACTTCCCGTACGCGTCGTTGGTGATCAGGATGAGGTGCTGCCGGCCGAGCCGTTGCTTGATCACCGCCGCGAGGGCGCGGGGGTCGCCGTCGAAGGCGTCACCCTTCTCCAATGGCACCAGCACCACGTTGATCGGCAGGCCGGTCGCGGAGATCTGGTCGACCAGGGCCTGCTGCTGGGCGGGGTTGACGGCGGCCGCGTAGGACGGATCGACGTAGACGGGGCTGGTGGCCAGCGCCTCGGCGATGGTCGTGGCGGTCGACCCGGTCCCCGCGGTCTCCGCACGGGCGGGGGCGCCGGCGCCGAGCAGCGCCGTGCAGGCCAGCAACACGGCAGCGAGCAGTGAGGCGGCGAGGCCGCGGGAGGCGCCGGCCGGACGGTCACCGGTCAATCGGTCACTGGACACTGGCGGACTCCCTGGCCCTGAGAATGAGTGCTTCGAGCCCTTCACGGGCGGCCGGCAGGACCTGCCCGGCCTCGTCCCAGGAGCTCCGGGCGCGGCCGTCCGCCCCGGGCAGGCGCAACAGCCGCTCGGTGGCCATCCGTTGGCGGGCGGCCCGGTCGGCGGTGCCGCGGTGGGCGCCGCCGCTGTGGAGAGCGTCCCGGCATGCGGGGCACAGTCGCGCGGACCTGGGGCCGATGCCGAGGTCGGCGAGCCATCCCGGGACCTTGCCGCCGGTGGCCTCGCCGTGCAGCGGGTTGAGTCGGCAGACGGTGGGGTGGAGATGCCCCCGGAGCGCGGCGAGTCCGGCCTGGGCGAGCACCACGACAGCGGCCAGGCCGCCCGCCTCGGTGGCCTCGTCCGAACCCTCGTCGCCGGTGTCGGCCAGCAGTTCGGCGGCGTCCAGGCAGTCCCAGGCGCGGGTGCGGCCGGGCGCGTCCTGATCGGCGGCGGCCAGTCGCCCGGTGAGCTCGCGGACGTCGGCCGCGGCCCAGGCACGCAGTTGCCGGACGGACGGCAGCGCGGTGGCGTTTCGGCCCCCGGCGTGCTGCGGCGGCGAGGGGTCGGCCGCGGGGGTGCGGCGGGATCGCAGCACGGCCCGCGCGATGGCGATCGCCAGCCAGGCGATCAGCAGCAGCGCCCCCAGCAGCATTGTGCCGAGCATGATCCCGGGCCCGAAGTCGCTGCTGAACAGGCCGGGCAGTCGGTTGTCGCGCAGCGGGGGCAGTTCGGCGTCGCGGGCCGTTGAGTCGTAGTCCTTCTCCGGCCGGGCGGCGGCGACGGCGTCCAGGGTCTGGTCGAGGCGCGGCACCACCTGCAGGTCGCCGTTGCCGCGGTACTCCGGGTAGCGGACGGTGGACGGCAGGCGCATGAAGCGGCGCGAGGCGTCCTGGCCGGTGCCGAAGGTGTCCAGGTCGATCCGGCCGGACAGCGGATCGATCAGCACATAGACGCCGTTCTGGCCGGTGCGCTGGTGGACCCGGGCGAGCAGGACGCTGCTGTCGCCGCCGCTCTCGTCGTCGCTGTCGGTCGGCGTGACCAGCACATGCACCGGGCCCTTGGGCGCGAGTTCGGCGATCCGCTGCCGGATCACGGGCAGGTCGGCGGCGGTGAGCACGTCCGCAGTGGACGGGTCCTGGTAGATCGGTCCGGCGGCGAGCCCGTCGACGACCTCCTCCACTCGGGCGTCCAGGTCGCCCTGGGTGACGTCGAGGTACGGGCTGTCGACGGTCTGCGGGAAGACGGTGGGCGCGGCCAGCACCACGGCGACCGCGGCGGCCACCGTCGCCACCGCCGTCACCGGCAGCACGCCGCGTCGGCGGGAGGCGGGCCAGATGGCGCGGGCCGGGGTCTTCGGCTTCGCCGTGGCCTTGCCCGAGCTCTTGCCCGAGCCGTTGTTCGCGCCCTTGCCGTAGCTCTTGTCCGAGCCCTTGCCCGAGTTGCTGTTCGGGCCTTTGCCCGGGCTGACGTGCGGGGAGTCGCTCAGGGTGACCGCCGGGGCCTTCGAGTCGACGGCCATCTTCTTCCCGGTCTGCTGCGGCCGGTCGGAGCTGCGGCGGGAGAGCCGGATGCCGAGGGCCAGCACCAGGCCGGGGATCACCACCACGGCCAGGCCGAGCAGCAGGTTCTGGTTCTGCCGGTCGGTGGAGCTGATGTATAGGTCGGGCTTGCCGTCCTCGTGGTAGCGGTCGTGCAACTCGTCGGCCTCGGCGGCGGCCCGGTCGTGGCCGGAGGCGATCGCATCGACGAAGGACTCGAACGCGGCGAGCGGGCCGGCCCCGTACGGGGTGCCGTACAGCGCGATGCGGCGGGCCTCCTCGACCGGGACGTCGACGCCGAACGCGGAGGCGGTGATGCTGCCGTGGTCGCCGATCAGCACGTACAGGCCGTCTTCGCCGAGCCGGTCGTGCACCAGGGCGAGCAGGGCGGCGTCGCCCGCGGGCAGCGCCAGCACGTAGGTGCGCACGCCGGTGCGCACGGCGAGGGCGGCGATGTCCGGGGCGAGCGAGCGCGGCAGTCTGCGCGGACGGTCGGCCGAGACGTAGACCGGGTTCTTGCGCAGTTCCTGGGTCAGGCGCTCGGATTGGGTTGCGCCGTCGGTGAGTTGACCGGACGACGCGGCGGTGGCGGCCGCCGTGGACGTTGCCGTGGCACTCGGTGCGGCGCCCGGGTCTGCCGCAACGGCCGCTCCGGCGCTGCCCAGCAGCACGAGGGCCGCGAGCGCAGTGCCCACCCGGGCCCCGAACGTCCCGGCCCGTCGCCGTATCCCTGTCAGCGTCCGCATGGGCGCCCTCCCGGTGGTTCGGCCCGTCACTCTACCCGCGCCTGGTCGCGACGAGTACGGACGTCTCTTGGACCGGGACGGGCGTCGGTGGGTCGTGGTCGGGCATGGGGGTGGAGAATTTGGTTTCGGTCATTCAGCGAAGGGTGCTGTGCAGGGAATTGGCGAGCATTATCGACGGATTTCGGCAAGATTCTTCTGGTCGTCGGTCGGGTTTTTCACGGGCAGGCCCATACTTTTCCTGGTGTCGCTCCCTTTCGGGTGGTGCTTTCTGATGCCGGAAACTGCTCGAGCCGATTTTGACGTGCTGAGCGCTCGGAGTGGAAGTGGGGTCCTTCGCGGACTCTCGCATCCAGATCGCTGGCCCGCTCGCGTTCCTCGCCTACTGAGGTTGAACTCGCGATGTCGCCCTGCTTCCTCAGGTAGGTGTGGTCGTCAGGCCGGTCTCGGCGAGGCAGCCGTCTATGAGGTGGCTGCG
>NZ_JBEZVN010000012.1:0-151954 GCF_040636995.1 Streptomyces sp. NPDC032161 | reverse complement strand
TCACGAACGCGTCGCGGGCATCGGTCTTGGCCTCGCCCGGGTGCAGATCGGCGGCCCGGCGCATCGACAGCCCGGGCAGGTAGGCGACCCGGCAGCCCGCAGCGCGTGCCGCCGTCAGCGGCAGCGCGCCGATGTTGGCGACCTGGTCCACGACCACCAGGACGGTGCCGAACTTCGCCACCAGCCTGGTGAACAGCTCCAGCAGTCTCGGCTCGGTGTTCGGCAGCCGCTTGTCGTGCACGGTTCTGCCGTCCCCGGTCCGGCCATGGGCATGGTGGAACTCCTTGCCCAGGTCCAGGCCGAGGAAAAGGTCTATCGCGGTCGTGTCGGCCATGTGCGCGTGCCCCTTGCCTCTCGTCTCCTCGACTCCCGGCCGTCCCTGCGGCACCACACGCCGGCAACCACGTTACGCAGACATCCCCACCCGCAAAACGGTCCGGCATTGCACCGGACCAGGCGGTCGTCAGGCCCCTCATCAGCGGTCAAGCGGTGCCCCGAAGCCCGGCGGCAACACCCCCCAGGTCATCCACTTCGACAGGGGGCACACAGCCATACCGGACCCGGGGGCCAGGCACCCCATTGCGGGGCCACGAAAAAGGTAACGGGGGCACGTGTGGGAGCTCGTCGGCCGCATCGGACAATGGGGCCATGACCCGGCTTCTGACCAGCAGCGATCTCCTGGCCGTGCTCGAACCGGACGCCTGTCTGGAGGCCCTGCGTGACGGCTTCCGTCGGGCCGGTGCCTCCACCGTCGCCGGCCGGCGGTTCCGCACGGACCTCCCGTTCCCGGGTACGGTGATGGCGCTGATGCCCGGCCTGCTGCCGGGCGTCGACGCGTACACCGTCAAGGTCAACGCCAAGTTCCCGGGTGCCCGGCCCGCGCTGCGCGGTGTGATCTGCCTGCACAGCGGACGGGACGGCGAACTCCTCGCCCTGCTCGACTCCGCCACCGTCACGGCCTGGCGGACCGGCCTCGCCGCGGCCCTCGGAACCCATGTCCTCGCCGCACCCGACCCGGTGGGCGAAGCGGTGCTCGGCGTCGTCGGAGCGGGTGCGCAGGCCGAGATCATGGTCCGTGGCGTACGGAGCCTGCGCGAATTCCGCGACCTGGTGGTGCACGACACCGACCCGGAGCGCGCGGCAGGCTTCGCCGGCCGGCACCGGGGCCGTGTCCTCGGCTCGGCGGCCGAGATCGCCGCTGCCGCGGACGTCGTCCTGCTCGCCACCTGGTCGCGGACCCCGCTGCTGAGCCTCGCAGACACCCGTCCCGGCCAGCACTTCACCACGCTCGGCGCCGACGAGCCCGGCAAACAGGAACTCTCCGCCGACCTGCTCGGCTCCGCCCTCCTGGTCGTCGACGACCGCGAACTCGCGGCGACCACGGGAGCCCTGGCCGCGGCGGGACTGCCGCCCGACGCCGCGCACGCCACGCTCGGTGAACTGCTCGACGGCACCCGTCCCGGCCGCGTCCCGGACATGGCACGCTCCGTATACGCACCCGTCGGGCTCCCCTGGCAGGACCTGGCCGTCGCCTGGGTCGCCTACCGGCAGGCGGAACGGCTCGGCGTCGGGACGCCGGTCGATCTTCTCGGCTGAAGGCGCCGTGGGCGGCCGATGCCGGTGGGACACTGTGAGCGGTGAGAACAGTGTGCTCAGCGGGGAGAACGGTGTGCTCGCCGGCACGGAAGCGGTCGCGGCGGGCGATCGGCGCGGATCACGAAGCCGCGCCGGTCCGCGGGCCGGTCATGGTGTGCGCCGGGCGCGGAACCGGACGCGGGGGCGGAGGAAGAAGATGACGCAGGGCGGAGCCGGCACGTGAGAATTCTGCACACATCGGACTGGCACCTGGGCCGGTCCTTCCACCGGGTCTCCCTGCTCGAAGCCCAGGCGACCCACCTGGACCACCTGGTGGCCACGGTGCGCGAGCACGAGGTGGACGCGGTCGTCGTGGCAGGCGACGTGTACGACCGGGCCGTGCCCCCGCTGTCCGCCGTCGAGCTCTTCGACGACGCCCTGCACCGGCTCGCCGCCGCCGGGGTGCCCACCGTGATGATCTCCGGGAACCACGACTCGGCGCGCAGGCTCGGCGTCGGCGCCGGGCTGATCGGCCGGGCCGGAATCCACTTGCGGACCGACCCCGCCCACTGCGCCACCCCCGTCGTCCTGCGCGACGCCCACGGCGACGTGGCGTTCTACGGGCTGCCCTACCTGGAACCCGCCCTGGTCAAGGACGTCCTCGGGGCGGGGCGCGCCGGACATGAGGCGGTGCTGGGCGCCGCCATGGACCGGGTGCGCGCCGACCTCGCCGAACGGCCCGGAGGCACCAGGTCCGTCGTGCTCGCCCACGCCTTCGTCGCGGGCGGGGAACCCAGCGACAGCGAACGCGACATCACCGTCGGCGGGGTCGCCGCCGTACCCGCCGGAGTCTTCCACGGCGTCGACTACGTGGCGCTCGGACACCTCCACGGCTGCCAGACCGTCAGCGAGCGGATCCGCTACTCCGGCTCACCGCTCGCCTACTCCTTCTCCGAGGCCACCCACCGCAAGACGATGTGGCTCGTCGACCTGGACGCCTCGGGGGGCATCACCGCCGAACGCGTCGACTGCCCGGTGCCCCGACCGCTCGCCAGACTCCGCGGCCGCCTCGACTCCCTCCTCGACGACCCCGCGCTGGAACGCCACCGGGACTCCTGGGTCGAGGCCACGCTCACCGACCCGGTGCGCCCCACCGAACCGATGGCCCGACTCGCCGAACGCTTCCCCCACACCCTCAGCCTCGTGTTCGACCCCGACCGGGCCCCCGACGACCCGCTCGCCTCGTACGCACAGCGCCTCCAGGGGCGCGACGACCAGCAGATCGCGGAGGACTTCGTGGCACATGTGCGCGGCGGCGCGGCGGCGGACGAGCGGGAACGCGCCGTGCTGCGCGGTGCCTTCGACCACGTCCGGGTGGACGACACGCTGCGCGAGGTGAACCGGTGAGGCTGCACAGGCTCACGCTCACGGCCTTCGGGCCGTTCGGCAGCACCCAGCACATCGACTTCGACACGCTCTCCTCGGCCGGGCTCTTCCTGCTGCACGGGCCGACCGGCGCAGGGAAGACCTCGGTCCTCGACGCCGTGTGCTACGCCCTCTACGGCTCGGTGCCCGGTGTCCGTCAGACCCCCGGCGGCTCGCTGCGCAGCGACCACGCCCCGGTGGACGTACCCACCGAGGTCGCGCTCGACCTGACCGTCGGCGGCCGGCGCCTCGAAGTCACCCGGCGTCCGGCCCAGCCCCGCCCCAAGAAGAAGGGCGACGGCTTCACGACGGAGAAGGCGCAGAGCCGCCTGCGCGAGTACGGGCCGGACGGCGGCTGGCGGTCGCTCAGCCGCTCGCACCAGGAGATCGGCGAGGAGATCACGCAGCTGATCGGAATGAGCCGCGACCAGTTCTGCCAGGTGGTGCTCCTGCCGCAGGGCGACTTCGCGCGCTTTCTGAGGGCCGACGCCGAGGCGCGGGGCAAACTGCTCGGCAAGCTCTTCGACACCCGTCGCTTCGCCGCCGTCGAGGACCGGCTCGCCGAGCTCCGCCGTGCCGCCGAGGCCCAGGTCAGGGCCGGGGACGAACGCGTCCTCGCGACCGCTCAGCGGATCGCCCAGGCCGCCGGTCCGGCCGCGCGCGAAGCGGTGCTCCCCGGCCTCCGGCCCGGTGACCCCGGGCTCGCCGCGAGCGTGCTGGAGTGGGCCGCGCAGGCCCGTAGCGGCGCCCGGGAACGGCTCGACATCGCCGCGTCCGTACTGGCGCTCGCCGAGGGCCGACAGGAATCCGCCCGCCTGGCCCTCGACGCCGAACGCGAACGTGCCGCGCTCCAGCAGCGGTACGAGGAGACCCGGCGCCGCGCAGCCGCGCTCGAAGCCGGCCGTCCCGACCACGACCGCCGCCGTGAACGGCTCGCCCGCGCCCGCAAGGCGGACCAGGTCGCCCCCGCCCTGGAACTGCGCGAGGAGGCCGAACGCGCCTACCACGCCGCCCGGGAGGCCCGGGACCGCGCCCGCGCGCCGCTGCCCGCCGCCCTCGGCGAGGCGGGCGCCGAGCAACTGGCCGAACTGGAGCGCGGGCTCCGTCAGGAACTCGGCGGACTGGACGCGGCGAAGCGCGCCGAGCGGCGCAGCGCGGAGATCGACGCCGAACGTGCCGGGCTGGAGCGACAGGCCCGGGCGGACGACGAGCTGATCCAGGAGGCGAAGGGCTGGCTGGCCGACTGGGAGGCGACCCGGCACGCCCTGCGGGCCCGGGTCGAGGAGGCCCAGGAGGCGGCGACCCGCGCGGAACAGCTCGCGGGACGGCTGGAACCCGTCCGGGCCCGGTGGGAGGCGGCCCGGCGGCGCGACGCGCTCGCCCTGGAGGTGTCGGCCGCCGTCGAGCGGCTGGCCCTGGCCCGGGAGCGCGCCGTCGGTGCCCACGAGTCCTGGCTGGAGCTGCGCGAACGGCGGCTGCGTGACATCGCCGCGGAACTGGCCGCGGAGCTGGTGGACGGCGAGCACTGCACGGTGTGCGGATCGACGGACCACCCCGCCCCCGCGCGGGCGAGCGACGGCCACGTCGACCGGGCCGCCGAGGAACGGGCCCTGGAAGCCCACCGGCGGGCCGAGGACGTGCGCACCCGGGCCGACCGGGAGCTGGGGATCCTGCGCGAGAAGCACCTGACGGCCCGGGCCGCGGCGCGGTCGGCCGTGCCGCAGCCGAGGGACGGCGCGGATGCCGTCGAACGGACCGGTGCGCGGCGCGTCGCCGGGGCCGCGGATGCGGAGCCGGCCGGGCCGGGGGTCCCGGTGGGCGACGCGGCGGTGGCACGGACGACGCCGTCCCCCTCCGAGCCCGCCGCCGATCCCTCCGTCGTCGAACTCGCCGAACTCGTCGAGGGACTGACCCACCGGCACGCCGAGGCGCACCGGACCGCCGCCGGGACGCACGCGGCGCGCGAGGCACTGGCGGCCGCCGAGCGGGAACACTCCGAGCGGCTGGAAGGGCTGCGGTCGGCCGAGCGCCGGGTCGCGGCCCGCACTTCCCTGCGGGAGGGGCTGGACCGGGAACAGGCTTCACTGGAAGCCGAGTTGGTGCTCGCGCGGGGCGACCGCGCCAGCGTCGCCGAGCACGCGGAGCTGCTGGAGCGAAGGGCCGGGCTGCTGGCCGCGGCCGCCATGGCGGTACGCGAGGAGGAGGCGGCCGCACAGCGTCGCAAGGAGGCCGACGGCCGGCTTGCCGACGCCGCGTTCCGGGCCGGGTTCGACACCCCGCAGGACGCCGCCGCGAGCCTGCTGACCGACGCCGAACAGCGTGAACTCCAGCGGCTGACCGATGCCTGGCAGTCGGAGTCCGCCGCCGTCGCCGACCGGCTCGCCGAGACCGCGGCCCGTACCGCCGCCGACGGGCCGCCCGCCGCGGTGGACGCCGCGCGGGCCGCGTACGACGCCGCCGAGCGGCTGCTGAGGGAGGCGTCGGCGGCGCTGTCCGCCGCACGGGAGCGCTGTGCCGAACTGGCCCGGCTGTCGCGCGGTGCCACGAACGGGGTGCGCGAGCTCGGCCCGCTGCGCGAGGAGTACGACCGGGTGGCACGGCTGGCCGCGCTCACCGCCGGTACCTCGGCGGACAACGAGCGCAAGATGCGGTTGGAGTCCTACGTACTGGCCGCACGGCTCGAACAGGTCGCCGCCGCGGCCACCGCGCGGCTGGAACGCATGTCGTCCGGCCGGTACACCCTGGTCCATTCCGACGCCCGGACCGGAAGCCGCAGGTCCGGTCTCGGTCTGCACGTGGTCGACGCCTGGACCGGCCGCGAACGCGACACGGCGACGCTCTCGGGAGGCGAGACGTTCTTCGCCTCGCTGGCTCTCGCGCTCGGCCTCGCCGATGTCGTCACCGACGAGGCGGGCGGCGTAAGGCTGGACACGCTCTTCATCGACGAGGGCTTCGGCAGCCTGGACGACCAGACGCTCGACGAGGTGCTCGACGTCCTGGACTCGCTGCGCGAACGGGACCGCAGCGTCGGCATCGTCAGCCATGTGGCCGATCTGCGCCGCCGTGTCCCCGCCCAGCTCGAAGTGGTGAAGGAGCGCGGCGGATCGGCGGTACGGCACCGCGCGTCGGGCACGGCTGACGGCTGACGATTGGCGGTTGGCGACGGGCGGCTTTCGACCGCCCGTCTGCGTCACGCCGAAGCCCGCCGTGCGGCCGGTAGTGCCGGGGCCGGTCCCACGCCCACGCCGCCCGGCCCCGAGGGACCCGGGTGCCGGCCGACGCGTGCGATCGCCCTCTCCTCGCTCCGGCACCGCCGTCCGGCCGCCGAGGCGGAGAGGCCGACCGCACGGTCCCGTCGGAGTCCGAATGTCCGGCCGGAGCCCGGACGGTTCCACGTCCGGCCGGAGCGTGGACGCCCGGTCAGAGCTTGGACAGCTCGTCCACCAGGTCGTCGAGTCCGAGCGGCCCCTGCGAGAGCGCGGCCATGTGCCACGCCTTCGCGTCGAACGCGTCGCCGTGCGCCGTGCGCGCGTTCTCCCGGCCGAGCAGCCACGCACGCTCGCCCAGCTTGTACCCGATGGCCTGCCCCGGCATCGAGAGGTAGCGGGTGAGCTCGCTCTCCACGAAGTCGGCCGGACGGCCGCTGTGGTTGCCGAAGAACTCCTGGGCCAGGCCGGGGGTCCACCGCTCGCCGGGGTGGAACGGGGAGTCCGCGGGGATCTCCATCTCCGCGTGCATGCCGATGTCCACGATCACCCGGCAGGCGCGCATCATCTGCGCGTCCAGGTAGCCGAGGCGGCGCTCGGGGTCGGGCAGGAAGCCCAGTTCGTCCATGAGCCGCTCCGCGTACAGCGCCCAGCCCTCGCAGTTGGCGCTGACCTGGCCGATCGACGCCTGGTAGCGGGAGAGGCTGTCGGCGACGTGCGTCCACTGCGCGATCTGCAGGTGGTGGCCGGGCACACCCTCGTGGTACCAGGTCGAGACCAGGTCGTAGACGGGGAAGCGGGTCTCGCCCATGGTGGGGAGCCAGGTGCGGCCGGGGCGGGAGAAGTCCTCGGACGGGCCCGTGTAGTACGGAGCCGCGGCACCGCCGGGCGGGGCGATGTGGGACTCCACCTTCCGCACCCGTTCGGCGAGTTCGAAATGCGTCCCGTCGAGCGCCTCGATGGCCTCGTCCATCAGGTCCTGGAGCCAGGTCCGGACCTCGTCCACGCCCTCGATGTGCTTGCCGTGGACGTCGAGGTGGGCCAGCGCCTCCCAGGGACCCGCGCCGGGCAGGATCTTCCCGGCCTCCGCCCTCATCTCGGCGAGCAGCCGGTGGTACTCGGACCAGCCGTACGCGTACGCCTCGTCGAGGTCCAGGTCCGTGCCGTTGAAGTAGCGTGACCAACGCGCGTACCGCTCGCGGCCCACGATGTCCGGCGCACCCTCGACCGCCGGGGCGTACACCTCGCGCATCCAGTCCCGCAGCTCCGCGACCGACTTCGTCGCCCGGCCGGCGGCCTCGTCCAGCTCGGCGCGCAGGAGCGCGGGACCCGTGGCGGCGAACTCCTCGAAGAAGCCCGTCCCGTCGTCACCGGCCCACTCGTCGAGCTGGCCGATGAACGTCGCGGTGGCGCGCGGCCCCCCGTGCAGCCCGCGCTCCAGGCCGAGCGCCAGTGACGCGCGGTACCCCTCCAGCGCGGCGGGAACCGCGCGCAGCCGGTCCACGACCGCCGCCCAGTCCTCGTCGGTCTCGGTCGGCGTCACCGTGAACACCTCGCGGATGCTGTGCGCCGGAGAGTGGATGTTGGAGACCGTGCGCAGCCCCTCGTCCGCCTCGTGGACGGCGAGTTCCGCCATGAGGCGCTCGCGGAGCAGACGGCCGCAGCGGCGTTCGGCGTCGGTGTCCGCGCCGGGCAGCCGTTCCGCGGCGTCGAGCTTCGCGAGGGTGGTGCGGGCGAGCTCCGCACGGGCCTCCTGCCCGGCGGGGGAGAAGTCGGGAAGGTGCCGCGAACTCGCCGCGACACCCAGGTACGTGCCGGAGATCGGGTCGAGTTCGATGTATGCGTCGACGTAGGCGTCGGCGACCTGGCGGGGCAGTGCGCTGCCGGCAATTTCTGACATGCGGACATCCTCGTACGGCGAGGGCCTCCGCGTCATCAGCATTCGGACCCAGGGACCTGTTCCCCGCACTCCGGCTCGGGGACGTGCGCTCCGTGCTCCGGCTCAGGGCCCTGTTCCCTGTGCTCCCGCCGTCGGCGGCAGCAGCGGTCCGCACTCCCACTGCTGGAAGATCAGCCGCGTCTCGACCCGGGCCACCTCACGCCGTGACGTGAACTCGTCCAGCACCAGACGCTGAAGGTCAGCGGTGTCGGCGACCGCGACATGGACCAGGTAGTCGTCGGGCCCGGTCAGATGGAAGAGCGCGCGGGACTCCGGCAGCGCCCTGATCCGGTCGACGAACGGACCGATCAGCTCCCTGCGGTGCGGGCGCACCTGTACGGAGAGCAGGGCCTCCAGCCCCCGGCCGATCCGCGCCGGGTCGAGGCGCAACCGGTGGCCGAGGATGACCCCGGAACGACGCAGTCTGGCCACCCGGTCCAGACAGGTCGACGGGGCGACACCGACCTCGGCGGCCAGCTCGCGGTAGGTGGTCCGGGCATCGTTCTGCAGCAGCCGCAGAATGTGCAGGTCCACCGGGTCGAGAACGACGGATTCGGACATCTGCCGAACGTAGCACGGGACAGTCCCGGCAAGGCCCGGGTGATGTTCAGAGTGATGTCATGGACACCGACTCCTTCATGGCGCCCCCGGCGACCCCCCGGTCGCGGGCGCTCGCCACCGAAGCCGTGCACGCGGGCCGTGACGATCTCGCGGCCCTCGGCCTGCACACTCCGCCGATCGACCTGTCCACCACCTACCCCTCGTACGACTCCCGGGACGAGGCCCGGCGGATCGACGCCTTCGCCGCGAACGGCGCCAGGCCCGACGGCCCGCCCGTCTACGCTCGCCTGGACAATCCGACGACCGCCCGGTTCGAGGACGCCCTCGCCCGGCTCGAAGGGGCGGAGAGCGCCGTGTCGTTCGCCAGCGGAATGGCGGCGCTCACCGCCGTGCTGCTGGTCCGGGCGAGCATGGGACTGCGTCATGTGGTCGCCATCCGTCCGCTCTACGGCTGCAGCGACCATCTCCTCGGCACCGGTCTGCTGGGCACCGAGGTGACCTGGACCGATCCGGCGGGCATCGCCGAGGCGATCCGGCCGGACACGGGTCTGGTGATGGTGGAGACGCCCGCCAATCCCACGCTCGCCGAGGTCGACATCCGGGCGATCGCGCACTCCTGCGGGTCGGTGCCGCTGCTCGTCGACAACACCTTCGCCACGCCCGTGCTCCAGCGGCCGGTGGAGCACGGCGCCCGGATCGTGCTGCACAGCGCCACCAAGTACCTCGGAGGACACGGCGACGTGATGGGCGGCGTCGTCGCCTGCGACGAGGAGTTCGCGGCGCGTCTGCGACAGGTGCGCTTCGCCACCGGCGGCGTGCTGCACCCGATGGCCGGGTACCTGCTGCTGCGCGGCCTCGCGACGCTCCCGGTGCGGGTGCGGGCGGCCTCCGCTACCGCCGCGGAACTGTCGCGCAGGCTGGCGGCCCACCCGCGCGTCGCCCGGGTCCACTACCCGGAACTGGGCGGGGCGATGGTCTCGTTCGAGGTGCACGGCGATCCCCACCGGGTGATCTCGGCCGTACGGCTCATCACCCCGGCGGTCAGCCTCGGCAGCGTCGACACCCTGATCCAGCACCCGGCGTCCATCAGCCACCGCATCGTGGAGGAGGCGGACCGGCAGGCTTCCGGCGTCGGGGACCGGCTCCTGCGCATGTCGGTCGGGCTGGAGGACGTCGAGGACCTGTGGGCCGATCTCTCCCGGGCGCTGGACTGCGACGAGCCAGGTCCCGGTGAACGGGAACCGGCCTCACGGACGGTCCACGTGTCCGGGGTGGTCGGCGCGCCCGGGACGAACGGTGTGTCCGAGGCCGCTTCCGTTTCCGGAGCGGAGCGGGGCCCCGGAGCGGTCCGGGCCGTCGGGACAGGCCCGGCCTCGTAGAGGGGCGAGGTCCGGCCCGGCGAGGAGGGCCGGGGGCGTGTGGGCGGGGGTCCGCGCGCCCCCGGCCGTCGGGCGCGTGGCGGGATGGGGCCACCGGGGCGCTGGTCGTGCTCGTCGGTCGGTGCGGGGCTCGTTCCCCTGTGACCGGCCCGGTGGCCGTGACCGGCCTGCTCGTCAGTGACCGGCTTGCTCGTACGGCGGCAGCGAACGGACCGGTGCCGCGTCCAGCCGGGCGGTGATGACGAGCGTGCCTGCCTCGATCTGGTAGTCCAGCGGCAGGGCCAACGCACGCATGGCCGCGACCATGCCGGTGTTGGAGGCCCGGGTGACCGCATAGACGTTCTCGCAGCCCGCCTCGACGGCGAGCGCCACCAGTCGCCGAAGCAGCTCGGAACCGATTCCGCGCCGCTGCCAGTCGTCCTCGACGAGCAGGGCGACCTCGGTCTCGTCGCCGTCCCACAGAAGGTGGCCCAGGGCGACGAGGCGTCCCGAGGCGGTCTGCGCGGCCAGGGTGCGGCCGAATCGGGGGCTCAGCAGATGGTCCAGGTAGCGGTCGGCGTCGCGCACCGGGCCGTGATAGCGCAGGGCGAGCGTCCGGTCGGAGCAGCGGTCGTGCATGGCCCGGGCCGCCTCCAGATCGTCCTGGTCGGCGCGGCGCACGGTGATCTCGTTGCCCTCGGGGAGCGTGAGCACGTGTTCGGTGCGCGGTACGCGGGGGCCCAGCCGGGCGTCCAGTTCCACCAGGGCCCGCGCCCGGGCGAACTCGGTCGGCGTGAACGGCAGATACGGTCGCTCGACGGTGACCGTGCCCCCGGACGGATCCCGCAGCCGCATCACCGTTTCCTCCAGCACTCCCTCCGCCGGGGTCGTTTCCCTGTCCGGCACGTGACCGGTGACCGGGACCGAGGGCAGCGAACGGATCGTGCAGCGCCCCAGCAACTGGCGCAGGGCGAGGGGTAGTTCTGCTGCGTCCAGTGCCGTGCGTGTGGCGAGGCCGAGTACCCGCGTCGGGACGTCCACCAGGTCGTGGGTGTCGGCCCGCTCGATCCAGGTGGACCCGCCCCCGGCGGCGGAGACGGACCGGCTCAGCTGCCGGGCCCGGAGGGACGCGGGGGCGCGCAGCAGGAACTCGTCGACGGTTCCGCGCGCCAGCGGGTGCGTCTGCAACGTGAGGATGTCGACCCGGTGCCGGGCGAGCGCCAGGCACAGTGCGGCGAGACTCCCCGGTGCGTCCCGCACGGTGGTACGCATCCGCCACAGCGCCGTGCCCTCGCCAGCCGGGGCCGCCCCGGGCCCCGCCGGCTCGGGCACGTTCACCGTCGCCGCGACCTTGTCGGCAGAGCCGTCGGGCCCGTCCGCGGGCTCGACGCGGTGGCCGGGCGGCCCGTCGGCATCGCCGACGTCGTCGGCGTCGAGACCGCTCCCGACCGGCGGGGGAGCGTGACTGTGACGCCGCGCCCACCAGGTGTGGAACGCCGCGGTCATGGTCAGGGCCACGGCCGAGGCGATCAGGAGATACGGTCCGTCGGGCTGGTGCCCGATCAGGTTGGCGATCGCGTCGGCCACCGCCACGGCGGTGAACAGCGCGGCCAGCTCGATCAGGTCCCGCCGCCGGTGGTGCGGGCGGCGGGAGGTCGTGGTGGGTGTCCTGTCAGTCATGAGTTCACTGTGACCGAGCGGTGTTGCCCGATCGCGAACAGTCCGTGACCGATGGGTTAAGCGAGCATCTGACCCCTAGCATCCGTTTTGGCGCAATATCGCCTTGATCAATTGCGGTCCGTCCTGACCGGTGCCGGTCCGGACGGTGTCCGGCCACGCTCCGGGCGGTTCGCGCGCGGGTCACGCCTCGACGGCCGAGGTGGTCACGCCGGTCCCGCTTTCCCTCCAGGCGGCTTGCAGGCGTACCGCCTGCCGTACCAGTTGCGAGGAGCCGCCGCGGGCCGCCGTCTCGGCGAGCCCGGGTATCGGCTCGGCCCGCACCGCGCCGCAGTGTTCCGCGCATTCGGCGGCCACGGCGAGCAGATCATTCAGCCCGCGCGGGGCCTTCTGGCGGGTGAGCAGTCCGGGCAGGAGCGCGGCGAGCACGGAGAGCGTCGTCCGGTACGCGCCGGTGGCGGCGGCGGTGCGGGTCGACTCCGCGACCCGGTTCGGTTTCGCCACCCCGTGTTCGAGAAGGGCCGTCAGTTGTTCGCCCAGCAGTGAGGCGTCCAGCTGTTGGCGCGCGGCGAGTATCAGCAGGGCGTCCACCGCGGAGAGGCGGTCCTCCTGGTGCCTGCACGCCAGACCGTACGCGACCGCCAGATGGACCGCCTCGCCCGCGGGCGCGTCGAGCTCGGCGAGCGACGGCAGCGGTCGCATGGTGTCCCGTATCTCCTCGACCGTGCCGACCGAGATGTTCGGCAGCATCCAGGCGGCCAGCGTCTCCGCGTCCTGAGGCAGGGACGAGATCCAGCCCTCCGGCCGTTCGCCCCAGTGGTAGCACACATGGTGCGTGGGAGTGTGCGGTTTTCCCAGCCAGCGGAAGAGGCGGGGGAACTCCGTCCGGACGAACGGGTGTTCCTCGCTGGCCATCAGCACGCGGTGCGTCCAGGTGCCCGGCGTCGACACCAGTCCGCCGGCCGTCCGGGTCCGCCTCTCCAGGTCGAAGCGGCGTACCCGGGCGAGCGGTTCGTCGGTGCGCAGCCACGCCGCCAGAAGGTTCCCCTCCGGCGTGCAGAGAGCCGCGGCCGCCACCGCCGCCTCGTGCTGTGCCTCGCCGCGGGGTACGCGGAGCAGGGCCTGACCGAAATCGACGTCACCGGGCCGGACGCCCAGGCGCTGGTACGCGCGCAGCCGGTCCACCAGCACGGCCGGATCGAGAAAACCGGTGTGCGACGTGGGTATGGCCAGCAGGAACGGCACCCCGCCGTCGAGCACGGCGTCGGCCGCCTCCCACAGGCGGGCCTCGCGGATCCCGTCCAGTGCCGCGTGGGCACACCTCCAATCGGGCTCCCGCGACGGACGGTCGGCCGCCACGGCCCGCGCCGACTCCCCGCCGAGGAGCGTGGCCACGACGATCTCGATGCCCGAGTGCGAGATGAGCCACCGCCTGAGATGAGGGTTGGGCTCGCTGTCGATCCGCCACTGACCGGTCAGCGCCTCGCGCAGCGCGTCGCGCAGTGCCGTCCGGTCGGCGTGGGCGTGCCGTACCAGTCCGTCCAGTGTCCGCTCGAACGCCGACACGTCGAAGGGAGCGCCGGAGCCGCCGAATCCGGACCGCAGATCACCCGTCAGGAGTGCCACTTCCTCGATGAGTTCGGGCAGCGTGGCCGGCGCGGGTGCGAGAGGCAGCGGCACAGGAGGGAGCGGAAGCACTTCCTCGTACGGTTCCGCAGTCGGCCGGTCGCCGGGCAGGACACCGAAGGCCGCAGTCGCGGCTTCCTGATGCACCGGGCTCAACTGCGCAGCCGAAAGGGAAAGTTCTTCCCGTGTCGTGTCACCGGCGGAGGAGAGGTACCGCGTCACGAGCTTCAGTGCCCGTTCCTGAAGGCCGATGTCCTCGTGCCCGAAGACCTCGGCGACGGCGGGCAGCAGTTCGTCGGCCGTCGACGGGTCGCGCCGCAACGCCTTGCCGATCAGCACGAGCTGGGACCGGACCAGCTTCTTCTCGGTGCGGAACAGCACGGCACCCGAGACCTCCGCCAGCGACCGGACCGGCAGCTCACCGCGCTCGTCCATCCGGCCGAGCACCTCCTGGGCGTGACCGGCCACGGTGGAGATCCCGTCCGCCGCCATGGCGGCCCAGTCGGCGAGATGCCCGGTCTCCTCCTGCTCGGTCAGCTCCAGCCGCCGCAACAACGCCAGGCAGAACCGCTGTTCCGCGGGCTTCCCGCCCCGGAGCAACCGTGTAAGGGACATCTCCACGAGCCGCGTCCGCTCGACGAGACCCTCGTCGACGAGAGCGAGCAGTGCCACCGGCCACTGGCACGGATTCTGCGTCGTCTCGTCGAACCAGATCATCGACGACGGCAGTTCCGGCAACTCGAAGACGCGGGGGAGGAGAACCGGCAGATACGGGTCGGCGCGGAGGATGTCGGTCAAGGGGCGCGTCTTGCGCGTCTGCCAGGGCGCGGTGGAGACGTGCTCCGCCCAGCCGCGCACGAAGGCGTCCGTGGTGGGGACCGGACACGCTGCGAGCTTCACCAGGCCGACGACGAGTTCGTACGCGGACTCCACCGCCGCGGGCCGCGCCGCGAGCCGATGGGCCACATCGGCGACCCAGGCGGGATCGCGGTCCCCCAGCACCTCGACGACCCGGAAGAAGGGAGTCCGTCGCCACCCCACCAGATCCCGGCCCCCCAGCCAGGTGGCGCACGCCGCCGCCCCCGTGTGGCAACCCGCGCCGGCCACGAACAGGGCGTCGCGTGACCTCTCCCGCTCGTTCCAGTGCCAGCCCCGTGCCTCCTTGCGCAGGGCCTTCAACTCCACGAGGGCCGACCGGCGTTCGGCCCGGTCCAGTCCGGCCAGCAGGCCCGGGACGTCCTTCACGTGCCCCTCCCGGACGGCGGTGAGCAGGTCCTTCATCGCGCACCTCCGGCGACCGGCGCACCACGACGGACCATCCGCACGGCCAAGGCGTGCTTGCAGGGGCCGCGACGGCCGCGATAGTCGATCCACCACTGGCAGGTACAGCCGAGCATTCCGTCCTTCTCCCTCACTTGGTACCGACGCTCGCCCGAGGAGACGACCGCCACGTCCCCGTCGAGCGCGACCGCTCCGGAGCCGGCCAGTTCCCGGGCGGCGACGAGGCGCGGGTTGTGCCGCTCGACGCGGTGCGCGTCGTACGGCAGCTCGCGATGGAAGTAGGCGGCGTCCGCGAGGTCGTAGCCGACCCGGCCCGCCGTCCCCAGCCGGGTGAGCGCGGCCCGTACCCGCTCCACCGTCAGACCCGACTGCTCCGCCAGGTCGGCGGGCTCGATACGCGGCTCCCAGGCCAGCAGCAGCGACACCAGTTCGGCGTCGGCCGCGGCGTCCTCGGTGGCCAGTGCCTCCAGCACCCCGCCCTCGCCGGAGAAGCCGCGCGAGGCCTCGGGCGACAGCGTGAGCGTGAGCCGCATGCCGGGAAGCACCGCCTCCCAGGCGCTCGCGGTCGCCGCGCCGTCGGCCACCGGCCCGTACACCCGCAGGGACGTCGCATGACGCAGCACCCGCTGAAACGCCACCAGCCGCTCGGGGCCCGGAAGACACACCGCCCCCGCCACCGGCCGAGTCGTCGGCCGCAGTGTCTTCCCCGCCGGGATCACCCAGCGCGCGCCGCGCGAGGCGTTCCCCGACGTGCGCGGCAGTGACCTCAGGAACCGCACGGCCTCGGCTGCGGGCAGCTCGGCCCGCAGATCGAAACCGGCCGACACCACCTGCGCCTCCGCGAAGCCGCGCAGCCACCGGTCGGGCAGCGGCACCTTCTTCTCCACGACCGGTCCGTCCAGCGTGGTGACGGCCATCTCCTCCGGACCCACCCGCATGTGCAGCGGATCGTCACCCGATATCCGGGAAAGGGCCTCCCGCAGCGGGTTGTTGACGTCCACGTTCGTCGTGCCGTGCCCCGTCTCCGCGCCGTCCAGTCCTTCTCGCAGCACGTCGAGCCGCGCGTACACGCCGCAGCAGCCGGAGAACGACTCGAAGCGCAATCGGTCGCCGTTGCCCGTCACCACGGGATCGAGCGAGGCGGGCAGGGTCCGCTGGTAGTAGCGCGCGGACGCCACGTCCGCCACGGCCAGCAGGCCGCGGGCGGCGATGCCCGGCGAGGTGAGGAATCCGGAGAAGAACCGGGGATGGGGTTCGGCACCCCGGGGAGTGAGTCCACCGGACGTCTCCAGACCGAGCAGGCGCCCGGCCTGTGAGGACTCCACGACGGACGGGCGTGCGTAGGCCAATGCCTGAACGGATCGGGTCATGGAAAAACCGTAGGACCCACCACTGACAATCGGTCCCCGACCGCCGTCCGGGGACGGCGGTCGGGGCCGCCTCACTGTCCGACGAGGCCCGGCCGCAGCACCTTGCTGAACAGCACGGAACCACCCTGGGCGCGCAGTCGTACGGTCAACTCGCCGCTGTCGCCGTCGATGTCGACCTCGCCGAACAACTGCGGGGACTCCATCGGCGACACGTTCGCCCGGTCGGGTGCCCGCACGAAGACCCGGTCGGGACCGAACGTCGCGTCGAGCGCGTTCGCCGGGAACTGACCGGCCGCCAGCGGACCCGAGACGAACTCCCAGAACGGCGCGAAGTCCTTGAACGCGGCACGCTCGGGCACGTAGTGCTGGGCCGACGTGTAGTGCACGTCGGCCGTCAGCCAGACCGTGCCGGTGATCCGCCGGTGCTTGATGTACCGGAGCAGTTCCGCGATCTGGAGCTCCCGGCCCAGCGGCTGCCCGGGATCGCCCTGGGCGACCGCCTCGAAGTCGGTCGCTCCGTCGGTGACCACCAGCCCCAGCGGCATGTCGGCGGCGATCACCTTCCACACCGCGCGGGACCGTGACAGCTCCTGCCTGAGCCAGCGCAGCTGTTCGGAGCCGAGGATGCCGGTGGCGTCGTCCGGCTGTCGGCCGGGGGAGTTGGCGTTGCGGAAGGACCGCATGTCGAGGACGAACACGTCGAGCAGCGGACCGTGCCGCACGACGCGGTGCATCCGGCCCTCGCCGGACGCGGCACGCAGCGTGGACACGGGGAAGTACTCGCCGAACGCCCGTGTCGAACGGGCCGCCAGCACATCGATGTTCTTCTCGGTGTAGCGGGAGTCGTCGAGGATCTGTCCGGGATACCAGTTGTTGCGCACCTCGTGGTCGTCCCACTGGACGATCGAGGGCACCTGGGCATTGAACCGACGGAGGTTGGCGTCGAGAAGGTTGTAGCGGAAGTTCCCCCGGTACTCGGCCAGCGTCTCGGCGACCTTCGACTTCTCCTCGGTGGTGACGTTGCGCCAGACACGTCCGTCGGGCAGCGTCACGCTGGGCTCGATCACCCCGTCCGCGTAGATGTTGTCGCCACTGCACAGGAAGAAGTCGGGGTCGAGGCGGCGCATCTCCTCGTAGACGGTGTAGCCGCCGATGTCCGGATTGATGCCCCAGCCCTGGCCCGCGATGTCGCCGGACCACAGGAAGCGCACCCCGTCCCGGCGCCGGGCGGGCGCCGTCCGGAACGTCCCGTGCACCGGTTTTCCGGTGCGGCGCGGGTCCGCCGGATCGGCCAGCGTCACCCGGTAGTGCACCTGCTCGCCCGCCGGGAGCCCGTACAGCGGCGTGGTCCCGGTGAAGTCGGTTCCGGCGCCGAGCAGCGGACCGTGCCAGGTGCGTGACCGGCGGAAGGACTCCGTGGCCGACGTCTCCACGATCATCCTGGCGGGACGGTCCGAACGGACCCAGACCAGCGCCGACGAGGCGGTGACGTCGCCCACCTGCACACCCCATGCGGCGCGTGGCCTGCCGGAGAGGGCGAACGCGGGGGCCGCGGCCCCCACCGCGGGCAGCGACAGCGCGGCCGACACGGCGAGGGAACCGCGCAGCACACCGCGACGGTCGAGGGATGGGACAAGAGGACGGTTCGGCATCGGGGGCGCCTCCACGGGCGGGTGCGTCGGTGGACCAGGGGTGGGCCGGTCGGCCGACCCCACCCTCGTGCCCGTCGGCTGCGCGCACACCAATCCCAGGTGAACACCAGGCAGCGGCCGTCACTGTCGCCCCGGACGTCACGGCCGTGACCGTCGTCCCGTCGGTCTCGGCCCTCGTGTTCGTCGCGGTCGTCCTGCCTGCCACGGCCGTCGCAGCCGTCGCAGCCGTCGCCGTGGTTCCGCATGCCACGGTTGTTCCGTTGCCGTTGCCGTTGCCGTTGCCGTTGCCGTTGCCGTTGCCGTTGCGGCTGCGCCGGCAGCCGGAGCTCCCGCGGACGTCGGTGTCCCGCCCGCCGGTATCCCGTTCTCGCACGCGGGTGCCCGATGCCTCTCGCCCGAACCCGTCGTCACCCGCCGTTCTCCCGGTGGACGGACGCCAGCAGCCGTACCCCTCGCGTGATCTCATGCGGTGTCAGGTGCGCATGGCCGAGCAGCAGATCCACCGTCAGGCTCCCGGAGGGCACCGTCTCGCAGTCGCTCAGGGGGCGCAGGGCCACCCCGGCCGCGTTCGCGCGCCTCATGAACGACGGCTCGGGCCCGTAGCGTTCGGGGAGCCGCGCGATGACGTGCAGCCCGGCGGCGATGCCGCTCACGGCCGTTCCGGGGAAGCGGTCCGTCAGCTCGGCGACCAGGGTGTCGCGGCGCTCGCGGTAGGCCCGCTGGCAGCGGCGCAACTGCCGGTCGTAGCCGCCCGTGCGGATGAACTCGGAGAGGACGGCCTGATCGACGGCCGGATTGCCCAGATCCATCGTGCGCTTGCGGGCCACGATCTCGTCGGTCAGCGCCGCCGGTGCGACCAGCCAGCCCAGCCGCAGCCCCGGGGCGAGCGACTTGCTCACCGAACCGGTGTACGCGACATGCTCCGGGTCGAGGCCCTGCAAGGCCCCGACGGGCGCGCGGTCGTAACGGAAGTCCCCGTCGTAGTCGTCCTCCACGATCAGCCCGTCCGTGGCACGGGCCCAGTCCAGGAGTCTGCCGCGGCCGGTGGCGGAATAGGCGATGCCAGTGGGGAACTGGTGTGCCGGAGTGGTGACCACGGCGCGGACACCCGAGCGTACGAGAGGCCCGGCAGCCAGCCCGTCGGCGTCGAGCGGCAGCGCGGTGGCCGTGATTCCGGCGGACGCGAACAGCGCCGCGTGCTCGGGGCTCCCGGGGTCCTCGACGCCGACCGCCCGCACACCTCGATCGCGCAGGACGAAACCGAGCAATGTCATCGCCTGCGCCACGCCGGAGCACACCACCACGCGCTCCGGTTCCACGACCACCCCGCGACGCCTGGCGAGCAGGGCCGCAAGCGTCTCCCGGAGTTCGGGCAGCCCCCGTGGATCGGGATAGCCCAGTGCGCTGTGCGGCAGCCCGCCGAGCACCGCGCGACAGGCGGCGGCCCAGGCACTGCGGGGGAACAGCGCGAGATCAGGAGTACCCGGGCGGAAGTCCACACGTGCGCCCGGCGCACGTGGGGCCAGGTCACGCGCCCCCGGCGCGGCGGCCCGGACGGCCCCGCCCACCCAGGTGCCGGCACCGCGTTCGCTGCGCAGATAGCCCTCCGCCGTCAGTTGTTCGTACGCCTCGGTGACCAGCCCTCTCGACAGCCGCAGATCCGCGGCGAGCGCCCGGCTCGACGGCAGTCTCGTCCCCGGGACGAGACGACCGGAACGTACGGCCTCGCGCAGAGCCGACTGGAGGGCGTGGCCCCGTCGACGTGCCGGCGCGGCGGCAGCGGGCACCAGCAGCTCCCAGGCCGCGGAGCCGGACTCCGTGAACCTCCCGGGCTCCTCGTCCCGTGCCGGTGGATTGGTCCCCGATGACGTCATGAAAGTGGACCTTAAAACAGACCACACCTCTGCCTAGCGTCGGCTCCATGAACGCTGTCTCCCCGCGCGGGGCGCTGCTCGCAGCCCTCGCCGGCGTCCTCGTGGGCGCCTCCTTCACCGTGAACAGCCTGCTCGGCGACTATCCGTACGCGGGCGGTCAGGCGCTGCGCTACGGTCTCGCGGCGCTCTTGCTCCTGCCCCTGGTGGCCGGAGATCGGCGGTCCGGGGGACCGGTCGCCGTACTGCGTGGCCTTCACCACCGGCAGTGGGGGCGGCTCGCGCTTCTGGCGGCCGTCGGCATGGTCGGCTTCAACCTGGCGGTCCTCGGGGCGGAACGCTCCGCCGAACCCGCCGTCCCCGGGGTCTTCGTCGGCTGCGCCCCGATCCTCGTCGCCGCGGTCGTGCCCCTGCTGGACGGACGTCGGCCGACGCGCGTCGTCCTGGGGGCCGCCGTGTTCGTCGCCGCCGGGGCCTTCACGGTCCAGGGGTGGGGCCGAACCGACACGGCGGGCATCCTATGGTCGGCGGGTGCGCTGGCCGGTGAGACGGGTTTCGCCGTTCTCGCGGTGCCCGTACTGCGGCCGGTGGGACCGCTGGGGCCGAGACTGCTGTCGGCCGCGGTGTGCGGGATCGCCGTAGTGGAGTCCCTGCTGCTCGGCCTGGTGACGGACGGCACCGGTGTCGTCCGGACACCCACGACCGGCGAAGCCGTCGCCCTGCTCTGGCAGGCGGTGGTCGTCACGGTCGTCGGCTTCGTCTGCTGGTACATGGGCGTGCAGCGGATCGGCGCCGAGCGCGCCACGCTCTTCTCCGGACTGATCCCGGTCTCCGCCGCCCTCACCGCGCCACTCGTGGGCACCGGCTCCTACGGGGTTCCGCAGGCCCTCGGGAGTGTGCTGGTCGGGCTGGGCGTGGCGCTCGGCTCGGGCGTGCTGCCCCGGCGCCGCACCGCACCGGGCACCGGCACGGCGCCCGGCGTCACGCGTGCTCCGCGCTACCTGCGGCGCCGGTCCGTCGTTCCGCAGAAGGTCCCCGCGACCGGGCAGCCGCAACGACCTGGCAACGGGGGCGGCCCGGCCGGCCCCGGCCCCGGCTCCCAGGCGGCGGGGGAGCGTACGGCCGGTCCTCGCAGCGGTGACCGCATGGCCGGATGACCGTCGGGCACGGCGGGGCCTCGGGGCGGACGGGTCCGAACGGAGCGGTGAGGCAGGGCTGTTGCGCCAGTTGCGATGCGACACACGTGCGTCGCGTGCGAACGGATGGGGGAGGGGACGGACTTGGCCTGCGGGACGAGGGCAAGTGCCGTTGTGCGGCCCCCAGTTCGAGGGGCCCGGGCGGGCGGTGCTGGACAGTGTTCCGCACGTCCGCTGGGATGGACGGGTGACAGCCGACACCGCCACCGATGTTTTCGAGACCCACCGTTCCGTGCTCATCGGAGTCGCCTACCGCATGCTGGGCCGGATCGCCGACGCCGAGGACGTGGTGCAGGAGGCATGGCTGCGGTGGTCGTCCGCCTCCCGCGAGGACGTACGGGAGCCGCGCGCCTATCTCGTCCGGATCACCACCCGTCTCGCCGTCGACCGGCTGCGGCAGGTGCGGTCGCAGCGCGAGGCGTACGTGGGGCCCTGGCTGCCGGAACCCCTCGTCACCGACTTCGGCCCCTCCGCACCCGACACGGCGGAACGGTTCGTTCTCGCGGACTCGGTGTCCCTTGCCGTTCTCGTCGTCCTCGAATCCCTGTCACCGCTGGAACGGGCCGTCTTCGTGCTGCGTGAGGCGTTCGGATTCCCGTACGCCGAGATCGCCACGACCCTGGAACGCTCCGAGGCCGCCGTGCGGCAGCTCGCGGGGCGCGCCCGGCGCCACGTCGACGAGCGAAAGCCGCGCTACGACGTGGACCCGGCCCACCGTCGTGACCTCACGGAACGGTTCCTCGCCGCGGCGGCGGGCGGTGACATCGAGCGGCTGCTGGCGATGCTCGCCACCGATGTGCGGCTCGTCGGGGACAGCGGGGGAAAGGCCAAGGCACCGTTGCGCGTCATCGAGGGCGCCGACAAGGTGAGCCGCTTCCTCTGTGCCGTTGTCCACGACCGGACCCAGGAGTTCGACATATGGGCCGTGGAGCTCAACGGTCGTCCCGCCGTGGTCGTGCTCTCGGGCGGAAGGCCGGACTCCGCCGTCCAGATCGAGCTCAGGAACGGGCTCATCCAGTGCGTGTACATCATGCGCAACCCTGACAAACTCGTCGGTCTGGTCGACCAATGACCGGCATTCTCGCACCCCGGTGCCCGTCCACCGGGGATGTGACGGCCGCCGGGACGTGACGGCCACCGGGTCGTCCCGATCCTCCCGGCACTCCCTCCCAGGCTCCGCGGCCCACCCCGCCGCGGAGCCTTTCTGCTGCGGGCGGCTCACGGCACCACGAACGTCCTGTGAACGCTCTGAGGCAGGGGCTCATTTCGCTGCGTGACCGCAGGAGGATTGGTCTTGACCAAGGTGGTATCCCGTCCTATGGTCTCACCGTTAAGGCAGGAACCTTTAATAAATAACGTCGCGGAAAAGCCGCTGGGCGATTGCGGAGGACAGGGTGGGGACCACGCAGCTGGAATCGGTGCAGGAGCCGAAGTACTGGCACCTCAAGACCGTGCTCAGTGAGGCACTCGACTCGGACTTTGCGGTGGGAGAGATCCTGCCCAACGAGCGTGACCTCGCTGCTCGGTTCGGAGTCGCCCGTGCCACGCTCCGGCAGGCTCTGGAACAGCTCGAACTGGAGGGCAGGCTGCAGCGCCGCCGAGGCGTCGGCACCACCGTCGCGCCGCCGCGCGTCGGGGTCGCGGTCTCCACGGGGGAGCGCGACTGGTCGGGCGGCGGGGCGGGCGAGGCATGGCAGCCGGTGGGCTGCACGACCGCGGTCGCGCCGGTGTCGGTGGCGTCCGTGCTCGGTGTGGGCGGTGACGAACCGGTCCACGTCGTCCGTCGCATCCGTGTCGCCCAGGCGCAGACGATCGCCGCGGAGTTGCTCTACGTCCCGTCGTCGTCGGTGCCCGGACTGCCGGCGATCGATGTGTCGTCCGGCCCCGCCCGGGCCCGCGGCGTCCTGCGCGAACTGCACCGCCTCGGCCTCGGCGGGCAGGACCGGTCGGTGGAGCTCGGTTCGGCGCGCGCGGACGACGCGAAGGAACTCGACCGGCTTCCCGGCTCCCCTGTCCTCGTCGTCACCACCCGTTACCTGGTGGCGGGCGGTACCGCGGCGCTCTCCGTCGCCACCTACCGCGCCGACACCTGCCGGCTCACCTTCGGCGACTCGGGCGACCTGGAGATCAGCCACCACGGTCAGGAGCGTCAGGCGTCCTGACCCCGGCCGTGAGCGGCGGGCGTCCCGGACGACACCACCCGGGGCGGCTCGGGCGGAACGCTCCCGAGCCCGCCCCCCTGCCCAGAAGTACGTGAACGGGCCGTCGGGACGCCTGCGGGTGGGCCTGCGGCGTCCGTGAACGGCCCGTCGCGCTCAGCGGCGGGCCGTCACCGTTCCCTCCACGGCGAAGAGCTGCTCCTCGACGTGATCGAGAGCCAGTCGCAGGGCACCCGTGGCCACCGCGGCCTCGCCGAGCAACGACAGCGTCACACGCGGCGGCCGGAGGCAGTAGCGGGCCAGTTCGCGGCGGAGCGGCTCCAGCACACCGTCCAGCCCCGCGGCCCATCCACCGACCACCACCAGCTCCGGGTCCAGGGCCAGCACCAGCGCCGCGACATCGTGCACCAGACGTTGGATGTACCGCTCGACCGCCGCCTGAGCCCGTGCGTCCCCGCGCCGCGCCTCCGCGAACACGGCCGCGACGGCGGCCTCGTCCAACGGATCCAGGGGCCTGTCCGTCGTGGAGAGGAGTCTTTCCGGCGTGGCTTCGCGGCCCAGGAGGTGCAGGGCGCCGATCTCGCCCGCCGCGCCGCCGTAGCCACGGTGCAGCCGTCCGCCGATCAGTGATCCGGCACCCGGGCTCAGGCCGGCCAGGACGAACACGACGTCGTCGGACTCGGCGGCAGCCCCCTTCCAGTGCTCCGCCACCGCCGCGGCGTTGGCGTCGTTCTCCACGATGACGGGACAGCGGAACGAACGCCGAAGCCGCTCACCCAGCGCCAGCCCCGTCCAGTCCGGCAGCGCGGTGCCCAGCCGAACCGTTCCGTCGGCCTCCACGATGCCCGGGCTGCCGACCCCGACGGCACGCAGACTGCTCCGGGCTACCCCCGTCCGCCGCAGGACATCGGCCACCATCACGCGGACCCTTTCGAGCCGGTCGTCGGCGCACGCCGTCTCCGACACCTCACGTGAACCCGCCCCGATGATCCGGCCGTCCAGCTCGGAGAGCAGGGCGGAGACGCGGTGCGGACCGATCTCGATGCCGAGCAGATGACCGGCCTCGGCGCGGAACCTGAACCGTCGCGCCGGGCGCCCCTGCCGACGGGCCTCGCCACCGTCGGGCATCGACTCGACGACCAGCCCGGCCTCCAAGAGCCCTTCCATCACGCCCTCGACCGTCGGCCTGGACAGACCCGTGATCAGGGTCAGGTCCGTGAGCGTGGGCGAGTCGGCGCCCCGGAGGGCGTGCAATACCACTGCGGAATTGATCCGTCGCAACAGCGATGGATCACCACCGGTCAGCCGCCCCACGGTCAGTCCTCCCAGCTCGTGCGCATGTCAGGCGGATGGTACTCGCTGCCCGGGTGTCGGGCGACCGTGGGCCGCAACGGGCATCCGGAGCCGCGGGGCTCAGCTCGGGGCTACGAACCCGGACTCGTACGCCGCGATCACCGCCTGGGTGCGGTCCCTGGCGCCCAACTTGGCCAACACGGCGCTGACATGGGTCTTCACCGTCTCCACGCCCACCACGAGCTTGGCGGCGATCTCCGCGTTCGACAGCCCTCTGGCCATCAGCCGCAGCACCGCCGCCTCCCGCTCGGTGAGCGACGCCCGCTCCATGACCGCCCGTGCCTTGTTCGTGCCGTACTGCGCGGCGAGCTGTCGCACCGCCGCCGGGAACAGCAACGACTGGCCCTCCGCGACCAGACGCACCGCATGGACGATCTCGGTCGGCCGTGCCCGCTTGAGCAGGAAGCCGTCCGCCCCCGCACGCAACGCCTCGTACACGTACTCGTCGTTCTCGAACGTGGTGACCACCAGGATCTTCGGCGGGTCCGGCACGGTGCGCAGCACCAGTCGTGTCGCCTCTATGCCGTCCATCAGAGGCATTCTGACGTCCATGGCCACCACGTCGGGACGCAGCCGACGCAACAGGGGGACGACGGCCGCGCCGTCGTCCGCCTCGCCCACCACTTCGATGTCGTGCTGCGCATCGAGGACAGCGCGCAGCCCAGCACGGACGAGGGGTTCGTCGTCGACCAGAAGAACGGTAACCGCCATCCGATCAGCCTAGGCCGTGCGACGGAAGGCTCACGTACACCCTCCACTCGCCCCTGTGCGGACCCGTCCTGGCCTTTCCTCCCAGTAGCGCGGCCCTCTCGCGGATGCCCCGCAGCCCGCTCCCGCCACCTGCCGAACCCGTCGAATGAGCCAGCGGGTTGGTCACGTTCAGCTCCAGCCGGCCGTTCGCGACGCTGATCCGCACACGGACGGGAACGGTCCCGGCGTGACGGAGCACGTTGGTGAGCGATTCCTGAAGGATGCGATAGCCCTCACGGGACACCGCCGCGGGAACCTCCTCCAACGGACCGGACACGTCCGCGTCGACCTTCGCCCCCGACCGGCGTGCGGAGTCCAGAAGCCGGTCCGCCTCCACCAGCGTCGGTTGCCGTCCCGTCGGCGCCCCCGCTTCACGCAGCACCCGCAGGACCCGCTCCAGATCGTCGAGCGCGTCCCTGCCGGTCTCCTCGATCGCGGTCAGCGCCCGCGCCGTGAACTCCGGATCGTCGGCCGCCCGGGCCGCACCCGCCTGCACGACGGCGACGGTCAACGCGTGCCCGATGGAGTCGTGCAGCTCGCGCGCGATGCGATTGCGCTCCAGCAGCTGTTCGGTGCGCTCCTCCAAGGCGGTGAGCCGCTGCACCGGCGACGGGCCGAGGAGGCTGCGGGCGGCCAGGGTGATCAGCTCACCACTCGCCACGACCACGGCCAGCAGAACCAGGAGGGGCAGGGGAGTGAGCAGGAGATGCCACCAATGCGGCTGGAGTACGGCTGTCAGCCAACTCTGTTCCACGTTGCCGCCGGTACCGCTGATCACAAGGTCCACCGTGATCACCGGCAGCCAGACAGTGGCAACACCCACCGCGACGCCGAACACCAGTCGCAGCTCCAGCCAGAGGACGGTGCGCCAGCGGTCCGCCCAGTCGGCCGCGGCCGTGGCCGAGATCGCCGCGTGGGGGCTGCCGTGCTCCGCGGGCGTGAGCAGCAGCTGGGCCTGCACCCCTTCCGCCAGCCGCATGCCCGGCAGCAACCCCACCGGTATGGCCAGGACCATGAGCACCCACGGAGTGTCCATGGAGATGAACATCCACACACTGCAGAGGGCCAGTGGGATGAGGAGGTGCAGCCACCGGGTGTAGGTGGCGGACGTGGCCAGCGGTCGGATGTGGCGGAGCATGCGGCCATCGTGCCAGTCCGCCCGGGCCGGGCGACTCCCCCGAGCGAGGGAGAAGATCCCCTCCCACGGGGGAGGCCGGTACCCCTGCGGGACCGCCAAGCTGACGACATGACCAGCATCGACGTCCACGAACTCACGAAGGAATACGGCACGACCCGCGCCGTGGACCGGCTCACGTTCAGCGTGCGCCCGGGCCGGGTCACCGGCTTCCTCGGCCCCAACGGTGCCGGCAAGTCCACCACCATGCGACTCGTGCTCGGACTGGCCCGGCCCACCGCGGGTACGGCGACGGTCGGCGGGCAGCCCTACACCGCGCTCGACAATCCGCTGCGGCGGATGGGGGCGCTGCTCGACGCCCAGGCCGCCCACGGCTCGCGCACCGCGCGGGATCATCTGCTCGCCCTCGCGGTGAGCAACGGCATAGGCGCCCGCAGAGTGGACGAGGTCCTGGACGAGGCGGGACTCGGCGCGGTCGGCGGCGCGCGCATCAAGACGTTCTCATTGGGCATGCGCCAGCGGCTGGGCATAGCTGCCGCTCTACTCGGCGACCCGGAGATCGTGATGCTCGACGAGCCGTCGAACGGGCTGGACCCGGAAGGCATCATCTGGATTCGTGAGCTGATGAGGCGTCTCGCCCGGGAAGGCCGCACGGTCCTGGTGTCCAGCCATCTGATGAACGAGACGTCCTTGTTCGCGGATCATCTCGTGGTGCTCGGCCGCGGCCGACTCCTCGCGGACCTGCCGATGCGGGACTTCCTGGAGTCCCGAAGCCGCCCCGTGGTGCGCGTGCGCACGACCGATCCCGCCCGGCTCCGGGAGGCACTGATCGGCAAGGGACACGAGCCCCTTCCGGGCGACGACGGGATTCTGAGCGTCGAAGGCGCACAGGCCGCTGAGATCGGTGCCGTGGCCGCCGAGCACGGCATCGCGATCCTCGAACTCGCCGACGAGCGCCCGACGCTGGAGCAGGCCTACCTCGACCTCACCTCCGACGCCATGGACTTCGCGTCCGCGTCGGCCCCGTCCACCGACCTTCAGGAGGCCTGACCATGTCGACCGCGGCACTGTTCCACTCCGAGTGGATCAAGATCAGATCGGTGCGGTCCGTGATCGGATCCCTGATAGCGGTGCTTCTCGTGACTCTCGTCGTCACCGTGCTCGTGTTTGCCACCGTCGGCCGGGCGGAGGCGGACAACGCGGGTGCCGATCCGGTCTTCGGCGCCTTCTACGCCCTGAACTTCGGGCAGGTGGCGGCCATCGGCTTCGGCGCGACCGCGATCTCGTCCGAGTACGTCAACGGGGCCCTGCGGATCTCCCTGACCGCCGTGCCGCACCGCACCCTTCTCTATGGGGTGAAGGTGGCACTCGTCGGTGCGCTCGCCCTGGTCGTCGGCCTGGCCACCAGCTTCAGCGCCTTCCTGGTGGGGCAGCTGTTCCTGGGGGAGTACGCGATCGATCTGGGTGAGCCCGGGGCGTTGCGGGCCACCTTCGGCGGCGGGATCTACCTGGCCCTGATGGCGTTGTTCGCCGCCGGCTTGACGGTGCTGCTGCGCAGCGCCGTGGCCGTGCTCAGCCTGCTCATACCGTTCATCCTCATCGTCTCCTTCGTGGTCGGCGACATCGCGGGTGGCGCCGCGCAGTACCTGCCCGACCGGGCCGGGCAGTTGGTGCTCCAGCAGAACCCCGAGGGCAGCCTCGGACCGTGGGGCGGACTCGCGGTGACCGCGGCCTGGGCGGCGGCCGCGTTGCTGGCGGGCTGGTGGGCGATCCGGCGCAGGGACGTGTAGTGCCGCCCGCCGCATCGGCGGCCACGTGCTGCGTCACGTACACGCCCACGCCGTCGTCCACGTCCGTGCCGGACCCGGATCCCTGCTTCCGGGGCGCCGGGAGGACGGAGGAGGGCGCGGAAAAGGCTGAGAGGCCTTCAGGGCCCGGGGCCGCGGGATCGAATGTCAGTGCTGGGCGGTTTACTGACGGCATGACCACCGCACATCACCTTCGCCTCATCGACGGGATGCGGACCCGCGTCTTTCCCGCGGAGCGCATCCGGTCGGGTTCGGGAGTCAGCGGGCCCGGCTATCACACGGCGTCCTTGCACGCGGACGTCGACCACTGGGACGACGACGAGGCGGTGCGGCTGCAACACCGAGCGCAGTGCCTGGCGGAGCACGATGCGCTGCTGACCCTGCTCACGAGTCGTTGGGGCGAACCGCAGGTGGTCAGTCTGTGGAGTGCGCAGGAGCGGATGACGGCAGGGGAGGAGATCCCGGAGGCGTGGGCCGAGACGGTCGCGGGCTGCGAATACCTCCAGCTGTGGCGGATCGAGGACCGGTGGGTCGCGCTGGGCCTGTACCTGGAGGAGGACGGGCCGGGCTGCGAGCTGAACGTCGTGGTGACGGAGATCGATCCGCCGTGACGTGGGCGGGCCGACCCGCGCCGTGACCCGGGGACAAGACCACGGGGCCCACGGTTTCGGCCGGCCGGAGGCATGGGGAAGAGAGGCCGCCCCGCGCGGCCGCGGGGCTGCGGTGGTCGCCGGTGGCCCGCGGCGCCGGGTGTCGCGACCGGCGGGCCCTCATGCCGTGAGGGTCTCGTGGTGGGGTTCGCGCGTGGTGAGGTCCTTGCGCGGCGGGCCTCACGCGGTGGTGGGGCCGACGTGCTCGACGGCGGCGCGCAGGCGCCCGTACTCCTCCGCCATCGTCGGAGTCGTCCAGTGGGCGTTGAGGCCACTGGGGTTGGGAAGGGCCCAGACCCGGGCGCCGCCGACCGTGTGGTCCTGCGGACCGATCCGGGCCGTCCGCCTGCCGAACGCGGTGCGGTACGCGGTGACACCCACGACCGCCAGCCACTCCGGTCGCAACCGTTCGACCTTGGCCGCCAGGATCCGTCCGCCCTCGCGGAACTCCTCGGCGGACAGTTCGTCGGCGCGTGCGGTGGCCCGGGCGACCACATTGGTGATGCCCAGGCCGTACCGCAGCAGTTCGGTCTGCTCCGTCGGACCCAGCAGCCGGGGGGTGAAGCCCGACCGGTGGAGTACGGGCCAGAAACGGTTGCCGGGGTGGGCGAAGTGATGACCGGTCGCCCCGGTCGTCAGACTCGGGTTGATCCCGAACAGTACGCGCAGGCCGTCCGCGACCACATCGGGTACGGTGCGGTCGCGGGCGGCCCGGAGCTCCTCGGGTGTCATCGGCTCAGGTGGTCGGCCGTCAGAGGATGGAGCCCGGCGTGTACGTGGCAGCCTCGGGGTGCCGCTCGATGATCTCCTCGATGCGGGAGATCAGGGTGGTGACCTGGTCGCCCGCCGCGCCCGTGAAGGAGAGCTTGTCGGCCATCAGGGCGTCCAGCTGTGCGCGGTCGAGCGGGATGCGCTCGTCGGTGGCCAGCTTGTCGAGCAACTCGTTGCGCTCGGCCCCCCGTTCGCGCATGGCCAGGGCCGAGGCGACCGCGTGCTCCTTGATCGCCTCGTGGGCGACCTCACGGCCGACGCCGGCGCGGACCGCACCCATCAGGACCTTGGTGGTGGCGAGGAACGGCAGATAGCGGTCGAGCTCGCGGGCGACGACGGCCGGGAAGGCCCCGAACTCGTCGAGCACCGTCAGGAAGGTCTCCAGCAGCCCGTCGAACGCGAAGAACGCGTCGGGGAGGGCGACCCGGCGGACCACGGAGCACGACACGTCGCCCTCGTTCCACTGGTCGCCCGCCAGCTCGCCGGTCATCGACGCGTAGCCGCGCAGGATGACCATGAGGCCGTTGACGCGCTCGCAGGAGCGGGTGTTCATCTTGTGCGGCATCGCGGACGAGCCCACCTGACCGGGCTTGAAGCCCTCGGTCACCAGCTCGTGCCCGGCCATCAGGCGGATCGTCTTGGCGAGGGACGACGGTGCCGCGGCCAATTGCACCAGCGCGGTCACGACGTCGTAGTCGAGCGAGCGGGGGTAGACCTGTCCGACGGAGGTGAAGGCGTGGGCGAAGCCGAGGTGCTCGGCGATGCGCCGCTCCAGGTCGGCGAGGTTCGCGGAGTCGCCGCCCAGCAGGTCGAGCATGTCCTGGGCCGTGCCCACGGGGCCCTTGATGCCGCGCAGCGGGTAGCGGCCCAGCAGGTCCTCGAGCCGTCCGTACGCCACCAGGAGCTCGTCCGCAGCGGTCGCGAAACGCTTGCCGAGCGTGGTCGCCTGCGCGGCGACGTTGTGGGAGCGGCCGGCCATGACGAGCTCGCGGTACTCGGCCGCCAGCTTGCCCAGCCGGGCCAGCACCGCCACCGTGCGGTCGCGCATCAGTTCCAGGGAGAGCCGGATCTGGAGCTGCTCGACGTTCTCGGTGAGGTCCCGGGAGGTCATGCCCTTGTGGACCTGCTCGTGTCCGGCGAGGGCGTTGAACTCTTCGATCCGGGCCTTGACGTCGTGCCGGGTGACCTTCTCGCGCTCGGCGATCGAGGCCAGGTCGACCTCGTCGAGGACCCGCTCGTAATCGGCCAGGGCGGCGTCCGGCACCTCGATCCCGAGGTCCTTCTGCGCGCGCAGCACCGCCAGCCACAGCCGGCGCTCCAGCTTCACCTTCTGCTCGGGGGACCAGAGGACGGCCAGCTCCGTGGAGGCATAGCGGCCGGCCAGGACATTGGGGATGCGAGGCTTCGCAGACACAGCAGTCACATGACCAGATTCTACTGGCGGTTTGTGCAGGCCAGCGCCGTGGCCGGGTTTGTGGCTTGCTACGAGAGCGGGGTCACGTCCACCTTGCGCCACGTCGCCACCGGGCCCGGGGCGTCGTCACGCTCGGGGGTGACCCAGAACGCCCGTCCCAGTTCGGCGCTGTACTGGGCGCCCGTACGCCCGTCCCCGGAGGAGCGGCCGGTCAGCCGACGACCGATCCACGGCAGCAGGTGCCGACGGGCGAAGCGGACGTCTTCGACGCGTCGCACCCCCCATTTCGCGGGAGCACTCTCCGGGAGCGGCGCCCGCCAGTCGCTCTCCGGCGGCAGCCCCAGAGTCTGCCAGACCGCCTCGGCCACCCTGTGGTGCCCGTCGGCCGTCAGATGCAGTCGGTCGACGTCCCAGAGCCGGGGGTCGCCCAGGGCCGGCGCCCCGTAGAGGTCGACGACGGCCGCGCCGTGGCGGGCGGCCAGCGCGTCGACCAGGGAGAACAGCTCCTCCATGCGCGGACGGAAACGTTCCATCACCGGACCGTTGCGGCCGGGGCTGCGCATCAGCACGAGCTTCCCGCACGAGGGCGCGAGGCGTTCGACCGCCTCTTCGAGCCGTCCACGGACCATGCCCATGTCGCACTTGGGCCGCAGCGCGTCGTTGAGCCCGCCGACGAGCGTCACGACGTCCGCGCGCAGAGCGGCGGCGGCCCCGACCTGTTCGTCGACGATCTGGCCGATCAGCTTGCCCCGTACCGCCAGGTTGGCGTAACGGAATCCCGGCGCCCGGACCGCGAGCCGGCCGGCGAGAACATCGGCCCAGCCCCGGTACGTGCCGTCGGGCAGCAGGTCCGACATGCCCTCGGTGAACGAGTCGCCGACCGCGACCAGACTGGTGTACGAGGCATTCATCTCCATGGCGATGCGATCGTATCGCGGGGCGACCCGGCCCCTTCGGGACAGCCTCGACCCGTCTCCACCCGCCGGGTTCCGCCCCGCGGCCCACCGACCGCGGGCCGGGCCGCACCCGTCCCACGCACCCGTCCCACGCACCCGTCCCACGCACCCGACGCACCCGTCCCCCGGCCGTCGGCAGAAAGCCCGGCGGCCGGGGAAACGGGCCGCCGGGCGGACGCGTCGCACGCGGACCCGCCGCAGGCGCCCCGTTCCCCGTCCGCCGGGCCGCGGACGTCCGACCGCGGCCCGGCGGACGGGTCAGTGCGCCCGCGGCCGTCCCACCAGCTCGCGCAGGACGTCCTCCATCGTGACCATGCCCGCCAGCCGGCCGTGCTCGTCGAGCACCGCCGCCAGATGCGTGCGGCTGCGGCGCAGCGCCGTCAGCACGTCGTCGAGCGGGGTCCCGGCGCGCACCCTGGCGATCGGCCGCATCGCCGTCACCGGGAACGGCAGGTCGCGCGGGGTGGCGTCCAGCGCGTCCTTCACATGGAGGTAGCCCAGGATGCGGCCCTCGCTGTCCATCACCGGGAAGCGGGAGAAGCCCGTCTCGTGCGACAGCCGCTCCAGCTGCTCCGGCGTCGTCCCGATCCTGGTGTAGGTCACCCGGTCCACCGGCAGCGCCACCTCCCGCACCGGCCGACGGCCCAGTTCGAGCGCGTGGTGCAGGCGCTCGGCCGAACGGTCGTCGACGAGACCGGCGTCCCCGGCGTCCTTCACCAGCCGGGCCAGCTCGTCGTCCGAGAAGGTGGCGGCGACCTCGTTCTTCGCCTCGACCCGCAGGAGCTTCAGCAGCCCGTTGGCGAAGGCGTTCACGGCGAAGATCACCGGGCGCAGCGCCCTGGCGAGGGCCACCAGCGGCGGCCCGAGCAGCAGGGCCGCCCGTACGGGCTCGGCCAGGGCGATGTTCTTCGGCACCATCTCGCCGAGCAGCATGTGCAGATACGTCGCGACGGACAGGGCGATCACGAACGAGATCGGGTGGATCAGCCCGCCGGGCACCCCCACCGCGTCGAAGACGGGCTCCAGCAGATGGGCGATGGCCGGTTCGGCGACGACACCGAGGACCAGTGTGCACAGTGTGATGCCCAGCTGTGCCGCGGCGAGCAGTGCCGACACGTGTTCCAGGCCCCATATGACACTTCGGGCCCGCCGGTTCCCTGCCTCGGCCTGCGGTTCGACCTGGCTGCGGCGCACGGAGATCAGCGCGAACTCCGCGCCGACGAAGAAGGCGTTGACGACCAGGGTCATCAGTCCGATGAAGAGCTGGACGGCGGTCATCGTGCGTCCTCCGTCCGTTCGTCGTCCTCGCCGGGCAGCGGCGCGTGCAGCAGGGCCCGCGCGGCCCGGCGGCCGGAGGCGTCCACGACGTCGATCCGCCAGCCGGCCAGTTCGACGGAGTCGCCCGCGGCCGGGATGCGCCCGACCTCGGTGGCGACGAGTCCGGCGAGTGTCTCGTACGGACCGTCCGGCACCCGTAGTCCGATCCTCTGCAGCTGGTCGAGGCGTGCGGCGCCGTCGGCCGACCAGAGGGTCCGTCCGTCGGCGTCCTCGCCCGCCGGTGCCAGGTCGGGCGTCTCGTGCGGGTCGTGCTCGTCACGCACCTCGCCGACGACCTCCTCGACGATGTCCTCCAGGGTCACGACGCCCGCCGTGCCCCCGTACTCGTCGATGACGACGGCCATCGCGAGCTTGCCGGACAGCTGGTCGAGAAGCCGGTCCACAGTGAGGGTCTCCGGCACGAGCAGGGGCTCGCGCAGCATCTGCGAGACACGCGTACGGGGCCGCTGCTCGGCCGGGACGGCCAGCACGTCCTTGATGTGCGCCACGCCGACGACCGAGTCGAGGTTGCCTCGGTAGACAGGGAAACGGGACAGGCCGGTCGCGCGGGTGGCGTTCGCGACGTCCTCGGCGGTCGCCCGCACGTCCAGGGCGGTGACCTGCACCCGAGGCGTCATGACGTTCTGCGCCGTGAGCTCCGCCAGGTTGAGGGTGCGGACGAACAGTTCGGCGGTGTCCGCCTCCAGGGCGCCCTCCTTCGCGGAGTGCCGGGCCAGCGCCACCAGCTCCTGCGGACCGCGGGCCGAGGCCAGTTCCTCGGCGGGTTCCAGACCGAAGCGGCGCACGATCCGGTTCGCCGTGTTGTTGAGGTGGCTGATGAACGGCCGGAACACGGCGGTGAAGGCCCGCTGCGGGGTCGCCACGGCCTTGGCCATCGCGAGCGGCGAGGAGATCGCCCAGTTCTTCGGGACGAGTTCGCCGACGACCATAAGGAACACCGTGGACAGCGCGGTTCCCAGGACGAGGGCCACGGACGACGCCACGCCCGGGGGCAGGCCCACGGCCTCCACCGGCCCGCGGATCAGCTTCGCGATGGACGGCTCGGAGAGCATGCCGACCACCAGGTTGGTGACGGTGATGCCGAGCTGCGCACCCGACAGCTGGAAGGTGAGGCCGCGTACGGCCTTCATGGCGCTCGCCGCGCCCCGCTCGCCCCGTTCGACGGCGCGTTCGAGCTGACCGCGCTCGACCGTCGTCAGCGAGAACTCGGCCGCGACGAAGGCACCGCACGCGAGGGAGAGCAGCACCGCGACGAGCAGCAGAAGCACTTCGGTCATCGGGTCACCTCCGTCCCATGGTCGGGCAGGGGCGGGCGGACCGCCCGATGTCGGCTGCGTGTGATTCGGCTGTGTCTACAACTGGGGGGCTCGCCCATGGGCGGACGTACACACCTTTCGAAAGGAATCGTTCAGGAGCCATCCATGGTAAAGGATCGGCAAAAACGCTCGTTCTCCGTGGGAAGCTTCTCAACCCACCGGTGGCGTCGTGGGGCGCAACGCGGCTCCGGCCCGCTCGTCGGCGTTCACGGGTGGTGCTCCCGGGCTTCGCCGCCGGTGCCCGTTCCCGGCCGGAGCGGCCTGACCCAGCGTCGCCAGTGGTCCTCGCGGTGGTATCCGGCCGCGGCCCATGTGCGGTGCGCCCGTTCGTTGGCCTCCAGGACCATGGCGTCGACCCGTCGTCCGCCAAGGCTGGCGAATCGTTCCTCCGCAGCTGCCAACAAGGCGGTGGCGATGCCTTGACGGCGGCGGTCGGGGTGTACGGCCAGCCGGTAGACCGAGCACCGCCAGCCGTCGAACCCGGCAATCACCGTTCCCACGAGAACGTCGGCGCGTTCCGCGAGGAGCAGCGCTTCGGGGTCCCGTGCGATGAGCCGGGCCACGCCGTCGTGGTCGTCACTGATGCTCGTGCCCTTCGCGGCCGCTCGCCAGAACCGGAGCACGTCGTCGATGTCGGAGGGGGTGGCGCAACGGATGCGCGGATCGTCCATGGCCCGAGCCAAGCAGACCGTCTCCCCGCTCGACCAGCGGCATTTCGACGCCGGGGCGTCGTGGACCCGCGGCGCCGGGCGAGGCGTGCCTTTGGGTCCCGAGGGCTTCTCCTTGCTGGCGCCGACGCACCGGCGCCAGCGTGATTTCGTGTCCAGGACCCAGCTGAACGTGAGAGTGGACGAGGCCACCGCCGAGTCGGCGCGGCAGCGCGCGCTGCAGAGGGGGATGAGTGTGAACCGTTACACAGAGGAACTCGTGAAACAGGACGCCGGCACGGTGGGGCATGCGTTCGTCGAGGCCGCGGGCGACTTCATGGAGGAGTACCAGGCGGTCTTCGCGGAGGAGTTCGGTCCGGAGCGCGAAGGCGCGCGTTGAACCTCCGGATCGATCTTTCCTGGCTGCTGATGGTGGCCGAGCACAAGACCCCGGGCGATCCGCAGGTCGTCGACTGGGGTGCGCTCGTGGCCGCGGTGGCCCGGCACGAAGCGGAGATCTTCGGCAGCCCCGTCTACAGCGACCCGCACTCCAGAGCGGCGGCTCTCCTGCAGCTGCTGATCCACGTCCCCGCGCTGGAACACTCCAACGCCATGTTCTCCTCGGCCGTCGCGTACGGCTACCTCGTCGCGTCCGGGCAGCGGGTCGTCACCTCCCCGGAACGGGTGCGGGACCTGGCGCGACTGGTGAAGGAGGGAAAGGCGGACGTCCGGGCCATCGCCGACGAACTGCGGCAGTGGAGCCAGTGATGATCCCTGCCCGGCCCGCCCCTCGTGGTGCGCGCCCCGGCGACGGCGGGTGCCGGACCGGGGCGGCAGTCGGCCGCACCACGGCCCGGTCGCTCATCCTGGGTTCCGGGTCCCGCCCAGTTCGGCGGCCAGCCAACTCCCGGCCGCCGCACGGAAGTCGGCGGGCGCCAGAGCCCCCGCCCCGGCCGGTACCGCGCCCAGCAGCGGGGCGCCCGCCGCCACCGGGAGGTCCGCCACGTTGCAGCGGGCCGCGAGGTCAGGCTCGGCGGGCATGCTGCCCACCACCACACCGAGGCACTCCAGCTCCCGGGCCCGCAGGGCCTCCGAGGTCAGGGCGGTGGCGTTGAGCGTGCCCAGTCCGGCCCGCGCCACGACCAGCACGGGCGCGGACAGCAGCCGGGCAGCGTCGGCGAGGGTCGAGCCCGTGTCGTCGAAACGGACCAGCAGACCGCCCGCGCCCTCGATCAGCACCACGTCGTGCTCGGTCGCCAGCTTCTCGGCGGCCTCGGCGATCTCGTACGGGCGCACCGGCGGGAGGCCGGCCCTCCGGGCGGCCGTGGCAGGCGCCAACGGCTCCGGGAAGCGCGCGAGTTCGACCGCCGTCACATGGCCGCCCGCCAGCCGTGCCACCTCCGCGGCATCCCCCGGCTCACCGGGCGCCAGACCCGTCTGCGCGGGCTTGAGGACCGCGACGCGCCGGTCCCGCCGCGCCGCCGCCACGGCGGCGGTCACGACGGTCTTGCCGATCTCGGTGTCGGTGCCCGTCACCACCAGAACGCTCATCTCAGCCCTCCCTCGCGGCCGCGCACACGGCACGGCAGATCCGCGCCACGTCGTCGTCGTCGGTCACATACGGCGGCATGGTGTAGACGAGATCGCGGAACGGCCGCAGCCACACCCCTTCCCGTACCGCCGCACGGGTCGCGGCGGCCATGTCCACCTCGTGGTCGAGCTGCACGACACCGATCGCCCCCAGCGTCCGCACCTCCCGCACCCCGGGCAGGTCCGCCGCCGGGGCGAGACCGTCCCGCAGCCCCGCGCCGATCCGCTCGACATCCCGCTGCCAGTCCCCGTCCAGCAGCAGATCCACGGACGCGCACGCCACGGCCGCGGCCAGCGGATTGCCCATGAACGTGGGACCGTGCGCCAGCACCGGCACCTCGCCCCGCGAGATGCCCTCGGCGACCCGTGAGGTGCAGAGCGTCGCCGCCATCGTCAGATATCCGCCGGTCAACGCCTTGCCCACGCACATGACATCCGGTGAGACCCCCGTGTGACCGGCCGCGAACAACGTCCCCGTACGGCCGAACCCCGTGGCGATCTCGTCGAACACCAGCAGGACGTCGTGCGCGTCGCACGCCTCGCGGAGCACCCTCAGGTAGGCGGGGGAGTGGAAGCGCATCCCGCCCGCGCCCTGCACCACCGGCTCCACGATCACCGCCGCCAGCCGGTCCGCGTGCTCCGCGACCAGTTCCCGCAGATGGCGTGCGTACTCCGGGTCCGGTTCCGAGTGGAAGCCGCCCGGCGGCGCGTCCGCGAAGACCTGCCGGGGCAGCACGCCCGACCACAGCTCGTGCATGCCGCCCTCGGGGTCGCACACAGACATCGGCTGCCAGGTGTCCCCGTGATACCCGCCGCGCCAGGTCAGCAGCCGCTGCTTGGCGGGCCGCCCCACCGAGCGCCAGTACTGCAGGCACATCTTCACCGCGACCTCGACCGACACCGAGCCCGAGTCGGCGAGGAAGACGTGCCGCAGCGGCTCCGGGGTGATCTCGACCAGCCGGGCGGCCAGCCGGACCGCGGGCTCGTGGGTGAGCCCCCCGAACATCACATGGCTCATCCGGTCCAGCTGGCCGCGTGCCGCCGCGTTGAGCACCGGGTGGTTGTAGCCGTGCACCGCCGACCACCACGACGACATGCCGTCGACCAACTCGCGGTGCCCGTGGACCGGTTCGGCCAGCCGCAGCCGTACCCCGGACGCGGACTCCACGACGAGCGGATCCTGGCGTCCCGGCATCGGGCCGTACGGATGCCAGACGTGGGCGCGGTCCAGCGACCGCAGTTCGGCGGGGGAGAAGGACTCAGGCATTGGGGGCGAGATCCGTACCCGCGCCGCGCCGCCGCACCGCCACCAGATCCGGGCGTGCGGCCGGGGCGTCGGCACCACCGGTGACGGCCTCGGCGGGCGCGTCACCACAACCGGCCGCTTGCGGGGGCGCGTCACCACGATCGGCGGCTTGCGCGGGCGCGTCACCGCACGGCGCACACCCCCCGTCGTGCCCGCCGCAGCCGCCCGTCGCGGCGCGGTGCGCGGGAAGCGTCGACGTGTCCGCGCCCTCCACCTCGAAACCGGCATCCGCGATCATGTCCAGGTCGGCCTGCCCGGCCTGTCCCTCGCTGGTGAGGTAGTCGCCCAGGAAGATCGAGTTGACCAGATGCAGGGCCAGCGGCTGCAACGAGCGCAGATGCACCTCGCGCCCGCCCGCGAGCCGCACCTCCACGTCCGGGCAGACGAACCGGACCATCGCCAGGATGCGCAGACACCGCTGCGGGGTGAGGTTCCACTCCTTCGCCAGCGGGGTTCCCTCGAACGGGATCAGGAAGTTCACCGGCACCGAGTCCGGGTCCAGTTCGCGCAGTGAGAAGACCACGTCGACCAGGTCGGCGTCGCTCTCGCCCATCCCCGCGATCAGCCCGGAGCACGCCGAGAGACCGGCGGCCTGCGCCTGCCGCACGGTCTCCACCCGGTCCGCGTAGGTGTGGGTGGTGGTGATGGCCCCGTACGTTTCCTCGGACGTGTTGAGGTTGTGGTTGTACGCGTCGGCGCCCGCCGAACGCAGCCGCTCGGCCTGCCCGTCGGTGAGCAGCCCGAGGCAGGCGCACACCTCGACGCCCTCGTTCTGGTCCTTGATCGCCTCGATGGTCTCCGACACCCGGTCGACGTCACGGTCCGTCGGACCGCGGCCGCTCGCCACCAGACACACCCGCTTGGCGCCCCCCGCCACCCCGGCCGCGGCGGCCTTCGACGCCTCGTCCGGTTTCAGCCACGTGTATTTGAGGATTCCGGCCTTCGATCCGAGCCGCTGCGAGCAGTACGAGCAGTCCTCGGGACAGAGCCCGGACTTGAGATTGACCAGATAGTTCAGTTTCACCCGCCGCCCGAACCACTGACGGCGCACCTTTCCGGCCGCGGCCACCACGTCGAGCAGGTCGTCGTCCGAGGTCGCCAGTACGGCGAGGGCTTCTTCGCGGGTCGGCAGCTCGCGCCGCAGCCCCTTGTCCACCAGCGTGTTCAGGAGGTCCATGGCGTTGATCCTGTCCCATGGCCCGCCCCGCCGCCAAGGAGGAACCGGACAACACACCCCGGGAAGGGTGTGTGTATTGCCACACCATGACCCGCTGCTCCCACGGTTAGGGTCTGTGAACTGCCTACAAAAGGGACCGCTCATGTCCTACGCCCCGTTCGACTGGATCGACGACGCGGCACGCCGCCGCGCCGATGCCGGACTCGTCCGTACGCTCCGCCCGCGGCCCGCCGAGACGGTGTCCCTGGATCTCGCGAGCAACGACTATCTGGGCCTCACCCGGCACCCCGAGGTCACCGGGGCGGCGGCCGAGGCCGCGCGCCGCTGGGGCGGCGGGGCGACCGGTTCACGGCTTGTCACCGGCTCCACCGATCTGCATGCCGAACTCGAACGCGAACTGGCCGAATTCTGCGGGTTCGAGGCGGCGCTGGTGCTGTCGTCGGGGTACGCGGCCAATCTGGCCGCCCTCACCGCCCTCACCGGCCGCGACGCGCTGATCGTCTCCGACGCGGGCAACCACGCCTCGATCGTCGACGGGTGCCGGTTGTCCCGGGCCGGGACCGTCGTCGTCCCGCACGCCGACCCCGACGCCGTGCGCAAGGCCCTGCGGACGCACGAGGGGCGCGCGCTGGCTGTCACCGACTCGGTCTTCTCGGTCGACGGCGACGCCGCGCCGCTGACGGCGCTCGCCGCGGCCTGCCGGTCGGAGGGGGCCGCGTTGCTCGTCGACGACGCGCACGGCCTGGGGGTGCTGGGGGAGGGCGGCCGGGGCGCGCTCGCAGCCGCGGGCCTCGCGGGCGACCAGGGAGTCGTCGCCACGCTCACCCTCTCCAAGTCCCTCGGCAGTCAGGGCGGAGCGGTCCTCGGTCCCGCCCGGGTGATCGAACACCTCGTCAACACGGCCCGGACGTTCATCTTCGACACGGGCCTCGCGCCGGCCGCCGCGGGCGCCGCGCTCGCCGGCCTGCGCCTGCTGGGCCGGGAACCGGAACGCGCCGGGCGGGTCCGCGAGGTCGCCGCGGGGCTGTACGGGCGGCTGACCGCGGCCGGTCTGGCAGCCGTGCGTCCGGACGCCGCCGTGGTCTCCGTACGGGCCCCGTCGGCGGACGCGGCGGTGCGCTGGGCGGCGGACTGCCGCGAGGAGGGGGTCGTGGTCGGGTGCTTCCGGCCGCCGTCGGTGCCGGACGGCGTCTCCCGGCTGCGGCTGACCGCGCGCGCCGACCTGACCGACGAGCAGATCGCGGCGGCGGTGGAGACCGTACGGCGCACCGCCCCCGCCGGCTGACGGGCCCCGGAGCCGGCCGGGGGATCACGGACGCTCCCGGCCCCCCTCGCCCTCCGCCGTCCCTGCCACGCCGCCGCACACGCGGGCCTCGTCCCTCTCCTGCCGAGTGATTCGTACCGACCGGACGGCGTGGCGCAGACGTACGGATTTCCGGGACGGAGTTCACCACATCGAGCGACAGATATCCGTACATCTTGGTGGATCGGCGTCACAGACGGCGGGGCGAGTGGCAATCTGGCGCGAAGCGCAACCAGGACCGGGCGCGTGTCGGTCCGGGTGGGAGAGGGGTGGCTCGCCATGGCGGACCAGCGGGAAGCAAGCATCACTCTGCCGAGCGAGCCGGTCTCGGTCCCGGCGGCCCGTGGACACGTGTCCCGGGTGCTCACCGAATGGGGCCTGGCCGCGGACACCGAACTCGCGGACGCCCTGCGGCTCGTCGTCTCGGAACTCGCGACCAACGCCGTCCAGCACACCTTCGGGCAGTCGCCCGCCTTCACCGTCGATCTGAGACTGGAGCGGGAGGAACTGCTGCTCCTGGGAGTGACGGACAGTCATCCGCGCCGGCCCCGCCGGCTGCCCGCCGCCGTCCAGCAGGACAACGGGCGGGGCATGGTGATCATCCGGATGCTGGCCAAGGAGTGCGGTGGTCGGCTCTCCGTCACGCCCACCCCGGACGGGGGCAAGACGGTATGGATCGAGCTCCCCTGGGACGTCTCCGCGCCGGACTGACCGCCCTTCGGACCGACCGACCTTCTGCACCGACCCTCCGGTCGACCGGCTTCCGTCGTGCCGCCCGTGCCCGGCCTTGCGGACCGGAGCCGTTCGGTGGCTCCGGTCCCCGAGACCGTGGGTCAGCGGACGCGTCCGTAGTAGACGCTCTTCGACCAGATCTTCTCCAACCGGACCACCGAGCCGGTCCTCGGCGAGTGCCAGATCTTGTTGTGTCCGGCGTAGATCCCGACGTGGTAGACGCTTCGGCCGTAATGGAAGAAGACCAGGTCTCCGCGCTTGCGGTGCGAGGCCGAGACGTGACGGGTCCTGTTGTACTGCTGCTGGGCGGTGCGGGGGAGCTTCTTGCCCGCCTTCTTGAACGAGTAGACGGTCAGCCCGGAGCAGTCGAAGCGGTGGGGGCCGGTGGCGCCCCACCTGTACGGCGAGCCCTTCTTCGATGCCGCGACGTTGAGCGCCTTGAGCGACGGAGTGGCCGCCTGGGCCTCCGTGACGGCGCCCGGGGCGAGCATGGTGCCGCCGACGGCGGCCAGTGTCAGAACCGAGGCCGTACCGGCCCGGGCGAGCAGAGACGGGACATGAACCTGCGCAGTCATGCGCAACCCTTCGTCAGCCGCCTGTGAAGGATGACCTGTCGGGTTCGGGCTGGCGAAGTTGCCCGGCCGCGCTCGGCGGCTTCACCCCGAGGGACGACCGATGTTCCGGTCGACCCGTTGTGCTCGGGTCCTCCACTCCTGCCGATCCACTTCTGTCGACCAGTCATCCGGGCGGCGGCAGGACTCGGCGTCCGCTCGGACCGCCCCGCCGCGGTGGCGGGGGCTTGTCGTCCCAGGGATCTTGACTCACCGACAGCCGGATTTCCGAGCTGAAACGATGATATGTGAGAGTCCTCACGACTGAACTGTTCGAGTGCAGCTGACGCATTTGGATGCTGCGCCGGGCGTGCGCGCCGGTCGTGCACCAGGGGCGGAAGGGCGGATTTCGCCCTCCGCCCACCTGGAAGCCGCAAGTCGAGATTTCTCTGAAAACAGCGTTTCCTACTCTGAAAAGAGTAGGAAAATCGGATCGCACATCGGGCGTGTCGCGCGGTGGAGTTGACGGGGGATCGACCGGGAGCGCACGGGCGAGCGATCAGCCGGGTGGCACGGGGGGCAGGGTGACGCGACCGGACCGGCGTTCCCCGTCCAGGGCGCGCAGCGCCCGTGCCAGGGTCCCGGCGTGGATCCGCGCCTCGCCGCGTTCGTGCATCAGCGCCAGGGCGTCCCGCAGCGCCCCGGCGCGCGAGGCCAGCGCCTGCGCGGCGCGCAGTGCCCCGTAGGTGTCGCTGCCGCGGGCAGGGTTGATCCGGCCCAACTGGTCGAGGACGTCGAGGTAGCAGTCGATGAACTCCCCCTCCGCACGGGTCAGCGCCGGCAGCGGAGGAGGATCGGACGGGCGCATCAGGTCCTCACCGCGAGCCGGGTGACGGGAACGACGTCTTCCGGCTCTCCACGACGTGGTCCACCAGGCCGTAGGCCCGGGCGCCCGCAGCGTCGAGAACGAGGTCGCGCTCGATGTCCTCGGCGATCCGCCCGGCGTCGCGGCCCGTGTGACGGGCCAGCAGGGTGACGAGCGCCTCGCGGACCCGTTCCAGTTCCCGCGCCTCGATCTCCAGGTCGGACGGCCGGCCGTGGACGGGCTCGGCGAGCGTGGGCTGGCGCATCACGACGCGCGCCCCCGGCAGTACGTGCCGCCGCCCCGGGGCGCCCGCGGCGAGCAGGACGGCGGCCCAGGCGTCGGCCCGGCCCAGGCAGTACGTCTCCACCTCGCAGGTGAGGTACTCCATCGTGTCGTGGACGGCGGTCATGGCCGCGAACGAGCCACCGGGGGAGTTGATGTAGAGGGAGACGGGCCGGTCCGGGGCGGCGTGTTCCAGATACATGAACTGCGCGATCAGATCACTGGCCGCGGTGTCGTCGACCTCGGTGCCGAGCAGGACGATCCGCTCGGCGAGCAGCTTGGAGTACGGGTCGAGGGTGCGGGTCCCGTGGGGCGTGCGCTCGGTGAACTCGGGCAGCACGTGTCGGGCGGTGGGGCGGAACAGCATGGCGTTGCCTCTCCTCGCGGGATGCGCGCGGCTCCGGGCCGGGCTCGCGTCCACATCTGTAAAAAATGTACAGGACGTACAGACTCGAAAGCGGAGACCCCGAGTGCAACACTGGCAGTGCCGGAACCGCGCGCACGGTTTGAAGCGGCGGGGGCTGGAAACGGAGCGGAAGCCACCGCGCCAGTCCCCGACCCTGCTCAAGACCCTGGCCCTCGAGTCCGGCGTCACCCGGACCGGCTTCTACCCCAAGAAGAACCGGGACGCCACAACCCGGCCAGGGGCGCTACCAGCACCTTGCCGAGGAGTGCGAGCGGCGCCTTGCGGCTCTCCAGCAGGCCGGCGAGAGCGTCGACCCACGGGCCGCGCAGATCGAACGGCTCAAGGGCCAGGTCGCCGAGTTCAAGGACCAGGCCACCGAGCGGGATGAAGTCGACGCCGGGTTCACCGAGTTCAAGACCGCGGCCATCTCTCGGTTCGTCGCCCAATACGACGAGATCACGAGGCTATGGGAACAGGCAGCCGCCCTGGGTAACGTCCGCCGCCTGTCTGCCGCCCGCAGCGGTACGGCGCCGTTCGGGTCGTGCAGCTGAGTCCGTTATTACGCAAAGAAATCTTGGGCGGGTGGGGCAGCCATTGGATCCGCCCGTGTCCACGCTGATCACTGGCTGGTCGGTGTCCATGTGCTGCCTGGCCCGCTCGTTGATGTAGTGGAACTGGGCATCCCGGTCCGGGTGTTGCTCGCCCTCGATGGTCCTGGCGCAGGCTTGCAGGCTGAAGCCTTCCTCACGCAGCAGGTCTGCGACCATGTCCCCTTCGTGGTCGATACGGGCAAGAACCAGGGTTCTCATGGACGAGCCGGATGAAACGACGTGCCAGTCGGTGTCCAGGTCCAGGAGATGCCGGCCGGCGGCGGTCAGGGATAGAGACGGCGTTTTCTACCTGCGCTCCGGTGACTGTGGCCATCACGGCGGTGCTGAGCGTGGGGTGTGTATCGAGGAGGGCGCGGGCGAGTTCGGCGCCCCAGGTGCACTCGTGGGTCCAGACCGAGGCTGTGCGTGCGGTATGTCGGTCTCGGTGAGTCGCCCGCCGACGCCTTCGCGCCGGCCGGGAGACCTCACGGCCAGGACGTCTGGCTGCACCAGCCCGATTGCGTCATGTGAGGCGTCGATCCCCTCTGAGACCCGCCAGGATTCAGTGCGGCCAGGGAACTCTTCGTCTCACCTCGTCTCACACATCTCTCACGAACGAGAGCGCACGGGAGTGCGCGAGAGCCTCTGACCTGGACGTTCGCCTGTCGCCACGGACCACGGCGGACCAGGTGGACATTGCATAGGCTGGGGAGCATGGCCTACGAGATTCCGGTGACGCAAGCCCGAGCTGAGCTCGCCGAACTGATCAACCGCGTCGTCTACGGCGGCGAGCGCGTGGTCGTGACGCGGCACGGCAAACCGCTCGTCGCCCTCGTCTCGGCCGCCGACCTGGAGCGACTGGAAGGCGGAGCGGAGGCCGCCGAGGAGCGGGTGATCAGCTCGGTCTCCTCGATCGGCTCTTCGGCGTCCGCTCCCGGCGAACGCCGACGGTTCGGCATCGCGGCGGAGCACACGGGAACGGGGCACGCGGGACACGAGGAGCGTGCGGGGCGCGACCAGCCGGGGCGCTGAGCCGGGCGCACCGCCGATGACCCGCGCCGTGCGGGCGCCGCGCGCGCCGAGGGTGACAGGCGCTCGGGGCCGTCCTGCGCGCTGAGCCGGTGCGCGCTCCGCGCCCCCCGGGGGCCTGTCGACCGAGCAGGTCGCGTGTCCGGCAGCCCGCCACCGGTCCGCCAGCGACCGCGATCCGATCGTCATGGCCGTTGCCGCAGTGTGGCCGGAACTCGCCGTGCCGACGCCGCGCGTCCGGCGCGTACGGCACGGAGCCGGGTGCCCCGGGACCTGCGAGGAGGCGGGGCGCAGGAGGCCGCGGAGCGAGAGAGGCCCGGTGCGCGCCGAACACCGCTCAGCGGGACACGGGCGTCCGGTTATCGATTCGGTAAAGAAGTGGGTACGCGACCTGTTCTCAGGAACCTCCCAGCCGACAGGATCCGCGAGAGGTCCTGGATGAATCACGCCGCCACCGGCGGCACTTCAGGCCTGGGGGAGGTTCCACTTGAGACGCACAGCAGCTCTCGGCTCGGCCGGTGCCCTGGTGGCGGGCATGCTCATTTCGGGCGCGGTGACCGCGCCGACGGCCACCGCCGAGGGGCGTCACCACCGCGTGTCCGAGGCGCGCGGCGTCGAACTGGCCGCGGCCCGGGCGGCCCGGTCCGGCATCGACTGGAAGGACTGCCCGGCCGACTGGGGCCTGGCCAAGAAGATCGAGTGCGGCTGGGTGACCGTGCCGCTCGACTACGCCAGGCCCGATGGCAAGCAGATCCGGCTGGCCGTCGACCGGCACATCAGCACCGGCACGGAGGCCGAACGACAGGGCGCCCTGCTCTACAACCCAGGTGGCCCCGGCGGCTCGGGTCTGCGCTTCCCGACCCGGATCACCAGCGGGAACCCGCTCTGGGTGAACACGGCGAAGGCATACGACTTCGTGGGCTTCGACCCGCGCGGCGTCGGACACTCCGCGCCGATCTCCTGCATCGACCCCCAGGAGTTCGTCAAGGCCCCCAAGGCCGACCCCGTACCCGACTCCGAGGCCGACAAGCTCGCCCAGCGCAAGCTCGCCGCCGAGTACGCGGACGGCTGCGCCGAACGCAGCGGTGACATGCTGCCGCACATGACCACGCCGAACACCGCACGCGACCTGGACGTCATCCGTGCCGCCCTCGGCGAGAAGAAGCTCAACTTCCTCGGCGTCTCTTACGGCACCTACCTGGGTGCCGTCTACGGCACCCTCTTCCCGGACCACGTCCGCCGCATGATCGTCGACAGCGTCGTCGACCCGGCGCGGGACAACATCTGGTACCAGGCCAACCTCAACCAGGACATCGCCTTCCAGAAGCGCTGGGACGACTGGAAGGCGTGGGTCGCCAAGAACGACTCCGTCTTCCACATCGGCGACACCCCCGAGAAGGTCGAGCAGGCGTGGCTGACGCTGCGCGCCGCCGCCAAGAAGAACCCGATCGGCGGCGTGGTCGGCCCCGCCGAACTCATCGGCTTCTTCCAGAGCGCCCCCTACTACGACTCCTCCTGGGTGCCCGTCGCCCGGACCTGGAGCGAGTACCTCAAGGGTGACACCCAGGCACTCGTCGACGCCGCCGCCCCGGACATGTCGGACATCAAGGGGAACATCGCGTCGGAGAACGGCAACGCCGTGTACACGGCCGTCGAGTGCGCGGACGCCAAGTGGCCCACGAACTGGCGGAAGTGGGACCGCGACAACATCCGGCTGCACGAGCAGTACCCGTTCATGACCTGGGCCAACGCCTGGATGAACCTGCCGTGCGCGACCTGGTCGGCCAAGCAGCGGAGCCCGCTGAACGTCAAGACCGGCAAGGGACTTCCGCCGGTGCTGATCGTGCAGTCCGAGCGCGACGCCGCCACCCCGTACGTGGGCGCCGTCGAACTGCACAAGCGCTTCAAGGGCTCGCGCCTCATCACCGAGCGGAACGCCGGTTCGCACGGTGTGACCGGCCTGGTCAACCCCTGCATCAACGAGCGGGTGGACGCCTACCTGCTCACGGGCAAGACCGACCGCGCCGACGTGACCTGCGACCCGCACGCCACGCCGAAGCCGTAGTGACGCGAGCACGACCGCGACGCGAGTGAGCGGCGGCCACGGGCGGCCGGTGGTTTCGATCACCGGCCGCCCGTGCCGTGCGCGGCACCGCGTCTCATGCCCCGCGGTCGTACGCCTCCAGCCAGGCGTCCTCCGCGTCGTAGTCGAACAGCTGCGTTCCGTACGACCGAAGCAGGACGGGGAACGCCTCCGTCCAGTCCCTGCCCTCCAATCGGCCGGCGAGCCATTCGACGGTCTCGGGAAGGGACTCCACATAGCCGGTCACCGGCCGGTACCCGAGCTCGCGCCCGGCGGCCGTCATGTCGTACACGACCGGATGGGCGATGGTCCACGGGGTGGCGCCGACCCCGTCCTTCCCGGGCGCGCCCGCCATCAGCACGTTCTCGGTCCGTCGGCCGAGCACCGCGTCGACGGCCTCGCCGATCTCCGCGACCGTCGGCGCCTGCGGATCCCCGGCGTTGAGCACCCGCGAACCGGGCTGTCGCGCGGACAGCCGGATCAGCTCGGCCAGGTTGGAGACATGGACCGGGTGGAAGCGGGACTCACCCCCGAAGGCGAGCACCCGCCGCGCCCGGCCGTCCAGGACCCGCTTCACGAAGTACAGCTCGCGGGGCGAACGGCAGTACGGCCCGTGGATCGCGCCCGCCCGCAGCAGCGTCACCGGCAGTGCCGCGCCCGCCGCCAGCAGATCCCGCTCCAGTCGCACCTTCCGCGTCGCGTACGTGGCGTCGCCCGGGGGCACGGTGCGCTGCGTCTCGGGGATCGGCACGGGGTAGCGCGGGGCCCCGTCGGGTTCGTCCTGCGTGTCGAAGCCGCGCCCCTGTTCGTCCGCGTACACCGCGCCGCTGGAGATGACCACCGCCGAACCGATCCGGTCCGCGAGGCCGGTCAACTGCCGGGCGTGGTCCGCCCCGTACGCCACGGCGTCGACCAGCACGTCGCAGCCGTCGCCCAGCGCCGCGGCGAGCGCCCCGTCCTCGTTCCGGTCGAGGGCCACCGCGCGCACCGCGCCGTCCCACCGCTCGTCCCTGCCACCGCCGCGCGATGCGGCCGTCACCTCCCAGCCGTCCTCGACGAGCGCCCGCACGGCCGCCCGCCCGATCTGTCCCGTCGCTCCCAGTACCCATGCGCTTCCCATGCTCATGAGGCGACGCTAGGCCGGAACCACCGCCCGCGACAGCGGAGTTCACCGAGCGCGGATTCGCTGTCGGCGTGGCGGTTCGGGGAACCCCCACGGTTCGTCGGACGGGCCTGCCGCGTGCGTGCACCCGGGGTGCCGCCCGACGCGCCCGCACGGCTGCCCGGAGCACACCGGGCCCGCCGGGGACGCGGATGCGATGCGCGTGGGCGGTGTGCCGCGCTCACACCGGAGCGGGACCACCGACCCGCAGCACCACCGGACCCAGCAGCCCGCTCACGCGCTGGCCCGGGAAGACGAAGTGGGTCGGGCTCGTCGCGTCCAGGCGCGGCGCCAGCGTGTTGAACACGAGGATGTCGAGGACGTTGTCCCCGGGGCCGGCCAGTCCTGTCAGATCGAACACGTACGGGGAGCACACCCGCACCCCGGCGAGGACGCCGCCGACCCGCACCTCGGCCGTTCCGCGGACCCGTCCGAGATCCAGCGACACCCGGCCCCCGCCGGTCCCGCCGGGCACGGTCACCACACGGCGGTACCGCACCCCGCCGCTGTACTCGGCCAGTCCCCGCGTCTCCCAGTCGCCGACGCGCATCCGCCCGGGACCGACCTCGCAGCGCAGCGGACCGGCCAGGGCCGCGCCCCCCTCCAGGCCCGGGACCGTCCGGATGCGCAGGGCGGCCGTGCGGGGTCCGCGAGGACCCGTGGCCGGCAGTTCCACCGAGACGGTTCGCACGCCCCGCGCGCCGACGGCCGCGGACACGGCGCATTCGGAACCGTCCACGAACACCCGCGTCGCGCCGTGCACCCGCACCGACAGCCGCGCTGCCCCCGGAGGCAGCTCGCACCACAGCCACTCCACCGCCCCTCGGCGGCCGGGCACCGCGAACCGGACCGGCAGCACCGTCCCGTCGTCCGCGTCCGGATCCAGCCAGGCGGCTCCCGGCAGCGGATGCGGACGGCGGCGCAGATGCAGGGCCGCCGGATCGCCGACCTGCTCACGACGGACCGCGACCGGCACCCGCCCCGCCGCCGTTCCCGCCCACCAGCCGGCATCGCTGTGCAGCGCCGTGACCGGGCCGCCGTTCCCGTCCTCGAAGACCGCGTCCACCAGGACCGCCCGGTCGGCCCCGGGCGAGGGCTCGACGGTGATCTCGTTGTCGCCGAGGCGCAGGGCCCCCGCCACCTCGTGCCGACGCACCCGCGGCACCGCGTGCGCGGCGTACGGGTCGAATCCGCCCTGCCGGCCCACGACCCGTCCGTTGACCCGCACGACACAGGGCACGCGCGAGGCCACCTGGACGACGGCCCGGGCGGGGACCGACGGGAGCCGGACCGTCGTTCCCATCGGCCCCGAGGCGTGGATCCACTCCGGGCGCCGACAGCGCCCCGGATCGCGCACGAGCGCCAGATGCGCGCGTAGTTCGGTGTCCTGATCCGGCGTCAGTTCCAGCTCCAGCAGCCGGCGGCCCGCCGCCGCCCGGACCGGCCCCGTCGCGAGATGGCCCCCGTCGTCCAGCGGCACGGGCACGCCGTCGAACCGCGCCCGCTTCGCCCCGGCCGCCCCGATCGCGAGATGGCCGTCGAAGGCGGCGTCGAGGAACAGCTCCGTGCGCAGCCGCACCACCTCTCCGGCGGCGGTGGGACCGAGGTGGACGAACTCCTCCGGGACATGCCCCTTGGGCCCCAGAACGGCGCGGTGGACCGGGTCCTTGTGGACGCCCAGGGAATCGGACCACGCCTGGACCGACCGGGTGCCGTGACCCGGCCCGCCGCGGTCCACGACGGCGTGCGGGCCGAACGTCGCGTGGACGGTGCCCGTGACCGGTCCGCGCCCGAGGTCCGGCCGGGCCCACCCGTCCCGCACCCCGTCCTCGCCGGCCGCCTCCACCCGGTGCCGGAAGGTCCGGCATTCGGTGACCGCCGGGCCGGCGGGCGGCCCGGACGCGGGGCGGGCGAAGTCGCCCCAGGTGTTGTCGAGGGTCGGCACCAGCACGGCGTCCCAGTCCGCGTCGGCAGGGATCTCGACGACGGCCGGTCCGGGGACGGGACGAGGCGGCCGGGGAGCGGCGGGCACCGCGGCCGGGGGCCGGTCGGGGAAGACCAGCACGGCGGCCGGGCCCGTGTCGAAGGGGACGTCGACCTCCACGGCCCGCGCGCCGCCGTCCGAGGGCGGGACGGTACGCACCGGCAGCGCCCGGGGCGCGGAGCCGAACGGGTCCACCAGGACGGCCGGTCCCGTCACGTCCCGCACCCGTACCCGTGCGCGGCGCGCGTAGCGGCCCGGATCGAAGTCGTACCGGGCGTCCAGCCATCCCAGCGCGGCCCCGCGTGCGTGCGGCGCCGCGACGGACGCCCGGGTCGCCCGCGGGGCCGCCGCCGTCAGGAACACCACCGTGGCGTCGTCCGTACGACGCGCGAGCGCCGGCACCGGGGCGCGGACGGCCGGATCCATCCGCGCGAACGCCGCCGCGAGCGCGCCCTCGTCGTCGGTCCCGGGGACGAACACGGCACGGCCGTCCGCGAAGCACGCGCCCAGCTCCTTCCGCAGCCCGTCGCAGCCGGGGCCGACGACCCGTTCGGGGAGGGCGCCGACCGCGACCAACGTGCCGCCCGCGGAGGCGAACTCGACGATCCTGCGGGCCGTGCCGTGTTCGAGGACCGTGCACGCGGGCAGCACGAGGGCCGAATACGCCTCCTGCGCGACCCTCAGCCGCGTCTCCCCGCCGGGCGGCGCGACCACCCGCGCACGCGTCAGGGAGGCGTCGTCGACGACATCGGCGTCGAGACCGAGACGGTCCAGGATCCCCGGCCGAGCCGTGAACCAGGCCATGTCCCCGACGAGTTCCAGATAGGCCGACTGGGCCCGCTCCGCCGCCTCCGTGACACCGTCCCGGGCCGTGCCGGCCTGTGCCGTGGTGGTGGGCAGCAGGACCGCGACGTCGCACAGATGGCGGCCGAGGCTCAGCAGCGCGCAGAGCCGGGTCACCGCGTCGGCGAGGACGCGGTGGTGACACCAGTAGGGCTGCCGCCAGTCGGTCGCCGGCGGAGCCCACTCCCACCAGCCGCCCTTCGTCGTGCCGTACACGGCATGCGGGTTGTAGAGGGTCGCACCGGCACGGAGCCACGGCAGCAGCCAGTCGAACGTCTCCTCCGGGGTGCCGCCCCAGCCGGTGGAGTGGAACGCCTCGATCCAGGTGCGCGGCCGGCCGTACAGATGGGCGAGCGAGGAGTGGACGCGAGCGTCCCCGTGGTGGTCGCTGCCGGGCGCCGGGAACCAGCGGTGGGTGCGGGCGTAGTCGGCGTACAGCTCCACACCCGCGACGGGGTGTCCGGCACGGGCGGGATCCTGCTGGTCGCAGCCCACGAGCAGGCCGTGCCGCGCGTGCCAGTCCGTCAGCGGCCGGAAGAACGCCTCCTCGGCCAGTTCGGCGCGGGTCGTCTGGTAGTCGCGCCGGACGAGCGCGGGGTCCGGATCCGCCCCGTCCCCGTACAGGGCGTCGAGCCGTTCGACGAGGTCGTAGCCGCGCCGCCGCAGGAAGGCCTCGGCGAAACCGGTGGACCAGGTGGGCAGCGCCGGCAGCTCGTCCTGGAACGAGCCGACGACCACGGTCCCCAGCCGGTCGCCGAGGCGGCGTTCGAATTCCCCGTGCACCCGGTCCAGCAGCGCCGCGCACGCCCGGACGCCGAGGTAGTCGAAACCGAGCGCCACGTGATGATGGAGCGTCAGCCGCCAGCGGCCGGGGCCCGGCGCCCGTACGACGCCGTCGGCCACCGCGACCCGGATCGCCGGTCCGGCGAGGCGTCCGGCGGAGTCGACCGGTTCGGCGCGCGCCGCGAGCGGCCGGGCGCCCGGCGGGCACCGCAGTTCGCCCGGCCGTGCCGCCGTCGACGTGACGACGGACCGCAGCCGGTCGAGGCCGCGCCCCGCGTGGGCGGGCTCCTCGTCGACGAGACGTGCCTGGAGGTCGGCGCCGGAGAAGCCGAGCTGGTCGTAGAACCACAGACGTGCGCCGAGCCCCCGCGCGTCCTCGCACACGCCGTCGACCAGCGCCCACCACGCCTCGGACATGAACGGCGGGTCGTCGGCGTCGGAGCCGAACAGCGGCCCCGACGGCGCCAGGCCGATCAGGACGACCTGGTGCACCCCACCCTGCGTGAACCGTTCCAGCTGTGCCCGCAACCGGGAGCGTTCGAGCGGTTCCCCGCTCCACCACCACAGGGCGACGGGCGAGAAGGCACGCGGGGGATCGGCGAGGACCTCGGCGACGCATGGAGGCAGCGACGGTCCGTCCCGATCTGTCATGAGTCCCCCTCAGCCCTTGAGACCGCCCGTGAATCCCTTGATCACATAGCGCTGGAGGAGCGCGAACACCACCAGGACCGGCAGCGCGGCCAGCACGAGTCCGGCGAAGACGAGCCCGTAGTCGGAGACGTACTGGCCGACGAAGGCGAACACCCGCACGGGCACGGTCTCCTTGTCGGAACCGCCCAGATACAGCAGCGGGGTGAAGAAGTCGTTCCAGACGAACACGGCGTTCAGAATGATCACTGTGCCGGTCACGGGGCGCAGCAGGGGGAAGACGACCCGCGTGAACGCCTGGCGGTGGTCGCATCCGTCGATGAGCGCCGCCTGCGCGTAGTCCGACGGCAGGGCCCGGATGAATCCGGTGTACAGGAAGACGGTGAACGGCAGTTGGATGCCCGTGTAGAAGAGCACCATGCCCTGGTACGTGCCGAGCCAGCCCAGGCCGTCGACGAGTTCGTAGAGCGGGATCATGCCCAGTTGGAACGGCAGCACGATGCCGAGCAGGAAGAGGACGTACAGTCCGTGGCCGACGCCGCGGGCGCGGCGCGCGAGGAAGCAGGCCGCGGTGGAGCCCAGGACGACGAGGAGCAGCAGGCTCGTGGCGGTGATGACCGTGCTGTTGACCAGGGCCGGGCCGAGCGACGCGGAGGACCAGGCGTCGCCGAAGTTGGCGAGCGTGGGCGGCGAGGGCGGGGCGAGTGGCGAGTCCGCGATCTGCCGGGGGTCCTTCAGCGCCAGGGTGACCAGCGCGTACACCGGGAACAGGAACACGACGGCGACGGCCGCCATGACGAGTTCCAGGGCGTAGGGCCCGTATCCGCGCCGGGAGGCGGCCCGGTTCCGGTTCCGGTGCCCGCGGCCGGGACGCGCCTTCACGGGCGGTGGGGTCGGCGTGGCGTTCACGCGGTGACCTCCCTCGCGCGCAGGGCCCGGAGCTGGACCAGCGAGACCGCGGCGACGAACAGGGCGAGGACCAGGGCCACGGCGGTGCTGTAGCCGAACTTGCCGTAGACGAACGCCTCCTTGTACAGCACGGTCGACAGGGTCTCGCTGGCCGTGCCGGGGCCGCCGTTGGTGGCGGCGTAGACCTGGTCGAAGAGTTTGAGCCCGCCGATGGTCGACAGCATCACGTTGATGGTCAGGGCCGGTGCCAGCAGGGGCCAGGTGACGTGGCGGAAACGCTGCCAGGCACCGGCGCCGTCGATGCGCGCGGCCTCGTGGAGTTCGGCGGGCACGCCCTGGAGCCCGGCGAGGAAGACGACCATCGAGTACCCGGCGTACTGCCACACGACCATGGCCGCGACGGACCACAGGGCGAGGGAGGGATCGCCCAGCCAGTCCTGGCGCAGCCCGCCGAGCCCGACCGCCCCCAGAAGGCCGTTGAGACCGGCGCCGTTCTCCGGGTTGTAGACGTGCTTCCACAGGATCGCGACCATGACGGGGCTGACGACTGCCGGTGCGAAGAAGACCAGCCGCAGCACGGCACGGGACCTGAGGCGGGCGTGGACGCCCAGCGCGAGCAGCAGTCCGATGCCGTTCTGGACGACGACCACGGCGACGGTGAGCAGCAGGGTGTTGCCGACGGACCCCAGCGCGCGCTCGTCGTCGAGCAGGGTGCGGAAGTTGTCCAGGCCGGTGAACGAGAAGCCGCCGATGCCGGACCAGTCGGTGAAGGCGTACATCACCCCGGCCAGGCTCGGGTACAGCACGACGACGCCGTACACGACGAGCGCCGGGACCACGAACCGCCAGGGCGGGGCGGTGTGGTCGTGCTGCCGGGCCGGGCGGACACCGGGGCGCGGCCCGGCACCGGACCGGCCGGTGGCGGCGGGCGCAGACCGCTCGAACGTGCCCGTCACGGCGTCTTCCCGTACGCCTCGTCCATCCGTCCCAGGGCGCCGTCGACGTCCGTCTTTCCCGCGAGGAGGTCCTGCACGGCGGCGAAGTGGGCGGGCTGCACCTCGGGGTTGGGCCAGTTCTGGTCCATGAACGGGACCGCCCGGCCGGCGTCGATGAGCGGCAGGAACTCCCCGAGCACGGGATCGACGCGGGTGGAGGGGCCGCGTCGGAACGGGATCGCGGCCACGGAACGTGCCCAGCGGTCGACGTTCTCCTGCCGGCCCAGGAACTCGACGAACGCCTTCGCCGACGCCGTTCTCCGGGAGTGCGCGGAGACGCCGAGGCCGACGACGACGCCCGCCGGGATCCACTGGTCCGCCGCGTCGTCGTTGCCGGGGAACGGGAACATGCCGAGGTCGTCCGGTGTTCTGGCGGCCTGACGGAAGCCGGCGAGCACGGCGGAGACCTGCACGGCCATCGCCGCCTTCCCGCCCGCGACCATCGCGGTCTGCTGCTCGTAGGTCGTGCCGTTGGGGTTGGCGTTGAAGAAGCCGCGGCGCTGCAGCTCCTGGTACCTGCCCAGCGCGTCGGCCCACCCGGAGCCGCGGAAGTGTGCCCGCCCCGCGGCCATGTCGGCGTCGAAGCGGGGGTTCTTCGCGTGGACGGCGTTGGGCACCAGGGCGTACGTGATCAGCTGGGTGACCCAGGGCGTCTGCGCGCCGAGAGCGATCGGGACCACGCCCCGCGCCTTCAGCCTGGCGCACACGTCGAGGAGTTCGCTCCAGGTCCGGGGCGGTTCGACGCCCGCCTCGGCGAAGACCCGCTTGTTGTGGATGGCGCCGATGACACTGCTTCCCGCCGAGTACAGGTACGTCCTGCCCTCGCGCCGGTACGCGGAGCGGAAGTTCTCCGGGACCTCCTCGGCCCACGGCTGGCCGCTGAGGTCGGCGAGCAGGCCGGCGCGGGCCAGTTCGGCCATCGACATGGCGCTGCCGCTGCCGGGGTAGAGCACGTGGACATCGGGGGCGTTGCCCCCGGCGAGCCTTGTGCGCACCAGCGTCTGCACCTGGTCCGTGGGCGCGAAGGAGGTCGTGAACCGGGCGCCGGGGTGGGAGGCGCGGTACCGTCCGACCATCTCCTCCAAGGGCTTCTGCTGGTCGGCGACGCCCACCACGCGCAGCTGTCCGGAGCCGTCGTCCGAGGAGGAACAGGCCGTCAGCACGGGCGGAAGCGCCGCGAGCGCCGCGAGCGAGCCACCGGCCCGGAGGAACCCCCGGCGGCCGAACGCGCCCCGGTCGGGCCGGTCCTGGGAACCCGTCGTCATGGTGTGTCCTCCTCGTGCGAACGGGCGGGCGGAGGTGCTGGTGCGGGGCGGACCGGGGCGGGGCCGGCGTGCGGGTCCGGCGGCGGAAAGGCGGCGGTGAAGCGGTAGACGCCCGAGGACACCCGGTACAGGACGTGGTCCGCGGCCGACGCGAGCTCGGTGACGTGGGCGTCGTCGGCCGCCGGCACCGCTCCCGACTCCCGGACCGAGCGGGGGTCCGTGGTGGGCACGTACACGTCGGCGGTGGAGCCGGGCGGCACCAGGACGCACAGGGAGATCCGGCCGCCGTCGCGCTCCCAGCCCACCTCGATCGTGCCGCGCACCGACTCGTGACGGGCCCGTGCGTGACGCAGGGGGCCGGGCCGTGGTCTGATCCGCAGGTGCCGGTAACCGGTCGAGTCCGGTGCCTGGTCGAGCCCCGCGACACCGCGGTACAGCCACTCGTCGATCGAACCGAGCGCGTAGTGGTTGAAGGAGTTCATCGACGGCGCCCGGAAGCCCGCGTCCGGGGTCCACCCGTCCCAGCGCTCCCAGACGGTGGTGGCGCCGTGCCGCAGCGGGAACCGCCACGACGGGACCTCGTCGCGCAGCAGGAGCGCGTGGGCGAGGTCTGCCCGTCCGTGCGCGTCGAGGACGGGCGCGGCGAGCGCGACCCCGAGGAACCCGGTCAGCAGGGCGGGCCCCGCGGCCTCCACGAGTTCGGCGAGCCGGTCCGCGACCCCGTCGACGAGGTCGGGGGGCACCAGGTCGAAGGCGAGCGCGAGGAGACAGCCGGTCTGGGTGTCCCCGGCGACGCGTACCGTCGGCCGGCCGCCGCCCGGGGAGTGCGCGACGGTGACGAAGCGCTTCGTGAACGTGGCGCGGACGGCGTCGGCCAGCCGGTGGTGGCGGGCCGCGACCTCCTCGCGGCCCAGGACGCCCGCGGCCCGGGCGGTCAGCCGGGCACTGTGCGCGAAGTACGCCGTGGCGACGACGTCGCGGGGGGTGGGGGTGCCGGGGGCGAGCCAGTCGGAGAAGTGCGGGCCCACCCGACCGCGCCAGACCAGATCCGGGTTGTGACGGCGGATCAGCTCCACCCAGGCGCACATGCCGTCCAGCGCGCGGGACAGGAACCGGTCGTCGTCGTAGACCCGGTGGAGGTGCCACGGAATGATCACCCCGGCGTCGCCCCAGCCGGGCGCCCCCTCGTCCGCGACCCCGGCCAGGCGCGGGGCCACGTTGCCGAACCCGCCGTCGGGGGTGCGGGCGTCGTCCACGTCGCGCAGCCACTTGGTGAAGAACGCGGCCACGTCCGCGTTGAGCGCGGCCGTCGGCAGGAACACCTGCGCGTCGGCCATCCAGCCGAGCCGCTCGTCGCGCTGCGGACAGTCCGTGGGTACGCTCACGAAGTTCGAGCGCTGCCCCCACACCACACAGTCGTGGAGCCGCCGCAGTTCGGGGTCCGAGCAGTCGAACTCCCCGGCCCACGGCGTGTCGCTGTGCAGGGCCACGGCGACGACGTCGTCGGCGGCGAGTTCCGGCAGCCCGCGGATCTCGGCGTAACGGAACCCGTGATACGTGAAACGCGGCTCGAACACGATGTCCCGGCGGCCGTCCCCGACGAGCACGTCGGTCGCGGCGGCGGTGCGCAGATTCGCCGTGTAGAGCCCGCCCGACCCGTCCAGCGCCTCGGCATGGCGGACCACCACCCGTGCGCCGGCGGCCAGTTCACCGATCCGCAGCCGCACCCGGCCCGCGAGGTTCTGCCCGAAGTCGACCACGTGCGTGTCGGGGGAGAGGCGGGTGACCGCGCGCGGGCCGAGCCGGGCCGTCGCCCGGACGGGCTCGTCGACGGACGCAACGAGCAGCCGGTGGTCGGTCTCCGTGACCAGCGCCGGTGACCAGCCGGAGTCGTCGAAGCCGGGCAGCTCCCAGCCCTCGGCCGCGTACCGCAGGTCGTGGCACTCGCCCATCAGCAGGTCCGCGTGACGCACGGCTCCGGTCCCGGTGCGCCAGGTGCCGTCGGTGACGACGGCGTTGCTCCGGCCGTCCGCTCCGGTGAGGTGGAGTTCGGCCAGGAACTGGGGGAACGAGCCGTAATGGGCTCCGGCCCTGCGCGGCTCGAAGCCGACGAACCCGCTCCACCAGCCGTCGGCGAGGGTCGCCGAGAGCACGTTCTCGCCGTCCCGCAGCAGGGCGGTGACGTCGTAGGTCTGGTACTGGACGCGGCGGTTGTAGTCGGTCCAGCCGGGCGCGAGTTCGGCGTCCCCGATCCGTGCCCCGTTGAGCCGGACCTCGTACAGACCGCGGGCAGTGACATGGAGCCGGGCGCGTGCGACGGCCGGGGCGGTGAAGGCGCGCCGCAACAGGGGGCACGGTGCGAGCCCGTGGCTGTCGAGCGCGAGGGAGCCCTCGGTGGGGGCGTCCATCACGGCGACCGGACGCGGGTCGTGGGCGATCCAGGAGGCACGCCAGGGCGCGCCGCCGAGAAAGGCGGTCTCGAACCAGGACGTGGCGTCGACGGGCCGTGCCGCGCGGGCGGTCCAGACGGACACCCGCCAGTGGTAGCGGGTGTGTTCCCGCAGGGCGGGCCCCGCGTACTCGACGGCGATCGCGCCGTCGTCCGTCACCCGGCCGGTGTCCCACCGCAGATGCTGGTCCCGGTCCAGGTCCGCGAGGTGTTCGGCGACCCGGACCCGGTGGGCCACGGGGTCGTCGCCGCGCAGCCCGGACGCCGACCGCCAGGACAGCCGCGGTGACGGTTCGTCGATTCCCAGCGGCGTGGTGCGGTGCTCGCACCGCAGACCGGACAGTCCGAGGGGCCGTGGCCCGGGGTGCTCCTCGGGGCCGCCTCCGGCGGAGCGCGGAACGGGCGCGTCCACTGCCGAGGAACCGGACACGAGCACGTCCTTCCGTCGCCCCGAGTTTCCCGATGTGAAATCTAACGGCCATTCTGTGGCGTGGAGACTAGGAGCACCTCAAAGAGGTGTCAAGAGTATGCTTCGGCCCTGCCCCGGACGCCCCGTCACCTGGTCGAACGGCGCCCAACTGTCCTTCGCCGAAGGGCATTGTGCCCCCCGCGTGCGGTCTTGTGGCGGTTGATCCCGTGTGATATCCAGCGTGTGATTACCACATGGGTGGACGTGAAATCACGCGCCGATCCCACCTCGTACCGGACGGGATCCCGCCCGACGAAGGGACGAGTTTCATGCGTATGAACAGCGGGACGGGCGGCACCAGGGGGCTCGGGAGGCGGGCGATGCTCGGCGGAACGGCCGGCATGGCTCTCGCCGCGGCCGGGCTGACCGCGTCCGACGCGTGGGGCGACACGCCCTTCCGGGACGACCCGTTCGCCCTGGGAGTGGCCTCCGGCGACCCCTGGCCGGACGGGGTGGTGCTGTGGACGCGCCTGGCGCCCCGGCCCCTGACCCCCGACGGGACCGGTGGCATGCCCCCGCGATCCGTCGACGTCCAATGGGAGGTCGCCCAGGACGAACGCTTCCGGACCGTCGTGCGCCGGGGGAGCACGCGGGCGGTGCCCGAACTCGCCCACTCCGTCCACATCGAGGTCTCCGGACTGCGACCGGGGCGGCACTACTACTACCGCTTCCGTGCCGGCGGAGTGCTGAGCCCCGTCGGCCGCACCCGCACCGCGCCCGCGCCGGACGGCCGCCCCAAGGAACTCGGCTTCGCCTTCGTCTCCTGCCAGGCGTGGTTCGAGGGCTTCTACACCGCCTACCGGCACCTCGCCGCGGAGGACGTCGATCTGGTCCTGCACCTCGGCGACTACATCTACGAGAACCCCATCGACGCCATGGGCGGCGTGCGCGGCGTCCCCGTGGCCGCCGAACTGCGCCCCGAGCCGACGACCCTCGTGGAGTACCGCAACCGCCACGCCCTGCACCGCTTCGACCCCGACCTCATGGCCGCCCACCGGGCCCATCCGTTCGCCCTCGTCTGGGACGACCACGAGGTGGAGGACAACTGGGCGCGGGACCGGTCGAAGGCCGACGACGAACCCGACCAGGACCCGGCGGTCTTCCGGCGGCGCGCGGCGGCGGCCTTCCAGGCGTACTACGAACATCTGCCGCTGAGGCTGGGGAACAGGCCGAACGGCTTCGAGGCCCGGATGTACCGCCGCCTGCGCTACGGCCGGATGGCCACCTTCCACATCCTCGACACCAGGCTCTTCCGCGACGACCAGCCCTGCGGTGACGGCACCAGGAGCGGCTGTGCGGAGCGGCTGGCACCCGGCCGGACCGTCCTCGGCCCGGAGCAGGAACAGTGGCTGTACCGGGGCCTCGGCCGCTCCGACACCACCTGGAACATGATCTCCCAGCAGATCCCGGTGTCCCAGGTCGACACCGATCCCGGCCCCGGCCAGTCGTTCGTGATGGACTTCTGGGACGGCTACGTCGACGCGCGCAGGCGGCTGTTCAAGGAGATCACCGACCGTTCCGTGAACAACCCCGTCGTGCTCACCGGCGACATGCACCGCCACCTCGCCGCAGATCTCAAGCGCGACTTCGACGACCCGGAATCACCCACGCTCGGTGTCGAGTTCGTCGGCTCGTCCATCTCCACCTCGAAGGACGGCATGGACCTCGACCCGTCCGGCGCCCGGCTCCTCGCCGCGAACGAGCACATCAGGTTCACCAACTTCCAGCGTGGCTACGTGCGCTGCTCGCTCACCCAGGAGCGGTGCCGGGCCGACTTCCGGGTGCTCCCGTACGTCACCACACCCGGTGCCCCCGTCTCGACCAGGCTCTCGCTCGTGACCGAGGCGGGCCGCCCCGGGGTCCGTCCCGCCTGACGGGGACACCGGAGTCTCCTGCCGGGGGAGCCTGCGCGGGCGTCGGCACCGCACGGTGACGCGGGCCGCCTGGTACTCCGTCCGGGCGCACGGCCCGCTCCGGACGGGGCACCGATGGCGCGGCGCCTTGTCCGGGCCAACCCCCACGAGCACCATGCGGGGGTTCCCCGACGGCCGCGCGCCCGGTCCGTCCAGGACACGCCCGGCCCGTCCGGGGACGGCCGTACCCCCGCCACAGGAGAACCCCGATGCGTCTGCGCACCGTACTCGCCACCGCCGCACTGCTCACCCTCACCGCCGCTGCCCCCGCAGTGGCCGCCCCGCCCGGGGAGCCGGTGCCGAAGGGAAACCTCCTCCTCACCGTCTCGGGCGGCGGGAACACCTGGATCAGGGGCGTCCGACTGCTCTGCCCGCCGACGCCCGGCACCCACCACCCCCACGCGGTCGCCGCCTGCGCGGACCTCGCGGCGGCGGACGGCGATCTCGACGCCCTGCCCGGCGACCCGCACCTGTGCACCAAGGAGTCCGACCCGGTGACGGCCGAGGCCACCGGCACCTGGGACGGGCGCCGCGTCTCCTGGCGCCGGACCTTCCCCAACCCCTGCGAGATGGACGTCGCCACCGGGCCCGTCTTCCGCTTCTGAACCGGATCGACCGCCCGCCGCCCTCCGGGCAGGCGTGCCCGGAGGGCGGCGGCTCAGGACCGGCGCGTCGCGGCCATCCCCAGGGTGATCAGCCCGAGCACCACCCAGCCGAACCAGAGCCAGCCGCTGCTCCCCAGCGCCACCGTGTACGCGGTGACCACCACCAGGGCGACCATGGTGATCACGCCCATGGACTTCGTGGACCCGGACATGTCCGCACCCTCCTCACCGGCCACGCGGCCGTGGGTGCCATCGTCACCCCGGAGGCGGGCCCGCCGCTACCGGCCGCGCGTCTGCAAGGAGGCGAGATAGGCGTTGTACGCCTGAAGCTCCCGGTCGCCGTTGCGCTCCTCCGAGCGGTCGGAACGCTTCGCCGCCCGCTGCTCGGAGCGGTACCACTGGAAGACCAGCGCGATCAGCACCAGCACCGAGGGAATCTCGCTGAACGCCCAGGCGATGCCTCCCGCCGCGCTCTGGTCGCTCAGCGCGTCGATGCCGAGCGAGGCCGGAGGGTGCTCGTACGTGTCGACCATCGGCGTCGTGGCCATCATCAGCGCGATGCCGAAGAACGCGTGGAACGGCATTCCCGCGAACAGCTCCAGCATCCGCATCACGTACCCCGGCCGGTGCGGACCCGGGTCCACGCCCATGATCGGCCAGAAGAACACCAGGCCGACCGCGAGGAAGTGCACCATCATCGCGATGTGCCCGGTCTTCGACTCCATCAGGAAGTCGAACAGCGGAGTGAAGTACAGCGCGTAAAGGCTGGCGATGAACATCGGGATCGTGAAGACGGGATGCGTGATGACCCTCATGTACCGGCTGTGCAGCAGCATGAGCAGCAGCTCGCGCGGGCCGGTACGGCCGCGGCCCGCGACCGGCAGCGCGCGCAGCGCCAGGGTCACCGGGGCTCCCAGCAGCACCAGGATCGGCGACAGCATGCTGATCACCATGTGCTGCACCATGTGCACGCTGAACATGACCATGCCGTAGTCGTTGAGCTTGGTGCACATCACCAGGGCGATGCTCAGCACGCCCACGAAGAAGAAGACCGTCCGCCCCACCGGCCAGGCGTCCCCGCGCCCGCGCAGCCGCAGCACGCCGTACCCGTACAGGCCGAGTGCGAGAAGGCAGCCGATGAGGAAGAACGCGTCGGGGGAGAACTGGAGCCCCCGTTCCAGCGTGAACGGCGGCAGATCCATGTTCATGCCGTGCCCGCTGTGATCCATCTGTTCACTCCCGCTGTGGACGTCCCCGATACGCGCCGGTTGTCCCGACCAGAGTAGAACCGCCCCCGGTCACGGCTGCGACCGGGGGCTGTTGTGCGGGGCGGGGGGAGGAGGTCAGAGCACGCACTCGGCCTCTGCGTACCGCTCGGCCGGGACCGTCTTCAGCGTCTCGACGGCCCGCGCCAGCGGCACCATCGTGATGTCCGTGCCCCGCAGCGCCGTCATCATCCCGAACTCGCCGCGATGCGCCGCCTCCACCGCGTGCCAGCCGAAACGGGTCGCGAGCACACGGTCGTACGCCGTCGGGGTGCCGCCGCGCTGCACATGACCGAGGATCACCGGGCGGGCCTCCTTGCCCAGACGCTGCTCCAGCTCGGTGGAGAGCTGCGTCGCCACACCGGCGAACCGCTCGTGCCCGTAGATGTCCTTGGAGCCCTGCTCGAACTGCATGGAGCCCTCGCGCGGCTTGGCGCCCTCCGCGACGACGACGATCGCGAACTTCTTGCCGGCCGAGAAGCGCTTGCCGACCACCTGGGTCAGCTCGTCGATGTCGAAGGGCCGCTCCGGCACGACGATGGCGTGCGCCCCGGCCGCCATGCCCGAGTGCAGGGCGATCCAGCCGGTGTGGCGGCCCATGACCTCGACGATCAGCACCCGCTGGTGCGATTCCGCGGTGGTCTTGAGCCGGTCGAGTGCCTCGGTGGCCACACCGACAGCGGTGTCGAAGCCGAAGGTCACGTCGGTGGCGGCGATGTCGTTGTCGATGGTCTTGGGGACGCCGACGATCGGCAGGCCCGCCTCGGAGAGCAGATGGGCCGCCTTCAGCGTGCCCTCGCCGCCGATCGGGATGATCACGTCGAGACCGAGGTCGGCGACGTGCCCCCTGGCCTGCTCGACGCCGCCGCGCAGATGGGCGGGCTGGACCCGGGAGGAACCGAGGATCGTGCCGCCGCGGGCGAGGATGCCGGCGACCGAGTCGAGGTCGAGCTTGCGGTAGTCGCACTCCAGGAGGCCCTTCCACCCGTCGTGGAAGCCGATGACCTCGTCGCCGTGGTCGACCACCGCGCGGTGCACGACGGAACGGATGACGGCGTTCAGGCCGGGGCAGTCGCCGCCGGAGGTGAGTACACCAATTCGCATTGCCCGGGAAACCTTTGCAACGTGGGCCGACGACCGGACCCCGTCGTCCGGTTGGATGCCCGCCACCCTACCGGCGCGGGGTGGCGGGACCGAACCGGGCGTCCGCCTGCTGGACGCCGCTCAGCTGAGCGAAAAGTGCCTCATCAGGCGGGCTGGGTCGCCGAGGCGATGCGCTCGGCGCGCAGCGCCTCGTACCAGCGGTCGTCCGTCGGCGGCAGGGCGTTGACATCCAGCGCCAGCTTCAGCAGGAGGTCCGCGATCAGCGGGTTGCGCGCCATCACCGGCCCGTGCATGTACGTGCCGAAGACGGTGTCGTTGTACGCGCCCTCGGTGCCGTCCCCGGTGCCGTTGCCCCGGCCGAACTGCACCCGGGCGAACGGCCGCGCCGTCGGCCCGAGGTGGGTGACGCCCTGGTGGTTCTCGAACCCGGTCAGCGGCGGCAGGCCGAGCCGCGGGTCGATGTCGGCGAGCACGTCGCCGACGCACCGGTCCCCCTCGCCGCGGGTGGAGACCACGTCGAGCAGCCCGAGGCCGGGCTCGCGCTCACCGAGGTCGTTGATGAACTCGTGGCCGAGGATCTGGTACCCGGCGCAGACCGAGAAGATGATCGCGCCGTTGGAGGCGGCCCGGTTCAGTCCGCCGTCGCGGCGCAGCCGCTCCGCGGCCAGGCGCTGCGGCCGGTCCTCGCCGCCCCCGACCAGGTAGATGTCGCCGGACGTCGGGATCGGCTGGTCGCTGCGGACGTCGACGCGCTGCACGTCGAGACCGCGCTGCCGCGCCCGGCGCTCGACCACCAGCGCATTGCCCTGGTCGCCGTAGGTGCTGAGGAGGTCCGGGTACACCCAGACGACACGCAGACCGTTGTTGCTCATGCTTCGTCCTCTCCGGAGGTGGCCGGGGCCGGGGTCAGTTGCCGACACGACGGCGCAGGTCCTGGAAGGCGGTGTAGTTGGCGATGACCTCGATACGGCCGGGCGGGGCCTGCTGCACGGCCTCGTCGAGGCTCTCGCAGACCCGGAAGTCGAGACCGGCCACCTCCAGCCGGACCGCGAGGTCCAGCTTGCGGTCGCCGAGCACGAAGATCGGGTGGCCGGCGAGCTGGGTGTAGTCCACGTCCCACAGCCAGGAGGTGTCGGTGCCGTCCGCGCCGCGGGCGTTGACGGACAGGACCACCGGCGTCGGCGGCGGCTCGATCAGGGAGAACGTCTCCAGCCAGCCGGCCGGGTTCTTCGCGAGCAGCAGCCGCAGTTCGCGGCCGAGGAACGTCACCACGTCGTAGCGGCCGGCCACGGCCTGCACCTGGTACATACGCTCCAGCGCGACCTGCGGCGGCACACCGAAGACCGCGGCCACCGCTGCCGACGTGGCCGCGTTGGCCTTGTTGGCGCGGCCGGGCAGCTGGAGGTGGATCGGCCAGGCCGAACCGTGCGGGTCCAGGACGTAGTCGCCGTGCAGGACCCAGCTGGGGGCGGGGCGGCGGAATCCGCACTCGCCGCAGAACCAGTCGTCACCGGGGCGCTGCATCACGCCGCCGCACGACGGGCAGGACCAGGCGTCGTCCTTCCACGCCTGACCCGCCGCCACCCACACCACGTTGGGGGACGAGGACGCCGCCCAGACGATCAGCGGGTCGTCCGCGTTGGCGACGATCACGGCCTTCGAGCCGGACAGGCCCTCGCGCCACTTCTCCGCGAGCATCCGGGTCTCCGCGGCGCGGTCCAGCTGGTCGCGGGAGAGGTTGAGCAGCGCGATCACCTTGGGCGTCGTGTCGCGCGCGACTCCGGCGAGGTACTTCTCGTCGACCTCTATCACGCCGTACTGCGCGTCCGAGCCGCCCGCCAGAGCCGAGGTGATACCGGCCGGCATGTTCGCGCCGAGCGCGTTGGACACGACCGGGCCCGCGGCCCGCAGCGCCTCGGCGATCAGCCGGGTCGTCGTCGTCTTGCCGTTCGTCGCCGACACGAGGATCACGTCCAGGTGCTGCGCCAGCCGCCCCAGCAGGTCGGGGTCGAGCTTGAGCGCCACCCGGCCGCCGATCACCGATCCGCTGCCGCGCCCCGCGGCGCGCGACACCGCCGCCGCGGCCTTGCCCGCCGTCACGGCCAGCTTGGCCCGCGGCGACAGCGGCTCCGTGTTGCCTGCCATCGTCCTAGATCCTCCTTGCATCGGTCCGCGCCCAGCCTATCGATGTCCGGCCCGGACGCCGCACCTCGGCACCGCCGGGACCGGCCGGGGCGGCCGGAACGTACGATGGCCGCCATGCGAAGCCGCCCGATCCCCGGCAGTTCCGGACTGGTTCGCGCCATGAGCCTGCTCGGAGACCCGGTGCTGCATGGCGCCTGCGATCCCGTCACGGACTTCGGCCCCTCGCTCGCCCGCCTCGTCGAGGACATGTACGCCACCATGTACGCGGCAGCCGGCGTGGGGCTCGCGGCCAATCAGATCGGTGTGCCGCTGCGCGTGTTCGTCTACGACTGCCCCGACGACGAGGACGTCCGGCACCTCGGACACGTCGTCAACCCGCGTCTGGTCGAGGCGGACGGCGTCATCGTGCGCGGCCCGGAGGGCTGTCTCTCGCTCCCCGGCATCGAGGCCGACACCCCGCGCTTCGACCGGGCCGTCGTCGAGGGCGCGACCCTCGGGGGCGAGCCCGTCCGGATCACCGGGACCGGCTTCTTCGCCCGCTGCCTCCAGCACGAGTGCGACCACCTCGACGGAAGGGTCTACACCGACCGGCTCACCGGGTTGCGCCGGTCCAGGGCGCTGCGAGCGGCCCGCCGGGCACCCTGGGCGCGGGGCGGCTGACGCGGAGCGGGCGCGGACGAGCGAGCCGGGAGCGGGGTGCGGTAGGCCGCGCCCTCAGAACCCGGGGCCCCCGGGCCGGTCGTCCACGGCGGCCAGCCTGCCCCACAGCAGATCCGCCAGGCTGCGGACCAACTGTTCGCGGGAGCAGGGCCGTTCCCCCAGCCACCAGTCTCCCGCGGCGTGCATCATGCCGACGATGCCATGACCCCAGATGCGGGCCATCGCCTCGCCGTCCGGTCCCAGGTCCACCCGCTCGGCGATCACCTTGGCGAGCTCCTCGCCGAGCCTGCGCAGCAGCGGGGCGGAGTGCCGTCCGATGTCGAAGCCCCGCTCCGCCGTGGCCGCCGAGTCGTCGGAGGGGTGCATCAGGAAGCGGTAGACCTGCGGCCGGGCCTCGATGGCCGCGAGATAGGTGTCGAGCGTCGACTCCACGCGCCGGCGGCGCTCGGCGGGCGCGTCGAGCGCCGCCCGCAGGGCGATCAGCAGGGCGTCGGTGTGACGCTTGGCGAGTGCGCGGTAGAGGCCGCCCTTGTCGCCGAAGTGCCGGTAGAGGATGGGCTTGGTGATACCGGCCTCCGCCGCGATGGCGTTCATCGAGGCGCCCGGCCCGTCCCTGAGCACCACGCGGTCGGCGGCCTCCAGCAGCTCGCGGCGGCGGTTCTCGGCCGCTGTCCGTTGCCGCTCGGCCCGTCGTGTGGTCTCCATGTCGCCCTCTCCCCGCCCCCGCCGTTCCCGTGCGTCGTGCCTGCGCAACGTAACACCCCACCCTGCGGGGCGCGGATCGGCACCTGTCCGGTTGACACGGTCTACTTACCGGTAACAGACTTCTGTTACCGCAAGTAACCAATGGTTTCAGGGCAATACCTGGAGGGGCAACATGGCCGAGTTCACGCTCGAACTCAACGACGACCAGAAGCAGGTACGCGACTGGCTCCACGGCTTCGCCGCCGACGTGATCCGTCCGGCGGCCTCGGAGTGGGACGAGCGTGAGGAGACCCCCTGGCCGATCATCCAGGAGGCGGCCAAGGTCGGCATCTACTCCCTCGACTTCTACGCCCAGCAGTTCTTCGACCCCACCGGGCTCGGCATCCCGATGGCGATGGAGGAGCTGTTCTGGGGCGACGCGGGCATCGCCCTGTCGATCGTCGGTACGGGCCTGGCGGCCGTGGGCGTCCTCGCCAACGGCACCGAGGAGCAGATCGGCACCTGGATCCCGCAGATGTACGGCGACGCCGACGACGTCAAGGTCGCGGCGTTCTGCTCCTCCGAACCGGACGCGGGCTCCGACGTCGCGTCGATGCGCACCCGCGCGGTGTACGACCAGGCGAAGGACGAGTGGGTGCTGAACGGCACCAAGACCTGGGCGACCAACGGCGGCATAGCCAACGTGCACGTCGTCGTCGCCGTGGTCGACCCCGGGCTCGGCTCCAAGGGGCACGCCTCGTTCATCGTGCCGCCGAACACCCCCGGCCTCTCCCAGGGCCAGAAGTTCAAGAAGCACGGCATCCGCGCCTCGCACACCGCCGAGGTGGTCCTGGAGGACGTGCGCGTCCCCGGGCACTGCCTGCTCGGCGGCAAGGAGAAGCTCGACCAGCGGCTGGCCAGGGCCCGGGAACGCGCCGCGTCCGGCGGCGAGCGGGTGAAGAACGCGGCGATGGCCACGTTCGAGGCGTCCCGCCCCTCCGTCGGCGCCATGGCGGTCGGCACCGCCCGCGCCGCCTACGAGGTGGCGCTGGACTACGCGAAGACCCGCACCCAGTTCGGCCGGCCGATCATCGACAACCAGGGCGTCGCCTTCCAGCTCGCGGACATGCGCACGCAGATCGACGCGGCCCGGCTGCTGGTCTGGCGGGCGTCCTGGATGGCCGCCAGCGGCAAGCCGTTCACCTCGGCCGAGGGCTCCATGTCCAAGCTCTACGCGAGCGAGACGGCCAAGAAGGTCACCGCACAGGCCGTCCAGATCCTCGGCGGCAACGGCTTCACCCGCGAGTACCCGGTGGAGCGGATGCACCGGGACGCGGCGATCTACACCATCTTCGAGGGCACGAGCGAGATCCAGCGCCTGGTGATCGCCCGCACCCTCTCCGGCATGCAGATCCGCTGACGCGGCGCGCGGGCCCGCGCGAGGTGCGGGCCCGCGCGGAGCCGACCGTCAGACGGGCAGCTGGGCCTCGATGGCGGCCACCAGCTCCGCGGCCTCCGGGTCCGTGCCCGGACGCAGCCGCGCGACGGGCTCGCCCGTCGGCGAGATGAGGAACTTCTCGAAGTTCCACTGCACATCGCCCGCCTCGCCGTCCGCGTCCGCCAGCGCGGTCAGCTCGGCGTAGAGCGGGTGGCGTCCCTCACCGTTCACCTCGCTCTTCTCCAGCAACGGGAAGGTGACCCCGTACGTCGTCGAGCAGAAGGTCCGGATCTCCTCCGCGCTCCCGGGCTCCTGGTCGGCGAACTGGTTGCACGGCACGCCCAGCACGGTGAAGCCCCGGTCCGCGTACGCCTTCTGCAGCCGTTCCAGGCCCGCGTACTGCGGGGTGAGCCCGCACTGGGACGCGACGTTCACCAACAGGACCGCGCGGCCGCGGTATTCGGCGAGCGAGGTGGGCTCGCCGGAGAGGGTGCGCAGGGGGATGTCGTACAGAGTCATGCGGCGCTCCTTGTGAGGTTGGCTTCCAACAGCCATTGTCCTGCCCGCCGGTTGATCGACACGAACTCGAACGCCGGGTCGCCCGGGGCGCTCACCCGTGAACCGCTCGCGTCGTGTGTCGCCGGGAAGTCGCGGAGCGGACGCCCGCCTGGGACGATCGTGCCGTGGACCCCGCAGAACCCCTCTTCGAACCAGGCGCCGAGCCCGCGGCCGAGAACGGCACAGCCGACCGGACACCCCGCCGACGGACGGTGCACTGCCGCCTGTGCGGCCGCCCCCTCACGGGGACGGAGTCGCGCCGTGCCGGCCTCGGCCCCTCCTGCGACGCCAAACTGCACCCCGCGCCCCTGGACATCCGCACCCGCCGCCACGAGGTCGAGCAGGACCCGCTGCCCGGCGTCTGAAGCGGTACGGCTACGAGCCGAGGGCCCGGAACAGCCCCTCCTGCACCACGGACACCAGCAGGTTGCCCGCGCGGTCGTAGATCCGGCCGCGCGCCAGCCCCCGGCCACCGGTCGCGATCGGCGACTCCTGGTCGTAGAGGAACCACTCGTCCGCCCGGAACGGCCGGTGGAACCACATCGCGTGGTCCAGCGACGCCATGTCGAAGCCGCGCGGACCCCACAGCGGTTCCACCGGGAGCCGGACCGCGTCGAGCAGCGTCATGTCACTGGCGTACGTCAACGCGCAGGTGTGCACCAGCGGATCGTCGCCCAGCGGCCCGACCGCGCGCATCCACACCGCGCTGCGCGGATCGGCCCCCTTCACCTCGTCCCGCGTCCAGCGCAGCCGGTCGACGTACCGGATGTCGAACGGCTGGCGGCGGGCCATCCGCTCCAGCGCCTCCGGCAGCTCCCCGAGATGCGCCCGCACCTCCTCGGCGACCGTCGGCAGCTCCTCCGGGCCGGGCACCTCCCGGGCGGGCGGCAGCTGATGCTCGAAACCGGCCTCCTCCGGACGGTGGAACGACGCCGTCAGGCTGAAGATCGTCCGGCCCTGCTGAACGGCCGTGACCCGGCGGGTGGTGAACGACCGGCCGTCCCGGATGCGCTCCACCTGGTAAACGATCGGCACCCCCGGGCGCCCCGGACGCAGGAAGTACGCGTGCAGCGAATGCACCGGCCGGTCCCCGTCCGTGGTCCGCCCCGCCGCGACCAGCGCCTGCCCGGCGACCTGGCCGCCGAACACCCGTTGCAGCGACTCGTGAGGGCTGCGCCCCCGGAAGATGTCGACCTCGATCCGTTCCAGGTCGAGCAGGTCGACCAGACGCTCGGCGGGGTTCGTCATGCGGTTCGTCTCCACTCTCGCAGCGGCGCGGCCCTCATGGCGTACGCCCTCACAACTGACCGACGGAGGTGACGCGGACGACCGCGCGCCCCTCCTCGTCGGAGGCGGCCAGATCGATCTCCGCGCCGATGCCCCAGTCGTGGTCGCCGTTCGGGTCGGCGAACGTCTGCCGGACCCGCCACACGCCGTGCGCGGGATCCTCCTCGATCCTCAGCAGCTTCGGGCCGCGCGCGTCCGGGCCGGTGCCCAGGTCGTCGTACTCGTCCCAGTAGGCGTCCATCGCCTCGCCCCACGCGTCCTCGTCCCAGCCCGACTCGCCGTCCAGCTCGCCCAGTTCGGCGACCTGGTCCAGCGCGGCCAGCTCGACCCGGCGGAACATCGCGTTGCGCACCAGCACCCGGAACGCGCGGGCGTTGGCCGTGACCGGCTTCACCTCGTCGGCCTTCTCCTGCGCCTCCTCGGCGGTCTCCAGCTCCGGGTTGGCGAGCTGCTCCCACTCGTCGAGCAGACTGGAGTCCACCTGGCGGACCATCTCGCCGAGCCAGGCGATCAGGTCCTGGAGGTCCTCGGACTTGAGGTCGTCCGGGACGGTGTGCTCCAGCGCCTTGTACGCGCTCGCGAGGTAGCGCAGCACGATGCCCTCGGTGCGGGCCAGCTCGTAGTGGGAGGTGAACTCCGTGAACGTCATGGCGCGTTCGTACATGTCACGGATCACGGACTTCGGCGACACCGGGTGGTCGCCCACCCACGGGTGGCTCCTGCGGTACACGTCGTACGCATGCCACAGCAGCTCGCTCAGCGGCTTCGGGTACGTGACCTCCTGGAGCAGCTCCATCCGCTCCTCGTACTCGACGCCGTCGGCCTTCATCTGCCCGACCGCCTCGCCGCGGGCCTTGTTCTGCTGCGCGGCGAGGATCTGACGCGGGTCGTCCAGCGTCGACTCGACGACGGAGACCATGTCCAGGGCGTACGAGGGGGAGTCGGGGTCCAGCAGGTCGAACGCGGCGAGCGCGAAGGTGGACAGCGGCTGGTTGAGCGCGAAGTCCTGCTGGAGGTCGACGGTGAGCCGGACGATCCTGCCCTCCGCGTCCGGCGCGTCGAGCCGCTCCACCACACCGCCGTCCAGCAGCGAGCGGTAGATCGCGATGGACCGGCGGATGTGGCGCAGCTGCGCCCTGCGCGGCTCGTGGTTGTCCTCCAGCAGGCGCCGCATCGCCTCGAAGGCGTCGCCGGGGCGCGCGATCACGGACAGCAGCATCGTGTGCGTCACCTTGAAGCGGGAGGTGAGCGGCTCCGGATCGGACTGGATCAGCTTGTCGAAGGTGGTCTCCGACCAGGCGACGAAGCCCTCGGGCGCCTTCTTGCGGACCACCTTGCGCTTCTTCTTCGGGTCGTCGCCCGCCTTCCTGACCGCCTTCTCGTTCTCGATGACGTGCTCGGGCGCCTGTGCCACGACGAAGCCCGCCGTGTCGAAACCGGCCCGCCCGGCCCGGCCCGCGATCTGGTGGAACTCCCGGGCGCGCAGCGTGCGCACACGGGTGCCGTCGTACTTGGTGAGGGCCGTGAACAGCACCGTGCGGATGGGGACGTTGACGCCGACGCCGAGCGTGTCCGTACCACAGATCACCTTCAGCAGACCGGCCTGGGCGAGCTTCTCCACCAGGCGCCGGTACTTCGGCAGCATGCCCGCGTGGTGCACCCCGATGCCGTGCCGCACGTAGCGCGACAGGTTCCGGCCGAACTTGGTGGTGAAGCGGAAGTTGCCGATCAGATCGGCGATCTTCTCCTTCTCCTCCTTCGTGCACATGTTGATGCTCATCAGCGACTGCGCCCGCTCGACGGCCGCGGCCTGGGTGAAGTGCACGATGTAGACGGGCGCCTGCCGGGTGTCCAGGAGCTCGGTGAGGGTCTCGGTGATCGGGGTCAGCCGGTACTCGTAGCTGAGCGGCACCGGCCGGGTGGCGGAGCGGATCACGGACGTGGGACGGCCGGTACGGCGGGTCAGGTCCTCCTCGAACATCCTGACGTCGCCGAGCGTGGCCGACATCAGGACGAACTGGGCCTGCGGCAGCTCCAGCAGCGGGATCTGCCACGCCCAGCCGCGGTCCGGCTCGGCGTAGAAGTGGAACTCGTCCATCACGACCTGGCCGATGTCCGCGTACTTCCCGTCACGCAGCGCGATGGACGCCAGCACCTCGGCCGTGCAGCAGATCACCGGGGCGTCGGCGTTGACCGAGGCGTCGCCGGTGAGCATGCCCACGTTCTCCGTGCCGAACAGCTTGCACAGGTCGAAGAACTTCTCCGAGACCAGGGCCTTGATCGGCGCGGTGTAGAAGGTGACCTTGTCCTGGGCCAGCGCCGTGAAGTGCGCACCGGCCGCGACCAGGCTCTTCCCGGAGCCGGTCGGGGTGGAGAGGATCACGTTCGCCCCGGACACGACCTCGATCAGCGCCTCCTCCTGAGCCGGATAGAGGGTGATGCCCCGGGTCTCGGTCCATGACGAGAAAGCCTCGAAGAGGGCGTCGGGGTCGTCGGTCGGGGGCAGCTGATCGATAAGGGTCACGCCCCCATCTTGCCTGCCTTCCGCCCGGATGAGGGAACCGGACGACTGTATGAAGATCACGGACGATACGCTTTCCCACTCAACTCGGCCGCGCCGCAGCGGTCGTGGCGGCAGCACGGAACTGGGGGCGGGAAGCACCATGATGGGACCGGCACACTCACTGTCCGGGGCGGCGGCCTGGCTGGGGGTGGGCGCGGCGGTCTCGGCGACGGACCACGCGATGCCGTGGCCGGTGCTCGTCGTCGGGGCGCTGATCACGGCCGGGGCGGCGCTCGCCCCGGACCTCGACCACAAGTCCGCGACGATCTCCCGCTCCTTCGGGCCGGTCTCCCGGTGGCTCTGCGAGGTCGTCGACACGCTCTCGCACGCCGTGTACAAGGCCACCCGGGGCTCCGGCGACCCGCGCAGGAACGGCGGGCACCGGACCCTGACCCACACCTGGCTCTGGGCGGTCCTGGTCGGTGCCGGGGCCTCCGTCGCGGCGATCACCGGCGGCCGGTGGGCGGTCCTCGGGATCCTCTTCGTCCACCTGGTGCTGGCCGTCGAAGGGCTGCTGTGGCGGGCCGCCCGGATGTCCAGCGACGTGCTGGTGTGGCTGCTCGGCGCGACCAGCGCCTGGATCCTGGCGGGCGTGCTGGACCAGCCGGGGAACGGGTCGGACTGGCTGTTCACCGCCCCCGGCCAGGAGTACCTGTGGCTCGGGCTGCCGATCGTGCTCGGCGCCCTCGTCCACGACATCGGCGATGCGCTGACCGTGTCGGGCTGTCCGATCCTGTGGCCGATACCGGTGGGCCGCAAGCGCTGGTACCCGGTCGGGCCGCCGAAGGCCATGCGCTTCAGGGCCGGCAGCTGGGTCGAGCTGAAGGTGCTGATGCCGGTGTTCATGGTGCTCGGCGGGCTGGGCGGGGCGGCCGCGCTGAACGTCTTCTGACCCGCGCCGCGCGCCCCGGCCGAGGCGGTCGGGGCGCGCGAGGGACGGCCGGGCCCGGCGTCTCAGCCGTGCCAGGACCGCCACAGCGCCGCGTACGCGCCGTCCGCCGCCACCAGCGCGGCATGGCTGCCCAGCTCGCTGATCCGGCCGTTCTCCACCACCGCGATCACGTCCGCGTCGTGCGCGGTGTGCAGCCGGTGGGCGATCGCCACGACCGTACGGCCCTCCAGAACCCGGGCCAGTGACCGCTCCAGGTGCCGGGCGGCCCGCGGATCCAGCAACGACGTGGCCTCGTCCAGCACCAGCGTGTGCGGATCGGCCAGGACCAGCCGGGCCAGGGCGATCTGCTGGGCCTGGGCCGGGGTCAGCGCCAGACCGCCGGAACCGACCTCGGTGTCCAGCCCCTCCTCCAGGGCCCTCGCCCAGCCGTCCGCGTCGACCGCCGCGAGCGACGCCCACAGCTCCGCGTCCTCGGCACCCGCCCGTGCCAGCAGCAGGTTGTCCCGCAGCGACCCGACGAACACGTGGTGCTCCTGATTGACCAGCGCCACATGGGTCCGTACGTCCTCCGCCCTCATCCGCGACAACCGCGCGCCGCCCAGCGTGACCTCACCCGTGCGCGGGGAGTAGATCCCGGCCAGCAGCCGGCCCAGGGTGGACTTGCCCGCCCCGGACGGACCGACCAGCGCCAGGCGCGTGCCCGGCGCCACGTCCAGGGACACCCGGTGCAGGACGTCCAGCCCGGCGCGGTAGCCGAAGCGCACCTCGTCGGCCCGCACGTCCCGGCCGTCCGGGAGGACCCCGGCGTCGCCCGCGTCCGGCTCGATGTCCCGGACACCGACCAGTCGCGCCAGCGACACCTGCGCCACCTGCAGCTCGTCGTACCAGCGCAGGATCAGCCCGATCGGGTCGACCATCATCTGCGCCAGCAGCGCACCCGTCGTCAGCTGGCCGACGGTCAGCCAGCCCTCCAGCACGAACCAGCCGCCGAGCATCAGCACCGCACCCAGGATCAGCACATAGGTGGCGTTGATGACGGGGAACAGCACGGAACGCAGGAACAGCGTGTACCTCTCCCACGCGGTCCACTGCCCGACGCGGGTGTCCGACAGGGCCACCCGGCGCGCCCCCAGACGGTGGGCCTCCACGGTCCGCCCGGCGTCCACCGTCTCCGCGAGGACCGCCGCCACCGCCGCGTATCCGGCGGCCTCCGAACGGTACGCGGAAGGCGCCCGCCGGAAGTACCAGCGGCAGCCCAGGACCAGCAGCGGCAGCGCGACCAGGACCGAGAGCGCCAGCGGAGGGGCCGTCGCCGTGAGCGCGGCGATCAGCAGCCCGGCCCAGACCACGCCGATCGTCAGCTGCGGCACGGCCTCGCGCATCGCCTCGGCCAGCCGGTCGATGTCCGTGGTGATCCGGGACAGGAGATCGCCCGTACCCGCGCGCTCCAGCACACCCGGCGGCAGTCGCACCGACCGCACGAGGAAGTCCTCGCGCAGATCGGCGAGCATCTCCTCACCGAGCATCGCGCTGCGCAGCCGCATCAGCCGGGTAAACACCGTCTGCACGACGAGCGCCAGCGCGAACACCGCGACCGTGCGCTCCAGACGCAGGTCACCGACGCCATCGGCGAGGTTCTGGACCAGCCCGCCCAGCAGGTACGGGCCGACGACCGAGGCGATCACCGCGACGGCGTTGAACGAGACGAGCAGCGCGAACGGCCCGCGATGGCGCCGCAGCAGCTCCCGTACGTAGCTCCGCACCGTGGCGGGGGTGCCCACCGGCAGGGTCGTCGCCGACTCCGGCGCCGCCGGGTCGTGGGAGGGTCTCGCGACGCCGATCATGCCCGCTCCTCGATTTCCTCGTCGGCTCCGTGCGGGCCCCGGGCGGCCCGGTCCGCGATCTCCTCGTCCGTCTCGCGCGTGACCACCGCCCGGTAGCGCGGTTCCGTGTGCAGCAGTTCACGGTGCGTTCCGACCGCGACGACCGTGCCCCGGCGTACCAGCGCCACCCGGTCCGCCGCGTCGAGCAGCAGCGGCGAGGAGGCGAGCACCACGGTGGTGCGTCCCCGGCGCACCTCCTTGATCCCGGTGGCGACCCCGGCCTCCGTGTGGGAGTCGACGGCCGAGGTCGGCTCGTCGAGGACCAGCACCTCCGGATCCGTCACCAGGGAACGCGCCAGGGCGAGCCGCTGGCGCTGCCCGCCCGAGAGCGAACGGCCGCGCTCGGTGATGCGGGCCGTCATCGGGTCGCCGTCCGAGGCGGTGGGCGCCTGCGCCAGCGCGTCCAGCACATCGCCGCACCGGGCGGCCGACAACGCCTCGTCGGCGGGCACCCGCCCGGACGAAGGGACGTCCAGCAGCTCGCGCAGGGTGCCGGAGAGCAGCACCGGATCCTTGTCCTGGACCAGTACGGCGGTCCGGGCCGCGTCCAGCGGGAGTTCGTCCAGGGCCACGCCCCCGAGGAGGACGGACGGCGGCCGCGGCCCGGTCGCGGCACCGGCCCCCGTACGTTCCGGCACGCCCTCGTCCGGGCCCTGGTCCGGGCCGGTGCCGGTCGCGGTGTCCGCGCCCGCGTCCGTTCCCGCAGGGGCGTGGCCACCGAGCCGTTCGGCCAGGCGGCCCGCCTCGTCCGGGTCGCCGCAGACCACCGCGGTGAGCAGACCGGCCGGTGCCAGCAGCCCGGTGACCGGGTCGTACAGGTCGCCGAAGGGCGCGGCCGCGGCAGCCGGGGAGCCGGTGGCCGCGGGCGGGTCGGTGCGGCGCAGCGAGAGCACCCGCACCGCACGGCGGGCGGAGGGCCGGGAGAAGGAGTACGCCATCGCGATCTCCTCGACGCGGCGGAGCGGGAACAGCATCAGCGCCGCCGCGCTGTACACCGTGACCAGCTGCCCGACCTCGATCCGGCCGTCGCGGGCCAGCGCCGCCCCGTACCCGACCAGCGAGATCAGCAGCAGCCCCGGAAGCAGGACCTGGACCGCCGAGATCAGCGACCACATCCGCGCGCTGTGCACCGCTGCCCGGCGGACCTCCTGCGAGGCGTGGCGGTAGCGGCCGAGGAACAGCTCCTCGCCCCCGATCCCGCGCAGCACCCGGAGCCCGGCGACGGTGTCGGAGGCCAGTTCGGTCGCTCGTCCCGCCTTCTCGCGCTGGAGATCGGCGCGTCGGGCGGCCGGGGGGAGCAGCGGCAGCACGGCGAGGGCCAGCAACGGCACGGCGAGCGTCACCAGTACGCCCAGCGCGGGCAGATGGACGACGAGCGCCGTGCAGATCAGCACGATCGCGGCGACGGCCGCGACGAAGCGGGAGAGCGCCTCGACGAACCAGCCGATCTTCTCGACGTCGCCGGTGGACACGGCGACGACCTCGCCCGCGGCGACGCGGCGGGTCAGTGCCGAACCCAGCTCCGCGGTCTTGCGCGCCAACAGTTGCTGGACGCGCGCGGCGGCGGTGATCCAGTTGGTGACGGCGGTCCGGTGGAGCATGGTGTCGCCCAGTGCGATCAGCACGCCCAGGACGGCGAACAGGGCGCCCGCCCACGCGAGCCGGGCGCCGGAACGGTCGACGGCCGCCTGCACGGCGAAACCGACCGCGGGCGAGAACCCGGCCAGCGCGCACTGGTGGAGCAGCCCCCACCCCATCGCCTTGAGCTGGCCGCGGAGTTGACCGCGCCCCAGCCAGAGCAGAAAACGCGGACCCGAGCGGACGTCGGGAACGCCGGGATCCGAGTACGGAAGATCGCGAATCTTCATGACGTCCCAGGGGTCGGTGTGCCGGACGGCTCGGAGAAAGCCGCAAACCGCCCCAGGTTGTCCCCGGCCCGGCGGCCGGAGCAATCGAATTTTCCCCGGGGGAGTCGTTTCGGACATGCTCCGGCCGCCGCACCGGTCGTGGAGAAGGGCCGCGGAGCCGGGGCCCGCGGCCCGTGCACGGACCGTCAGATCCCCTCCGGCTTCTCCGAATCCATGCCGGAGCGTGCCTTCTTCCATTCACCGCGCGTGAAGTCCGGGATCTGCTGCGGCGCGCCCTTCGCCTTGATGGACAGATGGCTCAGCGGCACGGGTGCCGTCCAGGTCGCCGCGTCGTACACGTCGAAGTCCGGGACGAGGCCGAGCCGCATGCACTGCATCAGCCGGAACACCAGCATGTAGTCCATTCCGCCGTGTCCGCCCGGCGGGTTGGCGTGCTCCTTCCAGAGCCAGTGGTCCCACTGGGCGTACCGGGAGAAGTCGCCCCAGGCGTCGTTCGTGTGGTCGGGCTCGATGTAGATGCGCGCCGGGTAGTCCTCGAAGACGCCCTTCGTCCCGCCGAGACTGTTGATCCGTGAGTACGGGTGAGGGGTCGACACGTCGTGTTCCAGCCGGATGACCCGGCCCTTGGCGGTCTGGACGAGACTGATCGTACGGTCGGACTCGATGTAGGTCTCCTTCCAGCTCGGATCGCCGGGCGGCATGTTGTTCCTGCGGTACTCGGCGAGTCCCAGCGACGGGGAACCGACGCTGGTGATGCTGACCGCACGGTCGCCGCGGTTGATGTCCATGTAGTTGGCGACCGGACCGAAGCCGTGGTTGGGGTAGAGGTCCCCGCGCAGCCGGGTGTGCCACAGTCTGCGCCACGGGCCCTCGTAGTACTTCGGATCGAACATCAGGCCGCGCAGGTCGTGGTTGTACGCGCCCGCGCCGTGCAGCAGATCGCCGAAGAGCCCGGCGTGCGCCATGCGCAGCACACGCATCTCGTTGCGCCCGTAACAGCAGTTCTCCAACTGCATGCAGTGACGCCTGGTGCGCTCGGAGAGGTCGACCAACTCCCAGAGCTCGTCCAGCCGGAGCGCGATCGGGCACTCCACGCCGACGTGCTTGCCGTTCAGCAGGGCGGTCCTAGCCATCTCGAAATGGAAGTCCCAGGGCGTCGCCACGTAGACGAAGTCGATGTCCCCGCGCCGGCAGAGGTTCTCGTAGTCGTGCTCGCCGTTGGTGTAGACGGCGGGCGACGGCTGCCCCGCGGCGGTCACCTTCGCCGCCGCTCGCTCGGCCTTGGCCCTGACCGGGTCGCAGACGGCGACGACCCGTACGCCTTCCATGGCGAGGAAGAGGTCGATCATGCTGCCACCGCGATTGCCGAGCCCGACCAGTCCGACCCGGACGGTGGAGCGCCGGTCGAACGGAACCCCCACCATGGTGCGCCCCCGGCGCTGCGGCGCGGACGCCTGTTCCGCGCCGGCCGACTGCGGGCCCGGGACGGGGGCGGCGGACGCGGTCCCGGCGCCGAGACCGCCGAGCGCGAGCCCGGCACCGGCCACCGAGGCGGTCGTCCACAGGACCGAGCGGCGGCTCATCGGGCCCGGGTCGCCGCTCTCCGCGCCGTGGTGCCGGGGGTTCCCGTGCTGCGTGGCGTCGTGCTGCGTACCGTCGTCGTGCTGTGCTGCGTCGTTCATCGATCCTCCAGAAGGGGGGTCTGACGTGCGCGGCCGGTGAATGAACCTCGTGGAGGACCTTGGTCGTCGAGTCCGTCCACGCGCAAGGGGAACGATTGGACTCCTGATCCCAAACCATGGACTTTCGTGAACCACGGGCCTGGTGCCCGTGCGAAAGCCGGGTGGGTCCGGTCATGACCGGACCCACCCGGCGGGTGAGGACGTCGGCGGGCCGTCGGACGACCGGCCCGCGAGGCGGTCGCCGGGCGGCCCCGCGCGGGTCAGCGCACGACCGCTCCCGGCCGCGTCGCCCGTTCCAGTTCCATCAGCACGGAGTAGTACGAGTGGCCCGTGGCCCGGTCCATGCCGATCTCGCACATGCGGTTGGCGGAGAGGTACGCGTCGTAGTCACGGGTGTTCACCTCCGCCGCCTCCTTGGCCGTGGCCGACTCCGTCAACTCCTTGTGCAGCATGCCGCGGTCGCCCGCGAACGCGCAGCAACCGGCGTCGTCGGGGATCACGACCTCCTCCGCGCAGGCCTCCGCGACCGTGCGCAACTGCTCCACATCGCCCAGATGTTGCATGGAGCACGTCGGGTGCAGCACCGCCGAATCGACCTTGCGGAGCACCGTCAGCCCGGGGAGCAGTTCGTCGGCCGCCCAGACCAGGGAGTCGACGATGGTCAGCTCCCGGTGCAGCTCCCTGTTGTCGTCGGTGAGGTACGGCACCACCTCGTGGGCGATGCCCAGGGTGCACGACGAGGCGTCGACGACCAGGGGGAGCCGGCCGCCGGCCGTCCAGCCCCAGGCCGCTTCCACGATGCGATTGGCCATCACGGTGTTGCCCTCGTCGTACCCCTTCGAGTGCCAGATCGTCGCGCAGCAGGTGCCCGCGACGTCGTCCGGGATCCACACCGGCTTCCCGGCGCGGGCGGAAACGGCGACGACGGCCTGCGGCAGGGACGGGCCGCGATGGCCCTCCGGGCCGCCGAAGATGCGGTTCACACACGCCGGGTAGTAGACGGCCCTCGCCCCGACGCGGGAGGTACGGGGGAGCTTCCGGGCGGCGGCGCCCGGGGTCTCGGGAAGCCACTCGGGCATCAGATCGGGGCGTACGGCCTTGCGGGCGAGCCCGGTGATCGTCTCCAGCGGCCCGTCGCCGATGCGGTCGCCGATCCGGTCGGCCGCGGCGACCGCGAGACGTGCCGCCGCCTCCACCGCCTTGAAGTTCTTGGCGGTGAGCGCCGCGATCCGCTCCTCGCGCGGCGAGTGCCGACGGTGGCGGAAGTCCTTCATCATGGCGCCCGTGTCGATGCCGACCGGGCAGGCCAGCTTGCACGTCGAGTCGCCCGCGCAGGTGTCGACGGCGTCGTAGCCGTACGCGTCCAGCAGCCGCGACTCCACCGGCGAGCCGCCCGTCTGCCGCATCATCTCCCGGCGCAGCACGATGCGCTGGCGCGGGGATGTGGTCAGGTCGTGGCTGGGGCAGGTGGGTTCGCAGAAGCCGCACTCGATGCAGGGGTCCGCGATCAGTTCCACCTCGGGGATGGTCTTCAGACCGCGCAGATGGGCCCTGGGGTCGCGGTCGAGGACGATGCGCGGGGCCAGTACCCCGTCCGGGTCGATGACCTGCTTCGTGCGCCACATCAGCTCGGTGGCCTTCGGGCCCCACTCCAGCTCCAGGAACGGGGCGATGTTGCGGCCGGTGGCGTGCTCGGCCTTCAGGGAGCCGTCGAAACGTTCCACCGTCAGTCGGCAGAAGTCGTCCATGAACGCGGCGTAGCGCTCGACGTCGGACGGCTTCGCCGCGTCGAAGGCGAGCAGGAAGTGGAGGTTGCCGTGCGCCGCGTGCCCGGCGACGGCGGCGTCGAAACCGTGTTGCGCCTGGAGCGCGAGCAGGGCCTCGCAGGCGTCGGCCAGCCGGGAGGGAGGCACCGCGAAGTCCTCCGTGATCAGCGTCGTCCCCGAGGGCCGCGATCCGCCGACCGCGGTGACGAACGCCTTGCGGGCCTTCCAGTAGCCCGAGATGACCTGGGCGTCACGGGTGAACTCATTGGTCACCGAGGCCACCGGCGCGACCAGGTCGAGCCCCTCGACGACGGACGCGGCGGCCCGCTCGTACGCCTCCTGTCCCGCTTCGTCCGGGGCCCGGAACTCCACCAGCAGCGCCGTGGTCTCCTTCGGCAGCCCGGCCCAGTCCGCGGGCACGCCCTGGACGCTCACCGACGCGCGCAGCGTGTTGCCGTCCATCAGCTCGACGGCGATCGCCCCCGCCGCGTTGAAGTGCGGCACGGCCGCCGCCGCCGCGGTCAGGGAGGGGAAGAACAGCAGACCGGTGGAGACGCGTCGGTCCAGCGGAAGCGTGTCGAAGACGACCTCGGAGATGAAGCCGAAGGTGCCCTCGGAGCCGACCATCAGCCCCCGCAGGATCTCGACGGGCGTCGACCCGTCCAGGAAGGCGTCGAGGCGGTAGCCGTTGGTGTTCTTGATCTCGTACTTGGCCCGGATACGCGCGGTCAGCTCGGCGTCCGCCTCGATCTCCGCCTTCAGCGCCAGCAGTTCCTCGCAGAGCCGGGGCTCGGCCCGGGCCAGGTCCTCGTCCGCCGAGGGGGCACCCGTGTCGACGACCGTGCCGCTCGGCAGGACGAACGTGAGCGAGGAGACGGTGCGGTACGAATTGCGGGTCGTGCCCGCGGTCATGCCCGAGGCGTTGTTGGCGACGACTCCGCCGACCGTGCAGGCGATGGCACTGGCCGGGTCGGGGCCGAGCAGCCGGCCGTGGCGGGCGAGCGTGGCGTTGGCCCGCACGATCGTCGTCCCGGGCCGGACACGGGCGCGTGCGCCGCCGTCCAGCACCTCGATGCCCGCCCAGTGGTGGCGCACGTCGACCAGGATGTCCTCGCCCTGCGACTGGCCGTTCAGGCTGGTGCCCGCCGCGCGGAAGACGACCTCGCGGCCGTTGTCGTGCGCGTACGACAGGATCGCCGCGACGTCGGCGATGTCCTCCGGGACCACGACGACCTGGGGCACGAACCGGTAGGGGCTGGCGTCGGAGGCGTACTTCACCAGGTCGGAGACCTTCCACAGCACCTTCTCGGCCCCCAGCAGGCCGATCAGCGCGCTGCGCAGCGGTTCGGGCGTGCCCGGGGACCGCCGGTCGGGGACCCGGTCCGGGGACGGCGTGCGCACCGCACCGGGACGGAGTGCTTCGGGCTTCGGCTCCAGCAGCGGCATGTCGGGCTCTCCTCGGCGGTTCTGTTCTGTTCGTTCGGTACGTCCGGCCGGTGCGTGCCGGGCACCAACCGGCCGGACGCGCGTTCCCACAGGTTTAGCAGTGGCGCTCCGGCATGCCGTTGACCAGGGCGGACAACAGCCCGCCGAGCACCTCGCGCTGATCGGTGGTCAATGGGGCCAGGATCTCCTCCGCGGCGGCCCGGCGCGCGTCGCGCAGCGAGCGGAGGGTGGCGAGGCCCTCCTCGGTGATCTCGATCCGGATCACCCGGCGGTTGTCCGGGTCGGGGGCGCGGCGCACCCGGCCGCTCGTCTCCAGGCCGTCGACCAGACTCGTCACGGCGCGCGGGACGACGTCCAGCCGCTGGGCCAGGTCCGCCATCCGGGGCGGCCCGTCGTAATGGGCCACGATGCGCAGCAGCCGGAACTGGGCGGGAGTGATGCCGATCGGCTCCAGCTGGCGGCTCTGGATCCGCTGGAGCCTGCGGGTCACCCGCAGCAACTGCTCGGCGAGTACGCCGTCTGCGTCGGAGGAGTCCATGGCGGAATAATATCAGGACCGCATTCATTGTGAGCGAAGGTAACAATGAGCTAAGCTCTCGAAATGCCGGATACCCGGCCCTTGGCCCGGACCCGGACCACCCCGGGCCGGATGCCGGACCGGCCGGACCCCGGGTCCCCACGACCCCGCACCGTCGAAGGAGCCCATGAAACCCGACGAAATCAACTGGACGCCCCCGCCCCGGGACGGAGAACACCCGCCCGCCGAGGTGCGTCGCATCCTGCGCCTGTTCCGTCCCTACCGAGGTCGGCTCGCCCTGGTGGCGCTGCTCGTCGGCGCCTCGTCCCTGGTGTCGGTCGCCTCGCCGTTCCTGCTGCGCGAGATCCTGGACACCGCCATTCCGCAGGCGCGTACGGGACTGCTGTCGCTGCTCGCCCTCGGGATGATCGTGGCCGCCGTGCTGAACGGCGTCCTCGGCGTCCTGCAGACGCTGATCTCCACCACGGTCGGCCAGCGCGTCATGCACGATCTGCGCACCGCGGTCTACGCCCAGCTGCAGCGTATGCCGCTCGCCTTCTTCACCCGGACGAGGACCGGCGAGGTGCAGTCCCGCATCGCCAACGACATCGGCGGCATGCAGGCCACCGTCACCTCCACCGCGACCTCGCTGGTCTCCAACCTCACCGCGGTCGTCGCCACGGTCGTCGCCATGCTGGCGCTCGACTGGCGGCTCACCCTGGTCTCGCTGCTCCTGCTGCCGGTCTTCGTGTGGATCAGCCGCAAGGTCGGCCGCGAACGCAAGAAGATCACCACCCGCCGCCAGAAGCAGATGGCCGCCATGGCCGCGACGGTCACCGAGTCGCTCTCCGTCAGCGGCATCCTGCTCGGCCGCACGATGGGCCGGGCGGACTCCCTCACCGAGGGCTTCGCCGAGGAGTCGGAGAAGCTGGTCGATCTCGAAGTGCGTTCCAGCATGGCCGGGCGGTGGCGGATGGCGACGATCGGCGTCGTCATGGCCGCCATGCCCGCCGTCATCTACTGGGCGGCGGGGCTGGCCCTGGGATCGGGCGGTCCGGCCGTCTCCATCGGCACGCTCGTCGCCTTCGTCTCGCTCCAGCAGGCGCTGTTCCGGCCGGCCGTGGGCCTGCTCTCCACCGGAGTGCAGATGCAGACGTCCCTCGCGCTCTTCCAGCGGATCTTCGAATACCTCGACCTCGACGTGGAGATCACCGAGCCCGAGCACCCGGTCCGGCTGGAGAGGATCCGCGGCGAGGTCCGCTTCGAGCACGTCGACTTCAGTTACGACGAGAAGAACGGTCCGACGCTCAGCGACATCGACGTGACCGTGCCGGCGGGCGGCAGCCTGGCGATCGTCGGACCCACCGGGTCGGGCAAGTCCACCCTCAGCTACCTGGTGCCCCGGCTCTACGACGTCACGGGCGGCCGGGTCCTGATCGACGGCGTCGACGTGCGCGAGCTCGACTTCGACACCTTGGCGCGGGCCGTGGGGGTGGTCTCCCAGGAGACGTACCTCTTCCACGCCTCGGTCGCCGACAACCTGCGCTTCGCCAAACCGGAAGCGACCGACGCCGAGATCGAGGCGGCCGCCCGCGCGGCGCAGATCCACGACCACATCTCCGCACTGCCCGACGGCTACGACACCCTGGTCGGGGAGCGGGGCTACCGCTTCTCGGGCGGCGAGAAGCAGCGCCTGGCCATCGCCCGTGCGATCCTGCGCGATCCGCCGGTGCTGGTGCTCGACGAGGCGACGAGCGCCCTGGACACCCGTACGGAATTCGCGGTTCAGGAAGCGATCGACGCGCTTTCCGCGGGCCGGACCACCATCACCATCGCCCACCGCCTCTCCACCGTCCGCGACGCGGACCAGATCGTCGTCCTCGACGCCGGTCGCACGACCGAACGCGGCACCCACGACGAGCTGCTCCGGCAGGACGGCCGCTATGCCGCGCTCGTCCGATGCGACACCCGACTGGCCCCGGTGGCCACCTGATCGGCGGGGCCGGGTGTGGGGCCCCGAGCGGCCCGTACACGCGGCGGCGCCGCCGCTCCCGTGGGACGGGGAGCGACGGCGCCGGGCGGAACAACGGTCAGACGAGCCAACCCACGAAGTGGACGATGCCGGCGAGCAGGTTGGTGAGGACGTTCATGAGGATTTTCTCCTTGTACATGGTGCATATGCGGGACAGCGCAGTCGCGGTCTGCAGCCCGTTGCTTGCGCCCTGTAATCATCATCCGTCGCGGGGGAGCTGAGCAACGAAATGCGAAACGATCACGCGTTCCAGCGAACATCCGATCCCGTGTTCGCGTGTTCTGTGAGTTGAGCTGTCTGTCGTACCGGTCGACGGGCCCCCGGCAGGACGGCACGGATCGCTCCCGTTTCCGGGACCGAAGCCGTTTCCGGGGCGGTGCCCGCGTGGCCGACGTCGGTTGCCGGTGTCGCGAGGAGCCGCGTGATCTCGCGCACCGCGGCCCTCCCCGCCCGGTTGGCGCCGATGGTGCTGGCGGACGGCCCGTATCCGACGAGATGGACGCGTGCGTCCCTGACCGCCCGCGTGCCGTCGAGCCTGATGCCGCCGCCGGGCTCGCGCAGCCTCAGCGGCGCGAGGTGGTCGATGGCGGCCCGGAAGCCGGTCGCCCAGAGGATGACGTCGGCGTCGATCGTCCGGCCGTCGTCCCAGGCGGCCCCGGTCGGTGTGATCCGGTCGAACATCGGCAGCCGGTCCAGCACTCCCTCCGCGCGGGCCCGTCGCACGGCGTCGTTCAACGGAAGTCCGGTCACGCTCACCACGCTCTGCGGCGGCAGTCCGCGCCGTACCCGTTCCTCCACCAGCGCCACGGCGGCCCGGCCCCGGTCCTGGTCGAACGGCCCCTCCCGGAAGACCGGCGGCCGACGCGTCACCCAGTACGTCTCGGCCGCCACCTCGGCGATCTCCATGAGGTGCTGGGTGCCGGAGGCGCCGCCGCCGACCACCACCACCCGCCGACCGGCGAACGCGTCGGGCCCGGGGTAGTCCGCCGTGTGCAACTGCCGCCCGCGGAAGCCCTCCTGCCCCGGGTAGCGCGGCCAGAACGGTCGGTCCCAGGTGCCGGTGGCGTTGATCAGGGCGCGGGTGGCGTACGTGCCCTCGGACGTCTCGACGAGCAGTCGGCCGCCGTCGCCCTCGCGCACCGCGCTCACGTCCACCGGCCGGTGGACCCGCAGGTCGAAGGCGTGCTCGTAGGAGTCGAAGTACGCGCCGATCACCTCGGAGGAGGGCCGGTCGTCGTCGGCGCCGGTCAGCTCCATACCGGGAAGCGCGTGCATGCCGTGCACCTTGCCGTACGTCAGCGAGGGCCAGCGGAACTGCCAGGCGCCACCGGGGCGCGGCGAGTGGTCCAGCACGACGAAGTCGTGTTCGGGTTCCAGGCCCGCGCGCCGCAGATGGTAGGCGCCGGACAGGCCCGCCTGTCCGGCGCCGATCACGACGACATCGACCATGTGCGCTGCGGCCACCTCAGTGTTGTTCACGCTTCTACTAACCGTGTCGACGGTGAGGATCTTCCAGCGCCGCCGCGAAAGCTCCGTTCGGCGGAGCCCTGTACGTTCCCGCGCGGAAGACGCGTCCGTACGCGGAAGGAGTGGACGGCGCGACCGCGCGGCGAGGGCGGCAAGATGGGAGGATGTCATCCCCCTTCAGCACCAGCGTCCTGCGCATCACCACCGGGACGACGGAGACCGTCACCGATCTGACGCGCCACTGCGAGGAGTTCCTCGCCCGGACCGCCGCCGCCAGGGACGGGCTGCTCAATGTCTTCGTGCCGCATGCGACCGCCGGAATCGCCGTGCTCGAAACGGGTTCCGGCAGTGACGAGGACCTGCTCGCGGCCCTGCACACCCTGCTGCCCGCCGACGACCGCTGGCAGCACCGTCACGGCTCGCCCGGGCACGGCCGCGACCACGTACTGCCCGCCCTCGTGCCCCCGCACGCGACGCTGCCGGTGATCGGTGGACGGCTCGAACTGGGGATGTGGCAGTCGGTGTGCCTGGTCGACACCAACAAGGACAATCCCGACCGTCAGGTGCGTCTGAGCTTCGTCGGTTAGCCGATCGCTTCGGCTGGACCGCAGAGGGGAAGTCCGGCCGCGCCGAATGAGCGGTGTGCGGTGTTCCACGACACGACGGAGCTCCGTCATGCTCCTGGCGGGGCTTCGTCGTGTGCGGCACGGGAGCGGCTCTGGACTCCTTGTCCGTCACCCGCTTTGCTGTGCCGCACCGCCCTACGACTAGTTTGTCTGCGGGACAAGTACGCAGGCCCGTGGTGGCAGAGGTGCACGGGGGACGGGAGGGCGGGAAGAGTGTCGCTGCGCGGAGGTGATCCAGTCGAGATCGGCGGCTATCCGCTTGAGGCGCGGCTCGGCTCGGGTGGCATGGGCACGGTCTTTCTGGCCCGTACGAGTTCGGGGCGACCCGTCGCCGTCAAACTGATCCACCAGCAGTTCGCGGCGGACGACGAGTTCCGCATCCGCTTCCGGCAGGAGGTGGCGGCGGCGAGGCGGGTGAGCGGCGCGTTCACCGCCGCCGTGGTCGACGCTGCTCCTGAGGCCGAGCAGCCGTGGATGGCGACGACCTATATCGAGGGGCCCACGCTCACCCAGCACATCGCCGAGAAGGGCCCGCTGAACGGTGCGGAGCTGAGGAGGCTCGCCATCGGGCTGGCGGAGGCGCTGCGCGACATCCACCGGGTGGGGGTCGTCCACCGTGACCTGAAGCCCTCGAACGTCGTGCTCTCGCCCGAGGGCCCCCGCGTCATCGACTTCGGCATTTCGCGCGCCGTGGACCAGCAGACGCTGACGATGACGGGCCGGGTCATCGGTACGCCGCCCTTCATGTCGCCGGAGCAGTTGCAGGCGCCGCGTGGTGTGGGGCCGCGGTCCGATGTCTTCTCGCTGGGGACGCTGCTGGTGTACTCGGCGACGGGCCACGGGCCCTTCGACGCGGACAGCCCGTACATGACGGCGTATCAGGTGGTGCACGAGGAGCCGTCGCTGGGTGCCGTGCCGGCGGCTTTGCGCGCGGTCGTCGAGTTGTGCCTGGACAAGGAGCCCGAGGGGCGCCCCTCTGCCGACGAACTCCTCGTGCTGCTGCGGGACCTGCCGGCCGACCTCGGTGGAACCGACGCGAACGGGGTCGGCGCGGGCTGCACCCGCGACGTGATCACTCAGCATCACTTCGCGACGCGGGACACCCCGGCGCCGTCAGCCCCGGACACCGCCCCGGCCGGTCCCGACACAGGGAGCACCGGCACCCCCGTCGGCCGCCGTCTGCGTCGCCGATGGCGTCCTGTGCTCGCGGCCGCGGTCGCGGTGGCAGCGATCGGCGGGGGAGCCGCCGTACTGAAGGCGGGCGGCTTCGGGGGGAACAGCGGCGGCGGCAAGGGCAACGGCGTCGCGACGCCGGGTGCCGCGCTTCCGGACGGCTTCGAACCGTGGCGCAAGACCGTGCAGGGCGGGCGCGAGGACATCCCCGACGAGCTGCGTTGCGTCGCGCGCGGCGACGCGGTGTTCTGCGGGGGCGGCGGTGTCGTCGCGACCCGTATCAGGGCCATGGACGGCTCGCGGGTGTGGACGGCGAAGAGCCCGGGCGTCCCCGTCCAGGGCATGCACATGGTGGGCACCACCGACGACACGGTGCTCGGTTACCGCTTCGCCGCCCAGGACGCCCCGCAGGACCCTCCCAGCGAGGTGGTGGCCATCGACGCCGACACCGGCCGGGAGCTGTGGTCCGTGCCGTCCGGCGCCCAGTCGAAGGCCGTCACGGGGCGGACCCAGGACGCCGTCGTGGTCGGCTCCGCCGTCGTGACGGTCGACGCCTCCAACTCCCGCTTCGAGGCCCGGGACGCGCACAGCGGTGAGGTCACCTGGACCACGTCGTTCCCCGCCGGTACGCAGTGCGCTCCCGTCCCGGTGGGGCCACAGCTCTTCGCGATGTGCGCGACGGATACGGAGGTGGATGCCTTGGAGGTGCGCCACCCCACCCTGCGCACGGTCGACCGCACCTCGGGGGCACTGGGCGGGCCCATCGCGGTCGACGGCCCCGCCGTACCGATGGGCGTCACCAACGGCGGGCTCGTACTCCTCCAGGGACACATGGAGGGACCGGCGCTGGCCGGCTACGACGGGGTGGCGCGGGTCGACCCGGACTCGCGGAAGGTCACGTACTCCCGACTGGCCAGGACATACGCGGGGACGCCCGGCATGGCGGACGGCGCCGTCTACGTGAGCGGGCAGACCGGTCTCGTCACGGCGCTCGACCCCGCGACCGGCCGGACGAAGTGGTCGCGGCAGACCGGCGTGGAGGGTGCGTCGGGTCCCGTCGCGGGAGCCGGCGCGCTGTATTTCAGCTCGGCCACCGGCCGGGTGGTCGCGCTGTCGCCGCACGACGGCCAACCTCTGTGGACGACAGACCCGCAGGCCGATGGTTTGACGGGCGAGCAGGGCGCGAGCCCGCGCGTGACCGTCGCGGGGCGCGCGGTGATCGTGGCCGCGGCCAAGAACACTCTCTTCGCCTTCGACACGCAGGAGCCGCCGAAGTCGGGCTGACCCGGGCGGCACCGGACGTCGGCCGCCCTCCTTGCCGGGCGCACCTCAGCGGCCCACTCGGTCGCCCACGCGGCCGGCGACCAGGTGCCCTTCCACCTTCCGCGGACCCCACCTGAATGAGGTCGATGCCGAGGACCGTGCCGGCCAGCCGGACCACGGAGCGGGTGACCTGCTCGGGGAAGTCGGCGGCGGTGCTCACTTGCCGGGGGGAGCTGGAGCGACTCCGGGCTCCACTCCCCGTCCACGTGGTCGAGCAGCCGCTGCTTGCACACGTCGCTGTCGAGGTCCTGCCCCCTGCGCGACAGGAGGTCGCGGCGCGCCCGGGGCCGGGTGCCGAGGCCGAACCGGGACACCGGAGCGGCGTAGCCGATCGCCCGGGGGGTGCACGCCCCGGTCGCCCGTTCCGCGCTTCGGCCCGACCACGACGAGACGCCCGCTCGTGACCAGCACAAGAACCTCCAGCCGGTCGTGCGCCTGAATCCCGTCCGTACCGGCCCACCGGTCGTACTCCGCGGTGACCACGAGCACCGCCTGCCCGAGCACCTGCGGGCGGGCGATCACCTGGGCCGACCGGAGCCGCTCCCCGGCCGGTCCGCGGCGGGTGCGCCGGTGCCATGGTCCGTCGACGGTCACTCGGCCTTTCTGAACACCGCCGACATCCCGTCCCCCGTGTCATGGGCCAGCAGTCCCTGTGCGTCCGGCGGGAGCAGGCCGACCCGGGTGGCCAGTTCGCGGCCGTGGACGTCGACGGCGGCCTCGACGAGGCCCGCCAGCGCGTCCAGGGCGGTGCGCGCGCGGGAGCGGGCCACGGCAGCGCAGCCGAGGGCGGCCAGGACGGCGGGCCACCACCAGCAGGCGAGCAGGGCGTAGCCGACGGCCCAGGCGGCGAGACGGGCGGCGGCGCCGAAGGAGTCGCGGGCCGACTGGATGTGGCGTACGGCGGGTTCGGGGAGGACCAGCCACAGCCGGGGCCAGAGGGTGGCGAGGTCCACTCCGTAGGCCGCCTCGACACGGTCGGCCGTTGCCTGCATGCGGTCGCCGTACCAGGTGGGGCGGGCCGGTTCGCGCAGTGCGACACGGTCGCGGGCCTCGGTGAGGGACCGGATCCGGGCCAGTGTGCCGCTCGGGACCATCACCGTGTCGTCGGGCCCGGCACCTGTCCAGTCGGCGCGGCCGACTGCCGCGTCGAGCCGCGCGTCCCGCTCCCTCCACCTGCGGACGCGGCGGACGGTGAGGGCGCGCGAGAGCGGGTCCCGGCCGAAGCGCAGCCAGTACCGCTCGATCACGCCGCCGAGGAACTGCGCGACGAGCGAGGCCGCGGTCGCGGCGAGCAGGACCAGGGCGACCAGGAGCGCGGCGGTGCCCGCGCGGTCGAGGGCGGGCCTGGTGGCGAGGTCGTCCAGACCGGTGCGCAGCCGGTCGATGTCGTGCCAGTGGCGGTGACCCAGGGTGGCGCCGACGGCCGTGACGGCGAGGAACAGCGCGCCGGGGAGCACCAGCAGGTTGAGCCAGCGTTCGGTGAGTCTGCCGCCCAGAGTGGCGAGGAGGGGATTCACGGGAGCGGGGTCACTGGGCGGAGTCCAGCCGGCCCTTGCGCATGCGCGTGCCGTTGACCGCGCAGTGCGGGGCGGGGAGCAGGTCGCGGGCCCGTTCGACGCGGGGGCACCGGGCCGGTCCGGGGCACACGGCCACCTTGATGTGGGGCGAGACGCCGGGGGCCGTCCAGCTCCGGGATCCGTTGACCAGCCCGCGTGCGTCCCCGGCCCGACGCAACGCCGTGTCCAGGACGCGGTAGCAGGCCGCGAGTTCGTCGGCGCCCGCGCCCGACCGCAGCAGGTCCCGCGCGTGCTCGGCCGCCTCCCGGACCTCGGGCTGTCGCAGAGCGTCCGGCGAGCCGAGCAGGAGGCACAACGACGCCGTCGCCCGGTGATCGGCATGAGGGAGGTCGGAAGACGCGGTCATGGTCCAAGTGTGCCGTAGATCGGGCAGAGTTGGGCGTGCGTGGACGTGACGACGAGACCGGACAGCGGGGAGCGGCGGGGTGAGGTACGACCGGGACTGGTTCCTGCAGGCGATCCGTGCGCGCCTCGCGCGGGCCGCGACCGCGGACGGAGGGGTGGACGGGGCCGTGGTGTTCGGCCCCGAGGCGGACGCGGAACTGCGGGGGCTGCTGCGGACCGCCGACGCCAGGACCGACATGGAGGCCCGGCACGCGGCCGGGTGGCTCTGCGTCGCCCGCGAGATGGCCGGGCCGGGGGAGCACGGCGGCGTGCACGGGTGCATGGCGGGCACACTGCTCTTCCCGGTCTGGGTCGCCGATCCGGGGCTGGTGCCGCCGGAGTTGGCGGCGCGTTACGCGGCCACCGGTCCCGCCGTCCGCCCCGACCCGGCGGACGCGGACGGCCCCGCCGAGTGGGCGGCCCAGTGTGCCGCGTGGCTGATCGTGGCGGAGGGGCGGCAGTACGACCCGCCGCCGGGGGCCTCCGAAGACGTACGCCGGCTCCACCGACTGGCCGCGGCCCTCGGTGCCGTGTTGCCCTCTCCCGGGATCCGGCTCGCCACCGCGGTCGGATGCGGCAGCCTCGCCGTCCTCGCGACGCCGGAGTACGACCCCCGGTACGCGGACCGGCACGCGGGCCTGTCCCGGGCGCTGGACCGGGCCGGGACGACCTGGCCGCTCGGGGACCTGCTCGGCGACATGTCCGGCGACACGTCAGGAGAGGCCGCGGACCCGGTGCGGCTCGCCCACCGCGCCCTCAAGGCGATCCCGGCCGGGTCGCCCGAGCGTCTCCTCGCCCTCGACGCCCTGGCCGCCCGGCTCCTGGACCGCTACCTGCGCTCGTACGACCCCGAGGACCTGCACGAGGCGGTCGGCATCGCACGTGACGCACTGGCCCAGGCGGCCCCCGGGAGTCCCCGACCGTTCTACGGTCTCGACGTCCTGAAGCGCGCGCTGTTGCTGCTGCGGCAGCGGGAGGGCGCGACACCCGAGGAGTGCGACGAGGTGGTGGAGCTGTGCCGCCGGGCGCTGCCCGGCGATGCGGAACCCGCGACGGCGGGCCACGACCTGGGCATGGCCCTCGTGCTGAGGGCACAGTACACAGGCCGGACCGAGGATCTGGACGAGGCGGTCGCCGTGCTGACCGAGGCGCTTCGGGCGGCCACGGATCCCGGTCGGAGCGCCGCCTTGCGCAACGCGCTGGGCAACGCCCTGCGCGCCCGTTCCGTCGCGACCGGCGCTCAGGCCGATCTGGACGCGGCGCTCGGCCTGATCGGCCCGGCCACCGCTTCGACGGAGCCGCCGGACGGCTCCGGACCACCGCTTCTCGCCCCCGCGATGGCCCTGTACACCCGCTACACGCGCGACCCGGAGGCGAACGGGCCGGATCTGGCGGAGGCGCTGCGCCGGCTGCGGCGGGCCGAGGCGCTCACACCGCCGGGCCACCCGGACCGCCCCACCATGCTCGACGATCTCGGACTGGTGCTGACCGCCGGCTATCAGCGCTCCGGAGATCCCGGGGAGTTGAACGAGGCGGTGCGCGCCCATCGGGCGGCGGTGGCACTCACCCCCGAGGGACACCGGATGCTCGGAGTGCGGCTGCTCAACCTCGGCGCGGCGCTGGACCTGCGTCACCAGCTGACCGAGGACGGCGAGGACCTGCGGGAGGCCCAGGAGTGCCGGGGCCGGGCCGCCGCGCTGCCCGGCCTGGGCCGTGCGCACCGCGCGGCGTTGCTGAGCTCGACGGGGATCGGTCTGGTCATCGGCCTCGGACGCGCCGCCGATCCGGCCGGCGGACTCGATGAGGCGGTACCGCTGCTCAGAGAGGCCCTCGCCCTCACCCCGGAGGGCGACCCGCTGCTGCCCCGTCGGCGTCACAACCTCGCCATCGCCCTGATGGCACGCTTCGCACGGACGCCGCGGATCGGCGACGCCCGCGAGGCGCGCGAGCTGGCCAACGCGGTGATCGCGGCGCTGCCCGCGAACTCGCCCGAGCTGGCGGGTGCTTTGACGGTGGCGGCGGGGGCACGGCTCCTGAGCCCCCGCGTCCTGGTGTCGTCCGCGGCCCGCGACGAAGTGGTCGCGCTCTTCCACCGGGCCGTCGAGGCCACCCCGCCCGGTCACCCCCACCGCACCTTGCGCCTGACGAACCTCGGCCGCGTTCTGAGCGACCGGAGGCCCGGCCGCCGTCGCCGCGGAGCCGACCTGGTCGCGGCGGCCGACGTGTTCCGTTCGGCGGCCCTGGAGCAGCAGTGCGCGCCCTCCCTGCGCATGGAAGCGGCACGGGCCTGGGGCGACGTCCGGGCGGAGCTGGGCGACTGGGAAGGAGCCCTGGACGGCTACGCCCTGGCGGTCGACCTGTTGCATTCCGTGGCGCCGCGTCATCTCGTCCGTGACGACCAGGAGTTCCTGCTGAGCGGGACCGTCGGGCTGGGTGCCCGGGCGGCGGCCTGCGCGGTGCGCTGTGGCCGGCCCGGGCTCGCGGTCGGACTGCTCGAACAGGCCAGGGGCGTGATCCTCTCCCACGCCTTCGACGCCGACAGCGATCTGACGCGGCTCCGGGAGACCGCCCCGGACCTCGCCGACCGCTTCGAGGAACTCCGGGAGGCCCTCGACACCGCGACCGGCGCCCGGGAGTTCCTCGAAGAACGACCGCCCGGCCCCGACGCCCGCGCCGATCTGCGGCAGCGGCTGGCGGCCGAGTGGCGGGACCTCACGGACCGGATCCGCGCCGAACACCCCGAGCTGGGCATGCTGCGTCCGGTGCGTGAGTGGGACGAGCGCGAACTGCGCGCGACCGCCGCGGCGGGCCCGGTGATCCTGGTCAACGTCTCGCCGTACGGCAGCGACGCCCTGGTCGTCACCGAGCGCTCCATCGACGCCGTGCCCCTCCCCGGGCTCGACCAGCGGACGACGGCGGCGCGTCGGCGCACCTTCCAGGACGCGCTGGTCCGCATCGAGACACCCGGAACCTCCCGCAAGCAGTCGCGGCGTGCCCAGGAGGACGTACGGGAGACCCTCGCCTGGCTGTGGCGGGCGGCCACCGGTCCGGTCCTCGACCGCCTCCCGGAGGCCACTCGAGTGTGGTGGTCGCCCGGCGGTCTCCTGGGCACGCTGCCCCTGCACGCGGCGGCCCCCGTCGACGCTCCGGGCGCCCTGGACCGGGTGGTCTCCTCGTACACACCGACGCTGCGGGCCCTGCACCACGCCCGTCGCCGCGCCGCCCGCCCGGCGGGCGGCGGCACGCTCGTGGTCAGTGTCGCGGGGGCCACCGGCCAGGCCCCGCTCCCGGGCGCACGCCGGGAGGCGGACCAGCTGGCCGGCCTCCTCCCCGGCGCCGCGCTGCTGGCGGACGCGGACGCCACCCGCTCCGCGGTCGTCTCCGCCCTGCACCACCACGCCCACGCCCATTTCGCCTGCCACGCCCTGGGCGACCCGGAACGTCCCTCCGGCAGCAGGCTCGTCCTGCACGACCACACCGCGCACCCGCTGACCGTGCGCGACCTGGCCCGGCTGCGGCTGCCGTCGGTCCGGCTCGCCTACCTCTCCGCCTGCGACACCCTGCGCACCAGCCCCGGGCTCGCCGACGAGGCCGTGCACATCGTCAGCGCCTTCCAGATGGCCGGCTTCCCCCACGTCGTCGGCTCGCTGTGGCATGTCGACGACGCCATCGGGGCCGAGGTCGCGCTGAGCGTCTACGAAGCGCTGAACACGGGCGACGGCGCGCTCGACGTCGCCCGCGCGGCCGAGGCCCTGCACCGGGCCGTGCGCACCCTGCGCGACACCTATCCGCGGACCCCGAGCCTGTGGGCCTGCCAGGTGCACGCGGGTCCCTGATGGCCGGGCGGCGGCCTCAGACCGGCTTGCGCCACACGGAGACGTGCTTCGTGGAGTCCTCGGTGAACGGCTCCCCGCTCCAGTCCGCGACGCGGCGTTCCCGTTCGAGCCCCGCGAGCCGTGCCATCAGGTCGAGCTCCGCCGGCCAGGCGTACCGGTGCCGGGACTCGCTGCGGCGGTAGCGGCCGTCGTCGCCGTCGCGGGTGAGGTGGTGCGAGACGAGGATCTGCTCGGCCAGATCGAAGGTGTCGAAGCCGAGATGCCGTTCGGAGACGTCGAACGGCACCGCGACCTGCCCGGGCGGGAGGAACCGCAGCGGCGGTACTTCCAGCTCGACGACGAACCGGCCGCCGGGGGCCAGATGGCGGGCGGCGTTCCGGAAGCACTCGACCTGCTCGCCCTGGGTGAGCAGGTTGGTGATCGTGTTGTAGACGAGGTAGACCAGGCTGAACTCCCCGGGGACGGTGGTCGTGGCCATGTCCCCGACGGCGACCGGAAGGGTTTCCTCGTCCACCTTGCGCCGCAGGACCGCGGCCATGTGCTCGGACAGTTCGATGCCCACGACCGGCACACCGCGTTCCCGGAGCGGGACGCCCACCCGCCCGGTTCCGACGGCGAACTCCAGTGCCCGGCCGTCCCCGGCGAGTTCGGCGAGGAAGTCGAGAGCCGGTCCGAGGAAGGCGGGCGAGGACCTCTCGGTCTCCTCGGCGTCGTAGCGTTCGGCGGTCGCGCGGGTCCACAGCTCGCTGCTCGTCATGGGCAGTCACTGTGCCGGAGGCGATGGGGCGATGTCGACGCGTTTTCCGTTCGGGTGTGCCCGGCGCGGGCGGTGCCGGGGCTCCCGGTGAAGGATGCGCCGACCCATGCCCTCGAACCCGTCCGTTTTCCGGTCGAAGCGGGTGATTCGGTGAACATTCAGCGGCGATTTTGTCTGAGGTGTCCGATATCCGAGCATGGAGCAAATCCCCGGGCGATGACCACGGCAGAGGTGTGTGCCCGCACACCCGCCCGCCGCCGTGGCGCCGCCCGGGGGCCGTGACGCGGCCCGCGGGGGCGGCCGACGGCATCCCGGAAGGACGAAAGGCACACCACCCATGCGCGACACCGGAACCGTTCCACCATCGGCTCCGGCCCCGGCCTCCGCGGCCTCGCCGGGGTCCTCGCGGCTCCCGGAGCGGGAAGGGGACGGCCGGCACGCCCGACGCTTCGGGCTTCCGGTGGCGACCGCCCTGGTCATGGGCAACATCATCGGCGGCGGCATCTTCCTGCTCCCCGCGTCCGTCGCCCCGTACGGCACCATCAGCCTCGTCGCCTTCGGAGTGCTCACGCTCGGGGCCATCGCGCTCGCGCTCGTCTTCGGACGGCTCGCGCGGCGCGACCCGCGCACCGGCGGGCCGTACGTCTACGTGCGCGAGGCGTTCGGCGACTTCGCGGGCTTCCTGGCCGCCTGGTCGTACTGGATCACCTCCTGGGTGAGCAACGCGGCGCTCGCCGTCACCGCCGTGGGCTACCTGGACGTGCTGCTGCCCCTGCACGGTTCGCCGTGGCTGATGATGACCGCCGCACTCGTGGTGCAGTGGGCGCCCGCCCTCGCCAACCTCGCCGGGACCCGCTACGTGGGCGCGGTGCAGCTCGTCTCCACCGTGCTGAAGTTCGTGCCCCTGCTGCTGGTCGCGGTCGGCGGGATGTTCTTCTTCGACGCGGACAACCTCGGCCCCTTCCAGGCCACGGGCGGCAGTGCCCTCGGCGCGGTCTCCGCGTCCGCCGCGATCCTGCTCTTCAGCTATCTCGGCGTCGAGTCGGCGGCGGTCAGCGCGGGGGAGGTGCGCGACCCCCGGCGCAACGTCGGCCGGGCGACCGTCCTCGGCACGCTCGGCGCGGCGCTGGTGTACCTCCTGGGCACGCTCGCCGTCTTCGGCACCGTCGCGCACGACGAGCTGCTCACGTCGAAGGCCCCCTTCACCGACGCCGTCGACGCCATGTTCGGCGGCACGTGGGGCGGCGCGGTGGTCGCCTGCGCGGCGCTCGTGTCGATCGTGGGCGCGTTGAACGGCTGGACGCTGCTGAGCGCCCAGACGGCGTACGCCGCGGCCCGCGACGGGCTGTTCCCCGACCGCTTCGTGGTGAAGCGGCGCGGAGTGCCCACCTTCGGGGTCGTCGTCGCGGCCGTGCTCGCCTCCCTGCTGACCGTCTACAACTACATGGCCGGGTCGGCCCGGGTGTTCGAGATCCTGGTGCTGGTCACGACCTTCACCGCGGCCGTCCCGTACCTGCTGGCGACGGCGGCCCAGCTGTACTTCCTCGCCTCGGGGCGGCGCGACCGGGTCCGCCCGGCCCGCCTCGTCCGTGACGCCGCGCTCGCCCTGGTCGCCTTCGGCTTCTCCATGTGGCTCCTCGCGGGCTCCGGCTACGCCGCCGTCTACCAGGGCGTGCTGTTCCTCTTCGCGGGAGTGCTCGTCTACGCCTGGATGTCGGCCCGCAAGGCGCGCGCCTGACCCCGACCGCGCCCGACCGCGCCCGCGTCCCCGGTGTCCGGTGGCAGGTGTCCGCGCGTGATGCCCGGTGCCGGTCCGCCGTGCGCGTTCAGCGCACCGAGGCGGTGGGCGGGCGTTCGCGCAGGGCCCCGTAGGCGAAGAAGTACGCCGGCAGACGGTTCAGCCACCGCGAGGTCGTGACGAGCTCGCTCAGCCGCCGGGCACGCCTCGCGTCGCCGAACGCCGGGCGGCCCGAGAGGACCGGTTCGATGATGTTCGTGTGGGCGAGGCGCTGAAGGGTCTGCGTCGCGACGGTCGTCGGCAGACGGCGGCGCTGGATCCGGCGCACGGTCCGCAGGCCGACCGCGCCCTCGCGCAGCGGCCCGACGAGGTACCGGGCGGCGGCCACCGCGTCCTCGACCGCGAGGTTGATCCCGATGCCGAACACCGGTGACATCGCGTGCGCGGCGTCGCCGATGCAGAGCAGTCCCGGGCGGTGCCAGCGTCGCAGGCGGTCGAGCCGTACGTCGAGCAGTTTCACCTCGTCCCACGAGCCGAGCGCGTGCACGCGGTCCGCGAGCCAGGGCACGCCGGCCGCGAACTCGCCACGGAACCGGTCGAGGCCGGCGGCGCGGCGCCGCGTGTCGGTCCCCTTCGGGATCAACGTGGCGCACTGCCAGTAGTCCCCGCGGTCGATCAAGGCGCTGAAGAACCGGTCGCCGACGCCTCCCACGAGCCCGTGCGGGTCGCCGTCCCGCCGCGGCAGCCTGAACCACCAGGCGTCCATCGGACAGGCGAAGCTCCGCAGCCCCAGTTCGGGCAACGACCGGGCCAGCGAGAACCGGCCGTCACAGGCGACGGTGAGCGTGGCGCGCAGCTCGCCGACGCGGCCGTCGGACGTGCGGTACCGCACTCCGGCGACCCTTCCCCGAGCCCTCCGCCCCGTTCGGCCGCGGCGTGAACCGGTGCGCTCCCGCAGGAACCCGATCGCCTCGGTGTTCATCCGGAGCGAGAAGGACGGCTCCCGCGCGGCCTCGTCCACGAGGAGGTTCAGCAGATCCCACTGCGGCACCATCGCGATGTAGTTGTACGGGCCGCGCAACGCGCCGATGTCCCCGACGGTGACCAGCGAGCGGTCCGGGCCGAGGGGCACCTGGACCGTCGTCACCCGGCGCTGCGGCAGCCGGCCGAACCGTCCGGCCAGCCCCAGTTCGTCCAGCAGCCCCAGGGTGGACGGATGCACGGTGTCGCCGCGGAAGTCGCGCAGGAAGTCGCCGTGCTTCTCCAGGACCGTGACCGCCACCCCCGCCCGGGCCAGCAGCAGCCCGAGGACCATTCCGGCGGGCCCGCCGCCCACCACACAGCATGTGGTCCGTTCCATGGCCGCCGCTCCCTCCGGTGCAGTCCCCGGGCCGGTGATGACAGGGGACGTATACCCGCGGCGGCGCCGGTCGAGTGCCCGGCGAAGCGGTGGTTCCCGCCGACGGCCGCCCCCCGGAGACCTCGCTGCTGCGCGTCTGGCTGCTGCACGGCCAGTGCCGCTCCCGGCAACGTTTGCCCCGTCGCGCCGTCCGGCACTTCCCCGAGCTCTCAGCTTCGTTCGAGCAGGGGAGACCCCATTCGGGGGCTTCCGGCCCCCTTGCGATCGCACGCACCGGACGACGTTCCTTCCGGGCAAGCCATGCCGGTCACAGCACTAGTGGATGAACCGCGGCAGCCACTTCGCCCGGTAGTCGGGATGGCCCGCGTGTTCCGCGGCGAGCTGTCGCACGGCGAAACCGAGGCCGACCGCGCGACCGGACGAGAAGTCGTGGTCCGGGCGGTCGGTGTCCTGGTCGGCCACCTCCGCGTACTCGTTGAGGAGAACCCTGCTCGTCTCGATGCGACGACGGGTGCGCGCGGGATCCTGGAGGGCGATGTGCTGATCGAAACCGTGACCGCGCAGGCTGAACGTGATGGCACCGGTCCGGTCGTGGACCTCGCCGGACATCCCGGACGGGCAGCGCCAGCTGTCCCCGCCCGCCGACTGCGCGATCCGCTCCTCCTCGGCGAGACGCGCCCGAACGAATTCGATCATGTCGGAGTTGTCTGTCATCGGGGTTCCGCATCCTTCACCGTCCTGGTCCCCTGCCGGAAACCGCACCTGCTGTCCGCCCGAGTACTGTTCTTCGACCGAGGCTGCCGCTCGACGATACCGAGTCGTGGGACCGGAACAGTGCTCATGAACATGGTCGGCGCCGCACGCTCCCGCCGGGGCGCCGGTCACCTCCCGCCCGGCCGTCCCCGCGCGCCGGGCCGGCGCCACGACCGGGAAGAACCGCCACGAGCGGGAAGCACCGCCGCAAGCGAGAAGTGAAGGGAATCGCCCATGACCGCCGTGCACGGGACGTCCGTGGACATCACCACACCGGACGGCGTCGCCGACGCCTATCTGGTCCACCCGGACGACGGAGTGCCGCATCCCGCGGTCCTCCTCTACATGGACGCCTTCGGACTCCGACCCCGGCTCAGGAGCACGGCCGACCGTCTCGCCGGAGCCGGATACACCGTCCTGGTCCCCAACGTCTTCCACCGCCACGGCAGGGCCCCGGTGGTCGAACTGCCCGACTTCATCGATCCGGCCGCACGTCCGGAGATCTTCGAGCGCCTCGGGCCGATCCTGCGCTCGCTCACCCCCGAGCTGGCGATGCGCGACGCGGACGCCTACCTGACCTGGCTGGCGGACTGCCCCGCGGCCGCCGACGGGCCGGTCGCCGTCACGGGGTACTGCATGGGCGCCGGCCTCGCCCTGCGCACCGCGGGCACGTACCCGGACCGGATCGCGGCCGCGGCCGGCTTCCACGGCGCGCGGCTGGCCACCGAGTCCGCCGACAGCCCCCATCTGCTCGCCGAGCGGATCACCGCGGAGCTGTACTTCGGCCACGCCGACGAGGACCCCGCGCTGCCGCCCGAGCAGATCGCCCGCCTCGACGCGGCCCTCACCGCGGCGGGCGTGCGCCACCGGGGCGAGGTCTACGCCGGGGCGCGGCACGGATTCACCCAGGCGGACACCGCCGCGTACGACCGCGACGCGGACGAGCGTCACTGGACCGCGCTGCTGGCCCTCCTGGACCGCACCGTCGGACCGTCCCGCGCCTGAGAGCCCGTCGGGGGAACGGTGACCGGTGCGGCCACGCCCGGGTGCGCACGTTTCCGGCGCCTGGCACCGCACGCGCCGTGCCGCGTCAGGTTTCCGGCCGAAGGCCACCCGGCAGGCTCTGAATCGCGGCCCGCGCGCCCGGGACATACGGTCGGCAAGGGGCACGGTGCCGTGCCCCGCTGTGCCGCCCCGCTCCCGGGCGCCGCCGCCCCGTGGCCGCGCGCCGACGGCCGTGGAACGCCCGGAACGCGGAACCGGACCGTCGGGAGGCGGTGGACGGGAGGCGGAGGACCGGACGAGAGGAGGCCGTGATGACGGCCGAGAACACCAGCACCGCCCTCGGACCCGACAGCGGCCTGGACGAGGTCTTCGAACTGGCCCAGCAACTGCGCGTGGACTCCGTCCGCGCCAGCACCTCCGCCGGTTCCGGGCACCCGACCTCCAGCCTGTCCGCCGCCGACCTGATGGCCGTCCTCATGACCCGCCATCTGCGCTACGACTGGCAGCACCCGCACAACCGCGCCAACGACCACCTGATCTTCTCCAAGGGACACGCCTCGCCCCTGCTGTACGCGATGTTCCTCGCCGCCGGCGCGATCGGCGAGGAGGAGCTGATGACCACCTACCGCCGCGCCGGTGCCCGCCTCCAGGGGCACCCCACTCCGGTGCTGCCCTGGGTGGACGCGGCCACCGGATCGCTGGGCCAGGGCATCGCGTACGGGGTCGGCATCGCGCTCGCCGGACGCGACCTGGAGCACGAGCCGTACCACGTGTGGGTCCTGTGCGGCGACAGCGAGATGACCGAGGGCTCGGTGTGGGAGGCCCTGGACAAGGCGGGCCGCCACCGTCTGGCCAACTTCGTCGCGATCATCGACGTCAACCGGCTCGGCCAGCGCGGTCCCACGGAGCTGGGATGGGACACCGGTGCCTACGCCCGCCGCGCCGAGGCGTTCGGCTGCCGCGCCCTCGTCGTCGACGGCCATGACCTCGAGGCCGTCGACGAAGCCCTGACCACCGCGCGCGACGGGCAGGCCCCCACCGTCGTCGTCGCCCGCACCGTCAAGGGCCAGGGCGTCTTCGAGATCGCGGACGCCGAGGGCTGGCACGGCAAGGCGCTGCCCGACGACCTCGCCGCCCGTGCCGTCGCCGAACTCGGCGGGGTACGCCACCTCACCGTGCGCGGCCACCGGCCGCCCGCGGCCCCCGTGGTCGCCCCGCCCGCCCCGGTGCGGGTCGTGCTGCCGCAGTTCCGGACCGGCGAGACCGTCGCCACCCGTGTCGCCTTCGGCAAGGCGCTCGCCGCGGTCGGCGACCGGCCCGACATCGTGGCCCTGGACGCCGAGGTGGGCAACTCCACCCACGCGGAGGACTTCGGCAAGGCCCATCCCGAGCGGTACTTCCAGACCTACATCGCCGAACAGCAGATGATCGCCTCCGCGGTCGGCATGGCCGCGCGCGGCTACCGCCCCTACGCCACCACCTTCGCCGCCTTCCTCACCCGGGCCCACGACTTCATCCGCATGGCGGCCGTCTCCGGGGTCTCGATGAGCCTGTGCGGAACCCACTGCGGGGTCGAGATCGGCGCCGACGGGCCCTCCCAGATGGGTCTGGAGGATCTCGCCATGATGCGCGCCGTCCACGGCTCCACCGTGCTCTACCCCTCCGACGCCACGTCCACCGCCGCCCTGACCGCCGCCATGGCCTACCTGGACGGCATCTCCTACCTGCGCACCACCCGGGGCGCCTACCCCGTCCTCTACGCACCCGACGAGACGTTCCCCGTCGGCGGTTCCAAGACCCTGCGTTCCGGCCCCGACGACCGGGTCACCCTCGTCGGCGCGGGCGTCACCCTCCACGAATGCCTCGCCGCGGCGGACGCGCTGGCCGCCGACGGTGTCCCCGCGCGCGTCGTCGACCTGTACTCCGTCAAGCCGGTGGACCTCGCCACGCTCGCCCGCGCCGCCCGGGACACCGGAGCACTGGTCGTCGCGGAGGACCACCACCCCGAGGGAGGCATCGGCGAGGCCGTGCTGTCCGCGCTCGCCGCGCAGCGGCTGGCCCCGGCGTTCGCCCATCTCGCCGTACGCGACCTGCCGGGTTCCGGGACCAGCGCCGAACTGCTCGACGCGGCCGGCATCTCCCGTACCCACATCGCGCGGACCGGGCGGGAGCTCGTCGGCCGTCGAGCCGGCGGCTGAACGGGGCGCGGCGCCGGGGGAGACCGCCTTCGCACGCGGCGGCGGTCAGGATTCCGGTTCCTCCCGCGAGCGCGGTCCCGGGCGTAGGGGCCGTCGGCGACGTCGTCGACCCCCGGGCCGTCGAGCGGCGTCGCGCCGGCGGTCTTCGCGAAACCCACCCGTCACATCCGCCCCAAGTCGCTTATCGTCGAGGGGGATTGCCCGGCGAGCGCGACGGCGCCGCCGGGAAGGGGATGACGACGAGGAGGACGACTGTGCGCTGTCGCGCGCTGGGACGCAGTGGGCTTTCGGTGTCCGAGATCGGTTACGGCGCCTGGGGCATCGGCGAGTCCGCCTGGGTGGGGGCCACGGAGAGCGAGTCCGTGCGCGCCCTGCACCGCGCCGTCGAACTCGGCGTCAATTTCGTGGACACGGCCCGGGGTTACGGCGAGAGCGAACGGATCGTGGGCCGGGTCGTGCGCGAACGGTCCGACGACGAGGTTCTCGTCGCCACCAAGGTGCCGCCGAAGAACCGGATGTGGCCGGCACCCGAGGGCATCGACCCGGCCGAGACGTTCCCGGGCGAGCACATCCGCGAGAGCCTGGAGACCAGTCTGCGCGTATCCGGGCTGGACCACTTCGACGTCCTGCAGTTCCACGTCTGGAGCGACGACTGGGTCGGCCGCGGCGACTGGCTGGAGACGATCGGCGCGCTCAAACAGGAGGGAAAGATCCGCCTGTTCGGCGTCTCCGTCAACGACCACCGGCCCGACAGCGCGCTCGCGCTCGTACGCAGTGGCGCCGTGGACAGCGTGCAGGTCATCTACAACGTCTTCGACCAGGCACCGGCCGACGAACTGCTGCCGGCCTGCGCGGAGCACGGCGTCGGCGTGATCGTCCGGGTGCCGCTCGACGAGGGCGGTCTGACCGGTCGCATCACCGCGGGCACGACGTTCCCCGAAGGGGACTGGCGCGGGCGGTACTTCCGCGACGACCGCCCGGCACAGGTCGAACGGCGCGTGGCCGCGATCGCCGCCGACCTCGGTGTCCCGACGGACGGGATCGCGGAGTACGCCCTGCGGTTCGTGCTGAGTTCGCCCGAGGTCTCCACCGTCATCCCCGGCATGCGCAGCGTGCGCAACGTCGAGCGCAACACGGCCGTGAGCGACGGGCGTTCGCTCACCGCGGAGCAGCACGCCGTGCTGGCCCGGCACCGGTGGCAGCGCAACTTCTATTCGTGAGTCCCGGGTCGCGACCGACGCACACGCGCGGCCCGCACCTGCGCGGGCCGCGCCCGCCGCGCCGACCCGGGCGCGGAGAACGACGACGAACCAGGCGGTGGAGCATGAACCAGCGGGAGACCGAACGGGTCGGCGGCCGGGCCCATTCGGCACGGGTGTACGACTGCATTCTGGGCGGCAAGGACCACTACGAGGTGGACCGCCTGGCGGCCGAGGCCTCGTTGAGGGCCTGGCCCGGTCTGCGCACGAGCATGCTGGCGAACCGGGCGGCGATGCGCCGCATGGCGCACTGGCTGGCGACGGAGGCCGGGATGCGCCAGTTCCTCGACATCGGCACCGGCATCCCGACCGAACCCAACCTGCACCAGGTCGTGCAGGGCGTGGCCCCCGAGGCGCGGATCGTCTACGTCGACAACGACCCGGTCGTCCTCGCACACGCCGACGCGCTGATGCGCAGCACCCCCGAGGGCCGAACCGCGTACATCCAGAGCGACATGAACGCCCCCGGCACCCTCCTGGCCGACCCGGTCCTCCACCGGACCCTCGACCTGACGCGGCCGGTCGCGGTGACGGTCATCGCGATGCTCCAGTTCGTCGCGGACGCACAGGGCCTGGTCGAGACGCTGATGGAACCGCTCGCGCCCGGAAGCCATCTGGCGGTCACGCTCGCCACCGCCGATCTCGCGCCGGGGTCGGAGGCCCTCGCGCGCGAGTACACCGAGCGCGGCATCCCCATGTACCTGCGCGACCGGGCGGAGGTCGAGGGGCTGTTCACCGGATTGGATCTGGTGGAACCCGGTGTCGTGCCGATGACCTCGTGGCGGCCTCCGGCAGGCGAGGAGCCGCCCGCCACCACGACGAACATGTACGCCGGAGTGGCGCGCAAGCCCTGACCGCCCCGGTCGCCCGCTCCGGGCACCGCGGGCCCCGCTCCCGGTCCGGTACCCCCGGGGGCGCCGGACCGGGAGTGTACGCGTACGCACCGCGGCCTCGCCGCACGGTGTGCCGTGCCCCCGTGCCCCCGTCGCCCACGGTCGAAGGACACCCCGGCCCGTGGTCGGAGAACGCCCCTGTGCCGGAATCGCTTCCGCGGCATCGGCCGGAACGCGTGTGCGCACGCCGGGCGAAAGGGATGCGGAAGCCCCGAATCCGCTCGATGTTCCACGGGCGTTCCGCGAGCGCCCCCTGAGCGCGCCGAGGCTCTGCGTGTGTTCCGTGCCGCGCGACGGATCCGGAACGCGGATCGTTCCGTCGCCCTCGGTCAAATGACAGGTACGGAATGTTCAACCTCTGACCAAGAATTCTGGGCGAATGGGTGGGGCGCCCGCCCCGGCGAGCCCTATCCCGATGCCGCCCAACCGGGCCTATGGCGCACGGTATTCGAAAGATCACACTCGGCGCCGAATCGTCGCACCTCGTTGGCGGCCTCCTCCGGGCGTACCGTCCCAACGGATTGTTGATCAAGCCAAAGCCTCCTGAACGGCGGGGATTTGGTGAATTCGCCATGTCCTCGAAGGAGCAGGCATGCTCGTGGCGGAACAGAAGGCACGGCCGGGGAAATGGTCCCCGGCGCACGCCGGACGGATACCGATGCGCGGCATTTCCCAGGTGGCGCTCCTCTCGAATTCATGGTCCGGTCTGCTGTTCGTCGTCGCGCTGTTCGTGTGCGACTGGCGGATCGGCGTGTACGGGCTGCTCGGCACGGCCTCGTCCACGGCCGCCGCGGCCCTTCTGGGTGCCGACCGCGGGGGACTGGCCGCGGGACTGCAGGGCTACTGCGGCTGCCTGACCGGAATCGCGCTGGCGGTACGGCTCGGCGTCTCCTGGCAGACGGCCGCGCTGGCCGTGCTCGGCGGCGCGGCCTGCGCGGTGCTCGTCGCGGCGACCGGACGACTGCTCGGACCGCTCGGGCTCCCGGTGCTGACGGCCCCGTACTGCCTGGTCGCCGGGGTGCTGGTGGCCGCACTGTCGAAGACCCCGGTCACCGACGGTCCGAGCCTGCGCGTCCCGGGCTTCACCGAGCTGACGCTCGCGGACGCCGGCCGGGCGCTGTGCGACAACATCGGCCAGATCTTCTACCTGGACCGGTGGTACGCGGGCCTGATCGTGCTGGCCGGAATCCTCCTCGCCTCCCGCGTCGCCGCCCCGGCGGCTGCTCATCGGCGTGCCGGCCCCGGATCTCCGCAAGAGCTGACCCGGCCCGTGCCCGCCCCGCCCCGGCGTTGCCCGGGGCCCGCGGCGGCACGGCCCCCGGTGTCCTCCGGAACGGGACTGCGGGATGATCGTGACGCCGCCCGGGCGGCTCCCCGCAGAACCGTCGGATCCTCTGGAGGCCCTCCGTGACGACCACCCGTGTGCTGATCGCCGACGACCAGGTGATGGTCCGTCAGGGCTTCACGGTGCTGCTCGACGCCGAACCCGGCATCGAGGTCGTCGGGCAGGCCGTGGACGGCGCCGACGCCGTCGCCAAGGCCGCCGAACTGGCCCCCGACGTCGTACTGATGGACATACGGATGCCCGGCGTCGGCGGCATCGAGGCGACCCGGCGCGTCACCGCGTCGTCGTCCGCCACCAGGGTGCTCGTCCTGACCACCTTCGACCTCGACGAGTACGTGTACGAGGCGCTGCGCGCCGGAGCGTCCGGCTTTCTGCTCAAGGACGCCTCGGCCACGGAACTCGCCCATGCCGTACGGGTGGTGGCGGCCGGCGAGGCACTGCTCTCGCCGAACATCACCAAGCGCCTCATCGCCGAGTTCTCCCGGATCTCCGACACTCCCCGCGGTCCCTTCACGCCACGCAGCGGCAACCTCACGGAACGCGAGACCGAGGTCCTCGCCCTCATCGCGCAGGGCCTGTCCAACGCGGAGATCGCCGAGCGTCTGGTCGTGGCGGAGCAGACCGTGAAGACCCATGTGAGCCGCATCCTGGCCAAGCTGGGCGTGCGCGACCGCACCCAGGCCGCGATCCACGCCTACGAGACGGGGCTGGTGCGCCCGAGCGGGTACTGAGCCGCCCGGGGACCGGGCCCCGCGCCCTGCCGGGAACGTCAGACCCGCAACTCGCCGTCGCGCACGACCACGTGGCCGCCGGAGATCACGAGCTGCCGGCGCGGCGCGCGGACGAGGGCGTCCTGCGTGTTCTCGGCGTCGACCAGGACGATGTCCGCGCGTGCCCCCGCGACGAGGTCGTGGACCGCTCGGTGGACGAACCCGGCCGCGCGGGTGGAGGCCAGCTCCACCGCGTGGGCGAGGTCCTCGTCGGTGCGCAGACCGTGGAGCCGCGCGAAGCCGAGGGCGACGCGCAGCAGGTCGCCGTCGCCGAACGGCGACCACAGATCACGGATTCCGTCGGTGCCGAGACCGAGCGGGACACCGCGTTCCCGCATCCCGCGCCAGGGGAGCGGCGCGGTACGGGGCGGGGCCACGGTCGTCCAGGCGATGCCGGTCTCCGCGCAGCCGTCGAGCAGGTCCTCCCGGCGCTCCGCCGGGAGCTCCCCGAGGGCGAAGCCGTGGGAGATCGTCACCCTGCCGTGCAGCCCGGAGCGCCGGGTGCGGTCGATGATGAGCTCGAACTGGAACGCGCCGAGTTCCCCGCCGTCGTGCAGATGGATGTCGAGGCCCACGCCACGCCGCTCCGCGACCGCGAACAGTCCGTCGAGCTGTGCCACGGGATCACGGTCGATGGACGCGGGGTCGATGCCGCCGATGCTCGTCGCTCCGGCCGAGGCCGCGCGGTCGAGCAGATCCAGCACCCCGGGACGGCGGACCACGCCGTCCTGCGGGAACGCGACGATCTCCACCTCGATGGCACCGCCGAGGGAGTCCACCGCCTCGCGAACGGTCTCGATCCCGCGCAGCCCGACACCGAGGTCGACGTCCACATGGCTGCGCACCGCCGTCGTGCCGTGCCGGAGGAACTCGCGGAGCACCGCGGTGGTCGAGGCCACGTTCGGGATACCAAGTCCGTCGCGCGTCGCGCGTTCGTGGGCGATACGCCCCTGCGTCGTGGCCTCGCCGCCGTACGGGACCCAGGGCTGCCCCCACCAGCTCTTGTCCACATGGGCATGCGCGTTGATGAAGCCGGGCAGCGCCAGGAGCCCGCCGCCGTCGATGCGTTCGCCGTCGCCGCTCGTCCGGCCCGTGGGCACCACGGCCTCGATCGCGGCCCCGGACATCACGATGTCCACGGGCTCGGCGCCCCAGGGGCGGACGTTCAGCAGAGTCGCAAGGGTCATGGAGGGATGGTATGCCAAATGGGCCCTTGGGGGGTGGCATGCTCCCTCGCGACGGCCCCGGGGCCGTCGCGACACGCGGGAGTCAGTCGCGCGGGTCGGCGCTCCGTCCGGAGTCCTCCGCGCGCTTCTCCTTCTGCGCCTGCTTCTCCTTGATGCGGACCGTTTCCTTCCGGACCTCCGCCTGGGTGGTGCGCTCCCGCTGGAGCCAGTCGGGGTTCTCCTTCTTCAGTTCCTCGATCTGCTCCGTGGTGAGCGCGTCCGTGATTCCGCCGCGGGCGAGACCCGAGATGGAGACCCCGAGCTTCGCCGCGACCACGGGACGGGGGTGCGGGCCGTTGCGTCGCAGCTCGCGCAGCCACTCGGGCGGATCGGACTGCAGCGCGTTCAGTTCGGTGCGTGAGACGACACCCTCCCGGAACGCGGCGGGGGTGGCCTCGAGGTACACGCCCAGCTTCTTCGCCGCGGTCGCGGGCTTCATCGTCTGGGCGGTCTTGTGCGACGTCATGGTGTCCAGGGTATCGAGCGTGCGCACCGCCTCCGACCAGGGCCGGTAACCTTGCGGGGTGACCAGCTCCGAAGAAGCCCCCGTGTTCCGGCTCGCCTATGCCCCGGGGGTGACGCCCGCCAAGTGGGTGCGGATCTGGCGCGAACGGCTGCCCGACGTTCCGCTGGAGCTCGTCGCGGTGCCGGCCGCCGAGGCGGCCGGCCTGCTGCGGGACGGCGGCGCCGACGCCGGGCTGCTGCGGCTGCCGACCGACCGGACGGGCCTCAGCGCGATCCCGCTCTACACGGAGACGACGGTCGTGGTGGTGCCGAAGGACCACGTCTTCGCGGCGGCCGACGAGGTCTCCACGGAGGACCTCGCCGACGACATCGTGCTGCACCCGCTCGACGACACCCTCGACTGGGAGCGCCCGCCGGGACGTCCCGCGAGCGAGCGCCCCGCCACGACCGGGGACGCCGTCGAACTCGTGGCGGCAGGTGTGGGCCTCCTCGTCGTCCCGCAGTCGCTCGCCCGCCTCCACCACCGCAAGGACCTCACCTACCGGGCGGTGACCGACGCCCCTCAGTCGCGGGTCGCGCTGTCGTGGCCGGAGGACGGGACGACGGACCTGGTGGACGACTTCATCGGCATCGTCCGAGGCCGGACCGTCAACAGCACGCGGGGCCGTCCCCGGACCCCGGCGCAGCCGAAGGACGAGCGTCCGCGCACGGGCGACGCGCGCCACAAGTCCTCGGCCGGCGGCGCGGGCAGGGCGGCCGGCAAGTCGGCCGGCCGAACGGCCGGGAAGGGCCGGCGCGGCACCTCCGGCGGCGGCACCAAGGGCGGCAGCAGGCGCGGAAGGCCCCGCCGCCGGTCCTGAGGGCTGTTCCGTCGCTCCTCGGCCGACGTCCTACGGCAGCCGTCGCGGGCGGCGGCTCCGGGAGCCGGCTCCGGGAGCCGGCTCCGGCCGGGGGCGGCAGCACGACGCCCGGCGGCGCACACCCCGGCTCAGCGCCCGGTCCGCATCCTCGGTTCCGGCACGACGCGTACGACACCGTTCAGCAGGTGGTCGACGAGATCGCGCGAGGGCCGGTCCGTGAGGTTCGTCAGCAGCCGGGCGAGGGCGTTCAGCAGGAACGGCGACCCCATCACGTACCGGTTGAGTACCGGCTGGAACCCCGACCGGCTGAAGACGAGGTCGGCGGCCGCGTTGCCGAGGCGGTAGTAGCGCCCCCAGCGGCGGCTCATCTCCACGGGATAGCCGCGCAGCACCCGCTCCCTCCCGGGTCCCGGGGGGAGGGCGAGTGCGAGCGCGGCGGTCTCGGCCGCGACCTCTCCCGCCTCCATGGCCTGCCCGATGCCCTCACCGTTCCAGGGGCTGATCATGCCCCCGGAGTCGCCGACGAGGAGGAGCCCGCGGGTGTAGAGGGGATGACGGTTGAAGCCCAGCGGAAGCGCCGCGCTCCGCACGGGGCCCTCGGCGTTCTCCTCGCTCAGCCCCCACGCGCCCGGGGTGCGGTCCAGCCACCGGTCCAGGGCCGCGCGCAGATCGGCCGAGCCGTGCTTGCGGTGGGGCAGGGCACCCAGACCGACGTTGACCCGGCCGTCGCCCATGGGGAAGATCCAGCCGTAGCCCGGGAGGTAGTCGTCGCTGTCCGGGAAGCGCAGATCGGCCCACAGCTCCAGGTACTCCTCACGGGAGCGTTCCGGGCTGCGGTAGTAGCGGCGGGCGGCCGTCGCGATCTGCCTGCGCGCGTCCCGTCGCAGTCCCAGGGCGATGGCCAGGCGGGCCGATGCGCCGTCGGCGGCGACCACGATCGGCGCACGGAACGCCAGCGGTTCCCTGGTCGCGGTCGTGGTGGCCGTGACGCCCGTGACGCGCCCGGCCCGGTCGGTCGACGGCCCCGTCACCTTCACCCCGGCGCGCAGCCGGGCCCCCGCGGCGACGGCGTGCCGGGCCAGGATGTCGTCGAAGTCGTGCCGGCTGCGGGTCAGCCCGAAATCCGGGTAGCGCCCGAGCGACGGCCAGTCGATGTGCACCCGGTGGTCCCCGGCCACCCAGCGCATCCCGCGCGAACGCGTCCACCCCGGAGCCTTGATGTCGACGCCCATCCGGATGAGTTGGTGCACCGCGCGAGGCGTCAGACCGTCCCCGCACACCTTCTCCCGGGGAAAACCGGACTTCTCCAGTAGCAGGACGTCGACCCCCGCCCGCGCGAGATGAGAAGCCGCCGACGAGCCCGCGGGCCCCGCCCCGACCACGATGACCTGGGCCTCCTCGTCCGGACCGCGAACGGGCCCCTCGTCCGACGGAGACCGGTCCGGTGTCGCTTCCCGCATGGGACCCCTTCTTCCTGATTCCGCGTCGGCCGGTGCCGTACCGAGGACGGCGGCCCTGGGCCCCATCATCGATCAGGGAGGGCCGCCGCGGAACCGGGCCCAGGTCGTCGAGCGCGGACGGATGGACCCGCCAGGCCACCCCCCCTCGGTTCGGTGAGGACATCCCGGGTCTCCTCGTGCGCCTGCCGGAGCAGCGCGCCCGTGGCGGGACGGGGCAGCCTGGTCACCAGCACCCCGGCCAGGACGGCACCGCGGGCGAGCAGCGCGAGCACGGCACTCGTCAGCGGGCCCGCGCAGGTGCGCACGGCGAGGTGGCGGAGCACTTCCGGCCCGGCCGCCCGGCGCGCGGCGAAGCGGTCACCGAACGCGCGGGGAAGCGGTCACCGAAGAAGAAGACGGGGGGCCCGCGATCCGGAGGAGACGCCGAGGGGGTCCGGGCACCACCGGTGCTCTTCTCCCGTCGCGCTCCGCGCCCCGCCGCGCGGACTCAGTACGGCAACGGCCGGCCTGACGGGGTCCGGAGGTCGAGGGGGCGCGGCCGTGACGGCGGCTGCGGACGTCGGACGATCCTGATGCGGCCCACGGCCACCACCTCCACTCGGACTACCGGTCGTATGCCCGGCGAGCCACTTCTTCATGCGGCCCCGCCCGGTCCAACCGGCATGGGGAGCACGGGTGTTGTGCACAGGCGGGGTGGATTTCCGGGCGGCGTGCGGGGCGGCGCCGTCTTCCCGACGCACCGGGGACAGCGCGCACACGTGCTCGCTATTCTCCCGCCATGAGCCATGAACATGGCACGGGAGGGGCGTCCCGCACGGCTCCGCGGAGCACCGCGTGACCGAGTACGTGGGCCCCTCGCCGGATGCCCGCACCGCCGAGGCGTGGCTGGTCTTCGGGACCCGGCTGCGCCAGTGGCGCAGGCGCGCCGGGCTCACCCAGGCCCAGGTCGGTGCCCGTGTCGGATACGACCACACCGCCATCAGCAAGCTGGAGCACGGCACCCGCAAGACGCCGCTGCCGCTCGCCCGCAGGCTGGACGACCTGCTGACCGCGGGCGGCGACCTCCTCGGCGCCTGCGAGGCCGCGGAGGCGGAGGGGCCGGGAACCGTCCCGGAGGACGGGCCCTCGGCGCGCCGGCCGGCAACCGGTGCCCGCACGGGTCCGCTGCCCGGCGAACCGGCGGGAGGCGACCTGCTCTCGATGCTGCCGCCGGACGTCGTCCTGCCCGCACGACTGCCCACCTACGGGCTGGTGTGCCCGCTGCACGGCCGCGACGGCTGCGCCGTGCCCGCGCTGGCCGACACCGTCGCGCTGTACGCGGCCTTCTGCGAGCTGGGTCCGGCCGCCGTCGCGCGTCCGCCGCTGGACGCGGACACCGTGCACGCCCTGACGGCGCTGCTCGCGGTCTGTCTGCGCGCCGACGAGGAACGGGCCTGGCCCGGGGCGACCGCCGTGGTCGAACGCACCCTGCACGCCATGCTCCGTTGGATGGCACTGCCCGCCGCCCCGTACCAGCGTCAACTGGCGCCGCTGGCCGCCGAGTACGCGCAGTCGGCCGGGTGCCTGCGGCTGCTGCGGGGCCGCAACGCGACGGCGATGGCCTGGCTCGACCGGTCGCTGGTCTGGGCGGACCTGGCCGGTCACGTCGGGACGGAGGTGGCCGCGCTCAGCGACATGAGCACCCTGGCGCGGCTGGAGGGCGACGCGCCCTCCGCGCTCTCCTACGGAGGCGCCGTCCGGCAGGCCGCCGCCGGGCGGGACTGGGCCGGCGCCATGAGCGACGTCTACCTGGCGCGCGGGCACGCGGTGCGGGGCGACGTCCGGCAGGCCCTGGGGCATATCGACCGCTCCCGGGCGCAGTTGGACCGGGTCGGCGAGCAGGACGAGGGGGAGGCGCCCTGGCTGTCCGTCGCCTCCGTGCGTCTGCGGGTGGAGTCCGGGGCCGCCGGTGCGCTGCGGGACCTGGCCGCCACGACCGGGGAGCGGCGGCTGGCGCTGCGCGCGGTCGAGGCGAGCCGCGCCGCACTGGAACTGCTCCCGTCGGGTATGCGCTCGGCGCGGGCACTGCTCCTGGTGCGGATGGCCGACGCCCATGCCTGCGCCCGCGACCCGCAGGCGGCGATCGCCATCGCCCGGCCCGTGCTGGACACCGCGGAGGGCATGGCATCGGCGCTGCTCGGGCACGAACTGCGGGGCCTGCTCGGCAGGTTGGCCGTCGGACGCGCCGGCCGCGCGGAGAACGACGACTTCACCCGTCGGCTGGCGGCCGTGGTCCGCTGAGCGGTGAGGGCGGGGCGCGTACGCACGCGCCCCGCCCGGTGTGCCGTGCGGGCTTCGTCAGCTCGCGTTCAATGTCACGTCGTCGACGACGAAACTGGTCTGCAGGTAGGCGTCCTCACTGCTGGTGAACCCGAGGGTGACCGTCTGTCCGGCGAACGCGCCGACGTCGAAGGTCTTCTGGACGTAGGAGTTCGTGGCGTCCGCGTTGGAGTACGTGGCGAGCGTCCTGGTGCCCAGCTTGACGGTGAGCGTGTCGTACGCGGGGGAGCCCGCCGACTCGGCGGTGTCGGTGCGCAGGTGGAACGACAGCTGGTACGTCGAGCAGCCGGCCGGGACCGTCAGGGGCTGGGTGAGGGTGTCGGTGTGCGTCGAGCCCCAGCCGCCGAGCCACGCCATGTACGAGCCGCTGTGCGCGGGCTTCTCCGACGTCCGGTTGTTGATCACACCGTCCGTCTGGCTCCACGGCGCGACCCCGCTCTCGAAGCCGCCGTTGGTGACGGCCTGGGTCGCCTGGCAGCTGCCGCTGCCACCGCCGACGACGAGCGAGTAGGTGGTGGTGTGGGTGGCCGTGCCGGTACCGGTCACGGTGAGGGTGTAGGTGCCGGGCGTGGTCCGGGACCCGGCGGAGACGGTCATGGTGGACGAGGAACCCGACTGCGCGGAGGCCGGTTCGAACGAGACGGTGACCCCGCTCGGGGCGCCCGAGGCGGTCAGCTTCACCGTCTGGGCGGAGCCGCTGGTGGTCGCGGTCTTCACGGTCGCGGTGACGGATCCGCCCGGCTGGACGCTGCCGGAGGCGGGCTGGACCGCGACGGAGAAGTCGTCGACGGGCGCGGTGCTGCCGACGGAGGTCTTCCACACCGTGTAGGCGATCCCGTCGGCGCTCCGGTCGAGCGCGGTCGCGTTGATGTTGGCGGTGGTGTCGCAGGACTGGTGGTAGCAGGGGTCGTAGGAACGGCCCGCCGTGCCGCCCCACTTGGCGGCCTGTGCCGAGGTCTTGGTGTCGCTCGCGCCCGTGGCGTAGCCCGAGGTGGGGATGCCGCCCTGCTGGAACGAGTAGTCGTCGGACCGGCCCTGGCCCTCGACGTTCTCCTCGGGGGCGAGGTTCAGCGAGTCCCAGTACTCCTTCATCGGCGCGGACGCGGCGGAGGTGAGGTTGTTGATGAAGTAGCCGCCGTTGGTCGAGGCGACCATGTCGAAGTTGTAGTACGCCTTGATGGCGGCGCGCTGGGCGGAGGTGAGCTGTCCGACGTAGAACTTCGAACCCTGAAGCCCCTGTTCCTCGCCGTTCCACCAGGCGAAGCGGACGTGCTTGGTCATCGTCGGGTTCGCCCCGGCCAGGGCCAGCGCGTTCTCCAGCAGTGCGGCGGAACCCGAACCGTTGTCGTTGATGCCGGGGCCGGCCGAGACGCCGTCCAGGTGGGCGCCGAACATGACGGTCTGGTCGGACGGGCCGCCCGGCCAGTCGGCGATCAGGTTGGTGCCCCGGTAGGTGCAGCTGGTGCAGGTCTGCTCGGTGACGGTGTAACCGGCCGCCTCCAGCTTGCCCTTCACATAGGCCACCGACGCGGAGTAACCGGCGCTGCCCGCCCGGCGGTTGCCGCCGTTCTGGGTGGCGATGGTGTTCAGCTGCGTCAGGTGCGCCTGCACGGCGGCGACGCCGATGTCGGGCACCCCGCCGCCCGGGTTGCCGCCGCCGTTGTCGACCGTGAGGGTGTACTGGGCGGTGTGGCTCTGGGAGCCGTCACCCTTCACCGTGAACGTGTACGCGCCCGGCGCGGCGGACGACGACGCGGACACGGTCATCGTGGAGGACGCCCCGGACTGCACCGAGGACGGGCTGAAGGAGGCGGTGACGCCGCTCGGCAGACCGCTCGCCGACAGCTTCACCGTCTGCGCGTTGCCCGAGCCGACCGTGGTGCGCACCGCGGCGGTCACCGAAGCGCCCGGCTTCACGGAGCCGGACGACGGGTCCAGGGACAGCGTGAAGTCGTCGTTGCCGTTGGAGGTGCAGGTCGGGTCGCCGCTCTGCGCGGGCACGCTGACGGCGTCCCACGCCGCCTTGGTGCGGTCGAACAGGACGCAGCTCGCGTCGAGGTTCTTCGCGGCGGTGAGGGTGGCCGTGCGGTAGCGCTTGTAGGTCATCCCGCTCGTCTTGAGCAGCATGCCGCCGTAGAAGACCTTGCCGGCGCTCTGGATGCCGACACCGGTGACCGAGGAGCCGTTGCACGTCGGGCTGGCGGGCTTGCCGCCACCCGGGCCGGAGCCCTCGGCGAGCAGGTAGAACCAGTGGTTGAGCGGACCGGCCGCCGCGTGCTCCTCGGTGTTGGGTATCGAGGAGCTGTAGCAGTTCGGGTCGCCGGTCTGCGAGGGGTTGTACATGATCCGGATCGGACCGTTGCCGACCAGGTTGATCTTCTCGCCGACGGTGTAGTCGGGATCGTCGTACGGCGCCGGCTCGTTGGTGTACGCCTCGGTGAGGGCGCCCATGATGTCGCCGGTGGCCTCGCCGAGACCGGACTCGTTGTTGGCGCCGCCGGGTGTGTACTGGTCGATGCCGTGGCCGAACTCGTGGCCCACCACGTCCATCGCGCCGATCCACTGGTTGGCGTTGTTGTGCCCGATGGAGACCGACGAGCCGTCCCAGTAGGCGTTGACGTCGTTCAGACCGACCTTGACGGGCCAGCTGCGGCCGTTGCCGTCGTGCCCGTTGCGGCCGAGCCAGTCCCGCAGCATGTTCCACTCGTGCTGGGCCGCCCACATGACGTCGACGCAGCCGGTTTCCTTGCTGGAGGCGTTGCCGGTGCCCCAGGAGTCGCTCGACTTGCTGAAGACGCTGCCGGTGCTGTAGTCGGCGCAGCTCAGGCCGGTCCGGTTCGGATCGCGCAGCGAGTAGCCACCGCCCGACGCGGTGGTGTCGATGGTCAGCGGATTGGGGCCGTTCCACTGGCTGCTGCCGGTACCGGCCTTGACGTCGTCGTAGCTGTCGAGCACCTTGCCGTTGCCCGCGTCGACGAAGACGTGCAGGCGGCTCGGCGCCTTGGCCGTGCGTCCGGTGAGGACCGTCTCCCAGGCCAGGCGAGGGGCCCTGCCCGCGGCGCGCACCACCAGGCGGTGCGATTCCACCCGGTCCACGGCGGTGAGCCGCTTGCGCGAGACCGTCTCGGCCGTGGCGGCCGAGACGGTCGGCGTGGTCGGTACGTCGATCCGCCGGGGGAGCGCCGACTGCGTGCCGCGCACCCGGCCCTCGGAGTCGGCCATCACGACGGCGTCCCCGCCGACGACCGGCAGACCGCGGTAGGTGCGCTGGTAGGCGACGGAGTACATGCCCTTGACCCAGGGGGTCACCATCTGGCGTTCGTAGCGCTCGTCCGGCCCCTTCGCCAGCGTGTCGAGACCGCTGGCGGCGGCACGGTCGGCCGCCGACACCGCGGCCTGGATCGCGGCGCGGGCGGTGGGGGCGGGCGGGGAGGGTTCGGCGGAGGCCGGCCGGCCTCCGCTGACGACCAGCATTCCGGCGAGGACGGCCAGGGTGGTCCCGGCCGTCAACGGTCTGCGTTTCATCGAGGCTCCTCGGGTCGGTGGGGCCCCGATCACGGGCAGCGGCGCGCGGTGTCGAATCCGCTTCGGCCGTCTCTTCGAACCGGCGGTGTTCGGCCGTACGGCAGACGTCGGTTCGAAGGCACGGCCTCGGCCGCCCGCGTCGCCGTCGTCCGTGATCGAGCGACCGAACACTCACATGTCGTCATGGCCGCGTCAATAAATCGCGGAGGTCGCCGGGCGACTTGGCAAGTTTGGTCAAGCCGCGTGGCCGATTCGCACAACGGCCCCGGGAGCGCGCGGAGTTCGTCCCGGTCCGCGGTACCCCGACAAGGCGTCGGAGCGGGTCCGGCCGGATCGCCGGCCCCGGCGCCGGTACGGCGGTGCGCCCCTCAGTCCTGTTCGTCGCCCTCGTCGTCCCCGCCGTCCCGGGCGGGGGGCGCCGGGGAATCGGGGGCCCCGGTGTTCGCGGTGGGACCGCTGTCCGGGGTGTCCGCCGGGCCCGAGTCGGGGGCGAACAGGCTCATCCCCAGGTACACGGCCGCGATGAAGGCGACCGTGCCGGCGATGGCGCTGGCCACCCTGGGCCGACGCCTGATCGCCGCCCGGGCGGTGGTGAGCCGCAGGGCGGGCGCGGGCGGGGCCGACTGTCGGCGCCGGTGCCCCCCGGTCTGCGGCATGCGGTACGTCGTCGGGCCCGGGGCCTCCGGTGCGCCGCCCGTCGCCGGGGCGGGGTCGAACCGGGGCGCGGGAGCCGAGGCGTACGGGACGCCGCCCGGCGCCGCGGCGGGCGGCGTCCCGTACAACGGCATGGGCTCCGGCCGGCCCCGCCACGCATCGCTCTGGAACCAGTCGGCGACCTGCTGGGCGGTGGGCCGGTCCTCGGGCTGCTTGGCGAGCAGCCCGAGCAGGTAGGAGTCGAAGGCCGGGGGCACGTCGACGCCCCGCTGCCTGAGCGGCACGGGCGCCGTGTCGACGTGCTGGTAGAGCGTGGCGGTCGCCGTGTCCGAGCGGAACGGCGGCTCGCCCAGCAGCAGTTGGTAGATCACGCAGCCGAGGGAGTACATGTCGGACGCCGCCTCGGCGGTACGTCCCAGGGCCCGCTCGGGGGCGAGATAGAGGCTGGTGCCGACGATCTGCCCCGTGGTGGTCAGCGCGGCCGACGGGTCGTCGACGAACTGGGCGATGCCGAAGTCGCCGATCTTGACGGAGCCTTCGGCGTCCAGCATCAGGTTCCCGGGCTTGATGTCGCGGTGCACGATGCCCTGCCGGTGGGCCGCGGCCAGCCCCGCGGCCGCCTGGCCGGCGATCCGGGCGACGCGCTCGGCGCCGAGCCGCTCCTCGGCCGTGAGCAGACCGCCCAGGCTGATGCCCTCGACGAGCTCCATCACGAGGAAGAAGCGGCCCTCCCAGGCCCCGAAGTCGAACACGGCCACCAGGTGGGGGTGGCTCAGGCGGGCCGCCGTCTGGGCCTCCAGACGGAACCGGGCGGTGGCGGACTCGTCCGCGTGATCGCCCAGCAGCAGCTTCACGGCCACCGCGCGGCCGAGCACTTCGTCTTCGGCACGCCACACCTCACCCATGCCGCCACGGCCGATGGGGGACGTCAAGCGGTACCGACCAGCTACCAGCACCTGTGCACCATTCTCGAATTGTGGGCCGCTCCGACTGCCACGGCGCGCCCTGACCGTGATCGGGGCGAGGTGGGGGGCGCGCGGCGTGATCAGGATATCGGGCCGCCGGACCGCGACGGCACGCCCCGCTCCCACCCGTACGGTCCGCGCGGACCCATGGGGATTCGCCGTGTTTCAGGGGGTTTCGGCGCGCGGACGGCTCGTGAGGCGCCGGTGGCCGTGCCGACGGCGGCCCTGCGACGTCCTCCGGCCGTGCTCCCGGCCGGGGCCCCGGCACCGGTGGACCTCCGGTCCGCCGGTCGACCGGGCCTGCGGAACCCGGGGGTCTCCGGGACCCGGCGTCGCCGTCGGGGGGAGCCCCGCGATCCCCCGATACGGCGTCAGCGCCTGCCGGGCGACCGGCCCACCGACACGTCCGGGCCCGCCGCGGCCGTGCGGCCCACCGACTCGACCAGCGGCAGCAGCCGGTGCGGCACCCGCTCCCGCAGGACCACCTCGGTCCGTGTCCGCACCACCCCGGGCAGCCGGATCAACCGCTGGATCACGTCCTCCAGATGCTCGTTGTCGCGGGCCACCACCCGGGCCAGCAGATCGCCGCCGCCCGTGGTCGAGAACGCCTCGACGATCTCCGGCACCGAGGCCAGAGCCGCACCGACCTCGTCCAGATGCCCCTGGGTGACCTCCAGATGGACGAAGGCGAGCACCGGGTGGCCCAGCGCGGCGGGCGAGAGGACCGGCCCCGTTCCGGTGATCACCCCGGTCCGTTCCAGCCGGTCGATACGGGCCTGGAGGGTGCCCCGGGCGACGGAGAGGATGCGCGCGTACTCACGGACGCTGGTCCGCGGCTGCTCGATGAGCAGCCGCAGGATGCGGGTGTCGAGGGCGTCCACCGCCATGCTCCGTCGGCCTCCTGTGCGGGACGATCCGGCTGCGACTGTACCAATGACCCGTCAATGCCCTTGCCGGACAGACCGGGAGAGGCCGGGCGGCCCCCTCATACCCCTAGTCCTCCGGAGCTACGGGAGAGCTTCACGCCCCGGCGTGATGCCGACTACGGGGCCGCGTCCCTAGCTTCGGTACCCGATGGCGACCCGGCCGTCCGGTACGGAAGGAAACACCGTCATGCCGTCCCCACCGCGCGCCTCCCGCCTGCGTCGCGGCCTGCTCGCCGCACTGGTGGCCGCCTCGGTCGCGGTGCCCGTCGCGGGAGCCGCCGGACCCGCGGCCGTACCGGCACCCGCCCCGGCCGCACAGGACCCGTTGCGCACCGCCACCCCCGGGGCACTGGCCGAACGCTACGCCGCGACCCGCGCGGACATCCGGGCGGCCGAGCGGGCCGCCGCCGCCCACGGCGACCGCGGACGGGCCGCCGCGCTGCGCGCCATGGCGCAGCCCGGACGCCGCTTCCTCTCCTTCGACGGCCGCGACGGCGGCCGCGGTGCCGAGGTCTTCGGCGACCTGGCGCACGCGGAGCGGATCGCCGTACTGGTCCCCGGCGCGGGGATGGACCTCGACCACTACGGACGGTTGCGCGGCGGGGGAACGGCCCTCCACGAGGAACTCGGCGACGGGACGGCCGTCGTCGTCTGGCTCGGCTACCGGACCCCCGCCACGGTGAGCCCGGCCGCGCTCACCCCGGGCCGGGCCGCCGAAGCGGCGCCCGCGCTCCGGGACTTCGTCCGCGAACTGCGCGCACTCAGGCCCGGGGCCGGGACGGCCCTCCTGTGCCACTCCTACGGCTCCGTCGTCTGCGCCAGGGCCGCGCACGGACTGCCCGTACAGGACGTCGTCCTGTACGGAAGCCCCGGCACCGGCTACGCGACGGCCGCCGACCTGCGCACCACGGCCACCGTCTGGGCGGGCCGCGGCGGCGACGACTGGATCGCGGACGTGCCCCACCTGAGGCTCCGGCTCCCCTTCACGGACATCGGATTCGGCACCGACCCGGTCTCGCCCGCGTTCGGCGCCCGGATCTTCGAAGCGGGCGACGGCGGACACAGCGACTACCTCAGCCCCGGCTCCGTACCGCTGAGGAACATCGCCGGGATCGTGGCCGCGGCATCCGCGGGAGACCGCCGTGCGTGACCTCGTCCGGCGGATCGACGCCGCCACCCCCGCCGACCGCGACCGCGCCGTCGACGCCCTGCGCGCCCTCGCCATCCTCGGCGTGGTCATCGGCCACTGGCTGGTGACCGCGCTGGTCTCCGACAGCGGCAGCCTGCACGGCGCGAGCCCCCTGCGCGCCATGCCCGGACTCGCCCCGCTGTCCTGGGTGTTCCAGACCCTCGCCGTCTTCTTCGTGGTCGGCGGGCTGGTCGGCGCGCGGAGCCACGCCTCCGCACGCGCCCGCGGCGAGAGCCATGGGCAGTGGCTGCGCGGGCGGCTGTCCCGGCTGCTGCGGCCGGTCGTCGTCGTGCTGGTCGTGTGGGCCGTGGCGGTGGCGGCGATGCTCGCCCTCGGCGCCGACCAGGACACCGTGTTCGCGCTCTGCCGGCTCGTCTGGTCCCCGCTCTGGTTCGTGGCGGTCTTCTCGCTGCTGACGGCGGTGACCCCGCTGGTGACGCGACTGCATCCGCTCTGGCCCTTCGCCGTCGTCCTGATCACCGACGTCCACCGGTTCGGCTCGGACGCGCCCGGCGCGTACGCCTGGGGCAACGTGGCGGCGGGCTGGCTGGTGCCGTACTGCCTGGGCGCGGCCTGGTCCCGGGGCGAACTGCGCGGACGCGGTACCGGATGGGCCCTGCTGCTCGGCGGAGCCGCTGCCGCCGTCGCGCTCGTGCTGTGGGCCGGCTACCCGCCGACCATGGTCGGCGTGCCCGGCGAGGAGATCTCCAACCTCGATCCGCCGACCCTGGCCGCGGTCTGCTTCGGCCTCGCCCAGTGCGGAGCGGCCCTGCTGCTCCTCGCGCCGTTGCGCAGGGTGCTGCGCCGCCCGGCGGTCTGGGCGGCGGTGGCGGTGACGAACCTCTCCGCGATGACGATATTCCTGTGGCACCAGACGGCGATGATCGCGGTCACCGTCACCGGTCTGCTGCTGGACGACCCCCTGCCCGGCCTGCACACCCCGCCCGACACCCCCGGCTGGGTGCTCGCCCGCCCGGCCTGGCTGCCCGCGTTCGCCGTGGCGCTGCTGATCTGCCTGGCGGCGTTCCGCGGCTACGAGACGGGCCGGTCACGGACCGGGAGCACCGTCGTACAGGAAGGGCGCCCCGTCCGGCCGCGCCGCGACGACTCCCGCCGGGTCCCCGGGGCGTAAGGTGCACGTCGTGGATCGGGGGGACACGGTGGGACGGGGAGGGACGACGCGGCGCCCGGGGCGAAGGCCGTGGGAGCGGGCCGTGCGAGGGCTGCCGCGGACGCTGCGGGCGCTGCCCCGCACCCTGCGCGCGGACCTCCTGACGTCCGGGGCGGAACCGGACGGGCGGGCGGGAGCGCCGCGTTGGCTGGAATGGCGGCCGGTGATCGCCGTGCCGCTGACGCTGCTCGCGGTGGGCATGCTCGTCCTCGCCACGAACCAGTACGCCTTCCACTACCGGACGGGCATCCTGCTCGGCATCCTCTTCGCCGGGGCCCAGTCGGTGTCGCTCGTCGTCGCGCTCTACCGCCCGGTCCCGGCCTGGTGGACGTCCCTGCTCGTCATGGTCGCCGTCACCCCGTTCGCCGCGCACGCCCACCAGAGCGACGTGTTCTCCTCGAACGGCGTGTCCGAGACCGGCGTCCCCGGCGGCCCGGCCTTCCCCTGGGACGGGGCCTCCGCCGCCCAGCAGGCCGGGTCGCTGTTCCTGCTGGCGCTGCGGGTACGGCCCCGGATCGCCGTCGAGGCGCTCACGATCACGGTGCTGACGGGACTCGTCTGCGGCGCGGGCATCCCACGCCCCGGCGGCGGCGACCTCCGCCTCGCGCTCCTGGTCCTCGTCACCACCGTCGTGGTCGGCGCCGCGCTGGGCGGACTCGGGGTGGCCCGCACCCGGCTGGTCGTCCAGGAGGAACGCACCGCGGAGGAACGCGCGCGGCGCACCCTCCTGGAGGAGCGGAACCGGATCGCCCGCGAACTGCACGACGTGGTCGCCCACCACATGTCCGTCGTCTCCATCCAGGCGCAGGTCGTCCCGCACCTGGTCGACAACCCCTCCGACGCGCTGAGGGAGAACGCCGAGGCCATCCGCCGGAACGCCGTCGACGCGCTCACCGAACTGCGCCGCGTCCTCGGCGTGCTGCGCTCCGAGGAGCCGCTGACCGAGGCCGCCCGGCACGCCCCGCAGCCCACCCTCGACCGGCTGGACGAACTGGTCGGCAACGCCCGCGGCGCCGGGCTGGCGGTCACCGTCACCGTCTCCGGGGAGCGGCGGCCGCTCCCCGCGGGTGTCGAACTGTCGGCGTTCCGCATCGTGCAGGAGGCACTCAGCAACGCGATGCGGCACGCACCCGGCTCCGCGGTGCGGGCCGAGATCGGCCATCGCCCGTCCGGGCTCACGGTCCGGGTCACCAACACGGCGCCCCGACGGGCCGTCCCGTCCCCGGCGGGCGCCGGCCACGGCCTGCTCGGCATGCGGGAACGCGCCGCGATGCTCGGCGGCGAACTCGCCACCGGACCCACGCCCGACGGCGGGTACGAGGTGACGGCGATCCTCCCGGCACGGTCCGCCGACGGTCCCGCCGGCCCGGCGGAACCCGCCCCGCGCACCCCCTGACGGCGGACCGTGCCCGCGGGGACCGGTCCCGAGCCGTCCACCGGCCTCCGTGTCGCCCTCCGGTCCGTTGGCCTACCCCTGGCCCGGCCGGACAGCCGTCGACTGGACCAATGGCCCAGCGGATCAGCCTTCGGTTGAGCCAAGGTCTTCAGGGGTGCTGTGATGTACCCGTCGATGGCGCTGCGGATCTCCGCGGCGCCTTTTTCATGCCGGTGCGCGGAACCGGTGCACGAATCGGGAGCCACGTGCTGAAGAGGATGTTCGTTTCCCCGGACCCGGGCCGGCTGCGGCTGCGCGGAGCGCTCAGGGCCGTCCTCGGCATCGGCCTCGCCGTCACCCTCTGCGGACTGGCGGGACATTCGCTCGTCGCGGCGGTCACGGGCGGACTCGCCGCGCTGCTCGCGCTCTTCACCGTGCTGGACACCACGGTCAGGGACCAGGCCCTCACCACCGCGCTGCTGCCCGTGGCGGGCTTCCCGGTGCTCGCGCTCGCCGCCGTGCTCCACGACCACCCGACCGCGCGGGGCGCCGCGTTCCTCGCCGTCATGGGCCTCGGGGTGTACGCGCGCAGGTGGGGGCCGCGCGGCCACTCGCTGGGCGTCTTCGCGTTCATGGCCTTCTTCACCACGCAGTTCCTCCACACGCTGCCGGAGCAGCTCCCCGAGCTGTACTCCGCCGTCGCCCTCTCCCTCCTCGCCTCCTCGACCGTCCGCTTCGGGCTGTGGTGCTACGAACGACGGCTGCCGACCGCCCCCGTACCCGCTCCGTCGACCGGCACGGGACTGGCCAGGGTGACCACCCGGCAGGCCGTCCAGGCCGTGGCCGGCGGCGCCGTCGCGCTCGCGGCGGGCCTGCTCCTGTCCGAACAGCGCTGGTACTGGGCCGTCGGCGCCACCTGGTGGGTCTTCGTCAACACCGCCTCGCGCGGCGAGACCCTGGTGCGCGGCTTCCGCCGGGTCCTCGGCACCCTGATCGGCGTTCCCGTCGGACTGGCCGTCGTCGTGCCGCTGCAGGGGGCGCCCGTGCCCAGCGCCCTCCTCGTCGCGCTCGGCGTCTTCGGGATCTTCTACACCGCCGCGGTCTCCTACACCTGGATGATGCTGTCCGTGACCCTGCTGGCCGGGGCGCTCTACGGACTCCTCGGCGTGCTCGACCCCGCCCTGCTCCTGCTGCGGGTCACGGAGACCGCCGCCGGGGCGCTCGCCGCCGCCCTCGCGGTGCTCCTCGTGCTGCCCGTCACCACCCACGCGACCACCGACGCGTGGATCCAGCGGGCCCTGCGCTGCGTGCACGCCTGCACCGCGGAGGCCGCGGCGCGGCTGGCGGGCTCGGCGACCGCCGACCCCGCTCCGCGCATCGCCGAACTGGAGGCGCTCCTCGGCCGGGTCCGGCTCTCAGTGGCGCCGCTGGTGCACCCGCTGAGCCCGCTGCGCGCCCGCCGGGCCAGGGCCCGGCAGGTGCTCGCGCTCCTGGACGTGTGCGCCCGGGAAGTACGCGGACTGGCCTCCGTCGCCGCCGACCCGGAGGCGTCCCACGACGCCCGTCTCGCCGCCGCGTGCTGGCGTGTCGAGGCGTCCGTCGAGGCACTGACCGCCCCGGACCCGGCGCGGCGGGCGGACGTGCCCGGCGTGCCGCCGCACGTCACCGTCGCCGAGCCCGCCCTCGCCCATCTGCACGGCCTGGAGCGGGCCCTGGCCGAACTCGCCGCGCCGCTGCGCAGCGCGCCGGGGGCGCCGCCGATCGGCGCGTGACACGGCGGGCCGGGCCCGTACCACCCGCCGCGGCCCTGGTCCAGACCTTGACCGGCCGACTGCTACCGTCGCTCCGGAGAGACCGCGGCGGCACGCACGGCCGCGGTCCGTCGGCGGAGAGGGGCAGTGCGGTGACAGACGGTGCGGCGGGCGAAGGCGCGGGGCGGGCCTACATCGGATCGTTCACCTCGGCGGGCGGACGGGGAATCACCGCCGTCGCCGTGGACGCCGGGACCGGGGAACCGAGCTTCCTGGGCGCGACGGACGCCGTCCCCGATCCCTCGTACCTGGCCGTCGGCGACGGGCCGGGCGGCGGGGTGCTCTACGCGGTCAGCGAGACCGAGCACGGCGCGGCGGCCGCCCTCGACATCACCGGCGACGTGCCGCGGCCGATCGGCGAACTCCGGCCCGTGGAGGGCGAGGGCCCGACCCATCTGGCTCTCGCGGCCGGGCATCTGCTCACCGCCAACTACGGTTCCGGCAGCGTGACCGCCCTGTCCCTGCGGCCGGACGGCTCCGTCGGCCCCGTCGGCTCCGTGCTCCGCCACGAGGGCAGCGGTCCGGACTCCGAGCGCCAACGGGCCCCGCACGCGCACCAGGTGCTGCCCGACCCCTCGGGTGCCTGGGTGCTCAGCGTGGACCTCGGAACCGACTCCGTACGGATCTGCGCCCTCGACACCGCGACCGGCGCGCTGCGTCTGCACGGCGAGACGGTCCTGCGGCCGGGCACGGGCCCGCGCCACCTCGCCTTCCACCCCGACGGCGGCCACGCCTACGTCCTCAACGAACTCGAACCGACCGTCACCGTGTGCAGGTGGGACGCCGCCGCGGGCGTTCTGGAACCGGTCGCCGAGACGGCCGTGCTGCCCGAGGGGGAGGAGGGCGCCGAGGATCTGGTGACCTACCCGTCGGAGGTGGTCGTCTCGCACGACGGCCGGTTCCTCTGGACCGCGAACCGGGGCCACGACAGCATCTCCGTCCTCGCCCTCGACCCGGCCGGTGAGAGGGCGAGGACGGTCACGACCGTGGACTGCGGCGGGCACTGGCCGCGCGATCTCGCGCTCGACCCCACCGGGCGGTGGCTGTACGCGGCCAACGAGCGGTCGGGGAACGTCAGTTGGTTCGCCGTCGACGCGACGACCGGCATCCCGCGTCGTGCGGGCTCGCTGGACGTCCCCGCCGCGTCCTGCGTGGTCTTCGCCTGACGGCCGCCGGCACGTCCCGAGCACCACGACGGCCGGCCCGGTCCGGTTCCTCCGGACCCGGCCGGCCGTCGGGGACGGACGGCGGCCCCCGCCGGGCGGCGCGCACGGCCCGGCTCAGTGTGCCGGGGCGCCCTGCGGCACGGCCGGCGTGATGCCGAGCGCGGACATGTACATCGACAGCACGAGCTTGCCGATCGCCGGGTAGGCGCCGAGCGGCTCCGCCGCCGCGCAGCCCGCCTCCTTCGCGGCGATGTCGAGCAGACCCTCGGGCACCTCGGGGCCGACGAGGTACGGGGCCAGCGCCAGCTGCGCCGAGCCCGAGCTCGTCAGCTGCTCGGCCACCGACGCGACGGACCCGTCCACGTCGAGCGCCGCGGCCATCACCGGGACCGCCAGCCGGGCGGCGAGCAGCATGCCGGTGATCCCGGCCGCCTGCACGGCCTCCTCTCCGCCCACCGTGGCCAGCACGATGCCGTCGGCCGCCGTCGCCACCGTGAACAGCCGCGCGCGGTCGGCGCGGGCCAGGCCGGCCTCGGACAGACGGACGTGGAGCGCCTCCGCGAGCAGCGGGTGCGGACCGAGCACGTCCGTCAGCTCCACCTGCGTGCCGCTGTCCATCACGGCCTGCCGTATCTGCCTGATCAGCGCGCTGTCCGGCCCCGCGAGCAGCGGCACCACCACGGCCGACGGGCCTTCGGGGTCGGCGACCTCGCGACCCGCGGCCCGCGCCTGCTCGACGCGCGCGACGCGCTCGGCGGCGTTCCGGGCGAGGACGGACGAGAGCGTGGGGAACTCGGCGTCGTCGCCGTCGAGGTAGCCGATCAGGGCGTTCAGACCGGGCAGCTCGGAACGGGCGATGCTGATCACTTCCTCGGCCAGGCTGCGCGTGGCCGAGGAAGGGGCACCGGGGACGGCGAGAACGAGCGCCGCGGCGCCCTCGGGTGCGACCACGGGCTCCGGGCGGCGGTGCCGTCCGGACTGGCGAGGTCGCGGCATTCGTACAGGCAGGCCGGAAGCGGGCCCAGTGGGGGTGCTCATGGCGCCGCATGCTACTGGCTTCGAGTGCCTCCCCGTTCGGGGAGGGCCCAGCCGGGCGCCATCTGTCCGCTTTTATCCGATGGGAGGCTTACCGGCCGACCGTCCCGTTCTGTCGGTGCCGGTCCGAGGTCATTGCGCAGGCCCGTCGCCGCGTACGCACAGCAGCGTCGGATGACGGGGCAGCCGCAGATCCCCGTCGGCCGCCGCCCGTGCGATGGACAGGGCGCCGGTCAGCGGATCACCCGAACCGGGGACCGCCCGGGCCTGTGGAACCTGCCGGGACAGCTCCTCGCGCAGCGGTACGAGCAGTGGATCGCCCATCCGGAACAGGCCGCCCGTCAGGGCCACTTCGCACGGTCCGCCGTCGGCTCCGGTCGCCGGGCAGACGGCCGCGGCCGCCGCCGCGATGTGCCCGGCGGCCTCCCGAAGAATGCCCGCCGCGACCGGGTCGTGACCGGCGCAGGCGGCGACCTCGGGCGCGAACGAGGCCAGCACGGCGGGCCGGTCGGTGCGCGGATACAGCCGCCCCGGGAGCTCCGGCGCGGGCCCGAACACGGCCTCCAGCCGGGCCAGCAGTGCGGCGGACCCGCCGCGGCGGCCGTCGTACGCGCGCATGGCGGCGTCGAGACCGGCCCGCCCGATCCAGGCGCCGCCGCCGCTGTCGCCCAGCAGATGCCCCCAGCCGTCGACCCGGTGCCAACGCGTCAGGTCCGTGCCCAGCGCGATCAGGCCCGTGCCCGCCGCCACGACCGCGCCGGGACGCTGTCCCACCGCGCCGGCGTACGCGGTCACCGCGTCGGCGGCGAGAGCCAGCAGCCGCACCCCGAGCGCGCGTTCCAGGGCCGCGGGCAGTTCGGCGCGCAACTGCCCGCCGAGGGTGGTCATCCCGGCGGCGCCGATCGCCACCGCGGCGATCCCGGAGCCGTGGGGGGCGCCCTGCCCCTCCAGCAAGTGGCGGGCGGCGGGCAGCAGTTGCTCCAGAAGGTGGCCCGCGTCGATGCCTTCCGGACCGGTCCGCACCGGCTCGCCGCAGACCGCGGTGCCCAGGGCGCCGGACGCGTCCATATTGCCCAGCGCCACCCGCAGCCCGGAGCCGCCGGAGTCCACGCCGAGTACGAAGGGGCCCGGCGCGCCCGTCCGTGCGGCCGTCCCCGTGGTCGCCGTCGTCCTGGTCGCTCCCCGCGCCTCCGTCGCTCCGGAAGGCGTGTCCGTCCCCGTCGTCACGATTGCCTCCACGGGGAGTGACGCGCGTCGCCGCTCACCGGCGGACGCCTGTGTGACCTCATGGACCGGCTCCAGTGCGAGGAGGAACGAGGAATGACGGCGGCAGCCTATCCCGACCGTCACGAGCTGCCCGAGGCGGAGCCGGTTGTACGGCGGATCTCCGCGGGCCGGGCGGTGGGGCCGGGAGCCCGGCGGGAGGGAGGGGCGGAAGCCGCGAGGAGGGGAATCCGGATTCGGTGAACACGGATCCGGGAGGCGGGAGGCCGGGAACGGAAGTCCGGAGGCCGGAGCCGTCAATGGGGAGCGGGCGAGTGTCGGCTACGCCGGTAGAGTGATGTTCCGTGGCACCACGACCCTTGAATGAAGTAGTCGAGCCCGGCTGGGCCGAGGCCCTGGCCCCCGTGGCCGGACGCATCGCCGCGATGGGCGATTTCCTCCGTGCGGAGATCGCGGCCGGTCGCACCTATCTGCCCGCCGGCTCGAACGTCCTGCGCGCCTTCCAGCAGCCCTTCGACGAGGTACGCGTCCTGATCGTCGGTCAGGATCCCTACCCCACACCGGGAATGGCCATGGGGCTGAGCTTCTCGGTGGCCCCCGAGGTCCGTCAACTGCCCGGCAGCCTGGAGAACATCTTCCGGGAACTCCACACGGACCTGGGACTGGCGCGCCCGTCCAACGGCGACCTCACACCCTGGACGCGTCAGGGTGTGCTGCTGCTGAACAGGGCACTCACCACGGCGCCCCGTAAGCCGGGCGCGCACCGCGGCAAGGGCTGGGAGGAAGTGACCGAGCAGGCCATCCGTGCCCTGGCCGCGCGCGGCAAGCCCCTGGTGTCCGTGCTGTGGGGGCGCGACGCCCGCAATCTGCGGCCGTTCCTCGGCGACTTCCCGGCGATCGAGTCCGCGCACCCCTCGCCCATGTCCGCGGACCGCGGCTTCTTCGGCTCGCGTCCCTTCAGCCGCACCAACGAGCTGCTGCTCCGCCAGGGTGCCCAGCCGGTGGACTGGCAACTGCCGTGACCGGCCGCCCGCCGTCGGAGCTCTTCCGACGGCGGGTCTCCCGGCGCCGACGGGTTTTGCACACGACCCTGGTGAGCGTCCGGCCCTCCCGGTGAGAACCGCGCGTCGCCGCGGGCGGCCCGCTCCCTCCGGCGGTCGTCACGGGCCGACCACCGCCGCCCGGACGCAGAGCACGTCCGGCAGGTGGGAGGCGAGCTGCCGCCAGCTGTCCCCGTCGTCCGCGCTCGCGTACACCTCGCCGTTGCGGTTGCCGAAGTACACCCCCGCCGGGTCGGCGTCGTCGGTGCAGAGCGCGTCGCGCAGCACCGTTCCGTAGTGCGCCTCCTCGGGCAGCCCCGCCGACAGCGGCTCCCAGGTTCCGCCCGCGTTCCCGGTGCGGAACACCCGGCAACGGTGCTCGGCCGGCACCCGGTCGACGTCGGCGTTGATCGGGAAGACGTAGGCGGTGTCCGCGCGATGCGGGTGCGCCGCCAGGGCGAATCCGAAGTCGGAGGGCAGGGAGCCGCCGACGTCCGTCCAGTGGTCCCCGGAGTCGTCGCTCCGGAACACGCCCCAGTGGTTCTGGAGATAGAGCCGGTCGAGATCGACCGCGTCCCGGGCCACCTTGTGCACGCACTGCCCGAACACCGGATCAGGTCCGGGGAGGAAGGACGCCGACACCCCCTTGTTGGCCGGGGCCCAGCTCGCCCCGCCGTCCCTGGTGCGGAAGACCCCGGCCGCGGACACCGCGACCGTCACGGCCCCGGCATCCCTCGGATCCGTCAGCACGGTGTGCAGCCCCTCGCCGCCCCCGCCCGGCACCCACGCGGGGCGCGTCGGATGCTCCCACAGCGGGCGGATCAGTTCGAAGGACACGCCGCCGTCCCGGGAGCGGAAGAGCGCGGCCGGCTCCGTCCCCGCGTACACGACGTCCGGCGCCTCGGCCCCCGCCGGCTGCAACTGCCAGACCCGCTCCAGCGAGGTGCCGGTGAACTGCGGGAACTTCACGGCCGGTTGCCCGGGCTCGATCCAGCTGCGGCCCAGGTCGTCGGAGTGGAAGACGGACGGACCCCAGTGCGCGCTATCCCCGCCGACCAGCAGCCGGGGCACCCGGCCGCGCGTGTCGATCGCGACCGAGGAGATCGCCTGGGCGTTGAAATACGGACCGTCGAACTCCCACGCGCCACCGCGCCCGCGGCCGATGAAGAGTCCCTTGCGGGTGCCCACGGTGAGCAGTACGTCGGCCATGGCCGAACCTCCCGAAAACGCCGTTGTGCCGGATACGCGCAAGTCTGCACCCCGTCGTCGGCGCAACCCCGCAGGGTGATTCCCGGCGATCCGCCCCTGTCGCTTCCCGGCCGGTGCCGCTACGGTGCGGGAGAAGCGGAAAGCGCTTTCCCGCGCTGTGACCGACACACCGAAAAGGAGTACGCGTGTCGACCTTCGAAGGGCTTCCCGGCGCCGTAGCCGTCTCTCATCTGCGGGTCTACGATCGTCCCGCCGTCGACGGGCTGCGCGGCGGGACGCCGCATCTCCATCTGGCCTGCACGGAGGCGTACGTGGTGGTCGGCGGCACGGGGTCGGTGCAGACGCTCACCACCTCGGGCTTCCGGCAGACGCCGCTGGCTCCGGGCGCCCTGGTCCGGTTCTCGCCGGGCACGATCCATCGCATCGTCGACGAGGACGGGCTGCGGGTCGTCGTCCTCATGGAGAACGGCGGACTGCCCGAGGCGGGGGACGCCGTCCTCACCCTGCCGCCCCAGCACCTGGCGGACCCCGGTCGCTACCGGTCGGCGGCCGCCCTTCCCGTCGAAGGGTCCGAAGCGGAGCGGGAGCGGGCAGCGTTCGCCCGCCGGGACCTCGCCGTCGAGGGCTTTCTGACGCTGCGCCGGGCCACCGAGGCCGGTGACCCCCGTCCCCTCGCCGCCTTCCACCGGGCCGCCGCCGCGCTCGTGCGGCCGATGGCCGGGGAGTGGCGGCGGCGCTGGTGCGAGGGAGCCGCGGCCGCCGCGGCGGCGACCGGTGACCGGCTCGACGCCCTGGCGCGCGGCGACGGCGGACATCTCGCCGCCGCCGCCGTGCACGCCGAACGGCCCGTTGCCCACGGCAGGTTCGGTATGTGCGGCCGACTGGATGTCTACAGCGGCTGACCGGCCGCCGTTTCCGGCGCCTCGTCGGCGGTGTCCGCGGCGGCGTACCGGGTCAGTACCCGCGTCGTGGTGCCGTCGTCCTCCGTGATGTCCCGGACGTAACGGAACCCCAGCCGGTCCAGCAGCACCAGGGACGCGGTGTTCTCGGCGGCCACCGTGGCATGCACCTCGGTGAGCCCGAGGACATCGTGCCCGTACGCGATCAGCGCCCGTGCGATCTCGGTGCCGAAACCGTGCCCCCACGCGTCCGGCTCCAGGGCGTACACGAGCTCGTGACCAGACACCTCCTCGGTCGGCTTGATCTCCGCGTGTCCTATCAGGCGGCCGTCGTGCCGCACCGCCCATACGTCGAACAGTTCCTGCGCGTACACCTTGCTGAAGACGCGCTGGAACATGGCGCGGTCCTCGGCCTCGGATTTCGTCCCGTCGCCCATCCATCGGGAGACCCGGGTGTCCTGGAAGAGCTCGACGAAGGCCTCTTCGTCGGCGGGGGAGTACGGCTCCAGAAGCAGCCGTCCAGTGCTCAGAGTGGGTGTTGCCATGTGTGGGACGGTATGCGGGCCCGGGCCGTCCGGCAACGCAATTGATCTACGGGCGGACCGGCGGGAAGGTTCGCCCGGCACGGGAGGGGCGAGCAGGTCGTGCGGGAGGAGTGCGGAGCGATGACGAGTGGTGTCGAGGACCGTGAGGGGCGCGTCGCGACCCTGGAGGTGGCCCCGGCCGGGACGGGGGTCGGCATCCGTGCCGCGGCGCCGTCGGGGGAGCTGTCCCTGGTCTGCACTCCCGTCCGCGCCCGGGAACTGGCGGCGGCCCTCGTCCTCGCGGCCGACCGGGCCGAGGCCGCGGCAGCGTCGGAGCCCGTCACCGTCCGCGCGCGGGAGCTGCGCCGCGGGGACGTGAGGGACGGCGACCGGGTCATGACGGTGGAGGCCGTCAGGGTCGCCGGGGAGACCGTCCACGTCACCTGGACGTCGGACGCCGGGCGCAGCTGGACCCAGGGGTACGACGCGGGCGCCGCCATCGTGCTCCGGCGGCGCGGCTGACCGTGTCGCGTCGACCGGGACGGGCGGGGCTGCGGCCCTGCTCCGCCGACGGACGGCGGGGGCGGTGCGGTCGTCGCGGTACCGCCGGGGTGTGCGGGAGGCCGTTCCTGGTCGGCCCACGGCGGGAATGGGCCGTGCGCCCGCGTTGTCGTACGAGAGTCGTCGTAATTTGACGAGCATCGTAGTACGACCCTTATCGTACTAGGGCGTGTTTCGAAAGCGGCGTCGTCCGCCCGACGGGCGGGGCCCGACGGGACTTTCGCAATACGCCCTAGTTGTATTGCCCTTTCCCTTGTCCACCGGGAACACCCACCGGAACGGAGTTGCGCATGAGCGCCCTCTTCGAGCCCTTCACCCTGCGATCGCTCGTCATCCCGAACAGGGTGTGGATGGCACCCATGTGCCAGTACAGCGCCGAGCCCACGGGGCCGGACGCGGGCGTCGCGACCGACTGGCACTTCGCGCACCTCGCGGCGCGTGCCATCGGCGGGACCGGACTCGTCCTCACCGAGGCGACGGCCGTCGCTCCCGAGGGCCGGATCAGCCCGGCGGACCTCGGCATCTGGAACGACGCCCAGGCGAACGCCTTCCGCAGGATCACGGACTTCCTCAAGGCGCGCGGAACGGTGCCGGGAATCCAGCTCGCCCATGCCGGGCGCAAGGCGTCGACGGCGGCGCCCTGGCTGGGCGGCGGCCCCGTAGGCCCCGAGGCGCACGGCTGGACGCCGGTGGCCCCCAGCCCGCTGCCGTTCGACGAGGGCCGTCCGGTGCCGCACGAACTGACCGCGGACGGGATCCGGGATGTCGTCGACCGGTTCCGCGAGGCCGCCCGCCGCGCACTCGACGCGGGCTTCGAGGTCGCCGAGGTGCACGGAGCCCACGGCTACCTCGTCGGGCAGTTCCTCTCGCCGTACACCAACCGCCGCACGGACGAGTACGGCGGCGGTTTCGAGAACCGTGCGCGCTTCGCCCTCCAGGTCGTGGACGCGGTGCGGGAGGTCTGGCCGGACGACCTGCCCGTCCTCTTCCGGATCTCCGCGACGGACTGGCTCACGGAGAACGAGGAGGACGAGCGCGAGGGCTGGACCGTCGACGACACCGTGCGGCTCGCCCACGAGCTCCGCGACCACGGTGTCGACCTGCTGGACGTCTCCAGCGGCGGGAACGTGCCGGGCGTCCGGATCGAGACCGGTCCCGGATACCAGGTGCCCTTCGCCGAACGTGTCCGGACGGAGACCTCCCTGCCCGTGGCGGCCGTCGGCCTGATCACCGAGCCGCAGCAGGCCGAGAAGATCGTCGCCGATGGCCGGGCGGACGCCGTCCTCCTCGGCCGCGAGCTGCTGCGCAACCCGTCGTGGGCCCAGCACGCGGCCCGTGAACTGGGCGCCGGACTGCGCGTGCCGGACCAGTATCTGCGCGCCGTCTGACGGGACCGGGGCGCAGCCCCCCACCCCGGCCGTTCCCGCGCCGCGGGTATCCGGTTCAGTGCCGCCGGGCGCGGTAGAGGTCGCGCAGCAGCGCGATCTCGGCCCCGTGGTGCAGGAGTTCCTGATTGACCCACCAGACGGTCTCCAGGAACGGGTCCTCCGGATCGCTGCCGTACGGGTACGTGCTGTGCCCCACCGTGTCCAGCGCCGCGTCGTCGGCACAGAGCAGCGCCTCCCGCCAGGCCGCGGCGGCGGAGTCGAGATCGGTGATCGCGGTGGCGGCGTCCGCCACGATCCGGTAGTCGTCCCGGGCCAGGCTGTGGGTGCCGTTCGTGTGGTCGGCGCGCAGCGTCAGCATCTCGCCGAGGTGGCTCAGCCGCCAGGCCAGAGTGGTGAAGGGCGGCGGAGAGGGATGCGGGAAGTCCGCGGAGTCGCGTCCCCACTCGCCCGCGCCGGCCAGGAGGGTGGCCGTCGGCCCCGGTCCGTCCGAGCGGCGGCGCAGCGACCAGCAGCCCGGGACCGGTTCCCAGAGGTACTCCTCGTCGGTCATCGGCGCGACCGCGACGGCCGTGCCGTTCCCGCTGTCCACACAGGGGCCGGCCAGGCGGTCGACGAGTCGCCCCCGTGCGAAGTCGAACTGCTCCAACAGCGGAACCAGGCGTGGGGGAGTCGTGGGCGACGATGCCGTCATGAGGATTCTCTCCCGGACGTTGTGAGGGGGGCGCCGGACGTTGCGAGGGGCGCGGGGTGGGTACGGGGCGTGAGGGACAATCGAACACCGAATGACGCCGGGGCGCCATGACCTTTTCCGTGGGCGTGACCGTCCGGGGATACGAGCTCGACACCCAGGGCCATCTGAACCAGGCCGTCTACCTCCAGTACGCCGAGCACGCGCGCCGGGAACTCCTTCGCGCGGCCGGCCTCCCGCAGGACAAGCTGCTGGCCGACGGCGTCGGGCCGGTGGCCCTCGAAACGAGGGTGAGTTACCTACGGGAGTTCCGCGGCGGCGACCGCGTGCGCGTGACCTGCCGGTTCGTGTACGGCGAGGGCAAGACGTTCGAGGTCGTGCAGGAGGTCGTCAAGGAGGACGGCACGGTCGCGGCGCGGATCACCGGCGTGGCGGGGACGCTCGATCCGACCACCCGCAGACTGATCGCCGATCCGGCCGGACACCTGGCCTCGCTCGCCGACAGGCCGGACCTGCTCGGGGGTGACGCCGAGCCCGGCACCCGTCGTGGCGCCCGGCCGGAGCCATTCGTACGTGGAACGTCGAACTACGACGGGTCTCGTATCATGGCTGACCCGGACCGAGGAGCCAGGAAGTGACGTCGTGGTGACCCCAGCGAACACCCCCGCGGCGAGTGCCGCGGCCGGTGGCCGTGTGCTCGACCACCCGGAGCGGGACGAGATCCGGATCGAGGGAGTGCTCCACGCGCTCGCCGATCCGATGCGGCTGCGCGTGGTGCGTGAACTGGCCGCCGCGCGGACCGAGCTGCCCTGCTCGCGCATCGACCTGCCGGTGTCCAAGTCCACGTCCACGCACCACTTCCGCGTGCTGCGCGAGAGCGGCGTCGTGCGGCAGTTCTACCGGGGCACGGCCAAGATGAACGGGCTGCGCCGTGACGACCTGGAGGCGCTGTTCCCCGGGCTCCTCGACAGCGTCCTCGACGCCGCGAACCGTCAGGCCGGGCGCGTCGACGAGGGCCGGTAGCCACCACGCGCCCACCCGGTCGCCGAGACCGGGGGGCGGAGCGCACGGCGGTGTCACGCGGCGGGCCGGGAGCTCCCGCCCGTCACCGCCGCCCACTCCACCAGCAGCCGTTGGTACTGCTCCTCGTCCTCCGGGGACAGGCGGCCGCCCGAACGCTGCCACAGGTCACGAATCTCTTTGTTCACCACGGCGGCGGTGCGCGTGGAATCGGAGGGGCATGGAGAACGGGACATGCATACAGGCTAAGGCCCTGGTGTGAAAATCCGACCCATTGTGCGTCAGGGACATCCCTCACATGTTCTTCAGCCGACGCCCGACACCAGTCCGAGCGCCCGCAGCCCGTCCGGCCGCTCCTCCACCGGCAGATGGCACACGAACCGCACGTCACAGCCCAGCGCCGCCGCCCCGCCGTCCGCGTGAAGGTCGTCACCGACCATCACCACATCCGCCGGATCCAGCCCCAGAAGTGTGCAGGCCGTGTGGAAGAGACGTGCGTCCGGCTTCTGGACGCCGTGCTCGTACGACAGCACATAGGCGTCGATCAGGGGGGCCAGGCCGTGCGCCCGGAAGACCGGTCGCAGGTCCCAGCCGATGTTGCTGACCACACCGACGCGGGTGCCGCCCTCGCGCAGCGCGCCGAGCACCTCCGCCGCGTCCGGGTACGGCCGCCAGGCGGCGGGCGCCATCTGCCGCTCGTACAGCGCGTCGTACAGCCCGGGGTCCGGCAGCTCCACCTGCCGGGCCAGGGCGGTGTACGCCCGGCGGTGGAGCTCCGCGCTCTCGTCGCGGGCGGCCCACAGTCCGGTCAGCTCGTCGGGCACCCGCAGGGGAGGCGGACCGCCCGGCAGCGCCCCGGCCGCCTCCAGCTCCCGCGCGCACCGCTCGAACTCGTCCTCGCCCATCGGAACCCCGCGCTCGGCGAGGGCGGCGCGCAGCCAGGACCGGACCGGTTCGATACGGAAGAGGGTCCCGGAGAAGTCGAAGAGCACACCCTTGATTCGCATGAGGGCGATCCTTTCCGGTTCAGGAACGCCGGGGCAAGGCCGCCCTTCAACGTCGCTCGTACCGGCCCCGCCGCTCGTACCGGCCCCGCCGCTCGTACCGGTCGAACCCGGCGACGCAGAACCCGGCCAGAGCCGCCCCCAGCAGCCAGCCGCCCAGCACATCGCTCATCCAGTGCACCCCCAGGTAGAGCCGGGTGACGCCGACCCCGACGACCGAGACCACCGCCACGGCCAGTGCCGCCCGCCACACCGGCCGGCCCGGACCGCTTCGGCGCAGCAGCCACAGCAGCAGGGCGCAGCTCACCATCGCGGTCATCGCGTGACCGGACGGGAACGCCGCGTAGTGGGCGGAATCCACCGGATCCGGCCACCGGGGGCGCTGACGTCCGACCGCGGACTTCAGCCCCTGCTGCAGGACGGTGCCCAGCACGCTCGTCGCGGCGACCCACCCCGCGAGCACGCGCGCGCCGCGCCACCACAGCGCCACCACGGCCACCGCGATCAGCGCGCGCATGGTCCACGGATCCCACACCCAGTCGGTCAGGATCCGGTTCACATGGACGAGACCGGGTTCCGTCACCGCCCTGCGGTGCAGGGCCCGTGCGACCGAGAGGTCCGCGGCCATCAGCGGCGACCAGCGCACGGCGACCAGGACCAGCAGGACCACGGCGACAGCGGCGCAGGCCATGGCCGCACCGAACGGTGTGACGAAGCAACGCGCACGGGGCGGCGGAGCGGGGGGCGGTGAGGGCATGGGGCGATCTTCGCGGAAAGCCCCCGCCCCGGCTATCGCAGCGCGCTGAGCCCCGGGACGAAAGCCACCAGGAGCGGAATCACCGGCACCAGGGCGGCCGCCGCGGTCAGTCGCAGCCGACGGCCCGCGGTGAGCCGTTCCACCGGAGTCAGCAACCGGTTCACCCGCAGCGGCAGCTGGGCGTCGGCGGCGGGGGACGGGCCGAACACCCCCCGGTCCTCGTTGAGTTCCACCAGCGCCAAGGCGATCGTCAGCCGCCCGAACCGCTTCGACGCCACGTCGTCCGCGGCCAGTTCGACCAGCCGGTGCATCTCGTCGCGGAAGGCGGCGAACACCGGGACCTGTGGGAAACCGGTGGCCAGCGCGTCGGAACAATGCAGCAGCCAGTCGTGCCGGGCCTTCGCGTGTCCCTGCTCATGGGCCAGGACCGCATCCAGCTGACGCCCCTTCAGGCGGCCGAGCGCCCCGGTGGTGATGACGAGCTGCGGTGCCGCGCCCGGAAGCCACCAGGCACCGGGACGCTCGCCCTCCAGCACGACGAGCCGCCCGCTGCCGGGCTCCTCCCCGGGCAACAGCGGGGAACGCACCAGCAGTTCGGCCCTGCGCCGACGCCGGCGCACCCGGGCCCGGCGCACCTCGCGGGCCAGCATCGCCGCCGTCCACACCCCGCCCAGCGCCAGCAGCACGGCCATGGCCGCGGACCACCGGCCGTGGCCGCCCAGCGCGTACGCCTCCACCACGGCCCGCGGCGCCGGAGCGAACACGTGCCCGCGCACCGCCTGCCAGGCCGCGGCCGCGCTGAACGTCATGGACAGCGCGAAGGACAACAGCACCGCGGCCACCACGCACTGCCACACCCACAGGGCGACCACCGGCTCCCGCTCCGGCCACCGGGCCCGCGCCATCAGGCGCGGGGTCACGACGGCGGCCAGTGCACCGAGCGACAGCAGTGCGAGGGAGACCAACATGGCGTCAGCCTATGAGCGTCGAGGTGCCCGCGGTATGCCCGCGCGCGGCAAGTGACGCACGCCACGGTTTGCCCCACGCGCCCCTCACACGGTGAGCAGCATCGCGAACATGGCGATCCCCATCGTCATCCGGCAGGCGAGAGCGAGCTCCGGCCGAGCCGCCCAGCCGGGTCCGTCCCCGGCCCGTCCGCCGACTCCGTTCCGGGTCGGTCCGCCGCCCGCGGCCACCGGTATCAACCGGGCCCCCGCACGCAGTACATAGGCCGCGAAGTAGGCCAGCAACAGCCCGGTCAGCAGGGGTACGCCCCCGGCCGTGGCGGCCATGGCGTGATCCGCGTGCCCGCCGTGACCGGTCGCGCCCCCGCCGCCGGGTGCCATCGTCAACGCCATGTAGACCATCGCCGACGACCCGACCAGATGGTGCAGATGGTGCCCGCCGCGCCGGGAGAACCACAACGCGCGCACCGAGGCCGCGCCGAACAGCACGGCGTACACCGCCCACCCCCACGCGGGCGGTGTCATGACGGCCGTCGGCACCGCCATGGCGGCCATGCCGAACCCCATCAGCGCCTCCGCGCGCGCCGCCCTGCGCCCCTCACCGGTCTCGCCGCGCGTACGCAGCAGGCAGTACGCGCCCGTCAGCGCGCACAACGCCATCAGCAGCCAGCCGGACATCACCGGTCCGTGCACAGCGCACCCCCCTGGACGCACGAGTCGGTCCCCTGGGTCGATGCCCGGGCACGGAACGCCCTACGCGGCGCACGGGAGTACACGGGGAGCGCGCGGCGGAGCGTTCCCCGCCGCGCGCCCTGCCGCCCCGGTCCGGACCGGCCCCGTCCCTACCCGTTCGATCAGCCGATCGTGAGCGACTTGAAGGCGCGCGCCTGTTCCGTGATGGCGCGTTCGGTGGGGAGCCGCTCCATGGAGGAGGCGCCGAAGAACCCGGCGATGCCCGTGGTGTGCTCCAGGACGTAGCGCGCGTCCTCGGGCTCGGCGATGGGCCCGCCGTGGCAGAGCACGATGATGTCGGGGTTGACGCGCTTGGCGGCGTCGTGCATCTCCTGCACGGCCGTCGCCGCCTGATCGAGCGTGAGGGCGGTGGCGGCGCCGATGGACCCCTTGGTGGTGAGTCCGACATGGGGGACCAGGACGTCCGCGCCGGCCCGCGCCATCTCGGCGGCCTGCTCGGGATCGAATACGTAGGGCGCGGTGAGCAGATCGCGCTCGTGGGCCTGGCGGATCATGTCGATCTCCAGGCCGAAGCCCATGCCGGTCTCCTCCAGGTTCTCGCGGAACTTCCCGTCGTACAGGCCGACCGTGGGGAAGTTCTGCACGCCGGTGAAGCCGACGGCCTTCAACTGGTCGAGGAAGTTGCCCATGATCCGGAACGGGTCGGTGCCGCACACCCCGGCGAGCACGGGCACGTCCCGCACCACGGGGAGGACCTCGCCCGCCATGTCCAGGACGATGGCGTTGGCGTCGCCGTAGGGCAGCAGGCCCGCCAGCGAGCCGCGGCCGGCCATCCGGTAGCGACCGGAGTTGTAGATGATCAGCAGGTCGACGCCGCCGGCCTCCGCGCACTTGGCGGACAGGCCGGTGCCCGCGCCTGCGCCGATGACGGGCTTGCCGGCGCCGACCTGTGCGGTCAGGCGGGCCAGGGCTTGGTCGCGGTTCACGGAAGGACTCCTGTTCGGGTGAGATCGTTCGGGATCGGTCGGATGCGGTCGAGTTCTGTCGGGCGCGCGTGACACGGGGGACGCGCGTGACATGGCTGGTCACATGGCGCGGGCACGCCGTGCGGGCCCGGACGTCGGTCCGGAGCGGACGCCCGTGTCAGGGTCCGCGGGGGCACAGATCAGCTGGTGGAGACGGTCGGCGGCGGCCACGGCGAAGGCCGGGTCGTTCAGATGCGCGTCCACCTCGCGCAGCTCGACCGCACTGCCCTTCAGCGCCGCGCGCAGGGACGAGAGCCCGGCCGCGTCGGCCTCCGGATCCCGGAACGGTCCGCCGGGCGCGTCCACCGCGGAGACCCCTCCCAGCGGCCACAGGACCGCCGCCGGGCCCCGGGCCGCGGCCAGCTTCCGCCCCATGAGGGTGCCGAGTTCCGTCATCTCGCCGACGGTGGTGCGCATCAGGGTCACGGTGGGGTTGTGGACGAGGAGACGGCGCTCGGCGAAGCGCTCCGGAACCGTCTCGCGGGCGCCGAAGTTGACCATGTCCAGGGCGCCGGGGGCCACGACCTGGGGCAGCCCCGCCCGGCCCGCCGCAGTCAGCCGGTCCGGCCCTGCGCTGAGCACGCCGCCGACCAGTTCGTCCGCGAGCTCGGTGGTCGTCAGGTCAAGGACGCCCGCGAGGAACCCCCCGGCGGCGAGCTTCTCCAGGGCCCGTCCCCCCGCCCCCGTGGCGTGGAAGACCAGCACCTCGTAACCCAGCTCGTCCAGACGCCGCCGGGCGGCGTCGACCGCGGGCGTGGTCACGCCGAACATGCTGGCACCGATCAGCGGCCGTCCCTGCGGCTGCGACCGGTTCACGCTCCGCTCGTGGTGGGCGGCCATCCCGGCGGCCGCCGCCACCGCGTTCCCCAGGATCAGGGACGACACCGAGTTGATACCCGCGACGTCGACCACGCTGTACATCATGGTGACGTCGCTGCTGCCCACGTACGGCGACACGTCCCCGCTCGCCATGGTGGAGACCAGCAGTTTCGGCACGCCGACGGGCAGCGCCTGCATGGCGCGGGCGGCGATGAACGAGCCGCCGCTGCCGGCGACCGCCAGGACCGCGTGCAGCCGCCCCTCCCGGTGCAGGTCGCCGACGACCAGTTCGACGCCCTCGGCCATGGCGGTCACGGCCGCCCCGCGGTCTCCGGCGGCGCGCAGCGCGTCCAGATCGTGCCCGCCGCGCCGCGCCACGGCGGCGGCGTCGACGTCACTCGCGGGGCCGTCCTGCGGCGGCGGCAGCACGCCCGCGTCGACGAGCACGACATCGCATCCCGACTCGCGCAGCCGCGCCGACAGCCACGCGTACTCCGCTCCCTTGGTGTCCAGTGTTCCGACGAGCACGACGGTCGCCATGTTCTGCTCCTTCGCAACGGCGTTCTCCCGATCATGTGCCCGCGGCCGGAGGGGGACCAAGACCACTTGAGGGCAATTGGCCTGTGCCGGGTGATGATGAACGCATGGACCGCATTCCTCCCACCCGCCTGTCGCGGCTGCTGACCGGGTGGTCCAAGGGCGGCGCGGGCGCGTTGCCGCAGTTGCTCGCCGAGGCGCTGCGGGAGCTGGCGGAGCGCGGGGACGTCGCTCCCGGCACCGTGCTGCCCTCACAACGGGCCCTCGCGACCGCGCTCGGGGTCGGCCGCTCCACGGTGACGGCCGCGTACGGGCTGCTGGAGGCCGCCGGATGGCTGGAGAGTCGGCAGGGCAGCGGCTCCCGGCTGCGGGGATCGGGGGGCGTGGGCGAACCGGCGACCGAGGGGCGGCTGGCCAGTTTCGGCACGAGGGACGACGGCATCGACCTCTCCAGCGGCGCGCTGGACGGCCTGCCGATGGTGGCGTCGGCGGCCGGATCCCTGACCGCCCGCGACCTCTCCGCCGCGCTGGCCGGCGATGGGTACCTGCCGTACGGGCTGCCCGAGCTGCGCGAGGCGATCGCCGGCTACCACCGCGCGGCCGGCCTGCCCACCACGCCGGAGCAGATCCTCGTCACCGCCGGGTCCCAGCAGGCCGTCTGGCTGATCACCCAGGGACTGGTCGAGCCGGGGGACACCGTGATCGTCGAGGACCCGACCTACCGTGGCGCCCTCGAAGCCCTGCGGGCCCGCGGCGCCCGGCTGGTCCCGCTGGCGGCCGACGCCTCCCACCGCGACGCCGCCGCCCTGGCCCGGCTGGCCGGGCACGTGCGCCCACGCCTCGTCTATCTGCAGCCGTCCGTCCACAACCCCACCGGGCGCAGCATGGACGAACACACGCGCCGGGCCTGGGCGGCCGTGCTCACCGGGCAGGGCCTGTACGCCGTGGAGGACGACGCGTACGCGGAACTGGCCCTGGATCACGACGAGGCTCCCGTCTCGCTTGCCTCCCGGCTGCCGCCCGCCGGGTCCGCCACCATCGGCACCCTGTCCAAGCTGTTCTGGGGCGGTCTGCGGCTGGGCTGGATCCGTGCCTCCCCGACCGTCGTCCGCCGACTGGCCGACATCAAGAGGTCCGTCGACCTGTCCTGCCCGGTGGTCGAGCAGATGCTGGCCGTGCGTCTGCTCCGGCAACTGCCCGAGGCCCGCGCCCGGCGCCGCTCCCGGCTGCGCGAACGCCTGACGGATACCGAACGCCTCCTGCGCGCGCAAGGGGCCGGATGGCGGTGGGAACGGCCCGCCGGGGGTTCGGCCCTCTGGGTGGAGATGCCCGGCGCCGACGCCGAGGCCACGGCACAACTGGCCCGCCGTGCGGGCGTCCTGATCGTGCCGGGGCCCGCCTTCTCCGCCGTGGACGGTTTCCGGCACCACCTGCGCCTCCCGTTCGCGGACGACGACGGCGCCCTGGAGCGGGCCCTGCCCGTGCTGGTCGACTGCGCCGGACGCAGCCGCGCCCCGCGCTGAGGCCGTCCCCATGGCCCGCGCCGCCGAGCCGGTCGCCGGGCGGCCGCCGCCGAGTGGCGGATGCCGACCCGGTCCCGCAGAGCCTGTCGGGTGACCTTCGATCGGAGAGCGGACGCGGCGTGGTGCGTGCGATTCCAAGACGCCGGAGGCGTGCGTGCCACGCCGCGTCCGCCCGATCAGAGGTCACCCGACAGGCTCTCAGGGGCGGTGGCGCAGCGGATGGTCCGCCGGGACCTCCACCACGGCGATCCGGTGACCGTCCGGGTCGCGGATCCACATCTCGACGAGCCCCCACGGTTCGCGCAGCGGCGGTCTCAGCACCTCGACCCCGCGGGCCGACAGGTCGTCGTGCGCCGCATGCACGTCCGCGACCTGCAACCACAGCGCGAGACTCGGCACCGGCGGCCCGTCCGCGCGTCCGGACACCTCCAGGAAGCCGCCGCCGAGGAAGTAGACCGTGCCCCGCTCGGGCCCGGTCCCGAACTCCCGGTACACGGGCAGTCCGAGCGACTCCCCGTAGAAGGCGCGGGACCGTTCGGGATCGGTGGGACGCAGCAGGATCCGGCTGCTCAGCACATGAACCATGCGGCGGACTCTATGCCCGCCCCCGCACCGCCGCCCGCCGTGCGACACCGGGTTACGCTGCTGCGGCACGTCCGCAGCCGAGGAACGGAGAATCGCCGTCATGGACATGGCCCCCACCCAGGATTCCGGACGGCTGACGTTCCGCGACGCGGTCGTCGCCGATGTTCCCGTCCTTGTGGCGCTGGTCGAATCGGCGTACCGGGGCGACTCCAGCCGGGCCGGGTGGACGACCGAGGCGGACCTCCTCGACGGGCAGCGGACCGACCCGGACGGCGTCCGTCAGGTCGTCGAGGCCCCCGGCAGCCGACTGCTCGTGGTGGAGCGCGACGGCGCGGTCGTCGCCTGCTGCCAGCTCGAACGCCGGGGCGACGCCGCCTACTTCGGGATGTTCGCGGTCCGCCCCGACCTCCAGGGCGCCGGGCTCGGCAAGGTGGTCATCGCCGAGGCCGAGCGCGGTGTACGGGAGGACTGGGGGGCGACCGAGATGCACATGACCGTGATCTCGGTGCGCGAGGAGCTGATCGCCTGGTACGAGCGCCGCGGCTACCGCCGTACGGGAAGGACGAGCCCGTTCCCGTACGGCGACGAGCGCTTCGGCATCCCGCAGCGCGACGACCTCGCGTTCGAACTCCTGATCAAGGACCTGGTCGGGCCGGAGTGCTGATCAGGCGGTGAAGCGGACGGCGCGGCGGATCTCCGGACGGTCCGTGGTGGCGCCGTCCAGTCGCAGGGCGCGTACCAGTCGCAGATGGTCCTGGGTGTTCACCACCCAGCCGATGACCTTCAGTCCCTCGGCGTGCGCCCGCTCGACCATCTCCAGGGTGAGGCGGCGGATGTTCAGCGCCAGCGTCGCCGCACCCACCGCCTTCGCCCGCTCCACCGCATCGTCCTGTCGGCGACTCGCGATGAGCACGGTCCTCACCCCCGGCACCAGCCGGGCGATCTCGGCGACCGCCCCGTCGTGGAACGACGAGACCTCGACCCGCTCGACGAGGTCGCGCCGCAGCATCACCTCCGCCAGCGCGCGGGCCGCCGCCGCGTCCTTGATCTCCGCCTGGAGCGGGGACCGCACGGCGTCGAGGACCTCCTCGAAGACCGGCACCCGCTCGCCCTGTCCGGCGTCGAGTTCGCGCAGTTCGGCGAGGGTCTTCTCGGCGATCGGGCCGCTGCCGTCCGTCGTGCGGTCCACGTCGGCGTCGTGCATGACGGCCAGCGCGCCGTCCTTGCTCAGGTGCAGGTCCAGTTCGATCGCGTCCATCCCGGCCCGTTCCGCGTGGACGAACGACCGCAGGGTGTTCTCCGGCTCGACACCCATCACTCCGCGATGACCGATGGTGAGAAAAGGCAAGGCGACTCGCTTCCGTAGACGGTGTTCCTCCGCATGCGGCTCCTACCCGCCGGGTGCCGGGTCGTCACGGCCGTCCGGGCGTCCGGGCGAACCGGCCGGGTCCGTGCGCCGGCAGGGGAGGCGAACCGTGCCGCCCGTGCGCGGGCGCGCGTCCGGCGCGTGCGGGACCGCTCGGGCGCACGCGTACGAGACGGAGTGGAGCTGCGGCCACCGGAGCCTCCGCTTCCGACGGAAGTGCTCCTTCCGCGGTTTCGTGCAGGAAGAATCGCGGCGGCATCGCGGGTGCGCAGGATAATTTACTGAGATCCACTTGTCTGGAGTAACCGTGCATGGATACGGTGATTCGACGCGAGGTTCTCCTGTGGAGGAAGTGTTATGACGGAAATTCTTGTGCACGACGTCGCCGCAAGAGGTATCGCTGCGGAGCAGCCGGTGGTCGACCACCCCGCCTGGCCCCTCCTCAAGGACGCCGTGGAGGAGATCCGTCCCTGGCAGTCGAAGGACGGTTCCATCGACTTCGACGCGGAGGGCGCCCCGTCCCGCGCGACCGCCGAGGCGACGCTGGACCGCGTGATCTCCGCGGTCGAGGAGCTCTCCCCGCTGCTCCCGCACGACGCCGCCTACCACCGTGCCCTCGTCGCCGACCTGCGCCGCTGGGCCGCGGACGGCTTCGGCGTGCCGGACTTCCTCGACTCGCTGCTCGCCTTCCGGCCCGCCGAGGGGCGTGCCGACGGGGTGCAGCACCTGGTCGTCTTCGCGATGTACACCCAGAACGGCAACCCGGACCGCAACCTCGAGGCCGTCGTCCTGCGGATGGTCTGGCCCGAGTGGCTCGCCGAGCTGGAGGCCACCCGCTACGACAACCCGCTCTTCTGCGGCATCACGTTCGAGGACTTCACCTCGGGCTACGACACCAACTCCGCGGTGCTCTTCCCGGAGACCGTCGCCGTGCGCGAGGCCCCCGAACGCTTCAGCTGGGGCGGGATCTTCTGCGACCGCGAAGCCGCCCGGTTCCGCCGGGTCACCGAGGCCGCCGTCGGCATCCTCGGCGTCGACCTGCCCGGCGACATCCGCGAGATGGTCGCGGACCAGCAGCGCTGCGAGCAGGCGTTCGTGCTCTGGGACATGATCCACGACCGCGCGCACAGCCACGGCGACCTGCCCTTCGACCCCTTCATGATCAAGCAGCGGCAGCCGTTCTGGATGTACGGGCTGGAGGAGCTGCGCTGCGACCTCACCGCCTTCAAGGAGGCCGTGCGGCTGGAGGCCGACGGCTTCCCGCAGGGCCGCGACGTCCAGTACGCCGTGCTGTTCGACCGGATGTTCCGCTTCCCCGTCACCGGCGAGCGCGTCCGCAACTACGACGGCCTGGGCGGACAGCTGCTCTTCGCCTACCTCCACAAGCACGACGTGATCCGCTGGACCGACAACACGCTGCGGATCGACTGGGAACGCGCCCCGCGGATCACCAACCAGCTGTGCGCCGAGATCGAGAAGCTGTACCGCGACGGCATCGACCGCCCCAAGCTCGTGCACTGGTTCGCCGCGTACGAACTCGTCTCCGCCTACCTCGCCCCGCACCCGGGCTCCCGTTGGGCGAAGGGCCCCGACGCACTGGACCTGTCGCTGCCGCCGCGTAAGCTCGTCGACGAGGTGCTTCCGGACGAGTTTCCCCTGAGCATGTTCTATGAGGCGCTCTCCAAGAAGCTGAAGAACGTGATCGCCTCGACCAAGGGGATCACCGCCGCGGATGCCGAGCGGGCAGCCGCGTGAGCGCCGGGGCAGAGGAGGCGGTGGCCATGAACGGGAACGGCACGGGCAACGGGAGCGGTGCCCTCGAAGGTGCCGTGGTCGCGGTCGCCGGGGCCGCCGGCCCGGCGGGCCGGGCCGCGCTGCTGAGGCTCGCGGAGGCCGGCGCGACCGTCGTGGCCTCCGACGCCGACGCGGCACGCCTGGCCGAAGCGGTCGACGCCGCGCGCTACGCCCACGGCGGAGCCACCGTCACCGGTGACACGGTCGACCTGCTGGACCTCGCCGCCACCCGTGACTGGGCGGACAAGACGGAGAAGGAGTTCGGCAGGATCGACGGTCTGGTCCACCTCGTCGGCGGCTGGCGCGGCAGCGCCGGCTTCGCCGAGACCGACCTCGCCGACTGGAACCTGCTGGAGAAGCTGCTGATCCGCACCGTCCAGCACACCTCGCTGGCCTTCCACGCGGGACTGCAGCGCAGCGACCGCGGGCGCTACGTGCTGATCAGCGCGGCCGGGGCGAGCAAGCCCACCGCGGGAAACGCGGCCTATTCCGCGTCGAAGGCGGCCGCCGAGGCATGGACGCTCGCCCTCGCGGACGCGTTCCGCAAGGCGGGGGGCGAGGAGGGGCCCAGGTCCGCGGCTGCGATCCTGGTGGTCAAGGCACTGGTGCACGACGCGATGCGCGCCGAGCGCCCGAATGCGAAATTCGCGGGCTTCACCGACGTCAAGGATCTGGCCGATGCCATCGTCGGCGTCTGGGACCGGCCCGCCCCGGAAGTGAACGGAAAGCGCCTGTGGCTGACCCCACAACCGTAAGGACCGACGCGCGACGCCACCACGACCCGCAGGTACGCGGCTTCGCCAGTGACAACTACGCGGGCACGCATCCGGAGATCCTCGCGGCCATCGCCCTCGCCAACGGCGGTCACCAGATCGCCTACGGCGAGGACGAGTACACCGGGCATCTCCAGCGCGTCATGCACAGTCACTTCGGCCCCACCGCCGAAGCCTTCCCGGTCTTCAACGGAACCGGCGCCAACGTCGTCTCCCTCCAGGCGATGACCGACCGCTGGGGCGCCGTCATCTGCGCCGAGTCCGCCCACATCAACGTCGACGAGGGCGGCGCCCCGGAGCGCGTGGGCGGCCTCAAGCTGCTCACCGTCCCCACGCCGGACGGCAAGCTCACCCCCGAGCTCATCGACCGGCAGGCGTACGGCTGGGACGACGAGCACCGCGCCATGCCGCAGGTCGTCTCGATCACCCAGAACACCGAACTCGGCACGGTCTACACGCCCGACGAGATCCGCGCCATCTGCGAGCACGCCCACGGCCACGGCATGAAGGTCCACCTGGACGGGGCCCGGATAGCCAATGCCGCGGCGTCGCTGGACGTGCCGATGCGCACGTTCACCAACACCGTCGGCGTCGACGTCCTCTCGTTCGGCGGCACCAAGAACGGGGCGATCTTCGGCGAGGCCGTGGTCGTGCTCGACCCGGACGCCGTGCGCGCCATGAAGCATCTGCGCAAGCTGTCGATGCAGCTCGCCTCCAAGATGCGTTTCGTCTCCGTGCAGTTGGAGGCGCTGCTCGCCGGCGACCTCTGGCTGCGCAACGCCCGGCACGCCAACGCCATGGCCCAGCGGCTGGCGGAGGGCGTGCGCGGGGTGGACGGCGTGGAGATCCTCCATCCCGTCCAGGCCAACGCCGTCTTCGCCCGGCTGCCGCACGAGGTGAGCGAACGGCTCCAGAAGCGCTTCCGCTTCTACTTCTGGGACGAGGCCGCCGGGGACGTGCGCTGGATGTGCGCCTTCGACACGACGGAGGAGGACGTGGACGCGTTCGTCCTCGCGCTGAAGGAGGAGATGGCCAGGTGACGCCGTCCGAGGACGCGCCACGGTCCAGAGAGCCATAGGTCTGAATAGGTATGCGGTCGGCCGGAAAGTCATTGACTCCAGGCCGACCGCTTGCCTACGCTCGGCGGTCATGCAGCTGATCCAGCACGTGCCCCAACTTTCCGCGTATCTCGCCGCCGACGAGGCCATCGATCACGAGCACCCGCTCGTGCGACAAACGGTCGCCGAGCTCCACGGCGACACCTTCGACGCATACACATACGCGGCCGCCGCCTTCGTCCACGTGCGTGACACCATCGCGCACTCAGGCGACGCGGGGAGAACGGACGTCACCTGGCGCGCCTCCGACGTCCTCGCCGCCCGCCACGGCATCTGCCACGCCAAGGCGCACGCCCTGGCCGCCCTCCTGCGCGCGGCCGGCATCCCCACCGCCCTCTGCTACCAGCGGCTCGCCGACGCCCACGGATCCCCCGGCCCCGTGCACGGCCTCGTCGCGGTCCGGCTGCCCGGCCGCGACCGCTGGGACCGCCAGGACCCCCGGGGCAACAAGCCGGGGGTCGACGCCCGGTTCTCGCTCGACGGTGAACGGCTGGCATGGCCCATCCGGCCCGAGTTCCACGAGACGGACTACCCGACGCTGCATGCGGCACCGCACCCGGCGGTGCTGAGCGCCCTGAGGTCCGCCGGGGACCGCGCGCAGCTCTGGCACGCGCTCCCCATGGAACTCTGAGCTCCCTCGCGGAACTCCGGGACCCGACCGTCGCCGACGCCCCGGAGTGACGTTTCAGCCGGGAGCGGGGGCGATGCGCGTCAGCCCCGGGCGCGCACCTCGGCCGGGGTCGGCGCGGTACCCCCGAGGTGCGCCGGGACCCACCAGGTGTCGCTCGCGTCCCTCGGGCGCACGGGGTAGGCGCGCTGGGCCGCTTCCAGCAGCTCCTGCACCCGCTCCCGCAGCCGCCGGGTGATGGCCCCCGCGTACTGGTCGGCGGGCGCCTCCACCGCCTCGCCCACCCGGATCGTCACGGGCAGGTGGTCGCGCTTGAAGTTGCGCGGCCGTCCCTTGGTCCACAGCCGCTGCGTGCCCCACACCGCCGTCGGGATCAGAGGCACACCGGCCTCCTGGGCCAGCCGGGCGGCCCCCGACTTGAAGCTCTTCAGCGTGAACGACTCGGAGATGGTGGCCTCGGGGAAGACGCCGACGATCTCACCGGAGCGCAGCGACGCGAGCGCGTGTGCATAGGCGTCCTCGCCCTGTTTGCGGTCCACGGGAATGTGCTTCATCCCGCGCATCAGCGGTCCGGAGATGCGGTGCCGGAAGACCGACTCCTTCGCCATGAAGCGGACGAGACGCTTCTGCGGCAGCGCGGCGAGGCCGGTGAAGATGAAGTCCAGGTAGCTGATGTGATTACTGACCAGCACGGCGCCGCCGGTCTTCGGGATGTGCTCCGAACCCCGAGCGTCGATCTTCAGGTCCAGCGCCTTGAACAAGGTGCGAGCGGCGCCGATGACCGGTCGATAGACGAGTTCTGCCATCTCTGGGGAGACCCTTCTTCAGCGCCTGAGGAGGGTTCTCCCGGCGGAAGTTACGCAGCCGTAGGTTTGCGGCATCGGGCCGATCGTGCCCCATGTGCGACGCGGTGGCCAGTCCTCGCGGGCGCGGGAGGCGAGATTCTCGTCACGTGCGGCCGGCCGGGAATGTTCCGGTATCACGCGGCGCTGCCCTCTTGGGAGGCACGACGACGGGAGGGCGAGGGTGGACGGGCGGACGCACGGGAGCGCGCTGGACGCGGCCCGACTCGGCGCGGAACTGGGGGAGAGGGCGACCCTGGTGCAGTTCTCCACCGCGTTCTGCCAGCCCTGCCGGGCCACGCGTCGGGTCCTCGCCGAGGTCGCGCGCATGGTCGACGGAGTGGCCCATGTCGAGGTCGACGCGGAGGCGCGTCTGGCTCTCGTGCGTGAGCTGGGGATCACCAGGACACCGACCGTGCTGGTGCTCGACGCGGGCGGGCGGATCGTCCGCAGGGCCGTCGGGCAGCCGCGCACCGTCGACGTCGTCGCGGCACTGGGCGAGGCGATGTGACGGACCGTGACGCATCTCCCACATCGCGGAACGTGCTTGACCGGGCCCGTCACGTATCGTCAGTCTGACGCCATGCCTCCGGAACTCCTTCTCCATGGCCGGGTCCACGTGGACCTCGTCCGCGACGCGAGTGCGCGCTGTCCGGGTGCCTGAACACCTACGGCCCCGTACGCCTCTTCGCGGAAGGACCTCTCCATGACGGCTTCACCCGAGATCGGCACCGCCCGTCCGGCCTCTCCCGACCTGCTCCGCTCGGTCTTCCGACGACACGCCGCGGGGGTGGCGGTGATCACGGCCGCGGCCGGCCGGCCCGTCGGCTTCACCGCCACCTCCCTCAACTCCGTCGCCGCCGAACCTCCGCTGGTCTCGTTCGGTGTGGGGACCTCGTCGTCCAGTTGGCCGGTCGTCTCCGAGGCGGAGCACATCGGCGTCCACATACTCGGGGAGCACCAGGAGGAGCTGGCCGCCACGTTCGCCCGCAGCGGTGCCGACCGGTTCGGCCCGTCCACCGGCTGGCGCAGCGGGCCGCAGGGGGTGCCGGTCCTCGACGGAGTGCTGGCGTGGCTGGTGTGCCGCGTGGTGGCCCGGATCCCGGCGGGTGACCACCGGATCGTGATCGCCGAGGCCGTGGTGGGAGACCCGGCCGGCGGCGGGCGTCCGCTCCTCTACCACCAGGGCCGGTTCAACGCGCTGCGGGACTGAGGCGTCCGCGCGGCACACGGACGCGAACCCCGGCGGCGCACGTGCGGCGACCGTCGGCGGCGCCCCGGACGGGATCCGGGACGGCGTCGGGAGAGGGCAGGGCGGCGCCCCCTCGCCCTGCCGCCCCGTCGTACGTCGGCCAGATCACATTCCAAGCGCTTGCTCATACGCCACCCACTGGCTGTACTGGCTAGTAATATTTCCTTCGGAGCGCGGGTCGCCCCGACCGGAAACCGCACCATCAGGCGCCTATGCTGCGTGCAACAGGGCAGCCCGGAAAAGACGATGCAGTAGGAGAGCCGGCGTGAGCTTGAGGATCGTTGTCTGTGTGAAGTATGTGCCGGATGCGACGGGTGACCGGCGTTTCTCGGATGATCTGACGGTG
>NZ_JBEZVN010000011.1:0-159124 GCF_040636995.1 Streptomyces sp. NPDC032161 | reverse complement strand
GCGTCTCTCGCTTCTCCCCCCCCCGGCGGGGCGGGGCCGCGCGGCGGGGGGGGGGGGGGCGGGCGGGCCGCCCGCCCGCGCGCGCGCCCCCCCCCCCCCGGCCCCGGGCCGGACGGTACCCGGCCGGTCAGGCAGCCGGGGCGGTTCGGGCCGCCGCGATCCTGATCACGGCCTCGCATGTGGTGCCGTTGACGGCCACGGCGAGCGTGACGGTGCCGGGGCGGAGCGCGGTGAGGGTGCCGGTCGAGGGGTCGAGGACCGCGGTGTGGCGGTGCCGGGCGCCGTCCGCGCGGCCGATGTGGACGTTCGGGGATCCGGTCCAGTCGGCGGACAGCGGGAAGCCGACGGGCACCTCGCGGGAGCCCTGGGTGACGGTCGCGGTGACCTTGGTACGGCTCCCGGCCCCGACGACCGCGGGCGCGTCGAGCGACAGCCCGTCGACATGGGCCCGGGTCTGGACGGAGACCCAGTCCGGGCCGCCGCGCCACGGCCGCTGCCGGGCGGCGGCCTGTTCACCGGGGATGACGCGGTCCACGCCGATCAGCGACCAGCCGGTGAATCCGCCCTCGCCCGCGGGACCGGCCGGTGCCTTGCCGGAGTTGCCGTTGATCAGATACGGCACTCCGTCGACGTGCGAGGCGTGGAAGACCCCGACGTGACCGCCGACGAACGCCGCGCCCTTGCCCGTCGTGCGGCGGAAGTCGGCGAGCCACTGCTCGACGAGGGCCGCCTCCTTGCGGTCGCCGAGCCGGCTGCCCTTCTGCACGGTCGGGTCGCGCGGCGGCACGTGCTCGATCAGCACGACCGAGCCGACGTTCCGGTCCTTCGCCGCCGCGTCCAGCTGGGCGCGGAACTCCTTGATCTGGTCGAAGCCGCCGCCGCGCAGACTCAGGCTGGACGTGTCGAGGGTGATGACCCGGGTGCCCTTGTGGTCGAACGTCCGCCGGGCGGGCCCGAACTCGTCGACGAAGTCGTCGATCCGCCCGCCCATCACCTCGTGGTTGCCCGGAACGTAGTACCAGGGCAGTGCGTCGCCGAGTTCCTCGGTGAGGACGCGGCGGGCGAACGCCAGGTCCGCGGGCGAGCCCTCGTCGACGAGGTCGCCGTCGATGACCAGGAAGTCGGGGCGGGCCGCCTTGATCTCGCGCAGGGTGCGCCGTGCCTGGGCGACGATGTCGCTGTCCGGGGCCCGCGCGACGAACTGGGCGTCGGACATCACCGCGAACCGCCAGTCGCGCCGCCCGGTCACGGCCGCCGGATCGATCAGCGGATCGGCCGGTGCGGCCTGTTCGGGGAGGTCGACGGCGGGCGGGACCTGGGCGGTGAGGTCGTCGACGACGATCTCGCCCGTGTACTGCTTGGTGGCGGCCGTCTCGGCGAGGTAGAAGCGGGACACGGTGAGCGGCGTGGCGGCCCCTTGCGGTACGGCGAAGGTGACCTGCCGCCAGCCCGTCCAGGTGACGTACGGCCCGCGCAGCAACTGGTCGGAGCCGGCGGCGTCCTTGAGGTGCAGGGTCGGCCAGGCGCCGTGGCCGTCGCCCTTGATCCACAGCGTGAACGACTGGGGCTGCCCGGGTACGGCGACCGGCCGGGGCGGGGCGGCGTAGGCGGCGCGGGTGGCGGTGGACTGCGTGAAGTCGTAGGCGATTCTCAGCCCGGTGCCGGTGCGGCCGTCGGGGGTGGCGGAGAGGGAACCGCTCGCCCGGGCCTGGCTGAAGGTCCAGGAGTCCGCGTCGTCGAAGGAGGAGACGGCCTGCTCGGCGAGGCCGACGGTGACGGCGAGGACGGTGGTGGTGCCGGCGACGGTGGCCCTGATCTGCCCGGCGCCGCTCCCGGCGCGAGAGGTGACGGTGAAGGAGCCCCGGCCGTCGTCCCGGACGTCGAAGAGCGTGCGGTCGTAGTCGAGGGAGACGTCGCGCGGTTCGACGGGGGCGGAGGTGCCGTGGGCGTCGAGCCCGACGATCCCGAACGTGCCGGTGGCGTTCGCGTCGGCGAGGCCGATGCGCCGGGCGGTCGGCTCGATGCGGGCCAGTTCGTCGAGGACGGTGAGAGTGGTGCCGCCGCGCGCGGCGCCCTTCTCGGCGCGTATCTCGGTGGTGCCGCCGCGGTGCGCGGTGAACAGGCCGCCCCGGTCCACGGTGCCGACCGAGCCGCGTACGGACCGCCACCGCGGGGTGCCGTCGGCGGGGCCGTACGTCTCGTCGTATCCGCTCGCGGTGAGGCGACGGGTCAGCCCGGGGAAGACCCGGTCGGGGTGACCGCCCCCGACCGGGTCGACACCCGGCGCGGAGGCGGCGGCGGTACGGGGCCGGACCCAGAAGCCCTTGAGCCGGCCGCTGCCGTCGGGGGCGGTGAGGGCGAGGCCGTTGGGGACGGTGCGTTCGCTGCCGTCGGACGGGCTGTTCTCGACGCGGAGCGCGTCGCTCCCGGGTTCCCGTGCGACGAGGGTCGAGGAGCCGCCGCCGTCGAGGTTGAGCGCGCTGTACGAGCCGGCGCGGCGCATCATCAGCCCGAGTTCGGTGAGGGTGACGCCGCCGCTGTCGGCCTGCCGGCCGTCGACGGTGATGATCTGCATGGTCCGGCCGTCCCTGGAGAACCCGACGGCGGTGCGGGGCGCGGCGGTGTTGTTGCCCTCGCCCTCGTGGTTCTGGGCGACCCCGTCGACGACGAGGAGTTCCCGGCCGCCGACGGCGGTGCGCGGCACGGATCCGCCGTCGCTGCGGGCCCGGTAGGTCAGGGACACCGGATCACCGGGCTTCAGGGCGCGCAGTGCGGCGGCCCCGGCCTCACGGCCGGTCAGCACGGTGGTATCGCCCGGGATGTCCCCCGATCCGGGGGTGTCCGACACGGAGACCACCGTGCCGTCCCGTACGACGGCCTCCGCGACGGGGGCGGCGTCGTCCACGGTCAGCGCGCGGTCGGCGCTTCCCCAGGCGGAGGTGTAGGCGCCCACTCCCCCGGCGGGCACATCGGCGGCGTTGTACGCCGTGAGCGGGCGCTTGCCCGAGGGCAGGGTGAGCGTCCCCTCGAAGTAGAGGTTGAGGATGCGGCCCGCGCCGCCGGGGCCGATGCCGACGGCCCGGTCGACGCCCGGGGCCGGTGACTGAACGACGGCTCCGTCCTTGATGCCGATGCCCTGCGGGGCCCCGGTCTGGTTGATGTCGAAGAAGTCCGCGTTGATCGCGGCGACGGTGCGGCGGCCCCGGCCCGGGTCGTGCCCGGCGGCGAGCTCGGAGACCGTGCGCCGCTGCGAGACCTTGCCGGAGGAGAGGTAGTCGGCGCGCACGCCGCCGCCGTCGAGGTCGACGGAGAGCGAGTCGACCCGCAGCCACTTGTCGGATTCGAGCCGGTCGTACGAGTCCAGGCGGACGCCCGGGGCGATCGGGCGCGAGGTGCGCGCGGTCTCGATGCCGTCGCCGTCCACGGCCGAGCGGGGCCTTCCCGCCGGGACGCTCGCGGGCGGCGGGGCGACGGGTCTGAGAATCTCGGCCGGGGTACGGGGGCGGGGGTCGGGGGTCGTGTCGGCGAGGGCGGGCGTGATCGCGCCGGCCGTCAGCGCGGACACCGTCGCGAGCAGCACGAGCGAACGCGTCGCCCTCCCGCGCCGCCGCGCCGCTCCCCCGGGCGATGCGGTGCTCCTGCCGGCTGTGCCAAGGGCCACAAGTCCTCCTGCGGTTCCGTCGGTTGCCCGGCCCGGGCCGCGGGCGGGGCACTGTCGGCCGCCAGCCTGGCCCGCGCCGGGGGCCGCGCACCAGAGGGACTCGGGAACCACGGGGAGAACACGTCGGGTCGGCTCCGTGACGGGAACGATCACCTGGACGGCGGCACTGTTCGCGACGGCCCGCCGCAGGGTGGCCCAGACTTGACGGCATGCCACCTCCGAAACGCGCCCGGCGCAGTGCGGGCCTTCTCCTGTTCCGCCGTCCCGCCGGGGTCGCGGACGACCGGGCCGAGGGCGTGCGGGCCACGGACGACGGCACCGGCTTCGAGGTGCTCCTCGCGCACATGGGCGGCCCGTTCTGGGCGGGACGCGAGGACGCCGCGTGGTCGGTCCCCAAGGGCGAGTACGGCCCGGAGGAGGAGCCGCGGGACGCCGCCCGCCGGGAGTTCGAGGAGGAGTTCGGTCACGCGGTGCCGGACGGCACGTGGGTGGCGCTCGGCGAGGCCCGGCAGTCCGGCGGCAAGACCGTGGTGGTGTGGGCGGTGGAGGCGGACGTGGATCCCGCGGCGGCCGTGCCGGGGACGTTCACCATGGAGTGGCCGAGGGGCTCCGGTGTGCTGCGGGCGTTTCCGGAGGTGGACCGGTTCGCCTGGTGCGCTCCCCGGGAGGCGGAGCGGCGGCTCGTGGCGGGGCAGCGGGTGTTCCTCGACCGGCTGCGCGAGCACCTGCGCGGGTGCGGGTGACGCCCGCCCGGGACGATCCCCGGGCGGGCGTCGGCCCTCGTCGGGCCGGCCTCCTTCGCGATGCCGCCGACCGGGGGCGTCGCGTTCCCGCCGGTGCCGCGGTGGCGTCGGTTCAGCCGCCGTGCTCCCGGCCTCCGACGCTTCGGTACGCGCCGGCGCCCGCCACGACCGGGCGGCCGTCGCGCAGTTCCATCCGGTCGCCGGTGAACCTGCCGCGGAAGGCACGGTCGTGCGAGACGACCACCACCGCTCCCCGGTATCGCGCGAGCGCCGCCTCCACCTCCTCCACCAGACCGAGGGCGATGTGGTTCGTCGGCTCGTCCAGCACCAGCAGATCGGCCGGGCGGGTGACCAGGCGGGCCAGCGCGAGCCTGCGTTGCTGCCCGGCCGAGAGCGCGGCGACCGGCACCGCCAGGTCCTCGGGGCGGAACAGGCCCAGGGCGAGGAGGTTCTCGGCGTGCTCGTCGGGGTGGCCGGGCCGTCCCTGCGCGAACGCCTCCAGCAGGGTGCGGCGGGTCGGCCGGGCCGGGAGTTCCTGGGGCAGGTACCCGAGGCGGCCACGGCGGCGCACCGTGCCCGCGTCGGGGGCGAGTTCGCCCGCCAGGACCCGCAACAGGGTCGACTTCCCGGCGCCGTTGGGACCGGTGACCAGGAGGCGCTGCCCGGGGTCCACGCGCAGCGCGGGCAGGTGGAGCCGGTCGCCGACGACGACGGAGTCGAGTTCGGCGAGCGGACCGGGGGTCGCCGTCTCCTGCCCGGCGGCGACGGCGATGTCGGCGTGGAAGCGCAGTGGTTCGGGCGGGGCAGGCACAGGATTCCCGCGCAGTTCCTCCAGCCGTCTCGCGGCGGCCCCGACCCGGCCCGACAGCTTGGCCTCGTGCGACCGCCGGTGCTTGCCGAAGCCCTGCCGCGGGTCCTTCCCCGTCCTGGCGAGGCGCTGCCCCGTCGCGTTCACGAGTTCTTCCGCACGGGCCAGCTCGTCCAGCCATTCCTGGTGGTCCTGGACCCGGCGACGGCGGGCGGCGGTCTTCGCGGTGCGGTAGCCGTCCCAGCCGCCGCCGTACCGGACGACCCGGCGCAGGTCGCGGTCGACCTCCAGGACGACGCGGGTGGTCCGCTCCAGGAAGGCCCGGTCGTGGGTGATGACGACGACGGTGCCGCGGTGGGCCCGCAGGTGGTCCTCAAGCCAGGTGGTGGCGCGGAGGTCGAGGTGGTTGGTGGGTTCGTCGAGCAGCAGGAGCTCGGGGGCGGATGCCAGCACGCAGCCGAGCGCGAGCCGGGACTGTTCACCGCCGGACAGGGTGCCGAGGAGTCGCCCGCGGGTGAGGTGGCCGATCCCGAGGCCGTGCAACGCGGCGTCCACGCGGCTGTCGGCGCGGTAGCCGTCGCGTTCCTCGTACGCCGTCAGCAGTTCGCCGTAGGCGGCGAGCCGGGACGGGTCGGGGGTTCCCGGGGCGCCGAGCGCTTCCTCGGCGGCGCGGATCTCGCGCTCCAGGGTACGCAGTTCGGCCAGGGCGAGGTCGACGACGTCCTGGACGGTGCGGTCGGGGTCGAGGGCGAGGGTCTGGGGCAGATGGCCGGTGCCGCCGGGGAAGCGGACGGTGATCTCTCCGCCGTCCGGTGCCTCCGTTCCGGAGATCAGGCGGAGGAGGGTGGACTTCCCGGAGCCGTTCTCGCCGATCACCGCGACCTTGTCGCCGGGGCGGACGGTGAACGTCACCTGGTCGAGGACGGAGCGGTCGCCGTAGCGCTTGGAGACGTCCTTGAGGGCGAGTTGGGCACGGAGGTGTTCGTGGTTCATGGGCGCATTCCCTGAGATGACATGCCGCGGCGGCGCACGTGCACACGTGCGCGGCGGGGCGGGGTTGTCGGACGGGCGGAACGGCGCGTCGCACGCGAGAGGGGCAGCCCTCGGGTCACCCGGTGTCGCGTGGCGCGTCCGTGCCCGGCCTCAGCGGAAGTAGTAGTGACGCGAACCCATGGGACGCAGTCTAGAGGCGGCGGCTCGGGCGGGCCTCCGGTTTTCCCGCCCGTTCGCCCTCCGGCCCCGTCCTGGGCGGTGTCCTCGCAGTGCCGTCGTCCGGCCGGAGGCCGGGCCGTGCGGCGTCCGACAACGCGGAGAGCGCGTGTGCCGGACCCCGCACGGCGGGCGGCAGTTCGACGACAGGGCCCGGCCGCCGCGGGTTCAGCGAAGACGCACCGGGAAGGTGGCGAAGCCGTTCGCGATGAACGAGTCGAGGCGGTCGGCCGGTGCCGCCTCCTCGTCCGCACGCAGACCGGGGAAGCGTGCGAACAGCGCGGGCAGGGCGATCGAGGCCTCCAGCCGGGCCAGCGGGGCGCCGACGCAGAAATGTACGCCGTGGCCGAAGGCGAGGTGTTCCTTGTCGGGGCGGGTGATGTCGAAGCTGTCCGCGTCCGGGCCGTGCCGCAGCGGGTCCCGGCCGGCCGCGGCGTACGTGGCGAGGACCGCGTCGCCGCGTGCGACGGTGGCGCCGTCGGGGAGTTCGATGTCCTCGACGGCGAAGCGCAGCGGCATGCTGGCGATCGGCGGGGCCCAGCGCAGGGTCTCCTCGATGACGTCGCTCCAGGGCACGTCGCCGGCGCGCACCCGGGCGAGCTGCGCGGGGTGGGTGAGCAGGGCGTGGACGGCGTTGCCGATGAGGTTGACGGTGGTCTCGTGGCCCGCGCCGACGACGAGCAGCAGGGTGCCGACGAGTTCGGTCTCGGTGAGGCCGGAGCCCTCCTCGTCACGGGTGGCGATCAGCACGCTGGTGAGGTCGTCGTCGGGGTGCTCGCGCTTGGCGGCGACCAGCCTCACGAGAAGGTCCTGGACCTCCAGCAGGGTGGCGACGGCCTGCTCGCCCGTCGCGGTGGTGTCGAAGATCTCGCTGACGAGGCGCGCGGTGTCGGCCCTCCGGTCCTCGGGCACGCCGAAGAGTTCGCAGATGACCCCCATCGGCAGCGGATGGGCGAAGTCGGTGCGCAACTCGGCCCGGCCGTCGGGGGCGGCGGCCATCCGGTCCAGCAGCGTCGTGGTGATCTCCTCGATGCGCGGACGCAGGGCGTCGACCCGCCGTCGGGTGAAGGCGGGCGAGATGAGCCTGCGCAGCCGGCGGTGGTCGGCGCCGAAGGCGGTGAGCATGTTCGACACTCCCACCCAGGTGTTGATCCAGCTCTCCCGGAACTCCCCGTTCCGCCAGAGCGGCCAGTGCTGGTTCGGATCCTTGGACACCCGGTCGTCGGCGAGCAGGCGGCGGAGCACCTGGTAGCCGGTGGGTGCCCAGGCCCTGATGCCGTCCGGGAGCTCGACCGGGGCGACGCAACCGTGCCGACGGAGCGAGCGCGCCTCGCCGTGGATGTCGCGTCCCGCCGGATCGATGACGAACGGCCGCTGCCTCATGGAGGTCTCCTCACTGCGCGTGGCACGGCCGGGACGCGCGTCGCGCGACGCGGCCGGACGGAACGGCCGTCGCCCGGCACGGCCGGAACGGATGTCGGGGGTGCGGCAGTTCATCGTCGAGGTGGCGCGACGGAGCGCGAAAGGGCGCACACCGGCGCGAAAGAGTGAAAGCGGGTGGTACACACCCGTCGCACCCGGCCGGGGAGCGACCGGCGTCCGTACGCGCGTCGCGAGACGGCCGGCCCCTGCCCCGGCCGGCAGACGGCAGGGGCATCGGAAGGGCCGGGACGTGCGAACAGCCGGGGCGGTGGCGCCAGGTCAGTAGGGCGGGGCCTCGCCCTGGGCCGCTTCGATGCTGCTGTGGAGATCGCTCGTGGCGTCGAGGGCCGCGGCTCCGGAGACGACGAGGCAGGCCAGCAGCGCCGCGGCGGCCGCCCGGCCGACGCGGGGGCGCGGGGTGCCGCGGCCGAGCAACGCGGCGACGCGGCGCGGTACGGGCCCGACGGCGGCGCCGAGCGCCACCCGGGGCCGGGGGCGCTCCTCGCCCTCGGCGGCGCGTGCGGCGAGGGCGGCGCGGCCGATGGCCCGGGCGGCGATCCGCCGGTCGCCGACGGCCGCTGCGGCGGCCTCGTCGGCGCAGCGCTCCAGTGCGTAGCCCATGGGGGCGCGCAGGGACCGCAGCGCGGGGTGGCAGAGTGCCGCCAGCTCGACGGCGGCGAGGTAGAGGTGGTGACGGCCCGCGAGGTGGGCGCGTTCATGAGCCAGCAGCGCATCGCGCTCGTCCGGGTCCAGGGCGCGCAGCATGCCCGTGGTGACGACGATCCGGCCGGAGGTTCCGGGACGTCCGGGCAGGGCGTAGGCGTCGGGACGGCTGTCGCGCACCACGGCGAGTTCGCCCTCGGTCCGTCCGGGCCGCGCGGGCCGGTGCAGCTGCGCCCAGTGGTGGCGGGCGGCGCGGGCGACGGCGAGGGCGCACCCCACGAGCAGGGCCAGCGCCGCGGCGGCGAGGGGCACGCCCGCCGCGGGAGCGATCGCGGACAGCGGCCTGACGAGTTCGCCGAAGGAGGAGACGGCGGGGAACCGGGTCGCGCCGGGCACCACGAGCAGGACGAGCGCGAGCAGGCCGCACAGGGCGAGGCCGACTCCCGTCGCGGCGAGCAGCCGCACGGCCCGTACCGGCGACAGGGCGTCCGCCAGACGGCGGGCGGCGGGCACCGCGACGAAGGGCGTCAGCAGCGGCACCCATACGGCGTAGATCAACGCGGGTCCCCGTCGAGGAGGTCCCTCAGCAGACGCTCGTCCTCGTCGCTGAGCTGGGACACGAAGCGGGCGAGCACGGTGCCGCGGTCCGGTTCCTTGCGCAGTTCGCTGTGCATCCGGCGGGCCGTCAGCCCGGGGGCGTCCTCGGTGGGGGTGTACGCGAAGCCGCGCCCGGCACGGGTGCGGGTGACCGCGCCCTTCTCGTGGAGTCGCGACAGGATCGTGGTGACGGTGGTGCGGGCGAGCTCCGGCCCGATCGCGGCCTGCACCTGGCCGGGCGTCAGCGCGGTACCGGCCGCCCACAGAGCCGCCAGGATCGTGGACTCCAGCTCACCGGACGGGCGCCGCTCCGAACCGGCGCGGGACCGCGAGGGGCGCTCCGGGGCGGCCCCGGGCGACGGCTCCCCGTCGGCTCCGCCGTCGGGCCGACGGCCGGGCTCTTCGCCGGATATCCCCTTCACCTGGGTCATGGGAACTCTCCTCCCGCTCCGGGCGTCTACAGTGAAGCAGACCGTCTACATCACTGTAGTCAGTCCGGGCGCGCCGCGAGGTCGCCCGCTCACCATTATGGGAGGCCCTCCGTCGTGTCCGATTCCTCACCGGCGTCCGCGCCCCCGCCCCTCCCCGGGAACGGACCGGGGCACCCGGCGCCCCGCGCGGACCGCGGCCCGTGGCCGGCCGCCCGCCCGCTGCCGGTCGCCCACAGGTCCCGGGCCGTCCACAGGCCGCCGGTCGTCGCGGTGACGGTCGCGGTCCCCCTCTTCCCGCCCGGCACCGAACCGCCCCGCCCGCGCGGCCGGCACACCGCGGAAGGAGACACCCGCTGATGCCGCTCGCCTCCACCGTCGCCTCGCTCGACGGCGGCCTGTACGTCCGGGTCACCGAGCTGGCCCGGAGCTCCCCCGACGCCCTCGACTCGGCCGTCCGCCTCTGGTCGGACTACGGGTCGGCACTGTTCGCCCTGCTGATGCTCGCGTCCTGGTGGCGCTCGCGCGCCGCGGCGCCCGCCCGTACCGCCGCGGCGCTCTGCGCCCCGCTCGCGGTGGTGGCCGCGTTCGTCGTCAACGACCTGGTGAAGTCGCTCTTCCACGAGCAGCGGCCGTGCCGGACCCTGCACGTCGTGACGGTGGAGGCGTGTCCCCCGCTCGGGGACTGGTCCTTCCCCAGCAACCACGCGGCGATCGCGGCGGCAGCGGCGACGGCGATCTGGCTGACGGACCGCAGACTCGGCGCGATCGCCGTTCCCGCCGCGCTGCTGATGGCGGCGTCCCGGGTGTGGATCGGCGTCCACTACCCGCACGACGTGCTGATCGGGCTGGCCACCGGCTGCCTGGTGGCCTGGGTGCTGACGGTGGCGGCACGACGCTGCGGGCCGGTGGTGGTCCGGCTGCGGGATTCACCGCTGCGTCCGCTGGTGGCGGCCCGTTGAGGACGCGGGCACCCGCGCTCACCCGGCGCCCGGCCCGAAGCGGCCGTGCGCGCCCGGTCGTTCCCCCTGGGCCGCAGGGCCCCGGGGAGCTCTGACGAGCGGGCCGGCCCGTTCGCCGGAGGGCGGGCCGGGACTCCGTAGCGGCGGTCAGTCCCCGTGCCGGGGCAGCCGGATGACGGCGACACCGCCGTCGAGGTCGACGGTGGAGCGGTGCAGCGGGGCACCGTCCTCCTCGTCGTCGCGCTGCAGAAGGGCGCTCCGACGCTCCTTCAGCTCGCTCTGCTTCCCGGGCGAGAAGGTCGCGTGCAACTGCTCGAACCCGGTCGCCGAGATCTGGCCCCGACATGCGCCGTTGCGCCAGGGCAGCAGTCCGGCCCGCCCCGCGCGCAGCATCGGCTGGTCGAGCAGGGCGACGGCGGTCAGCCCGATCACGAGTGCGGGCAGCGTCATCATCGCGGCGAATTCCACCCGCCCAGTCTGGCCGCTGTCCGGTGCGGCCGCATCGGCCCGGAGGAGGACCGCCGACGGGGAGGTCCGCCGCGCCGGGCGACGGACCGCCCCCTCCAGGGCCCCGCCCCGGCCGGTCAGCCGTTGGGGAGGATCACCGCGCGGCCGTTGATCTTCCCGGCGTGCAGCCGTTCGTACGCCAGCGGCGCCTCGTCCAGCGTGTACGTCTCGACATGGACCTCGACGGATCCGGCGCGGGCGAGATCGAGCACCTCGGCGAGTTCGGAGCGCGATCCCCAGTACGGGGAGGTCACCGTCGTGTTGTACGGCAGGGAACCGAAGCCGACCGGCAGTGCGCCGCCCCCGAGACCCACGATCGTGATGTCGGAGTCGACGGCGGCCGAGGCCCCGGCCGTGACGACGGTCGGGGGCGCACCGACGAAGTCGAGGACGACCTGCGCGCCGACGCCCCCGGTCAGTTCCCGGACCTCGGCCGCGGCGCGCTCGTCGGACAGCACGGTCTCGTGGGCGCCGACTGCACGGGCCAGAGCGAGCTTGTCCTGCGAGACGTCCAGGGCGATGACGCGGACGGCCGTCATGGCGCGCAGCAGCTGGATCGCGACGTGGCCGAGGCCGCCGGTGCCGATGACGACGGCGGTGGCTCCGGGCACCAGCTTGGGCAGGGACCGCTTGATCGCGTGGTAAGGGGTCAGGCCAGCGTCGGTCAGCGGCACGGCCCGCACCGGGTCGAGGCCGTCGAGCGGCACGAGGTGACGGGGGTCGTCGACGATCATGTACTCGGCCATGGCACCGGGCGCGCCGAGTCCGGGCGGAGCGATGCCCAGCCGCCTGGCGCGCAGGCAGTAGTTCTCCTTGCCCTCGGCGCACTTGACGCACGTTCCGCAGCCCCAGGGGCCGTAGACCGCGACGGACTCGCCCGTCGTGAGGCCGGTCACTCCGTCGCCGAGGGCGGCGACGGTGCCGACGCCCTCGTGGCCGAGGGTGAGGGGCAGCGGGAACGGTATCTGCTCGGCCGGCATGCTCATCACGGCTATGTCGGAGTGGCAGACGCCCGCCGCGGTGACCTTCAGCAGCACCTGCCCGGGTCCGGGCTCCGGGTCGGGCACGGTGACGACCTCGGGTGCCGCGCCGATCGCCCGGTACTGGACGGCCTTCATGGAATTCTCCTCGCTCTCGGTGTTCCTTGTTCGTCCCCGTCTTCCCCCTGCGTCGCCCGCCGGCGCCGGTCAGGGGGCGGAGTAGCCGCCGTCCACCAGGTGGTAGCTGCCGTGGACGAAGGAGGCGCGGTCGGAGAGGAGGAACGCGGCGAGTTCGGCGACCTCCTCCGCCGTGCCGAGGCGTCCGGCCGGGTGCAGCGAGATGAGGTGCTCGCGGGCCGCCGCGTCCGCGTCGCGCAGCAGGGGGGTGTCGATGAAGCCGGGGCCGACGGCGTTGATCCGGACGTTCCGCGCCGCGTATTCGAGGGCGGCGGTCTTGGTGAGGCCGACGACGCCGTGCTTGGCGGCCACATAGGCCGGGGAACCGGCGAAGCCGTTGGTGCCGAGGATCGACGACATGTTGACGACGGCGCCGCCGCCCGCCTCGACGATGGCGGGGAGTTCATGACGCAGGCAGTAGAAGACGCCGCTGAGGTTGGCGGCGACGACCCGGTTCCAGTCCTCGACCGCGTACTGGCCCGTGGGGCCGCTCGGGCCGGCTATCCCCGCGTTGTTGACGGCGAGGTGCAGGGCGCCGAACGTGTCGACGGCGAAGCGGACACCGGCTTCGACGGACGCGGGGTCGGTGACGTCGACGGCGACGGCGGCGGCCTCGGCCCCGGCGTTCGCCAGGTCGGCGGCCGCCTCGCGGGCGCCCGCCTCGTCGTGGTCGGCGACGACGACGGACGCGCCGCCCGCGGCCAGTCGGCGGGCGAGGGCCAGTCCGATGCCGGAGGCACCGCCGGTGACGAAGGCGGTCCGGCCCGCGAACTCCTGGTCGGCGGGGGCGAGAGGGGTGCTCATGGAGTGGTTCCTTCCGTGGTGCGGTGCGGTGCCGGACCGGTGAACAGCTCGCCGGAGAGGGCGTCGAATGCCTGTCCCACCAGTCGGGGCAGGTCGTCCGGGTGTCCGCCGCGTACCCAGGCGGCCTGGGCCGCGAGGAGCGCACCGGCACCGGCGGCGACCGTGACGGCCGGGCGGATGTCCAGCCGCGGGTCGACGCCGAGCCGGTCGGCGACGATGACGATCGAGTCCTCCTGCGCGTCCACCCGGATGTGGTGGAACGCCGCGTAGAGGGTGGGCTCCCGCTCGGCGAGCACCAGCAGGGCGAAGATCCGCTCCCGGCGGTGGGACGCCCACGCCCGGAGGTCGTCGAGCCAGTCGAGGACGGCGCGGCGGTAGGCGACGAGCGGGGGCTCGTCGGCGGGCCGCGCGCGCAGGGCGGCGTTGATCCGGTCGCCGTCGTCCCGGAGCGAGTCCAGGACCGCGGCTTCCTTGCCCGTGAAGTAGCGGCTGAAAGTGCGCCGGTCGACGTCCGCGCGTTCCGCGATCTCCTCGACCGTCACCTCCTTCAGCCCCCGGTCGAGCACGAGCTCGACCGCGGCCTGCGCCAGTGCGTCCCGGGTCCTGCGCGCCTTGCGGCTCCGCCGTTCCGGAGGCTTCCGTTCCGGATCCATGACTGCACCGTACACCCGAGAATGTCCCGACGCGACAGAAGTCCCGTCGGGACATCGGATCACCGATTCCGCCTCTTCACCGACACTCCCCTCCAGTCCATCCGGACGGGCGCGCGCGGCGCACGGGGCTCAGGGCCTCGGTGCCATGCCGAAGGTCCCGGAGCCGGGGGGACCGGTGGGCCCCTCCAGCTCGTGCCCGAAGGTCCGGGAGGGCCCTCCGGTCCCGTGGACGGGGTGGCGGAGGACCCTTGCCGCAGGGTCAGCCCACGGGGGTCGCGCGGGCGCCGTCGGGGTCCGGCAGGCGCGTCGGCGGGTGCCCCGGCACGAGCGCCGCCAGGAACGACGTGCGGCGGCGCAGCACGAATCCCAGCGACTCGTACAGGCGGACGGCCCCGGTGTTGGAGGCGGAGGCGTGCAGGAACGGCGTCTCGCCGCGTCGTCCGATCTCGTGGGCGACGGCCCGGACGAGCCTGCCACCGAGCCCCCGGCCCCGTACGGACTCGTCCGTGCACACGCCGCTGATCTCGCTCCAGCCGGGCGGGCGCAGGCGTTCTCCCGCCATGGCGACGAGCACCCCGTCGCGCCGCACCCCGAGGTAGGTGCCGAGCTCCACCGTGCGGGGCAGGAAGGGTCCGGGGCGGGTCCGGGCGACCAGGTCGAGCATCTCGGGTACGTCGGCGGGCCCGAGCCGTACGGCCTCGGGGAACGGCGCGGCCTCCACGCCCGCGTCGACGAGCTGGACGCCCTCGGCGTGGAAGGTGACCTCCCAGTCCTCGGGCGGCGGCTCGCGGAAGGCCGTGAGGGACACGAGCCCACCGGGTCCGGCGAGGGCCGCGGCGTCCGCCCAGTCCTCCGCCTCCGGCGCGTCCGGCAGCGCGCACCAGGCGGCGACGTCCGCCGGGTAGCGCAGAACACGGCCGCGTCGTTCGGCGAAGGGGGCGTGCGGACCCGTCAGCGCTGCATGCACCGGACGGTCCAGCGGGTGCGTGGCATCGGGGACGGTCACCCGGCCACCTCGATCACGATCTTGCCGCGGGTGTGCCCGCTCTCCACCGCACGCAGGGCCGCCCCGGCATCGGCGAGCGGGAACGTCCGGGTCACGTGGGTGCGCAGCACTCCGCGCACGACGAGGTCCCCCACCGCCTCGAGGACCACCGAGTCACGGGCCCGGGCGACGGCCGCCCCGCCCAGTTCCACCGCCAGCGGCTTGCCCCCGGCGCTGATCAGCCGGGCCGGGTCGACCAGCGGCGCCACGGCCCGCAGGGTGTCGCCGCCGACCAGGTCGAAGATCGCGTCGATGCCGTCCGGGGCCGCGGCCCGTACCCGGTCGGCGATCCCGTCGCCGGACTCGACGTGCACCGCGCCCAGCGATTCGACGAAGTCCTTCTTGTCCGCGCTCGCGGTGCCGACCACCCGGGCGCCCGCGTGCCGGGCGAGCTGTACGGCGGCCGATCCGACGCCGCCCCCGGCCCCGGTGACCAGCAGCGTCGAGCCGGGGGCCGGACCGATCTGGCGCACGCCGTCGTAGGCGGTGGCCGCCGCGACGGGCAGCACGGCCGCGTCGGCGAACGACAGCCCGGCCGGCTTGTGCGCGGTCACGGCGACGGGCAGGAGGGTGTACTCGGCGTACCCGCCGGTCACCGGGTTGCCGAAGACCTCGTCACCGACCGCGAACCCCTCCACGCCCGGCCCCACGCCCTCCACGACCCCGGCCGCCTCGCTGCCGAGCACGGTGGGGAACGGCTGCCGCTCGCTGCCGGGCCTCACATAGCCCGTGCGCAGCTTCCAGTCGACCGGGTTGACCCCGGCCGCCCGGACGGCGACGAGCAGCTCACCGGGGCCGGGTACGGGCACGTCCCGGTCGACCAGTGCCTCCACCTCCGGACCGCCGTTGCGGGTGAACACGTAAGCCTTGGGCATGGGTTCCCTCTCCTCTGCTCCTGGTGGTCATGGGTCCGCGGTGCTCCCGGCCGGTCCGGCCACCGCTCGCCCCAGCAGCGGGAAGGCCGTTCCCGGCGCCCGTATTCCCGGGCCGGGCGAATGTTCACGAGGGCGCAGCGATCGGGACGGCCCTGTCCGGAGCACGGCGTTCCGGCATCGGTCGGCGTCCGGCGGGGCGGGCGGCGAGCAGTGCGAGTTCGTCGCCGGAGCCGACGAGCGGGCCGCCGTCGTCGACCGGGGCCGGGGTGTGCACCCGGTGCGGAAGTGCGTCGGCGCGCCGATCCGACGGAGCGTTCGCGGATCCCGTGCGCGGACGGTCGCTTCGCCGCTGACGGCGACGGCACGGCCGTGCGGCGCGGCGATCAACGGGCCGGCGATCCGATGCCGGTGTCCGGCAGCAGGTGCGCCGTCGAGCGGTGCACGACCGCCGCCCGCCGCTCCTCCTCCCCCGCCGTCGGCGCGCCGGTCACCGCCTCGTGCGCGCGGCCGCGCCCGCCGGACCACGCGGCGGAGCACTCCGGGTCCGCCGCGCCCTGGGATTCCTCGGCCCGGCAGCGGCGCCGAATTCCGCGCCCGCGCGGTCGGTCGGGCCGGGACGCGTGTCGTCGGCCAGTCCTCTCCCCCTGGTCACCCCGCGCCTCGTGGCGCGTCGGGGCACGGCGGCCGTCCCGACGGGCCGCGGCCGATCGCACGGGCGAGCCGTCCCCCCGCCGCCCGGCGGACGAGCCGGAGGATCGGCGGGAGCCGTGGGCCGACGTCGGCCGGCGGACGGCCGGTTCAGGGCGTGGCCCGCGCGGCGCCCCCGTGGCGGATCCGGGCGAGGACGTCCCGGTGCAGGGCCTCCGGCCCCTCGGGCGGCAGCGGCACGGGACTGCCGGCGAGGGTGTACCACTCGTCGGCTTCGGTGTACTGGACGGCGATGTCGGCGCGCCCGTCGGGCCGCGGGACGGTCGCGACGGTCAGCTCCCCGGTGATGACACCGACCTCGTCGGTCATCGCCCCGCCGGGGCCCGCCACGACGTCGTCCACGAGCCGCCCCGGGCCTGCCGGTTCGGGCGCGTTCATGAGCCGCAGGTGTCCAGCATCTCGCCCAGCGTGTCCTTCTCCGCCGCGGTCACCGACAGCTCGTACGTCGCCTTCACCGAGACCCAGGAGCGGGCGTAGGTGCACCAGTACGTCCTGGTCGGCGGCTGCCACTCGTCCGGCCCCTGGTCGCCCTTGGAGCGGTTGGAGGCCGCCGAGACGGCCAGCAGCTGCGGGTGGGTCAGGTCGTTCGCGAACGCCTTGCGCCGGTCCTGCGTCCAGGCGCGGGCCCCGGAACGCCAGGCGTTGGCCAGCGGCACCGTGTGGTCGATGTCCAGGTCCGAGGCGTTGGTGAACGTCTCGTCGTCGTAGACGCTGACCCACTTCCCGGACACCGCCCGGCACTTGTCGTCCCGTTCGACGCCGGTCCCGTCGCGCCCCAGCACCGTCTCCCGGGTGTCGCAGGACTCGCCCTGCGAGGCCCAGTGGGGGAACTTGGAGCGGCTGTAGCCGGACATCGAGCCGTGTGCGGCCACCTTCAGCCCCACCAGGTCCTGCCGCGCCTGCTCGGCGGTCGGCACGCCCGGCAGGGTCGAGGCGGGCCCGTCGGCCCGGCCGCCGCCCGAACCGGCCGAGGCCGTGGCGGTCGGCTTGCCGTCCGTCGTGGCGGGTGACGCCGCCTCGTCGACCACCGAACACCCGGCCACCGCGAGAACGGCCACGGTCGCCAAGCCCCGCCCCCACCAACGCCGCTGACCCACCATGACCTGGACGCACCCCTCGAAGACTCACAGTCAAGAAACGTTCCTGCACACCCTATCGGCTCCGGTCCTCCGGTCGGCTCGCGCAACTCCCAGCCACTCGAACGGACTATTCCGGTTCTCCGGGGGCACCCTCGCGACGGCCGTCCGCGCGACCGGGCCCCGGACCGGCGGTGCGTGGTTCGGCCACCGTCGATTTCGACTCAACTACCAGCGGATGTACGGAGGTCGGCCCCGGCGGGCCGTCGGCTGTGGCAGTCTGGAGACGGCCGCCCCACCGGGCTCCCCCGTACCGGTGGGGCGGTTCCGGTGCCCGGCGCGGCCGACGGCCCCGCGCGTGGCACGGTCCGCCCCCCGTGCTCCTGACCGGCCATCACGACGGTTCCCGGCCATTGACCGCCGCTCCCGCCGTCCGGCCACCGCTCCTCCGCATGAGCGCCCGCTTTCGGGGGCAGGCGCTCACACCTCACCTACGACCAGGGGAGTGTGACGAGATGACGGCGCACACCGCGCGGACCGGCCGTACGGACGGTGCGGGAGCCGGGAGGATCGAGAGCGGCCCGCAGAGCGCCGCCGACGACGGCGAGCTGCCGTGGATCGAGAACGCGGGCAGGCTCGCCCCGCCGGACGCGCGGGAACTGTCCCGGCTGTTCTTCGACCGCCTCCGGGCCCTGGAGGAGGGCACCCCGGCCCATCAGTACGCGCGCAACACCCTCATCGAGATGAACCTCTCCCTCGTCCGGTTCGCCGCGGGACGGTTCCGGAGCCGGGGCGGCGGCGACATGGAGGACGTCGTCCAGGTCGGCACGATCGGGCTCATCAAGGCCATCGACCGCTTCGACCTCTCCCGGGAGGTCGAGTTCACCTCCTTCGCGGTCCCCTACATCACCGGGGAGATCAAGCGCTTCTTCCGCGACACCGGCTGGGCCGTCCATGTGCCGCGCCGGCTCCAGGAGCTGCGGGCCGACATCGCCAGGGCCACGGAGTCGCTGGCCGCGGAGCTCGACCGCGAACCCACCGTCCGCGAGCTCGCCGAACGGCTGGGGCTGGGCGAGGACGAGGTCGGCGAGGGGCTCGTGGCGGCCAACGGGTACACGGCGGGTTCGCTGGACATGCCGGCCGAACCGGTGGGCACGCGTCGGCACCGCGGTCCGGGGCGCACCTTCGCCGACGTCCTGGGCGGCCCCGACCCCGCCATCGAGACGGTGGAGAACCTGCACGCGCTCGCGCCGCTGCTGGGGGGCCTCGACGACCGCGAGCGCCGCATCGTCGACATGCGTTTCGGCCAGGAGATGACGCAGTCCCAGATCGGGGCGGAGCTCGGCGTCTCGCAGATGCACGTGTCACGGCTGATCAGCCGGATCCTGCGGAAGCTGCGCAGCGGGATGTGCGTGGAGGAGTGACCCGGCGACCCGGCGACGCGGCGGCGCCGGCCCCGGGGCCGGTGGCGCCGGGGTCAGCGGGGGTGTTCGGGAGCATGAGGAGAGCACTCCCTTTCGTCTGCCGCGTCCGGAGCGGGTTCGCCCGCCTCGCTCCGGTCGGCCCGCGCCACGGTGGACTCCCGGGATTGCCGGAGCGCGCCTTCGCGGACGGCCGCGTGCACGGCCCTGGCGAGTCGCGCGCCCCAGCGGGAACGCGGTCCCGCGAAGGGTTCGCCCGGGGTGCCTCCCGGGCAGGGCGCGGCGACGCAGACGGCGTCGGTGGGGGTGCCCGAGCAGTCGAGTCCCGCGTCCAGGAGCGCCTGCACCTTGGCCTCGGTGGCCGTGGCGACCGCGTTGACGAGTGCCGCGTCGGAGAGCGCCACCGGCAGGGTGACCACGATGTTGACCGTGCCCGGCCGCGGCGGCCGCCCGGCGTCCCCGTCGGCGGCACCGGTCTCCCGGGCGGGGGCGGCGGCCCAGCCGCGCACGCCGAGGCCGCAGGTGGCGGTGGCCGTCACCCCCTCGTCGGTGGCGAGGGCGTACGCGGTGACGTCGGCCGCCGTCATCAGGCCGGCGCCGGGCCCGGTGAGGCGCTCCGCGGCGGCGATCTCGGCGAGGTGGCGGTCCGGATCCGTGCGCGGGTAGCCACCGGGGACCTGGGCGTTGAGGATCCACCCGCGCGGGCCGATGCCTCCGCCGAGCACGGCACTGCTGCACACCCGCCACCCCGGTCCCAGCCGCCACACCAGATGGTGGAGGTCCAGACCGTCCTCGCGTCGGGCGAGCAGCTCACCGCGCTGCTGGGGCAGCCGGATGCGTACGGAACTGATGGGACACCCCCGGGTGGTACGGCGGGACGGGACCGGCGGACGGCCGGACGATCATACGGGCCGGGCCCATGGCGTCCCCGGGCCCGGCCCGTGCCGCCCCGCCGCGGCGCGCCGGTGCGCCACGTCGGGGTACCCGCCGGAAGCCGCCCTCACTCGATTGGCCTAACGAAGGTGCGGCCCGCCCACCGCCGTGCCACGCCGCAACCGCCGACGCCGCACGCGTGCGGCGGCCGGCCTCCGGGGGCGGGGCGGTTGCAGCGTCCATCCGGGTGAGGCGCGATGGGAATCGGACGCGCCTCCCCTGATGGACCCAGCCACAGGACGCGCCCGGGTGAGGAGGAATCGGTCATGGGAGCCGCTGACGGATTCACGGATTCCGGAGAACTCGACGGTCTGACGGTGTACGACACCGCGGGCGAGAAGGTCGGCAGTGTGGGACGGGTGTACGTCGACGACAACACGGGCCGCCCGGACTGGATCACGGTGAAGACCGGCCTGTTCGGCATGAAGGAGAGTTTCGTGCCCCTTGCCGGAGCCCGCCGCGTGGGCTCCGACCTGCACATTTCGCATCCGAAGGACCGCGTCAAGGAAGCCCCGCGGGTGGACGCGGACGCGCATCTGTCCGTGGCGGAGGAGGAGGAGCTCTACCGTCACTACGGCCTCGCCAGGAACACCAAGGGCAGGCTCGGCGGCCCGGCGGGCACCGGAACCACGACCGGGACCGGGGCCATGGGCGCGGCCGGAACCGGGCGCGGGACATCGGCCACGACCGGCACCTCCGCCCCGGGCGCGGACACCTCCCGCACCACGCCGCGCACGTCCGGCATGGCCGGAGCCGGATCGGGCACGGGCAGGCACCGTGACGCCGGAACGGCCGACCGGCCGCTGGTCGGCGCCGGGGCGGGCACCGAACGGTCCGCCGAACTCCGCGGCAAGGAGGAGTTGATCCGCTCCGAGGAGCAGTTGCGCGTCAACACCGAGGAGTACGAGAGCGGCAGGGCCCGCCTGCACAAGTACGTCGTCACGGAGAACGTCACCAGGACGGTGCCGCTGACGCACGAAGAGGTACGGGTGGTCCGCGAGCCGCTGCAGCCCGGCGAGAGGGCGACGGGGCCCACGAACATCCGCGAGCAGGACGTCGAGGTCACCCTGCACGCCGAGCGCGCCACCACGCGCAAGGAGACCGTGCCCGTCGAGCGGGTGCGCCTGGAGACCGAGCGGGTGACCGAGCAGAAGGAGATCTCCGCCGAACTCCGCAAGGAACAGATCGACTACACGGACGACAGGAACATCGGCCGCGAGGGCCCCGGCGGTGAGTCCGGCCGGGGACGCCACCGCTGAGCCGGTCCGACGCACCCGGCCGCCGTGCCGGGAGACGGAGGGCGAGGGGTGCGGACCCGGGCGTGTCGCGGGTCCGCCCTTTCCGCGCCCGCGGGCTGCCGCCCCGCGGGACCGGGGCGTGAGGTGACCGGCACGGGCGGATCGCGCCGGTGCCGGGCACCGGGATGGTGGCCGGGTGGTCGTGCCCGGGTCCGGCACGACCCGGCCGGCGTGCGCCGCCGCGCGGTCGGCCGTGCGGGTTGCCGTCCCCGGTCTACGGCCGTTGGAGGGCGAGCACGGCGTTGTGCCCGCCGAAACCGAAGGAGTGGCTCACGGCCCGCCGGACGGGCCGCCGCAGCGGCTGCCCGACGACGCAGTTGATGTCGAACTCGGGCGCCGGGGCGTCCAGGTTGGCGATCGGGGGCACGACGCCGCGCTGGAGCGTCAGGACGGTCAGTCCGGCCTCGATCGCCCCCGCCGCCCCCATGCAGTGGCCGAGTACCCCCTTCGGCGCGGTGACCGGCGGCCGGTGCGGGTAGACCCGGCCGATGAGGGCGGCCTCGGTGGCGTCGTTGCTCGGTGTCGCCGTGCCGTGCGCGTTGACGTGGTCGACGTCGTCGGGCGTCCAGCCCGCGTCCCGCAGCGCTGCCTCGACGGCGGCCTGGGCCACCGCGCCGGACGGATGCGGGCTGGTGGGGTGGTGGGCGTCGGTGGTGGCGCCGGTGCCGGCGAGCAGGGCCCTCGGCGCGGCGCCCCGGGCCGCCGCGTCGTCCGCGCGTTCCAGCACCATGACGGCGGCGCCCTCGCCCATGACCAGTCCGGCCCGGTCGGCCGCGAAGGGACGGCACAGCCGGGCCGGGTCGCCGACCGCCCGGGCCGCGGCACCGGACCGGGCGAATCCGGTCATGGCGACCGGGTAGACGATCGACTCGGTGGCCCCGGCGATCGCGACGTCGCACTGCCCGGTGGCCAGCAGGTCGCGGGCGACGGACAGGGCGGTGGCCCCGGACGAGCAGGCGGTGCACGGCGCCAGGCTGGGACCGGTGGCCCGGAACTGGATCGCGATCTCGGCCGCGGGCATGTTCGGGATGGTGAGCAGGATCCCCGAGGGCGACGTGGCGTCGGGCCCGTGCCGGTCGAGCACCACGGCCTGCTCGGTCAGTGCCGCGGAACCCCCGCTGCTGGTGCCGACGACGACCGCGACCCGGCCGCCCTCCCACCGCTGCGGGTCCAGTCCGGAGTCGGCGACGGCCTCCCGGGCCGCGACGACGGCGAGCTTGACGTACTTCCCCATCCGGAAGGACGTACGGCCCCCGATCGCGGCGTCGAGATCGATCCCGTCGACCGTGCAGGCGAAGTCGATCGCGCAGCCGTCGAGTTCCGGGACGGTGCGCACCGGCGAGACCCCGGCACACACACCCTTCCAGGTGGATTCCGTGTCGTTGCCGACCGGGGTGATCATTCCCAGGCCCGTGACGGCGATGTCCGGCTTGTTCATCGGGCGTTGCTCAGGTGCGCCTCGGGGCGGGCCGGCGTCACGCAGCCGCGCGGCGGGTCGATGAAGCGCGAGATCTCGGCCAGCGTGGCGTCCTTGGGGATCCTGTCCAGGTCCGTTTCGCCCCCCGTCGTCTCCCTGAGCAGCACGGCGAACTCGGCGACGGCGAGGGAGTCCATCTCCAGGCTGTCCATCGTGGAATCCGGGTGGATCTCGGATGGCGGCACCTTGAAGGTATGGGTCAGGACCTCGGTGATCCGCGGATGAATCGTACTCATGAGCTGCCTCTCCATCATTCGGTACGACTGTCGGCGCAGTGGGACGACATCGTCCCGACGCCGGATCAACTGAGTGACGTCGATCCAGTTACGCCTTATGGCGAACCGATTCCGCACGGCCGGCCGGCGGCGACACGTGCCAGCGGACCAGAACGGCCGGCGTCCCCCAGAAGACCAGCAGCACGACACGGACCACGAGGACACCGGCCGCCTCCCTGACCCGATGGCCACGGCCGGTGCTCCCCGTGTCGTTCACCGCTCCCGCCGCTCGGCCGCGACCGCGGCCGGGTCCCCTCCTCCGTTCCGGTGCCAGGCGGCCTCCGGGTCGTCGTAGGCGTCGACGTAGCCGTCCCCGGCGATGGGCCAGTCCGCGAGGAGTTCGGCGGGCAGGGCGAAGGAGTCGGCGAGTTCGGGGAGCCGGTCGACGAGGGCGGCGATCAACCGGTCCGCCGCGTCCGGAAGTTCGACGACCTGATGCCGAGTCATATAGCCGGCGGCCAGCAGGTCGCCACTGCCGAGGGCGATCCGGTCCAGCGCGAACAGCCGTTGCAGCCAAGTGAGTTGTTCGCGGGCGCGGCCCTGCGGCAGCCGCTGCGCCGCGTCCGTGAACGCCTCGGCCGCCTGCCGGTGGGCGTGGGCCTCGACGCCTCGCAGGGCGGGCCCGGAGGCGGCGTTCCACCGCGCCAGCGGATCGCCGTGCGGAGCGCTTCCCATGCGCCGCCCGGCGCGGTCGAACCAGATCCGCTCCAGGGCCGCCAGCAGCCCGACGAGGAACCGCGGGTCGGAGAGTTCGCCCGGTTCGCCACCGGAAGGGACGGCGTGCCCGGCCGGTTCGGCGGCCAGGAGCATCTCCGCGGCCGCCTTGGCGTGGATCGCCAGATTGTCGCCCTCCGCGGTGATGGCGCCCTCCACCCCCGTGAGCAGCGCGCTCATGCCGTTGCTCTCCAGGAGCGCCTGCGCGCCGCAGCGTTCGCGGCATTCCACGATCACCGACCTGGCCTGCCAGGTGATCCACCCCTTGGCGACGGCGACCAGCCGCTCCGCGTCCTCCCGGCAGGTCTCCGCCACGTCCCCCCGTGCCGCCTCCCAGTGGTCCAGGGCCCTGCGGTGCAGCAGACTCATCGCGAAGACGGTGGCCATGGCGCGGACGAGCGGCCCGTGGTGGCTGCGGTGGGCCATCACCGGCACCTGTCCCGTGCCACGGGGTCCCGAGACGTGGCGGTGGCCGCCGTAGCGGACGGCGACGGCGAGCGTGGCCCGCGCGGAGCCGACCGCGCAGGCGCTCATCGAGATCTTCCCGGCGGTCACCCTCCCGATCGACGCGAGGAGGCGCCGCCTGCGGTTGCCGATCGCGCTGCTGAACACACCGTCGTCGCCGATCCGCCCGTGGTCCCCGGCCAGCAGCGCGTCACGCCCCACGAGGACCCGGTCGAAGGAGGTCAGGCAGTGGTCCACCGGGCTCCCCATGCGCGCGGGAAGCCTGCGCACCCGTACACCGGGCAGGGGGCGTTCGGCGTCGGTGAGCGGTACGAGGAAGAGGAAGACCCCGTGATCGGCGCCGTCGACGAGCAGCCGGGCGGCCACGAGCCCCGCCTTGGGGCCACCCGCCGGACTGGTGTTGGGCATGAACTTCTGGGCACCGGCGTGCGGAGTGTGCAGCACGAACCCGTCGCGGGCGCGGTCGTAGCGGGCGATGGTCTCGATGGCCGCCGCGTCGTTGCCGTGCGCCACCTCCGTGCACAGGAAGGTGCCGGTGCTGCGCAGCCGGAGGAAGTCCGACAGGTCGCGGCGGCCGGGGCCGTCGTGGTCGAGGAGGCTGCCGAGGAAGAGGTTGTAGTGGATCCCGGCCACGGTCGTGAGCGCCGGGTCGACCGGGCCGAGCCATTCGTGCAGGGCCGCGAGGGCGCGCGGGGCGGCGGCGAGCCGCGCGCCGCCGTCGGGGCCGGTGGCGAGGCCGTCGTCGACGTCGCCGTCGAGGCCGTGGACGAGGCCGTCGTTGAGCGCGCGCAGGCGGTCGTACGCGAGGCGCAGACGCTGCCCGGTGGTGGGGCGGTCCGGTCGCCGGAACGGTTCTGTGGCGATCAGCCGCCGCCAGAAACCGTGTTCGCGGTGGTGGTCCTCTCCGAGGAGCACCGCGGTGAGGAGTTCCGTGGACCGTTCGGTGAACGGGCTGTCGATCGTTGCGGTCATGAGACATCAACGATTCAGTCAACGGCTAGTGCCGGTCACGGCACTAGGACACCGGGGCCGGTACGCCGGTCGCGCCCCGCGTCGGGACGCCGTCGCCGGGGCAGCGGACGGTCCTCGTCGACGCGCCGGAAGGCGAGCACGACGTTGTGCCCGCCGAAGCCGAAGGAATGGCTGAGCGCGCGCTCGACGTCCTGCGCCCGGGGCTCCTCGACCACGCAGTCGAGGTCGGAGCCGTCCGGCAGCGGGTCCAGGTTGGCGACCGGGGGCACCAGGCCGTGCTCCAGGGTCAGTACGGTGGCCACCGCCTCGATCGCGCCTCCCGCCGCGAGGGTGTGTCCGAGCACGCCCTTCGGCGCGGTCACGGACGGCCGGTGCGGGAACATGCCGGAGATCAGGCCGCCCTCCATCGCGTCGTTGAGACGGGTGGACGTGCCGTGGGCGTTGATGTGGTCGACCTCGTGGGCGGCCCATCCGGCCTCGCGCAGCGCCGCCTCCACCGCCCGGCGCGCACCGGCCCCGTCCGGGGAGGGGGCCGTGGGGTGGTGCGCGTCGGTGCCGGATCCCGTGCCGGTCAGCAGGGCGCGCGGACGCCGGCCGCGGGCGTACGCGTCGCGCGTGCGCTCCAGCACCAGTACGGCGGCCCCCTCACCGATCACGAATCCGTCCCGGTCGGCGGCGAACGGACGCGACGCCCCCGCCGGGTCGGCGGTCCGCAGCGAGAGCGCGCCCATGCCCGCGAAAGCGCTCACCACCAGCGGGGTCACGACCGACTCCGCGCCGCCCGCCACCACCACGTCGCACCGACCGCTCGTCAGCAGGTCGCGGGCCAGGGAGATCGCGGTCGCCCCGGACGCGCACGCGGTGGCCGGGGCGAGGCTGGGGCCGTGCGCCCGCAGCGCGATGGCGACCTCCCCCGCGGCTGCGTTGGGCATCATCATCGGGACGAGGAGCGGCGACACCGCCTCCGGTCCGTCGTGCTCCAGCCTGCGCGCGTTGTCGGTGAGCACGGCCACCCCGCCGACGCCGACCCCGAGCACCACGCCCACCCGGCCGCCGTCCCACCGCTGCGGTGACAGCCCGGCGTCGGCCACCGCCGCGCGGGCGGCGACCAGCGCCATCTTCACGAACCGCGCCATCCGCCACACCGAACGCCCGCCGACGGCCTCGTCCAGGTCGATCCCGTCCACCGGACAGGCGAAGTCGACCGGCAGCCCGGCCAGTTGCTCACAGCGCCGGGCCAGTGACACCCCGGCGCACAGCCCCTTCCAGAAGGTCCGTTCGTCCGCTCCCGCAGGAGTCACCATCCCCACGCCGGTCACCGCGACACCCGTGTCGGCCCGCCCCATGTTCCGCCCCCTCCTCCGTAATCGATCACGCCTACCGGTTGTCGAACGGCCGTAGCCCCGGGGAGGATGCGCTCTATGAGCCGAACGGGTCACGGTTCGGCCGTCCGGGCCGTGCGCGGGTGACGCGTTCCCCCGTCCGCCGCACCTCACGGGTGCCGTACGGCCGGCCCCGAAGGGCTGTCCCGTAATCCCTGGCGGATCGGCGCGCGGCGTCGGATGCGGTGCATCGCAAGGCGGAGGGACGTCCGCATGCTGGATGTATGCGGGCGTTCCGACAACGCGGCGAGGTGCCGTAGCTGTCGTCGTGCGCCCGCCAGGGATTACGGGACAGCCCTTAGGTGTCGCGGCGCCGCGACCGGTCGCGGGCGAGCGCCGCCCGCAGTTCGGCCGCGTCCGGCGGGTTGGCCCCGGCCCGTGCCACGGTGACGGCGGCGCAGGCGGCGGCGTGGCGCAGGACGTCGGCGACAGTGGACCGGTCCGCCGCGCGCAGCCGCTCCCTGCCGTCCGGGCCGAGCAGCCCGTGCGCGGCGAGGGCGTGCAGGGTGCCGGACATGAAGGCGTCGCCCGCCCCAACCGTGTCGACGACGTCGGCGGCGAACGCGTCGACCGTGACCCGCCCGCCGGGCAGGACGGCCAGGGCGCCGTCGCCGCCGCGGGTGACGAGGACGACGGCCGGCCCCCGGCCCAGCCACCGCCGCGCGACCGTCTCCGGCTCCTCGCCGGGGTACAGCCACTCCAGGTCCTCGTCGCTGGCCCTGACCACGTCGCTCAGCGCGACGCAGTGCTCGACCCTGCGGACGGCGGCTTCGTGGTCGCCCATCAGCGCGGGCCGCACGTTGGGGTCGTAGCTGACGGTCGCGGAGGCGCGCAGCGACTCGACGGCGGCGAGGACGGTGGCCGCGCCGGGGTCGGTCACGGCGGCGATCGAACCGGTGTGGACGTGGTGGGGCGGCCGTTCCGGCGCGACCGGGGCGAGCGTCCAGGCGATCTCGAAGGCGTACGCGGCCCGGCCCTCGCGGTCCAGGGTCACGACGGCCGACGGGGTGGGGGCCGCGCTGCCGTCCGTGCGCACCTCGACCCCGGCCTCGGCCAGATGACTCCTGATCAGGCGTCCGTGGTCGTCCGGGCCCAGTTGTGTGAGCAGGGTGACGGCGTGCCCGAGCCGCGCCAGGCCGTGGGCCACGTTGGCGGGGCTGCCGCCCGGGTGGACGTGGACGGTCCCGTCCGGCAGCCGGACGATGTCGGCGACGCATTCACCGATGACGAGCGGGTCGAGGCGGTCGGGCATGGGGCGGGGTCTCCTGGCGTGCGGGGCCGCGGCGCCCCGGCGGACGGCGCGGCGTGCGGTCGCGGTGGGCTCCATCCTGCCCCGGCCGCGGTCACCGGCCGGTGGTGCCCTCCACCGCGTCCGCCACGAGGTCCAGGAAGCGCGCGTGGGCCCGCGGGCCGCAGACCGGCTCCGGGTTCCACGGGACCACCCGGGCGGCCCGTTCGATCGCCGCCCACTCCTCGTTCGTCCGCAGGTCGTCGAGCGGCGTGGCGTTGACCCGGATGTCGGCGAGGACGATGTCGGGGCGCAGCGCCGCCGCTTCGGCCCAGCCGACCGTCGACCAGCTCGCGCCCGGCCCGTCGGCCGGTTCCACCAGGTCCACGCCGAGTTCGGCGAGCACGCGCAGCTCCGGCCACATGCGGGGGCGTGCCAGATGGGTCTGCTCCTGTCCGGCCGGGGAGAGCGCGACGACACGGGGCCGGCCCGCCCCGGCGCAGAGCGTGCGCAGCCGGTCCCGGGCGGTCTCCAGGTCCCGCGTCCCCGTGGTGGGTGCCTCTGCCCCGAGCGACCGGGCGAGTGCCGCGAACCGTTCGGTGACCTGCGCGAAGGAGCGCGCCCGTCCCACGTCGAGGACGACGACCGGAACGTGCTCCTCCAGGTGCTTGGCGGTCTCCGGGGCAAGGGCGTAGACCTGTCCGCCGCCGTAGCTGACGGCCACGACGAGGTCCGGCTCACCGCCCAGCAGGGTGTCCCCGTCCAGGGAGCTGCCCACCCCGACGTAGGCGACCGTGTCCACCGGGAGCGATCCGGTCTTCGCCGCGTCCGGCACGGCGGGGTCGTCGTGGTCGGAGCCGAACATCGCGGCCGGGCGTGTCCCGTGGTCCCACAGGGTCGCTCCGGCCTGCACATAGGCGAGCACCCGTGCCGGGCGCCGCGCCGCGGTCGCCACCTGTCCACGGTCGTCGGTGAACTCCCACACAGTCCGCTCCCTCACCTCGCACGCCCTGCGGCACCGTTCGCCGGGGCGTCTTCGCCCGTTCGTCCGTGCGTCGTACACCAGCACCTGCCCAGCAAATGCGTGCGGCATCCTCCGCCGTCGGCCGGTTCGGCAGGGTTGGCGCGAAGTCGCCACCGTCTGAACGTATATGACATACCGTCAGTTATCGTCCCGGCCGTCGGGGGCGGCACCCGCCTCCCCGGTCCCGGCCGTCGGGTCCACACCGAGTCCGGTCAGGAACGCCGCGGCCGCGGGGGTGGGGCGGAAGCGGCTCCAGACGAGCCGTTCCGTGCGGGCGGGCGCCTCGCGGACGCGCAGCACGTGCACGCCGGTCAGTTGCTCGGCGAAGGCGGCCGGCTGCAGGGCGACGCCGAGGCCGCTGCGGACCAGCCGGACGATGAAGTCGGTGCCGCCGACCTCGAACGCCACCTCCCGGGTGAGGCCCATCGCCGCGAAGGCCTCGTCCGACTGCGCCCGGGCGGCGGTGCCGGCGGGGTGGTCGACGAACGTCTCGCGCGCCAGTCGGTCCAGGCCCACCTCGGTCTCCCCCGCCAGGGGGTGGGCCGGGGCGACGACCGCGACCAGTTCGCCGGTGGCGAGTTCCCGGTCGTTCACTCCCGTGGGCCGGTAGCTCGGCAGCACCCCCAGGAACGCCACGTCGAGCGCGCCGTCCCGCACCTCCTGGACCAGGTCCTTGCTGGCCCCCTCGCGCAGGACGACGCGCACCTTCGGATGGCGGAGGCGGAACGCCCCCAGCGCGGCCGGCAGGTCGACCGAGCCGATGGTGGGGATGGCACCCACCGCGAGACGGCCGCGGACCTCCCCCACCGCGGCGGCGACCTCGCTCCGGGCCCGTTCCGCCGCTTCCAGCGCCTGTCCGGCGTGCGTCAGGAACGCCTCGCCCGCCGGGGTGAGCCGCACCCGGCGGCTGGTGCGGTCGAAGAGCCGGGCACCGAGTTCCTTCTCCAGGCGGGCGATCTGGTGGCTGAGCGCGGACTGGACGACCAGGCACTGTTGGGCGGCGCGGGTGAAGCTCCCCAGTTCCGCCACCGCGAGGACGTACCGCATCTGCTGAAGTTCCATCCATCCATCGTGAATCATGATCGATGGAATGAAAAACATGTGTTGGACTCATGGATGGGGGAACCCCGACGCTGGGCGCATGGCTCATTCCACCGCGGGGACCCGAAACCGGGCCGTCCCCCGCCCACTCCCCGGCCCTGCCGGTCTTCCCGCCCTCGCCCGCGGCTCGGTGCCGCTGATGGCCCTGGCCGCCGGGCTCTCCGCCTCCGGGAACTACTTCGCGCAACCGCTGCTCGACGTCATCCAGCGGGATCTGCACATCGGCGCCACCGCCGCGGGCCTGATCGTGACGGCGGCCCAGGCCGGGTACGCGCTGGGCCTGATCCTGCTCGTGCCGCTCGGGGACGTGCTGGAACGCCGGCGGCTCGCCGTGTCCCTGTTCGCGCTCACCGCCCTGTTCCTGCTGCTGACGGCAGCCGCCCCGGGCGGCCCGCTGCTGATCGCCGGGACGCTGCTCGTCGCGCTGACCTCCGTGGGGGCACAGGTCGTGGTTCCCTTCGCGGCGACCCTCGCGGCTCCGGCGGAACGCGGCAGGGTCGTCGGTGTCGTCATGTCCGGGGTGCTGCTGGGCGGACTGTTCGGCCGACTGGCCTCCGGAGCCCTGTCCGAGCTGGGTGGCTGGCGCACCGCGTACTGGGTGAACGCCCTGCTCATGGCCGTGATGGCGGTGCTGCTGCAGCTGCGCCTGCCCCGGCTGCCGCGCTCGCGCGAGGCCGGCTCGATGTCGTACACCGGTCTCCTGCGGTCCACTCTGGCGCTGCTGCGGCAGGAGCCGCTGCTGCGCTGGAGGGCGGCCATCGGCGCGTTCTCGATGGCTTCGTACAGCGTGCAGCTGACGGCGCTGACGTTCCTGCTGACCCGGCCGCCGTTCGACTGGAACGCCGCCGCCATCGGGCTGTTCGGACTGCTGGGCGTGATCGGGGTCCTGGGCATGAACGTCGCCGCCCGGCTGGGCGACCGCGGCCGGGTGCAGGCGGTGTCGGGGACGGCGGGCGCCCTGCTCACCCTCTCGTGGCTGCCGCTGCTGGCCGGGGAGTCGTCCCTGCCGTGGCTGGCGGTCGGGGTGATCTCGCTCAACATCGCCCAGCAGGCGGGGCTCAACAGCTGCCAGAACGTGATCTACGCGCTCCGTCCGGAGGCCCGCAACCGGATCAACGCCGGGTTCATGACGCTGTTCTTCCTGGGCGGCGCGCTCGGCTCCGCGCTCGCCTCGGTGGTCTGGTCGCGGGCGGGCTGGGGCGGTGTCTGCCTGCTCGGCGGTCTGCTGGCCGCGACGAGCCTGGTGCTGTGGGTGCTGGAGCGGGTCAGGACGGTTGGTGCCGCGCGTCCCGTCCCCGGCGCCGTCACTCGTTGACGGTGGTCAGCAGCACCACGGCGTCCTCCAGCGCCGCCAGCCCGTGCCGCTCCCTCGGGACGGGCTGGAGCCCCCCGGCTCCCACCTCCACGTCCCCCGAGGCCGCGGTCAGACGCACCCGGCCGCGGAGCACCTGGAGGGAGGCCGCCGCGGGCGCGTTGTGCTCGTCCAGGGCGGTGCCGGCGGTGAGGGCGATGACGGTCTGGCGCAGGGGCTCCTGATGCAGCAGTCGGTGGGCGCTGCGGCCGTGCGCGGAGGCGCGGGCCGCGGCCAGGTGCTCGTCGGCGAGGGCAGTCAGGTCGTCCATGTGCCCACTGTGCCGCAGGTCCTGGGCCCGCGCGATCCTGCGGGCCCCCTCCTGCCCGCCGTACACGCGGTGCCGCGTCCCACCCCGCCGTTGCGGCGGGGTGCCCACGGCCCGGCGCGCACGACCCGGGAAGATGGCACGGGGGAAGACCGCGACGACCGACCGATACGGAGGACTGACGGATGCCGCACGAACGAGCGGGACAGCCGGCCCGGCCGGAGGATCTCACCGATGTGGCACGGCTGGTGACGGCGTACTACACGCTGCACCCGGATCCGGCCGTGCCGGACCAGCGGGTGGCGTTCGGCACCTCCGGACACCGGGGGTCGTCCCTGGCCACCGCGTTCAACGAGGACCACATCGCCGCCACCAGCCAGGCCATCGTCGAGTACCGGGCGCGCCGGGGCACGGACGGACCGCTCTTCCTCGGCGCGGACACCCACGCCCTGTCGGAACCGGCCCGGATCACCGCCGTCGAGGTGTTCGCCGCCAACGACGTGACCGTGCTCGTCGACCCGGCCGACGGCTGGACCCCGACCCCGGCGGTGTCGCACGCCGTCCTCACCCACAACCGGGGCCGGACCTCGCACCTCGCCGACGGCGTGGTGGTCACCCCGTCCCACAACCCGCCCGGCGACGGCGGCTTCAAGTACAACCCGCCGAACGGCGGACCGGCCGGTTCCGAGGCCACCGGCTGGATCCAGGAGCGGGCCAACGAGATCATCGCCGCGGGCATGAAGGACGTGCGCCGGCTGCCGTACGCCCGCGCACGTGCGGCGTCGACCACCGGGACGTACGACTTCCTCGGCGCCTACGTCGGCGACCTTCCGTCCGTGCTCGACCTGGACGCGGTCCGCGCCGCCGGGGTGCGCATCGGCGCCGACCCGCTGGGCGGCGCCTCGGTCGCGTACTGGGGCCGCATCGCCGAGGAGCACCGGCTCGACCTGACCGTGGTCAACCCGCTGACCGACCCCACCTGGCGGTTCATGACGCTGGACTGGGACGGGAAGATCCGGATGGACTGCTCGTCGCCCTTCGCGATGGCCTCGCTGATCGCCCGGCGCGACCAGTACCAGATCGCCACCGGGAACGACGCCGACGCCGACCGGCACGGCATCGTCACCCCCGACGGCGGGCTGATGAACCCGAACCACTACCTGGCCGTCGCCATCGACTACCTGTACGCGCACCGCGAGGGCTGGCCGGCCGCCGCGGGCATCGGGAAGACGCTGGTCTCGTCGGGGATGATCGACCGGGTAGCCGCCGGTCTGGGACGGCGGCTGGTCGAGGTGCCGGTCGGCTTCAAGTGGTTCGTCGACGGGCTGGCCGACGGGTCGCTCGGGTTCGGCGGCGAGGAGTCCGCGGGGGCCTCGTTCCTGCGCCGCGACGGTTCGGTGTGGACGACGGACAAGGACGGCATCCTGCTGGCGCTGCTCGCCTCGGAGATCCTCGCGGTGACGGGGAGGTCTCCCTCGGAGCACTACGCGGCGCTGACCTCCCGGTTCGGTGAGCCGGCGTACGCGCGGACGGACGCCCCGGCCACCCGCGAGCAGAAGGCCGTGCTCGCCCGGCTCTCCGCCGGGCAGGTCGGCACCGGCGCCCTGGCCGGCGAGCCGGTGACGGCCGTGCTCACCGAGGCGCCCGGAAACGGCGCGCCGATCGGCGGCATCAAGGTGACCACGGAGAACGCCTGGTTCGCCGCACGTCCCTCGGGCACCGAGGACGTCTACAAGATCTACGCCGAGTCGTTCCTGGGCCCCGACCACCTGGGCCGGGTGCAGGAGGAGGCCAGGGCCGTGGTCTCCGCGGCCCTGGACGCCTGAGCCCCCGCCCCCGGCCGGGTCGGGGGCGGGGGCGGGGCACGCCCGCGGCGGTTCACCCGTACACCGCCCGCCGGTGGCGGCGCGCGCGAAGCGGACCGACGCTGGTGACCGGCCTCCGGTCCGCGCGGAGGCGGAGCCTCGTGGGGGTGAACCCGTGTCGGATGCCGGTGCACCGGACCCAGCGTCGGCACGGCCCGACGCCATGGGAGCGGCGCTCCTGCGCGCCTTGTTCGCCCAGTCGGCGGTGGGGCTGCACGTGCTGGACACCCGGCTGCGTCTGGTGCGGGCGGCCAGTCTGTCGGGCGCCGGGGCCGCCGAGCACCTGGTGGGGCGTCACTTCACGGACGTGTACCGGTGCGAGCGGCCGGACAGGGAGGAGCGGATGCTGCGCGAGGTGCTGGACACCGGCGCCTCCGTGTACGACCACGTCATCCGGGGCAGGCTCGCGGACACCCCCGGCCCGGACCGCAGCCTCATGGTGTCGGTCCACCGGCTGGAGGAGGCGGACGGCCGTGTCCTCGGGCTGCTGGCCACCGTCGTCGACGTCGACGAGCGGGAGAAGGAACGCGTCCGGGCGGCGTGCCTGGCGGCCGTGCGGACGAAGGTCGGTACGTCGCTCGATATCGCGACGACCTGCGAGGCGCTCGCGGAAGCCGTCGTTCCGATGTTCGCCGACCTCGCGGTGGTGGAGGTGGTGGACGATGTGGTGCGCGGCTCGGATACGCCGCCCGGCCCCCTGGGGGCCGCGGTCCCGCTGCGCCGCGCGGCCGTGCGCGGCCCGGACGCGGAGGGCCGCCTGGACGACCTCGTCGCGGAGATGCGCCGGCTGCCCGCCCGTACGCCGCACTCCCTGGCGGCGTCGGACCTGCGGGCCCGCCTCGTACCGATCGACGACCGGACGCCATGGCTCGACGCCGCCCCCGACACCGCCCGGCTGGTCCGGGCGACCGGGGCCCGCTCCCTGATCGTCGTCCCGCTGACGCTGCGCGGGGCGGTGCTCGGCCTGGTGAGCCTCTACCGGTGCCGGGACACGGCCCCGTACGAGGAGAGCGATCTTCCTCTCGCCCTGACGGCGGCCGCGCACGCCGCCCTGAGTGTCGACAACGCGCGGCGCTACGTGCGCGACCACGTGATCGCGTCGGCGGTGCAGCGCAGGCTCCTGCCCCAGCGCGAGGGCGGCGGGGTGGCCGTCGAGACGGCGCACGTACTGCTGCCCGGCCGCGGCAGCGGGGGCTGGTTCGACACCATCAATCTCTCCGGCGCGCGCACCGCTCTGGTCGTCGGCGACGTCGAGGGCTCCGGTCTGCGGGCTGCGGTCGTCATGGGCCAACTGCGGACCGTGATCCACGCCCTGGCCGGTCTCGACCTGGAGCCCGACGAGGTCCTGGCCAGGCTCGCCGAGACCGCCGTCCGGCTGGCCGCCGAGCAGGCGGAGCCGCCGCCCGTCGGCCGGGGGCACGCCCAGCCGCTGACCGCGACGTGCGTCTACGCCGTCTACGACCCCCTGGCCCGCACCTGCACCGTGGCCCGGGCGGGACACCCGGCGCCGGTCCTCGTCACGCCCGACGGCACCGCGACCGCCCTGGACGTCCCGGAGGGGCCCGCGCTGTTCGACACCGACGGCTCGCCGTTCGCCATGGCCGTTCTGCGGCTCGCCGAGGGCAGCGTCCTGGCCTTCTTCACCGGGCCCCTCCTGTCCGGCGAGGAGACCGCGGACCGGGTGCGGGAGGCGCTCGCGCGGCCCGGACGGAGCGTCCAGGACCTGTGCGACGACGTGGTCTACGGCCTGCCGGGCGAGACGCACGCGGAGGGTGCCGTCCTCCTGGTCGCCCGCACCGGAGCGGTACCGGACGACCGGGTCGCGGCGTGGGACCTGGCCCACGACCGGACGACCCCCGGCATCGCGCGCACGCTCGTGCGCGACCGGCTCGACGGCTGGAACCTCGACGAGGAGACGGCGGAGGCGACCGAACTCATCGTCAGCGAACTGATCACCAACGCGATCCGCTACGGCGTCCCGCCGCTGCGCCTGCGGCTGATCCTGGACCGCACGCTCACCTGCGAGGTGCACGACAGCAGCCGGGTGTCACCCCATCTGCGCCACGCGCGCACCGTCGACGAGGGCGGGCGCGGGCTGTTCATCGTCTCCCGGCTCGCCGCGCACTGGGGCGTGCGGTACGGCGCCGAAGGCAAGACGCTGTGGACCGAGCAGGAGATCCCGGACGCGTCCGCCGCAGGGCCATTGCCCCCTGCGCACAAGCATGGTTGAGTGCCACACAAAGATATGAATCGAGGTTCAGAACATCGTGGCCTACCGACCCACCGCCCGTACGGAGGCGACCCGGCTCGCCCACCGCGAACGGCTGCTGGACGCCGCCCGTGAACTCCTGGCCGAGGGCGGGTACGCGGCGGCGAGCGTCTCCGCGCTCGCCGACCGGGCCGGGGTCGCCACCGGGAGCGTCTACAACCACTTCGCCTCCAAGCAGGAACTGCTGGCCGCCGTCTTCCGCCATGTCGCCGGTCACGAGCTGAGCGCGGTGCGGGAGGCGGTGGGGGCCGGGACCGGGGCCGCCGGACAGCTGCGCGCCCTGGTCGAGGTCTTCTCCCACCGTGCGCTGCGCACCCCGCGCACGGCGTGGGCGCTGCTCGCCGAACCGGTCGATCCCCTCGTCGAACAGGAGCGCCTGGCCTACCGGCGCGACTACCACGCCCTCGCCGAGTCGGTCGTCGCCGCCGGGGTGGCCGCGGGTGAACTTCCCGAACAGAACGCGCGGTTGTCGGCCGCGGCCGTGATCGGGGCGGTCGGCGAGGCCCTGCTCGGTCCGCTGTCGCCGGTCGGCGAGCGGACCGACCCGGAGCCGGTCGTGGCGGGGATCACCGCGCTGTGCCTGCGCGCGGTCGGGGCCGACACCGCCCCACCACGCCCCCGGTGACCGTTCGGCACCGCCCCCGACCGCGCACCCCACGACGTACCGCCGCACCGACCACCCGCAGTCCCGCAGTCCCGCAGTCCCGCAGTCCCGCAGTCGATCGTCCGGTCCCGTTCCACCGCACCTGTTCCACCCGCCGGACCGTCGCCCTCGTCGCCCGCCCACCGACCCAGGACAGGAATCCGCGATGACCCTCACCCCGCAGGCAGCCGGCCCCCGGCCCGAGGCGCCCGCCCCGTACCGCACCCACGAGGTCACCAACCAGGCACCGCCCCGTGCCGGCATCGACGAGTACGCCGCCAACCCGCCGCTCGTCCAGGCCGTGCAGGCCTTCGGCGCGGCCTGGCGCGAACCGGAACTGCACGAGATCGGCGCCCTGGTCGGGTCCGAGCGGTTCCGGGCGAACGCCGAACTCGCCCATGCCTCCCCGCCCGTGCTGCGCACCCACGACCGCTACGGCAACCGCGTGGACGAGATCGACTTCCACCCCGCGTACCACGAGGTCATCGGCGCGGCGGTGGGCCACGGCACGCACACGGCGGGCTGGGCCGACCCCAGGCCCGGGGCGGCGGTGGCGCGGGCTGCGGCGTTCATGCTGTTCGCCCAGATCGAGCCCGGTCACGCCTGCCCGATCTCCATGTCCCATGCCGTGGTCCCGGTGCTGCGGCGCGATCCGGAGGTGGGGCGGGACTGGCTGCCGGGGCTGCTGAGTCGCTCGTACGATCCCCGGCCGATCGCCCCCGCCGACAAGTCCGGGCTGACGTTCGGCATGGGGATGACGGAGAAGCAGGGCGGTTCCGACGTCCGCGCCAACACCACCCGGGCCGTGCCGATCGCCTCCGACCCCGAGGGCCGGGCCCATCTGCTCACCGGTCACAAGTGGTTCTTCTCCGCCCCGCAGTCGGACGCGTTCCTCGTGCTGGCCCAGGCCGGGGCCGGGCTCACCTGCTTCCTCGTGCCGCGCGTGCTGGCCGACGGCACCCGCAACACCATCCGGGTCCAGCGGCTGAAGAACAAGCTGGGCAACAAGTCGAACGCTTCCTCCGAGGTCGAGTTCGACGGCACCTGGGCGGTACGGATCGGTGAACCCGGGCACGGGGTCCGCACCATCATCGAGATGGTCAACCACACCCGTCTCGACTGCGTGCTGGGCACCACCGCGGGGATGCGCGAGTCGGTGTCCGAGGCGATCTGGCACGCCCGGCACCGCAGCGCGTTCGGCGCCCGGCTGGCCGACCAGCCCGCCATGACCTCGGTCCTGGCGGACCTGGCGCTGGAGACGGAGGCCGCGACCTGGACCTCGCTGCGCCTGGCCCACGCGTACGAGGCCGACAGCGGCGAGGACGAGGAGATGTTCCGGCGGCTGGCCACCGCGGTGTCCAAGTACTGGATCTGCAAGCGCGGCCCGCACCACGCCTATGAGGCGCTGGAGTGCCTGGGCGGCAACGGATACACGGAGGACTGGCCGCTGGCCCGGCGCTACCGCGAGCAGCCGGTGATGGCCGTGTGGGAGGGTTCGGGCAATGTCGTCGCCCTCGACGTGCTGCGCGGCATCGGCCGCACCCCGCGGTCGCTGGACGCCTTCTGGGCCGAGCTGGGGACCACGTCCGGCGCCCATCCCGTGCTGGACGCGCACATCCACCGGCTGCGCCGGGAACTGGCGGACGACCTGCGCGACCCGCTCGCCGCGCAGACCCGCGCCAGGGCGACGGTCGAGGGCATGGCCCTGGCACTGCAGTCCTCGCTGATGCTGCGTCACGCGCCCGCGGCGAGCGCCGAGGCGTTCGTCGCCGCCCGGCTCGGGGAGGAGCGCGGCCACCAGTACGGGGTGCTGCCGCGCGGTACCGACGCCGCGGCGATCGTCGAGCGGCACGCCGGCGCCGCCGCGTGAGGGGCCCGCGCGCGTCCGGGCGGGCCGGGCGCGTGTCCGGCGGGGGGTGTGCCGGCGGCCATGGAATCGAGAGCGCGCACGCTGTGGCGCCGCACCGAACCGTTGCATGCGGTGATCTACTTCGACGAGGAGTGCCGGGGCATCGGCAGGTCCGTCGGCCTCAAGGGCTTCTGAACGGGGTACTTCGCCACCCGCACGGCCCCGATGGGGCCGGTCCGCCCGGAGACCGCGACCTCGGTCCTGGCCGTCTTCGCCCCCGGCATGGTGGCACGGGCACTGCCCGCCTCGTGGGAGAGCGTGGCCCCGGGGCGCTCGTCGACCTGCGCGCACGGCCGGCCGCGCGGGCGCTGCGCGAGCTGGTGCCCGGTGTCGACGCCCTGGCCGGTCAGCTCGCCCCGTCGCTCATGGCGATGGTGGAGGCCGCCTCGGACCTCGGCCGCCCCCCTGTTCGCCGCGAACCGCCCGCTGTGCGACCGCGCCGACCCGGGGAACGGCTGTGGCAACTGACCACCGTGCTACGGGAGTTCCGGGGCGACGCGCACGCCGCCGCGCTGGCCGACCATGGTCTGGACGCCCCGGAGGCGCTCGTGCTCGCCGCCGCCACGGGCCGGGTCCCGCGCGAGGGCATCCAGCTCGACAGCGGGTGGAGCGACCCGGAGTGGGCGGACGCCGAGGAACGCCTGCGCTCGCGCGGCCTGATCGACGCGCGCTCGGCCGTCACGGCGCGCCGCGCCGAACGCGATCTGGCCGAGGACACCACCGACCGGCTGGCCGGCCGACTGCTGGGCCCACTGGCCGAGAGCACGGCGGACGCGCTGCTGCCGTTCCCGAACCCGATCGGTCTGCCCGCCTCCGACCAGGACGCGTCCGGCTGAGCCGGACGGGCGTTCACCGACGGCGGTCCCACCGGGCGCCGGCACATGCCGACCCGAGCCCGGCGCGCCCCGGCCGGGCTTCCGGGGGCGCATCGCCGCGCCCCGGAGGCCCGGACTCAGGCCGTGGTGTCGGACCAGGCGTAGGGGGGCGCCACGGGTCCGCTCGCGGGTCCGGCGCCGACCGACTCCAGTTCCTCGTCGGCCGCCTTCATGAGCTGGGCGGCGACATCCTTCATGGCGCGGCTCGCCGCGAGTTCGTCGCCGATGGCGGGGATGTCCACGTCCTGCGGATTGCAGCGGGCGACCCCGTGCCCGACGAGTCTCTCCGAGCCGGTGTCCAGCACCGCCTCGGCCCTGGTGGTGCCGTCCTCCTCGGTCAGGCCGACGTGGACGTTCCATTCCAGCGTGCGGGTCATCGCGCACCTCCTGCCGCCGTGCCCGGCCCCGGGTCGCCGGGCACGGCACCGTCCTGCCGCCCCTCTCCTCAGCATCCACCCGTCCGGCTCCGTCCGCGCGTTCCGGTCCGTCCCGGCGCGTTCCGTCCCGCCCCGCGCATACGGGTGCGTTCCGCTCCTCCGGCCCGCCCTGCGGGAAGCACACCGCCGAAATAGGATGCGTGAGTCACTTCCACCGAGTGCGGAGCGCCTCATGAACCGGCGTCGTCCTCCCCGTTCGGCGAGCGCCGGCGAACTGCTCACCACTCTGCAACAGCTCACCTCGCGGGCGCGCCGTGAGGTGGAGCTGCACCGGGCACGGGTGGAACTGGCCGAGGCGCTGCAACGCGGCATGCTGCCCACGTCGCTGCCGGACCTTCCCGGACTGCGGACCGCCGCCCGCTACGCACCGGCCCGCAGCGGGCTGGACATCGGGGGCGACTGGTACGACGGTTTCGTGCTCCCCGACGGGGCACTGGCCTTCGCCGTCGGGGACGTCCAGGGACATGACGTCGAGGCGGCGGCGTTCATGGGCCAGGTTCGCGTCGCGATGCGGGCGATGGCCGCCACGGCCTCGGACCCCGGGGAGGTCGTGGGCCGGACCAACGACCTGCTGCTGTCCGTGGGCTCCGAGCTCTTCGCGACCTGTACGTTCGTCCGCCTCGACCCGGTCACCCGGGAGCTGTGCAGCGCCCGCGCCGGGCACGTGTCCGCCGTGTGGGCCACGGCGGACGGCCGTGCCGGGGTCACCTCCGACGAGGGCGGTCTGCCGCTGGGCATACGGCCGGGGGAACGGTATCCGGTCACACGGCGGCGGCTGACCGCGCCCGGGGCGTTCGTCCTGCTCACGGACGGCGTGGTCGAGGGGCCCTCGATCCCCGTGGACGAGGGTCTGGCGGCCGTGGCGCGCCTGGTGTCCGCCCGGGTCGCCGCCGATGCCGGTGAGCTGGCCGACGCGGTCCTGCGCGCGGCGGAGCGGACGGGGCACCGGGACGACGCGGCCGTCCTCGTCCTGCGCCACGGGGCCGCACCCGGCCAGAACCGACGACCGGGCCAGGCCTAGCGTGTCATGTTGCCGTCACGCGTCCGGGTCGGTGTCTGATGAGGTGCGTGATCCGCAGCGAGAGAACCAGACGTACCGCCCGGGCCGTCCTGCAGGTCCTGGCGGTGGCCGCCGCCTACTACGCCGCCGGCGGGCTCGGACTGATCCCCGGGGTGTCCGTCCACGGCGCGGCCGTCACCCCGCTCTGGCCTCCGACGGGCATCGCGCTGAGCGCCCTGATCCAGCTGGGACCGCGGGTCTGGCCCGGCATCGCGCTGGGTTCCCTCTGCGTCGTCTCCACGCTGGAGGACTCGGTCTCACTCCTCACCTGCGTCCTCGTGGCGGGCAACACCCTGGCTCCCCTCTGCTCGTACCTCATGCTGCGCAGAGCCGGTTTCCGCAGGGAGCTGGACCGGCTGCGGGACGGGCTGGCGCTGGTCCTCCCCGGCGCGCTGCTGGGCATGACCGTCAGCGCGACGGTGGGCGCCTCCGTGCTCGTGCTGGACGGCGACCTGCCGGCGCACGGGTTCTGGCCGGTCTGGACGGCCTGGTGGTCGGGGGACGCGATGGGGGTGCTGGTCGTCACCCCGCTGCTGCTGGTGCTGCGCAGGGCGCGGATGCCCCGGCTCACCGACCGGTGGATCGAGGCGGTTGCGCTGGCGGTGGCGACCGTGGCGGTCTCGTGGGTGGCCACCAGGAGTTCGCTGGAGATGATCTACCTCGTCTTCCCGCTGCTCGTCTGGGCGGCCCTGAGGTTCCGGCTGGCGGGCAGCGCGCCGTGCGCGTTCCTCGTGTCGATGATGGCCGCGATCGCGGGGACGCAGGGCGTGGGCCCGTTCGAGGGTCACAGCGTCCTCCATGTGATGGTCAATCTGGCCCTGCTCAATGGTTCCGTGGCCCTGACCGCGCTGCTGCTCGCCGCCGTGGTCACCGAGCAGAGCAACATCCGCCGGAGGATCGAGCACGCCTGCGAGGAGCTGGCCGAGGTGGTGGACCGGCTGGCGCCGGGGAGAACGGCGGCGGCCTGGCCGTCCCGGGCCGAGGACGAAGCCGGGGGACGCTGAACCGGACCTCCCGCCCGGACGGCGGCGGAGGCCTTCCGCCCGGACCGTGTCCCACCTGGCCGCCCGGCCCCGTGAGACACCGGGAGAAGGCCGCGGCCCGCCGGGGCGGTCTCCCGGGACGCGCCGGTTGATGGGACCATGCGACAGATCATGGACAGATCCGCACACCGACGGGCCCGATATCCCCCACACACGAGCAGATGACCACAGAGCCAGAGATCCGGCACGGAACGGGACGAGTCCCGAGTCGGTGCGGATGTCTGAACTTCACCGGAACTCCAGCGAAATGGCACGTGTGTGGATATCGTGCACCGAGGGCGCATCCGTCAGTCCACAGGATCGGCGGATGCGCCCCGTTCATGACGATGCGACTGTGACTGGGGGGTTCATGGGGCATGTCGAGTTATCCGATTCGGACCGGCCGGAATCCGCGCGGGCGTGGGGCACGCCTCGCCCGCGGACTACCGCGTCCCGGCCGCACGGCACGGAATTCGACGCCCCGCGGCAGGCGTCGGCCGTTCCTCGTGAGCGTCCTTCCCCGGCCGCGGCGAGGATGCGTCGGACCGGCCGCCGCGTGCCCGCTCTCATCGGGGCCGAGCTTCTCGGGCTCGGGGTCCCGGCGTGGTCGGTGCTGCGCGCCGGCGGACAGCCGGGGGCCGTGGTGGCGGCGGGCGTGGCCGCGCTCGCGTGGGCCTGTGTGCGGGCCGCGCGCGGCCGGTACGCGGAGGACCGTTCCGGGGGGAGCTCTCCGCGTCCGCTGAGCACGGTCGGCGACTGGCTGCTTCTGGTCGGCGTGCTCGCCGTGCTGCAGACCGTGGCCGGCGACCCCGTCGATCCGGTGGACGGTCTCGTGGCGCTGCTGCCCGGGCTGCCGGTGGGCGCGGCGCTGCGGTGGCTGCCCAGCGCGGGGCGGCGTCGGCGGTCCGTGCGCAGAGTGCTCGTGGTCGGCGAGAACCCGGGGGTGGAGCGTGCGGTGCGCCTGCTCGGTTCCCGTCCCGGCCACCCCTACGCGGTCGTGGCCGCCGTGCCGGTGGGGGCCGCGCCGCTGGAATGCGGGGTCCGGGTGGCCGGGCGGCTCGCCCCGGAACCCGCCGGGGACGACGCGTCGACGGTCCTGGGCGCGGCCTTCGCCCATGACGCGGACCTCGCCCTGGTCGCCCCCGGTCCGCATCTCTCCGAGGAGCGGCTGTGCCGCCTCTTCTGGGGACTGCACGACGGCGGGCTCCCGCTGTCCGTGCTGTCGGAGCTGTCGGGCGTCGCGGCCGAACGGGTACGGCCCGCAGCCGCGGCCGGACTGACCCTGCTGCACATCGCCCCGCCGCTGCGCCGGGGCCCGCAGATGCTCCTGAAGACCGCCCTGGACCGTGCGGGCGCGGCGCTCGGGCTGCTGCTCCTCGCGCCCGTGCTGCTCCTGATCGGAGCGGCGGTGCGCCTGGGCTCGGACGGTCCGGCGTTCCACCGGCAGATCCGCCAGGGGCTCCACAACCGCCCGTTCACGATGTGGAAGTTCCGCACGATGGTGGTGGACGCCGAACGCCACAAGCGTCTGCTGACGGCGGCGAACGACAGCGACGGCCCGATGTTCAAGATGCGGCGGGACCCGCGGGTGACCGGAATCGGCCGTCTGCTGCGCCGCACGTCGCTCGACGAGCTGCCGCAGCTGGTCAATGTGCTGCGGGGCGACATGTCGCTGGTGGGTCCGCGCCCCCCGTTGCCGGACGAGGTGTCCCGGTACGACGACCGCGAGCTGAGACGGCTCGCGGTCCGGCCGGGACTGACCGGGCTGTGGCAGGTCAGCGGGCGCTCGGACCTGTCCTGGCAGGAGACCGTCTCGCTGGACCTGTGGTACGTCGACAACTGGTCGCCTGCCACCGATCTGGGGCTCATGGCCCGTACGCTGCGCGCCGTCGCCGACGGGCGCGGCGCCTACTGAGGACGGGCGACCATGCGCGGATCACGGGGCCACCGGCGGCGCGGCCGACCGCTCCAGCCACCAGGCGTAGGTGCCGGAGATGCCGTCGCGCAGCGGGATCCGGGGAGTGAATCCCAGGGCGGCGAGCCGGGTGACGTCGAGCAGCTTGCGCGGGGTCCCGTCGGGCTTCGAGGTGTCCCATTCGATCGCTCCCCGATATCCCGTCACCTCCCTGACGACGTCGGCCAGTTCACCGATGGACAGGTCCTCGCCGCACCCGATGTTCACCGGCTCCTCGCCGTCGTAGCGTTCCAGCAGCAGAAGGCAGGCGGCGGCCAGGTCGTCGACGTGCAGGAACTCACGGCGGGGCCGGCCCGATCCCCAGAGCTTGACCGCGGGCGCGTCGCCCCGTCGCGCCTCGTGGAACCGGCGGATCAGCGCGGGCAGGACGTGCGAGGTCTCCAGGTCGAAGTTGTCGCCGGGCCCGTAGAGGTTGGTGGGCATGGCGCTGATGTACGAGGCGCCGTACTGCCTGCGGTAGGAGCGGACCTGCACGACACCGGCGATCTTGGCCAGTGCGTACGCCTCGTTCGTCGGCTCCAACGGGCCGGTGAGCAGGGCGCTCTCGGGAATGGGCTGCGGAGCGAGCCGGGGGTAGATGCAGGACGAGCCGAGCAGGAGCAGCCGCTCGACCCCGGCGGCGTGCGCCCCGGAGACGACGCTCAGCTGGATGCGCAGGTTGTCCTCGAGGAACTGCACCGGGTAGGTGTCGTTGGCCATGATCCCCCCGACCCGGGCGGCGGCCAGCACCACGGCGTCCGGGCGCTGCTCGCGGAGGAACGCAGCGGTCCGTTCGGCGTCGCGCAGGTCGAGGAGGCCGCGGTCGCGGGTGATCACCTCGTGTCCGGCGGCGGTGAGGCGGCGCAGCACGGCCGAGCCGACCAGACCCCGGTGGCCCGCGACGAACACACGGGCGCCGGGGCGCAGCAGGGGGCGGACGGGTTCCTGGGGAGGGCCGGGTAAATCAGTCGTCATGTCTCGGATTGTGCCAGCGGCCACGGGACAGGGTCACGTCGTACGCGGATCTCCCGTCGCGGAGCGCCGGCGCGGGACGGGCGTGAGACGGGTCGGGAGGCATCGGTGAGGACCAACAGCCCATCGGGCGGAAGACATTGGGGGGATTCATGGCGAAGACCGCGCTCATCACGGGTGTGACGGGACAGGACGGTTCCTATCTGTCCGAGTTACTGCTCGACAAGGGGTACACGGTCCATGGGCTGATACGCCGGTCGTCGAGCTTCAACACGGAGCGGATCGATCACATCTACCAGGGCCCGCAGGAGCCGGACCGCTCGTTCGTGCTGCACCACGCAGACCTGGCCGACGGGGTGGCGCTGGTGAACCTGCTGCGGGACATCCGCCCGGACGAGGTCTACAACCTGGGTGCGCAGTCGCACGTGCGGGTCTCGTTCGACGCCCCGCTGTACACGGGGGACATCACCGCTCTGGGCACCATGCGGCTGCTGGAGGCCGTGCGCGCCAGCGGGATCGACACCCGGATCTATCAGGCGTCGTCGTCCGAGATGTTCGGCGCCAGCCCGCCGCCGCAGAACGAGCGGACGCCGTTCCATCCGCGCAGCCCGTACGGCGTGGCGAAGGTCTACTCGTACTGGGCGACCGTCAACTACCGTGAGGCGTATGGCATGTTCGCGGTCAACGGGATCCTCTTCAACCACGAGTCCCCACGCCGCGGCGAGACCTTCGTGACCCGGAAGATCACACGAGCGGTGGCGCGGATCAAGGCGGGCCTGCAGACCCGGCTGCATCTCGGCAATCTCGACGCGGTGCGCGACTGGGGCTACGCCCCCGAGTACGTGGACGCGATGTGGCGGATGCTCCAGCGCGACACCCCGGACGACTACGTCGTGGCGACCGGGGAGGGCGTCAGCGTCCGGCTGTTCCTGGAGCACGCCTTCGCGCACGCGGGTCTGGACTGGCGCGAGCACGTCCGCCACGACGCCAAGTACGAGCGGCCGAGCGAGGTCGACGCGCTGATCGGCGACGCCGCGAAGGCCGAGGAGCTGCTGGGCTGGAAACCGGCCGTGCGGGCGCGGGAACTCGCCGCGATCATGGTCGACGCCGACATCCGCCTGCTCTCCGACCAGCTCGCCGGGACGACCGTGCGGGTGGACCGATGAGCCGCCCGGTCCCCTCCCCGCACCCCGCCCCCGGCCCTCCGCCGGGGACCGGCACCACCCCCACCCACTCCCCCGCACCCGCGACGGGGCGGCCCGTCCCCGTCACGCCGCCGGGCGGGACAGGAGCCTCGGCCCCCGGGCCGCGGACCGTTCTCACTCTCGGAGCTGAATGATGAACCCAACCACGGGGCGCGGACCCACCGGATGCCGCCGCCGGGCGCGCGCCGCGGCCGGTGCGCTGTGCCTGCTCGCCGGGGCGCTGACCGCCACCGCGTCCGGCACCTCCCCGGTCTCGGCCCTGACGCCACCGGTCGCCCTGACGGCGGACGATCTCACCACCTGGCAGACCAACGGCATCGTCTGGTCGATGGCGGCCTCGGACGCCGGTGTCGTCTACGCCGGCGGGACATTCTCCAGTGTCCGGCCGCCTGGCGCGGCCGCGGGCACCTCCGAGCAACCGGCGCTGAACTTCGCCGCGTTCGACGCGGCGACCGGTGAACCGACCGGCTGCGCACTGTCGTTCACCCTCTCGTCGGGGACGGCGACCGTACGGGCGCTCGCGCTCTCCCCGGACCAGAAGACCCTGTACGCCGGCGGGCAGTTCGGGGCGGTGAACGGGGTCGGGGTGAGCAACATCGCGGCGATCGACACGGCGACGTGCACCCCGCGCCAGGACTTCAAGGTGTCCGTCACCGCGACGGTACGGGCCCTGGCCGTCACCTCGGACACGGTCTACCTGGGCGGCGACTTCAACAAGGTCGCGGGGCAGACCCGGAACAAGTTCGCCGCGGTCACCACGGGTGCCGCCCTCAAGCCGTGGAAGGCGGACGCGGACGACGTGGGACGGGCCGTGGAACTCACCCCCGACGGCAGGCGCGTCCTGCTCGGCGGCAACTTCTTCAAGGTCAACGGCACCACCTCGCACGCCCTGGTGGTGGTGGACGCCACCACCGGGGCCGTCGTCAAGGGCTACCCGGCCGGGTTCATCCCCGACACCTCCACGGTGCAGGACATCACCACCGACGCGACGGGCTTCTACACCGCCAACGAGGGCACCGGCGGGGGTGTGTTCGACGGCCGGATCGCGCTGAACCTCGACGACTTCGCCCAGCGCTGGCGGGACACCTGCCTGGGGGCGACGCAGGCCGTGCTCGTCCACGAGGGAGTGCTGTACAGCGGGAGTCACGCCCACGACTGCGCCAGCATGGGCGGGTTCCCGGACCAGCCGCGCAGACATCTGCTGGCCCAGTCCGTGAACGACCCGAAGCTGCTGCCCTGGTTCCCGGACACCAATGACGGCATCGGGGAGCCGGTCGGGCCGCGGGTCATGGCGCAGACCGACAAGGACGGCCACCACTACCTGTGGGTGGGCGGCGAGTTCACCACCGTCAACGGGGTCCGCCAGCAGGGCCTGACCCGGTTCGCCGACGGCCCGGACACCGGGGCGCCGTGGGTGCCCAACGTCAGCCTGTCCACGGTCGCCCCGGGGAAGATCGAGGTCAACTGGCAGACGAGCTTCGACGCCGACGACGGGGAGCTCACCTACCGGATCTACAAGGACGGCGCCGCCACCCCGGTGCACACCACGACGGGGTACTCGCTGTTCTGGGACCGCCCGCAACTGAGGTGGACCGACACGGACGTGGCCCCCGGCGAGACGCACTCCTACCGGATCAGCGCGAGCGACGGCACCAACACCAGCGCCAAGTCGCCGGCCCTGTCGGCGACCGTGACCGCCACCGCCCAGAAGTACCCCGCCAGGGTCCTGTCCGACGGCGCGTCGCTGTACTGGCGCTACGACGAGGGCACGTCGACCTTCGCCGCCGACACCGGCTCCGGGCGGAACAACGGCTTCCTGCGCAACTCCCCCGCCTATTGGCAGACGCCCGCCGCGGTCGCCGGACCCTCGACCGCGATCGGCTTCAACGGAACGAACCAGTACGCGTACAGCAACAAGCGCCACGCCCACCCGGCCAGGTTCTCGGTCGAGACCTGGATCAGGACGACGACCGCCAAGGGCGGGAGGATCATCGGCTTCGGCAATGTGACCATGCAGAACAGCACCCAGTTCGACAAGCACGTGTACATGCGCGACGACGGCCGCCTCGTCTTCGGCGTCTACAACGGCGGGGCCAAAACCATCACCACGCCCGCCGCCTACAACAACGGCGCCTGGCACCACGTCGTCGCCACCCAGGGGACCGGCGGCATGGCCCTGTACGTGGACGGCAAGCTCCGCGCCTCCAACACCTCCTACACCGTCAACCAGAACTACAGCGGCTACTGGCGCGTGGGCGGCGACAACCTGAACAACTGGCCGGGCAGACCGACGAGCAACTTCTTCGCCGGGCAGGTCGACGAGACCGCCGTCTACCCGACCGCGCTGAGCGCCTCGACGGTCGGTGCCCACTACGCGCTGAGGACGGGCTGATGGCGCATCCGTTCCGCGCCGGCGCCGCCGTCGTCGTCCTGGCGGCGGCGCTGGCCGCCTGCGGCTCGCCCTCCTCCGGACGGGACACGGCGGGCACCCCCGCACCGCCGGTGTCACGGCCCCCCGTCACCGCCCCGTCGGCCGGCCCCGCCGCCACCGCGGCCCCCGTTCCGCGGGCGGCGCCGGACGAGGAGCAGCCCAAGCTGCCCGCCGTCGAACTCACCCCGGTCACCGGTTCGTTCACCGAGAAGGAGAAGGAGTACCTGACCGACCGGGTGCCCCGGGGCATGGACCCGGCGGCCGTGCTGCAGACCGGCCAGGAGACCTGCGACCGGCTGACGTTCCTGGTGAAGGCCGACCGGGACACCGCCGTCGGCGCCATCGTGACCGGCGAGATCGCCGACGCCGAACCGGCCGTCGAGCACCTGTGCGTCCGCCACCGCGATCTGCTGCGGGAGGCCGGGCGCGGATACGCGGACGGCACGTACGAGGGCCGGCAGGTCCGGCCGGGCCGCTACCGGGGCGTCTCCCCCACCGACGCCTGCACCTGGCAGCTCACCGGCGACGACGGCAGGGCCCTGGCTTCGGGCTCCACCACCGCCGGGAAGCCGGCCCGGATCACCGTCCCGGCGGCGGCCCGAGCCTTCGTCTCCACCGGCTGCTACGCCTGGCTGCCCGAAGGAGGGGCCGGATGACGAAGCTGCCGATCGCCGTGGCGATCCCGACGAAGAACGAGGCGCTGAACGTCGCCGAGGCCGTGCGGTCGGTCATCGACCACTTCGAGGCGGTCGTCGTCGTCGACTCGCACAGCACCGACGACACGGGGAAGATCGCCGCCGGGAGCGGCGCCGAGGTGATCACGTACACCTGGGACGGCGGCCATCCGCGCAAGAAGCAGTGGTGCCTGGACCACGTCCGCACGGACCTCGACTGGATCCTGCTGCTCGACGGCGACGAGCGGATCAGCCCCGGTCTGCTGGCCGAACTGCGGCGGGAGTTCGCCGACCCGGGCGCGTCGAGACCGGCGGCGTACGACATCCCGTTGGGCTACTGGTTCTCCGGGAAGCGCCTGCGGCACGGCTACACCATCCGCAAACGCTCGCTGACCGACCGCACCCGCTGCCACTACCCGGAGGTCGGGGATCTCGACGCGCCGGGCATCGGCGAGGTGGAGGGCCACTACCAGCCGGTCGCCGAATCGGTCCGGGCGCTGCGCCATCCGATCGAGCACCAGGATCTCGACCCCGTCACCGCCTGGTTCGAGCGGCACAACCGATACTCCGACTGGGAGGCGTGGCTGGAGCACCACCCCGACGTCAAGGAGCAGGTGCGCAGGGTGAAGTCGCGCCAGGGTCAGCTGTTCCACAAGGCACCGTTCAAGCCGCTGGTGTCGTTCGCGTACATGTACGTCTACCGGCGGGGGTTCCTGGACGGGCGGGCGGGGTTCGACTTCGCGCTGGCGATGAGCTTCTACCGCTGGCAGATCGGGCTCAAGTCCCGTGAGGGGAAGGTGGTCTGACTACGTGTGCCCTCCGGCGGACCACGTCCTCGTAGGTCCGCCGGAGGGCACGGGTCACCGCCTCGATGGTGAAGTGCTCCTCGACCAGTCGCCGGGCGGCCCGGCCTGCCCGTTCGCCGGTCCCGGGTTCGAGGAGTTCCAGGATCGCGCCGGCGACCTTCGACGCGTTCTCCGCGTCCTCGCCGACCCGGCTGTCGATCACGCGGCCGGCCCCGGCTCGTGCCACGTCGGGGGCGAGGCCGCAGGTGCGGGTGATGACGACGGGGGTGCCCACCGACATCGCCTCCAGGACGGAGACCCCCAACGGCTCCTCGATCGACGGCAGTACGTAGACGTCGGCCCGCCGGTCCGCCGCCAGGACCTCCTCGTGGTCGAGCGGCCCGACGTGGTCGAGGGAGCCCGTCACCCCGAGTTCGCGGGCGAGTTCGAGGGTCTCGGGCAGTGCACCGGTGTCGGGCCCGGCCAGCACGAACCGGGCGTCCGGATGGACGGCCAGGACCTCCGGCATGGCGGCGACGAAGTCCCGCGGCCGTTTGCGCTGCTGGATCCGCGCCAGGAACAGGACCGTCGGCGGGCTGCCCGGCTCGCGGGCGGGCTTGTGCTCCTGCGGCCGGACGCCGTTGACCAGCCGCACGCTCCGGGCGGGCGGCACGGGCGCGGCCACCGCGTTCACGTCGAGGCGTTCCGCCTCGGTGAGATGGAGCACCGCGTCCGCCCGGCGCAGCACCCTGCGCACCCCCAGCAGGTCGGTCAGCCGGGCGACCCGGTTCTCGGTCGGGTCGACCATGCCGTGCGTCTGGACGACCAGGGGCGTGCCGGACGCGAGGGCGAGCAGGGCGACGGGCAGGGTCACCAGGTCACGCATCAGATGCACGTGGACGAGATCGGCGCCGCGCATCATGCGTCGGGCGGCGAGCAGCAGCGCACCGGAGGTGATCCCGCTGACCTCGTACCTCGGCAGCACGTGGCGGGCCCGGAAGAGGTGGACCGGCACGCCCTCGACCTCGCGCGGCAGGCGGCCCGTGAAGCCGTCGCCCAGGGCCATGACGCGGGCGTCGTCCCCCCGGGCCCGCTGGGTCTTCGAGAGGTTGAGCGCCACCCTGGTCGGCCCTCCGAAGGCGTGGTCCGGGGTGTGCAGCGTGACGACGTGCAGGATCCTCAACAGGGCCCCCAAGACCTCGGCCGACCCGTCACAGGTTAGTCGCCAGGACTTCCCAAGTGGGTTGATTCGTTAGAGTGTTCACAGGTCGGTGGAACGGGGAGCCCATGACGTCGGTGCGCGGGACGACGCCGTCGGCACCCGTGCCGGGGAGCGGTCCCCGGAACCGGCCTCGGGCGAGTCCCATGTCGTGGGCGATGCTGTCGCGCGCCCTGGCCGTCCCGCTCGTCCTCGCCCTGGTGTGCTTCCTGCCGGCGGTGGTCGCCGCCCAGCCGGGCAGCGGTGTCCGGGACACCGCGTACTGGTTGCAGCTCGTGCTGACGTGTTACGCGGGCACCCGGCTCGCCACCATGATCCTGTCCACCCGGCGGCGGCTGCTGCAGGGCGTGTTCTGGATGTTCGTGTACATCGCGATGGGGGTGGCACCGTTCGCGCAGGCGGTCATCGGGCAGACCCCCACGCCGCTGGTCGGCCCGCGCTCCGATCTGGTGACGGCCGTCGCCCTGGTCCTGGTCGGCTGTGCCGCGTTCGACCTCGGGGCACTGCTGGCGTCCCGGCGTCCGCTGCGCGAGCGGGCCCCGGGCCGTCCCGGCCGGGGCCCGTCCTCCCCGCACCGGGCGCGGCTCGGACTGCTGGTGCTGCTGGCCTTCGCGGCGAGCGGGTACTACGTCGTGAAGCTGGGCGGGCCCGCGATTTTCTTCACCAGCCGGCAGGAGATCAGCGCGTCGGTCGCGGTCAGCGGCGTCGGGTCCGAGGGATCCAACGTGGGTTCGGCGTTCCTCAAGGGCTTCGGCACGGTGCCCGCGCTGCTCGCGCTGCTCCTGTACACCCGTCGCCTGGTGACCTCGCGCCGGGCCCGGCGCACCCCGTCGACGGTACTGGTGTGGGGGGCGCTGGCGGCTCTCAACGTGATCGTCAACAACCCCGTGTCCAATGCCCGTTACTGGTTCCTGACCGTGCTGGTCTCACTGTTGTTCACCGCGTTCCCGAGGAGCGCCGCGATGTACCGGACGGTGCTGGCGCTGGGGGTGGCCGGGGCGCTGGTGCTGTTCCCGTACGCGGACCGGTTCCGCTACGAGGGCGCGGGGTACCGGCCGGTCGAGTCGTCGTCGGTGTTCGAGCCGCTGGCGACGAAGGACTACGACCAGACGGTGATGGTCGCCAACACCGTCACCTGGGTCGGTACCCGGGGCCACACCTACGGGCGGCAACTGGCGGGCTCCGCACTGTTCTTCGTGCCCCGATCGGTCTGGAGCGGCAAGCCCGAGGACACCGGGGTGCGGGTCGGTCAGTGGATGGGGATGAACATGACCAACCTGTCGGCGCCGCTCTGGGCCGAGCTCTGGGTCGATTTCGGCGCCCCGGGCATGGCCGGGGCGTTCGCGCTGATCGGGTACGCCGCGGCGCGCACCGACCGGCGATACGCGCGCGCGGTCTCCCGGGCCGGGCCCGGCAGTGTGACGGCCGTCGTCGTGCCGCTGGTCGCCGGGTACACGTTCATCCTGTTGCGCGGCCCGCTGCTGCAGGCCATGGGCAAACCGGCGATCGCGGTGCTCTGTCTGCTGCTGGTCACCGCCCTCGGTGGCCCGGCCGGGCGGCGTCCGCACTGAGGGTCACCGGGGGCGCGGCGGCACGGCGGCGCAGGCGCGCCACCCCGGTCCAGGTGGCCGTCGCCTTGCAGACGGATCCCAGGCACAGGCCCCAGGCCGCGCCCGGTGTCCCGCCGAGCGCGTAGCCGACGGCGAGGAGCACGACGGAGACGAGCGAGAACACCACCTGGACGGGGAGCGTGGTGCGGGGGTCGAGCGTCCGCAGGGCCAGCAGCCCGCAGGTGCCGACGGCCATCGCCGCGTACTGGCTGCCGGTCGCCGGGAGCAGCGCGGCCGCCGTGGGCCAGGTGTCGCCGAGCAGCGAGCGGCCTGCCCCTTCGGGCAGCAGGGCGAGCCCGGCGGCCCAGAGCGCGGCCGTCGCGGCGAGCACGGCGGCGAGCGTCGCCGTGGCGCGGACCCGGTGGCGCGCGGAGGGGAGCCGCCCGAGGAGGGGCGGGCCGAAACCGGTGGCGGAGGTGAACAGCACGTTCAACGGTCCGAAGAGGGTGGTGGCGCCGCGCAGGGCGCCGACGACCAGCGGGTCGCCGACCGCGCCGAGTCCGAGCACGGACAGCTGGCTCGTGGCGTTGCCCACCCCGAACTCCACCACGAAGCGCCGTCCTAGGTGGCCGCGCCGCAGCAGGTCGCCCGGGTGCAGCGGCGTTCCGGCCGTCGCGCGGTGCAGCAGCGCGGCCGAGAGCAGCAGGGCGGGCAGTGCGGACAGGCCCCAGACCAGGACGAGCCGACCGGCCGGGGTGCCGGGCGGCTGTACGGCCAGCGCGCCGAGCACCCCGGCCAGTCGGAGGGCGTCGCCGGCGAGCGCGAGATGTGGCAGGTGCAGGGTGGAGAAGGCGTAGCGCGTGGCGTCCTGTCCGAGCACCACCGGCAGGACCAGCCCCAGCACCGCCAGGGCCCGGGGGGTGGCGCCCGGCAGCGCCAGGCAGACGGCGGCGAGCGGAAGACCGAGCGCGGCGGCGGCGAGCAGGGTGAAGGCGACGGCCGACCGGCACGCGCCGCGCACCTCGTCGCCCTCGCCGCGCCGCAGCACCAGCGGCTGTCCGGTGTGGGCGCCGGACACGCCGAGCAGCACCGTGAAGACGAGGTAGACCGCCGAGAAGCGGGCGAACTCGGCGGCGGCGGAGAGCCGGGCGGCCGCGACCAGTACCAGGATGTTGGTGAGTGCCGCCACGCCCTGGTCCGCGACCGAGCAGACGATCGCGGTGCGTGCTTTCATCCCCGTCCCGCGGTGGGGTCGACGGCGCGCAGTCCGAGCGTCTCGGCCGGGTCGCCGGTGTGCTCGGGGCCGCCGCGGCCGTGGGGCTCGCCCCGGCCCGGTGAGGTGCCGTACCGTTCGCCCGTCGTGCGGCGCCGGGCGGCCTTCTCACGGGTCCGGCGTTCGCGGCGGCCCCGGGCGGGGTGCAGCAGGGCTCCGAGGACGGTTCCGCCGGCCGCTTCGACGATCTCGCGGATCCGTTCCAGGTCGCTGCGGTGGACCTCCCGCGCGTCGCAGACCGCCAGGACGCCCGGCACCCGGTCGATCAGGGCGACGGCGTCGGCGTACGACAGCACGGGCGGGGCCGACACGATGACGACGGCGCCCGGCCGGTCCGCCTCGTCGGCGATCCGGCCCACCGGCACGGAGGTCAGGGCGCGCGCCACATTGTCCGTGCGTCGGCCCGCCACCAGGGTGAAGGCGCCCGACCCCGGCACGTCCACGTTCATCCGGCTGTCCGACGGCCAGGGCAGCGGGCCCCGCGTCATCCGGCCGCCGCCCGATCCCCGCACGGCCGGTCCCAGGGCCGCGGCCAGGGAGGGGGTGCGCAGATCGGCTTCGAGCAGGATGACGTCCCGGCCCATCTCGGCGAAGGCGGCCGCCAGGTTGGCCGCGGCGGCCGCCGCCGCGCCGCCGTCCCCGCGCGGTGCCGTGACCAGGAGCCTGCGGCGCTGGGCGAACGAGGGGTCGTAGGCGAGCCGGAAGGCGACCGCCCGGTACTCCTCGGCGAGCCGGCTCCCGCCGCTGCCGATGGCGAGCAGGGTGCCCGACGAGGTCCGTTCCCTGGGCAGGGTGCCGAGCAGGGGGGCACCGAGGGAGCGGACGAGTTCCCGGGTGGAGCGCACGGCCGGGTCGAAGACCAGGCGCACCCAGGACAGCAGCAGTCCGAGGGCGAGCCCGACGACACCGCCGAGTCCGAGCAGCAGGGGCAGCCCGGCACCGCTGGGCCCGGTGGGCTCGGCGGGCTTCTTCGTCAGATAGCCGGGGGTGGTGTCCAGGGCGCGCAACTCGGAGATCTTCCGGTTGAGTTCGGAGATCGTCACCAGGAGGCCGGCCCGGGCGTTGGCCGCCTCGCCGCTGCCGCCGGCCTGCCCGGCGAGCTGGTCGCGCTGTTCGGTGAGCGGTTCGAGCTGGGCGCGGTAGCCGTCGACCATGTTGGCGATGCTGTTCTCGGTGCGCTGTCGGCGGATCTCCAGATAGGCGTCGGCGAGCGCCTGGGCCCGTGCCCGGGCCAGGGCGGGAGTGCGGCCGGTGTAGGCGAAGCGGAGCACGAGGGTGTTCGGCGGGTTGGTGACCTGGAGGCCCTTCAGCAGCGGCCCGACCTCGACCGGGTCGCCGCTCCGGGCGAGGGTCTTGGCGGCCAGGGTGCCCACGGTGTCGCTGACCGCGGTCTGCCGTTCGGAGCCGATGTTGATCCCCTTGTCGGCGGAGGCACCCGCCGCGAAGGGGTCCGAGGTGGCGGAGCGCACGACCACCTCGCCGGTCGAGGTGTAGCTCTTCTCGCCGCTCAGGGCGAGCCATCCGCCGCCGAGCAGTCCGGCGGCCACCCCGGTGGCCAGCAGTGCCCGGTAGCGCAGGAGCTGGCGGAACTGGTCCCTCAGCAGCGCGGGTTCGTCCTGGTCCTCCAGGGCGCGGATCGGATGGGTCATCGGTGCGGTCTCCCTTGTGCGTCCGCGAGGGCCTCGGTGAGCAGGGCGTCGAAGCGGGCCAGGGCGGCCTCCCGGCCCAGGTGCCGGGCGACGTACCGCGGCCCGTTCGCGCCGAGGGCGGCGGCCTCGGCGGGCGCCTCGACGAGTTTGCGTACGGCCGAGAGCAGCGCGCCGGGGTCCTCGGGGGCGACGAGGACGCCCGCGCCCGACCGCTGGATCTCCTGCGCGGTGCCTCCCCCGTCGGCCACCGAGGCGACGACCGGGCGACCGGAGACGAAGTAGGAGGTGAGCTTGGACGGGACGCTCATGTCGAGCACGGACGCCCGCTGGGTCACGGCGAGGACGTCGGCGGCGGCGAGGACGTCGGTGAACTCGCGGGCGTCGGCGGGCGGCAGGAAGTCGATGTTGCGCAGGCCCGCCGCGCGCCGTCGCAGCGCCTCGCGCCTGCTCCCGTCGCCCACGAGGACGACGCGGACGTCCGGGGCGATGCGCGCCGCGTCGACGAGGACCTCCAGGCCCTGTTTGAGCCCCATGTTGCCGGAGTGCAGGACGACGGGGGTGCCCTCGTCCCAGCCGAGCCGCGCCCGGGTGGCCCGGCGCTCGGCCGTGGGCACCGGTACGTGCGACCAGTTGGGGACGACGCGGATGCGTCCGGTGTCGACGCCGTACCCGGCGACGCGCGGGACGAAGCTCTCGTGGATGACCCCGACAAGGGCGGCGCGGCGCAGCGCGTGGCGTTCGGCCGCCGAGGCGACGGCCGCGGCCCGCCCCCCGCCCCTGATCCCGCTCTGTTCGGCCGCGGCCCCCATCAGGTCCTGCACGACCGGCAGGTACGGGACGCGGTGGCGGCGGGCCAGCCGGGCCCCGAGGACGCCGCCCGCGAGGCTGGGCATCTGGGAGACCACCGCGTCCGGCGGGCGCGGGACGGACGGCGGCAGCAGGCCGTGGACCAGCACCGACGCCTCGAAAGCACCTCTGCGCAGGGCGGTCTGACGGGGCGGCACATAGTGTCTGCGCCGATGGACGACGACCCCGGCCCGCCGCTCGGTGACCCGCCACACGCCGCGGTAGTCCTCCTCGGTCCGCCACGACGGATAGTGCGGCATCCCGGTCAGCACATGGGTCTCGGCGCCGGACGCGGCCCAGTGCTCGGCGAGCTGCGCGGCGTAGGGACCGATGCCCGTCACCTCCGGCGCGTAGTTCGTCGAGACGACCAACAGGGTGCGGCCCTCGAACGGATGGTGACGGCCGGCTTCGGACATGGTGGTTCGCCTCCCCCCGGGGAACAGTCCCCTGCGGAACAGCCCCAAAAGCGAGCTTATCCGTTCACGGGATGAGCAACTTGTCCTCGCAGTAAGGTCGTTGCACCATCAGCACCGACCGCCGGAGTCCCGTGGCACCGGACGCCTCGTCCGGACGACCACCGCGGGAACGGGGGATCACGTTCACCGTGGGGGGAGAGAACGGATGGTGTACAGGGTCGGCTACGCGCCGGGGGTCTACGACCTCTTCCACATAGGGCACCTCAACATCCTGCGGCACGCCCGCGACCGCTGCGACTACCTCGTCGCGGGCGTCGTCTCGGACGAGATGGCCGCGCTGGCCAAGGGCCACGCGCCGGTGATCCCGCTGCCGGAGCGGCTGGAGATCGTGCGCAGTGTCCGCTACGTGGACGCCGCGTTCGTCGAGACCGTGCCCGACAAGGTCGAGACCTGGCAGCAGGTCAGGTTCGACGTCATCTTCAAGGGGGACGACTGGCGGGACACGGAGCGGGGCAGACGGCTGGAGCGGGACTTCGCCGAGGTCGGCGTCGACGTCGTCTACTTCCCGTACACCGTGCACACGTCCAGCACCCAGCTGCGCCGGGTGCTGGACACGCTGGTCAGTCCGGAGTCCGGAACGCTCTCAGCTCCCTGAACCACTTGACGAGGAACAGCACCAGGAACAGCGCGTGCACGGCGGCGAGCGCCGCGTAGCCGAGACGGAACGCGGTCGGGTCGCCCAGCAGCAGGAACACCAGGCAGAACACTCCGTAGTCGGCGGGCAGGAGCGCGACGGCCCGCGCCCGGGAGGCCCGGGCCGGGGCGCCGCCGCCCGCCGCGGTCCGGCCGAACGCCGCAGCCCTGCCCAGTTGTTCGCGCAGCAGCCCGGCGCAGAAGGTCAGCACGGCGGCGAACAGGAAGCCCAGCGGAAGGAGCAGCCATCCCTCGGACGGCAGCTCGAAGAACCGCCGGAAGGAGATCAGCACCGCGGTGTGCGCCAGGATCATCTTGGCGCAGTCCACGACATGGTCCAGCCACTCGCCGTCCGGGCCGCCCCGCCCGGTCAGTCTGGCCAGCTGACCGTCGGCCGAGTCGAGTGCGAAGCCGGCCACGAGACCCGCGTACACCGCCACCGCCAGCCCCCACGAGGGCCGTACGAGCGCCACCGACGCGAGCGAACCGAAGGTGAACAGAGCACTGATCAAGGTGACTTGATTGGGTGTCAGTCCGATGTGGTACGCGCCTGCCGCGAACAGCCGGCCCAGCGGCCGGTTCACGTGACGCGAGTACAGCGACACCCCCTTGGCCGTCTTCTGCGCGCCTCGCAGCTCGCGAAGGACCGTACCCGTGCCTCCCATACGCCCCCCAGCGTGTCCGTGCCGGCACCGGCGGAGCGCCGCCGCCCCGCCACCCCGCCGCATCATGGCACGCGGGGCGCCGCTCGCGCGGGGTACTCGACGGGGCCGTCCGGGGGCGGGTGCTGGTGCTGGCAGGCGCGGCCCGCGTGCGGCGCCCGGTGGTGGTCGGCCGGCACCCCTGCCCGCCGAGGCCGCCCGGCGCCGCCCGCGCCGGACCCGGGCGCCGGACAGGCCCCGCGCGCCGGCGCCCGGCCGGGAGCGCCCGGTCCGTCGCGAACGACGCTCAGGAGGACGCGGTGCGGCACTCCGGGTGGCCCCAGCCGCTCGGGGACTTCGCGATCATCTCCTGTGCGGCGTACGGCTTTCCGCAGTGGCACCGGCCGGCATATCTGGCCCGGATGGTGCCGCCGGAACGCCCGGAGCGGGACGGGCCGGACGTCCTCCTCGCCGGGGCGCTTCCGCTCCGCCCCTCGGTCGCGCGCGAGGCGGCGGGAGTCGGGAACCCCGTGGCGCCGTGCTCCGTGCCGTCCGGTCGCTGGGTCGCCGCGGCCTCGCTCGCCGCCTGGTCGGCGAGGGCGTTCAGCGGGTCGCCGCCCACCCGGTGCGCGGCGACGTGGACGAACCTCACGGACCGGTCCTGGAGCAGGGCGTCGATGCGGACCACCAGCTCACGGTTGGCCACCGGCTTGCCGGCCGACGTCTTCCAGCCGTTGCGCTTCCATCCGGGAAGCCATTTGGTCACCGCGTTCATCGCGTACTGCGAATCCATCCGCACCTCGATCGCCGCGGACGGGTTCGTGGACTCCAACAGCTCTCGCAGCGCGGTGAGTTCGGCGACGTTGTTGGTGGCGGTCCCCAGCGGTCCCGCCTCCCAGCGCTGCGGCCGCCCCTGCGCATCGGCCACGACCCACGCCCAGGCCGCGGGTCCGGGATTGCCCTTCGATGCGCCGTCACACGCGGCGATGATGCTCTCGTTCATCCCTCGATCATGCCAGCGCCCCACCACCCCTCCCGCGCACCCCGGCGCCACCTCCCCGATAGGCCGTCACGCTGAGTGACCCTTCGAGGTGCGGTGGCCCGGCCGCACTGGTTCTCTGATGGAGCCCGCTCTTCCCCGACCGCACAAGGAGCGATGATGAGCGCTGCACGTGAATCCGGTGACCGTGCGCAGCAGCTGCGCGAGAAGGCCCGGCAAATGACCGAGGCCGCCGAGCGCACCACCGACCCTGAGCAGCGTCAGCGGCTCCAGGAGAAGGCCCGGAAGCTTCAGGAACAGTCCGAACAGCAGAGCGGCATGGGCGGTGGCAACCGCCCGCCCCAGCGGTAGTACCGCGTGAACGGCCGGCGCACGCCACTCCTCCCCGAGCGAGCGGCGGCGTCGGCCGCTCTCCCGCGCCCGCCCCGCACGCTCCTCCCTCATTCCCCCGCGTCTCTCTCGCGTCGCGCACCCTCCCCGTGTTGACGTCCCCCGCTTCAGCACCTAGGTTGCGGTAAGCGCTTTCCAGCCGAGCCGGGAGACTTCGGACATGAGCAGCCCTGCACTGCGCGTCACGCACGTCCTCGGAGACCGGATCACGGTCACCGAGGAGCACCGCGGCGTCGATCTGATCAGCTACGTCTACCGCCCGGAAGCGGCCTGGGAGGCCCCGAAGCCTTACGCCCATCCCCTGCGCACGCTCGCTGACAACGTTGTCACAGACTATCGGCCCAACGATCACCGCTGGCACAAGGGCCTCCAGATGACGGCCTCCCATCTGTCCGGACAGAACCTCTGGGGCGGCCACACCTATGTGCACGGCCAGGACTACCAGCCCCTGCCCGACCGCGTCGGGTCGATGGCGCATCTCGGCTTCGACGAGGTGGCGACGGACGCCGGACGCGCGGTCATCGCCGAGCGGCTGAGCTGGCACCACCACGACGGCACGCACTGGGCCGACGAACGGCGCCGCATCGAGCTGCACGACGTCGAGCACGCGGCTCCGGGAACCGACCAAGCGGACGGGGACGGGGCCGGTGCGGCGGACACCGGCGGCAGCTGGACACTGACCTGGTCGAGTGCGATCACCAACCGCCGCGCCGAGCCGTTGCGCTTCGGCAGCCCCACGACGCACGGCCGCGAGGCGGCGGGCTACACCGGCCTCTTCTGGCGCGGGCCGCGGGCCTTCCGCGGCGGCCGGATCCTCGGCCCGGACGGCGAGGGCCCCGGCCTGATGGGGACGCAGGCCCCCTGGCTGGCCTACAACGGTGAACTGGACGGCGTCGACGGCCATGCCACCCTGATCTTCCGGCACGCACCGGAGAACGACCACACGGGGGCGCGCGGCACGCACCCCGCCCACTGGTTCGTCCGCAACGAGCCGTTCGCGGCCGTCGCCCCCTCCTACGCGTTCCACGAGGAACTGGTGCTGGCCCCCGGCGACACCCTGTCCCGCCGCTACCGGGTCACCGTCGCGGACGGCGCCTGGGACCGGGAGCGGATCGCCGCGTACCTCGCGGAGCACCCGTGGTGAACGCGAGCAGCCACCGCCCGCGTCTGTACGTGGAGCTGCCGCTCGACGAGTCCGGCCGTGCCCGCCTGCGCGAACTCGGTTCCGGGCCCGTGTGGTTCGCCGAGCCGGGGACGGTCTCCGCGACCGACGCCCGTGCCCTGGCCGACGCCGACATCGCGCTCGGCAACCCCGGGGCGGCCCGGGTGGCCGAGGCCCCCCGGCTTCGATGGCTGCAGCTCGCCTCGGTCGGGATCGACGGCTATCTCGGCCTGGACTGGCCGGTACTCGGCCGTCGGCTGACCGTGACCAACCTGGGTGGGGTCTTCGCCGACCCGGTGGCCGAGTCGTGCCTGGCGGGCATACTCGCGCTGCACCGCGGCATCGACGAGCTCTCCGGGCTGCGCTCCCGCGGCACCTGGGCGAAGTCCGTCGTCCGACCGCGGCTGCGGCTGCTGTCCGGGGCCCGGGTCCTGGTGCTGGGCCGGGGGTCCATCGCCCGGAGGTTCGCCGAACTGCTCGGGCCGTTCGGCTGCCGGGTCTCGCACTTCGCGCGCGGCTCGGGCGACATCCGCACCCCGGCCGAGCTCGATGTGCAACTGCCGGACTTCGACGTGGTGGTGGGGCTGCTGCCCGGGACGCCCGGGACGAGCGGGCTGCTCGACGCGCGGCGGCTGGCCCGGATGCGGCCCGGAGCCGTCCTGGTGAACGCGGGCCGGGGGTCGCTGGTGGACGAGGAAGCGCTGGTGTCCGAGCTGTCCTCCGGACGGCTCGGCGGTGCGGTGCTGGACGTCACCGAACAGGAGCCGCTGCCCGCCGGACATCCCTTGTGGGCCTGCCCGAACGTCGTTCTCACCCAGCACACCGCGGGTGGTTCGACGGACGAGAGCGCGCGGGTGATCGACCTGTTCGCCGAAAACCTGCGGCGGTTCGAGGCCGGCGCCCCGCTGCGCAACCCCGTGCGGTGGACCAGAGGATTCTGAGGACGCGACGACATGCCCGAACACGCCTCCGCGCACATCGGTGCGCTCGTCGACGACGGGGCACGGATCGCGGCGATCCGGCCGGTTCTGCTCAGTGCCCCGTACGCCGACCCGGAGAATCTGGAGGTGCGCGTGGCGCTGCCCGCGGGGTGGCGCACGACGGGACTGGTCGAGGTGACCCTGGACGACGGGACGACCGGTCTGGGCGAGGGATATCTCGCCGTGTTCGCACCGCACGTCTTCGTGTCGACGGTCGAGCTGCTGACCCCCTACCTGGTCGGGCGCCCGGCCGGCGACCTGGCGGAACGGTACCGGGACATGGTGCTCGTCACGGGGTACTGGAGTCTTCAGGGCGCTGCCCGTCATGTCGTCTCCGCCGTGGAGGCGGCCCTGCTCGATGCCCTGGGGAAGCGGGCCGGTGTGCCCGCGTACGAGCTGCTGGGCGGCCGTCGTACGGACGGGATCCGGCTCTACGCCAGCGGGGGCGACTCGACCTCCCCGTCGGCGATGAGCGCCGAGATCGCCGCTGTCGCCGCGCTCGGGATCAGCATCTTCAAGATCAGGGCACGGGGCCACGAGGTGGACAAGACCGTGTGGACGCTGGAACACGCGGCCCCGTACGGGGTCGGTATCGCCGTCGACATGGCGCAGAACCTCGACGACCCCGGTCAGTCGGCGGCGGACGCGCTCGCGTTCCTCGACGCGGTCGGAGCGGGTACCCGGCAGCCGGTGCGCTTTCTGGAGGAACCTCTGGGCCCGGGCCGTGCGCACGAGTACCCCGCCCTGCGGCGGGCGGCCGGCTGCCCGGTGGCGGGCGGGGAGACCGTCACCACCGCGCGGGAGCTGCTGGAGCGCATGGCCGCGGGGTACTACGACATGGTCCAGCCGGATGCCACGGTCGTCGGCGGGCCACGGCAGACACTGGCCGTCTTCGCGGGGGCCCTGGAACACGGCGTCGACCCGGTGGTCCACTGCTGGGGCAGTGCGGTGTGCCAGGCGGCCAACTACCACGCCGCGTTCGCCGGCGGCGGTCGGCTGGCCGAGTGGCCGCTGCCCGCATACGCCCTGCGGTCCGAGCTGCTGGTCGAGCCGTTCCGTATCGATTCGGGCCGTCTGCTCGTTCCGCGTGCGCCGGGACTCGGTGTCCGGCTCACTCCGGAGACCGAACGGCGGTTCGCCTTCCGCGGTGATGCCGTCTACCGCTGCCTGGCCATGATGCCGCCGGCCGAGCCGGGCCGGTGGGGGGCGGAGTGAGCGAGGGACGGGAGGAGAGCACCGCCGAGCGCCGGATCCGCTTGCGCATGCAATGGGAAAACGCTTTCAGTACGGCTATCGTAGCCGTATGCAGAGCCAGGTCAATCGACGTTCCGCCCGCCCCCGCCCGTCGTCCGCCGTGACGCTCCAGCAGGTCGCGCAGGACGCCGGGGTCTCTCTCGCCACGGCTTCGCGCGTGCTCAGCGACAGCGACCGCAACGTCACCCGGGAGCTCCAGGAGCGCGTCCTGGAGGCCGCCGCCCGGCTTCGCTACGTGTCCAACGCGCCGGCCCGCGCTCTCGTGCAGTCCACGACGTCCATCGTCGGCCTGGTCGTGCACGACGTGAACGACGCCCACTACTCCGCGATCGCCTCCGGCGTCATGGAGGTCGCCCGCGACCACAAGCTTCTCGTGATGCTCGCGGGCACCTTCCACGAGCCCGGGCTCCAGGCGGAGTACGTGGCACGGCTGCGGGCACAGCGGGCCCGTGCCGTCGTCCTCGCGGGATCGGGTTTCACCGGTCCGGATCCGGCGCTCGTCCAGGAGGTGGAGGCGTTCGCGGCGCAGGGCGGCCGGGTGACCGCGGTCGCGCACCAGGACCTGCCGGTGGACACGATCGCGCCCGGGAACCGCGAGGGCGGCCGGGCCGTCGCCGAGCACCTCGCCCGGCTGGGACACACGGAGATCGGTGTCATCTGCGGACCGCTCACGCTGGTCTCGGTGCAGGAGCGGCTGCACGGCTTCCTGGAGCGCGCGGCCGAACTGGGGGTGGTGGTGGATGAACGCCACCGCGTCGAGGCCGACTTCACCCGGGACGGCGGACGGGCCGCCGCGGTCCGGCTGTTCCGCGCGGCCCCAGGGGTCACCGCGCTGTTCGCGCTCAACGACGCGATGGCGCTCGGCGCACTCGCGGCACTCCGCGACGATCTGGGCCGGATCGTGCCCACCGATGTCTCGGTGGTCGGCTTCGACGACCTTCCGGTGGCCGGTGACGTCACGCCCGCGCTGACCACCGTGCGGCTGCCGCTGGAGGAGATCGGCCGCCGGGCACTGCTGCTGGCCCTCGGCGACGCGACGCCCTCGCCGCGCACGCTCGCCGTGCCCTCGCGCCTGGTGGTACGGGCCAGCACGGCGCCCCCGCCCGCCTGACCGGCGGCGCGCCCCCCCACCCGAACGACCGCCACCGCCCGGACCGCCCCACGCCGTCCGGGCCCTTCCGGCTGCCCCGGCCCGCCCCCTGTCCACTTGACGCGTAGAACCGTCAGCCGTCCGGCTTGATGCATCAAGCACCCCATTCTTTCCCCGCAACCCCCTTGAAATAACGCGTTAATCACCGCCACACTGCACTCAACGCAGATTTGACGCGTCAAAGCCGAGAGGGTGGTGGCTGGATGGGCACGTCCGGACCCAAGTACCAGCGCATCAAGGACGAGTTGCGGGCCGAGGTGGCCCGGGACGAGTACGAGGCCGGCGCCCCGTTCATCACGCAGAACCAGCTGCGCGAGCGCTTCGGGGTCAGTTCCACCACCGCCGTCCGCGCGCTCAACGACCTCGTCGCGGAAGGACTGCTGGTACGCCGCCGGGGCCTGGGGACGTTCGTCGCCGGTCCGGAGGAACGGGCCGCCGCCGCGGCCTGCGCCGCCCCCAGGTCCGGGGTGGTCGCCTGCGTCATCAGCGGTCAGGGCCCCTACCAGTCCGAGGTGCTGCGCGGGATCGAGTCAGGCTGCTCGGAGCGCGGTCTGCGGCTGTTCTTCTCGGACTCCGCCGTCCACATGACGGACACGGGCCACGCCGACCACGCCGGGTCCCTGGCCCGCCAGGACCAGGCGCTGCGGCAGGCCATCGAGGACCGCGTGGACGGAATCATCCTGTATCCCGTCCAGGGGGTTCCCGACCTCGACGTACTGGAGGAGATCCGACGGCTGCGCATCCCCATGGTCCTGGTCGACCGGTACTTCCCCGGCCATGCCATCGACGCGGTCACCGCCGACAACTACGACGTCGGCTACCGGCTCACCGAGCACCTCCTGGCCGACGGTCACGAGCGCATCGCCACGCTCTGGGGCGAGACGCAGTGCACCAGCGTCCACGACCGGATGACCGGGCACAAACAGGCGCTGCGCGCCCACGGCCAGCCCCTGCTCCCGCAGTTGACCGCCCTGCGCTCGTACACGGCACTGCCCGAGAGCGACCGCCGACGGCTGCTGAGCGACCTGCTCGCCGCACCCGAGCCGCCGACCGCGCTGCTGTGCGCGCACGGTTTCGCGGTCGCCACCGCCGCCTCCGACCTGGCCGCGCTGGGCATCGCGGTGCCCGACGAGATCGTGCTGGCCGGCATGGACGACGCGGGCCCCTACGACCTGCTGCCGCTCACCAGTTTCGCCGCCCGGCTGCCCGCCAGGGAGATCGGCGGCCGCGCGGTCGAGCAGCTGGTCATCCGGATCGCGGAGCGCGCGGCGGGCGAGGACCCGTACCGCAGCGCCGAGCAGATCGTGCTCCCCGTCCGGATCAGGACGCGCGAGTCCGTGCCGGTCCGGCTCCGTACCGTCGCCGCCCGTCGGCCCTGAGGGAGGAGACTCCAGTGTCCGTCGCCCCCGCTCCCCGTACCCGCGAACTCGGGACCGACGTCCTGGTGGTCGGCGCAGGTCTCGGCGGCCTCGCCGCCGCGCTGACCGCCGCCCGGTTCGGCCACCGCGTCGTGCTCACCGAGGCGACCGACTGGCCCGGTGGTCTGCTCACCGCGCAGGCGGTGCCGCTCGCCGACGGCCACCGCATCGAACTGGACCCGGTCTCCCCCGGCTACCGCGATCTGCGGGAACGCATACGCGACTTCTACCGGCGCAACTACCCGCTGCGCCCCGAGCCGTTCGCCGACCCGCTGCTCGATCCCGGCCTGAGCACCACCGGCCACCTCAGCCACGAGCCGCGCGCCGCGCTCGCCGTCGTCCACGAACTCCTCGCCCCGCATCTCGCCTCGGGCCGGCTCACGCCGCTGCCCGGCCACCGGCCGGTCGCGGCCCGCACGGACGGCGACCGGGTGACCGCGGTGACGCTGGAGGCGCCGGACGGCGAGCCGGTGACGGTCGTGGCGCCGTACGTCGTCGACGCGACGGACCTGGGCGATCTGCTCGACCTGGCGGGCGTGGAGCACGTCATCGGCGCCGAGTCCCGCGAGGAGACCGGCGAGCCGCACGCCGCCGCCGTCGCCGATCCGCTGGACCAGCAGGCCTTCTCCTGGGTCTTCGCCCTCGACCACCGTCCCGGCGAGGACCACACCATCGACCGGCCGGCGGGTTACGCCCGGTGGGCCGACGCGTTCTCGTGGGAGACCGCGGAGCCCGGGGGCGGACCGGTCCGTCCGGTGCCGCTCTTCCTGCACGCGCCGGACGAGCTGCCGCCCTGGGCCGCACCGCCCAACGACCGCTGGCACCGGCGGAGGGCCCTGGCCCGCAGCCGCTACCTGCCCGGCACCTTCGACAGCGACATCACCCTGGTCGACTGGGAGCAGACGGCCTACACCCGTCTTCCGCTGGTCGGCGCCGGGGACGAGGCCCGGGCGCTCGCCGAGCGGGAGGCCCGGGAACAGGCACGGTCCTTCCTGTACTGGATGCAGACGCGGGCGCCCCGTCACGACGGCGGCCACGGATACCCCGAACTGCGCCCGCGCCCCGACGCGACGGGCACGCCCGACGGGTTCGCGAAGAGTCCGCACATCCGCGAATCCCGGCGCATCCGGGCCGAGTTCACCCTGCTGGAACACCATCTGACGGTGTCCGCGCGGGCCGGGACGGCGGGCGCCGAGACCTTCACGGACAGCGTGGGCACCCTGCGGTCCCGGATCACCCTGGGCCCCGGGACGGGTGGCGGTGCGGGGCTCGATCTGGAGTGCCTGCCCTTCCAGCTGCCGCTCGGCGCGCTGCTGCCCGTACGGGTGGAGAATCTGCTCCCGGCCGGGCGGAACATCGGCGCCACGCACGTCAGCGCGTCCGCCGTCGGCGGGCACGCCGGGCAGTGGAGCATCGGGGAGGCCGTCGGCGCCCTCGTCTCGTACTGCCTGGAACACCGGCTGCCGCCGCGCGCGGTCCGCGCGGACGAGCACCGGCTGGCCTCCTTCCAGGGCAGGCTCGGCGACACGCTCGGGCTCGCCCTCGACTGGCCGGACCGGCTCCGCACCGGCCCCGTGACCAGTGCCGGGCCGCTCTACGCCACGCTCTGACACCCTGCCCTGCCGAGGAGGGCGCCTCCCCGCCCCTCCCTCGGGAGGGCTCCTCCCCGCCCACGTGGAAAGCGTTTTCCGCCTTCTTCCCGACATCCGCTCCCTTCCGAAACACCCACTCAGCCTGGACGGCCCCCGTGACTGTGACCCCCTACCGTGTCCTGCTCGTCGGCGCGGGCAACATCGCCCGCGCCGTCCACCTGCCGGCATTCCTCGAACTGCCCGCGGACTTCCGTGTGGCCGGCGTCGTCGACACCGATCCGGCCGCGGCCCGCGCCCTCGCCGCCGACTTCTCGATCCCGCACCACTCCACCGACCTCCCCGCCTCGCTGGGCGAGGTCCGGCCCGATCTCGTCGTCGTCGCCTCACCGCCCGTCGCCCACCGGGAACAGGTCGTCGCCGCGCTGCGGGCCGGGGCCTGGGTCTGGTGCGAGAAGCCGCCCGCGCTCAGTCTCGCCGAGTACGACGCCATGACCGCGGCGGAGGGCGAACAGGGCCCGTACGCGCCGATCGTCTTCCAGCACCGGTTCGGATCGGGCGCCGAACACGCCAGGGCCCTCATCGCCTCCGGAGAGCTCGGGCCGCCGCTGGTCGCCCACTGCCAGACGACCTGGTACCGCGACGACGCGTACTACGCGGTGCCCTGGCGCGGGACGTGGGCGACGGAGGGCGCGGGCCCGGCCCTGGGGCTCGGCATCCACCAGATCGACCTGCTGCTCGACCTGCTCGGGGAATGGGCGGAGATCCGGGCCATGGCGGGCCGGCTGGCCCGCGACGTGGAGACCGACGACGTCACCACCGCCACCGTCCGGTTCGCCTCGGGCGCGCTGGCCACCGTCGTCAACAGCGCCCTTTCACCGCGCCAGTCCAGCCATCTGCGGATCGACCTGCGGGACGCGACGATCGAGCTGGACCATCTGTACGGCCACGGCAACGACGACTGGACCTACACCCCGGCGCCGGGGGTCGAAGCCGCACGGGCCGCGGCCTGGGCCCGCCCGGCCGAGGACGTCCCCAGCTCGCACGCCGCACAGCTCCGTTCGCTGCTGGCCGACATGCGGGCGGGCCGACGGCCCCGGGCGAGCGCCGGGGACGGCCGCCGCGCCCTGGAGCTGATCAGCGCGATGTACAAGTCCGCGCTCACCGGACGCCCCGTCCTGGCCGGCGAGATCGCCCCGGGTGATCCGTTCTACACGGCGCTGCACGGCTCCGTGCCCGGCTGGGCGCCCGAGAGGTCCGGGCGGTGACCGGCAAGGCGGACCGCCGGACCGACCGTGCTCTCCTGCTCACCTTCGACGACCGGCACGTGCGCGAATGGGCCGCCACCGCACCGCTGTTCGCGCGGTACGACGCCCGTGTCACGTTCTTCGTCTGCGAACCCGACCGGCTCGACCGGGACGAGACGCGGCTGCTGCGCCGCCTCGCGGACGACGGCCACACCGTCGGATGCCACGGTCTGCGGCACGAGCGGGCGCCGGACTTCGTCGCCGCGCACGGCGCGGGCGCCTACCTCGAACGGGAGGTGGTGCCCGCCCTGGAGTCGCTGCGCCGCCTGGGCTTCCCGGCCCTGAGCTTCGCCTACCCGTGCAGTGCCCGCGACGAGACCACCGACCGGCTGCTGCTCGCGCTGTTCGAACGGCTGCGCGGCGGTGTGCCGGTGGACCGCCGCGCCGATCCGTCCCTCGCCGACGAACTGCGCGTCCCGGCCGCCGAACTGTCCGCCCGGCGGGTGCTGCCGGGCTGCTCGGTGGACTCCGGACGCGGGGCCGTGGCGTACGAGGACGATCTGACCGGCGTGGTCGGGGCGCTGCGCCGGACCGCCGACGTCGGCGGCGTCACCACGCTCTACGCCCACTGCGTCGCCGAGGCCCACGAGGCCAACCATGTGACCCCGGCCCGGCTGGAGCGACTCCTGGCCCTGGCCGGGGAGCTGTCGCTGCCCTGCGTGGGCTTCGACGAACTGCCCTGAACCGCCTCCCCGCCGCACCCACCCATCAGAGAGACCCTGCCTTCATGCATGACGACCGCACACTGACCGAGGAACGCCTCGACCGCGTCCTGCGCGAGCGCGTCCGCCCCGCCGTCCACCCCCGCACCGTCCCCCTGCGCTTCGAGGTCTGGCACGCGCCCGGTGAGCCCGTGCCCTTCGACGAGGCCGTGGGCGCCGGCTACGGGCCGGGCGCGGTCGGCGACACCTGGGGGCCCGCCTGGGGCACCAGCTGGTTCCGGGTGACCGGCCGCGTCCCGAAGGACTGGGCGGGCGAGACCGTCGAGGCCGTGATCGACCTCGGCTTCGCCCGCGACCGGCCGGGGTTCTCCGCCGAGGCACTGGCCCACCGGCCGGACGGCAGTGTCGTCAAGGCGCTCAACCCGCGCAACACCTGGCTGCGGATCGACGAACGGGTCACGGGCGGCGAGGAGTTCACGTACTACCTGGAGGCGGCCGCCAATCCGGAGATCCTGGACGGCGTCAGCGCGCTCGGCGACCGGGAGACCGCGGGCGACGAGCCGCTGTACCGCGTCGAGCGGATGGACCTCGCCGTGTTCGACCGGCAGGTCTGGGAACTCGTCCAGGACCTGGAGGTGCTGGACCAGCTGATGCGGCAGCTGCCGGTCGGCTCGGCGCGCCGCTGGGAGATCCTGCGCGCGGTGGAACGCGCGCTGGACGCGTTGGACCTGGACGGAGTCGGCGCGAGCGCCCCGGCCGCCCGGGAGGCCCTGCGGCCGGTGCTCTCCTCCCCCGCGCACGCCTCCGCGCACCGGATCTCGGCGGTGGGCCACGCGCACATCGACTCGGCATGGCTGTGGCCGCTGCGCGAGACGGTCCGCAAGGTCGCCCGCACCACCTCCAACGTGCTGGCGCTGATGGACGACCATCCGGAGTTCGTCTTCGCGATGTCGCAGGCGCAGCAGCTGGACTGGCTGCGGGAGCACCACCCGGGGCTGTACGCGCGGGTGAAGGAGAAGGTCGCGTCCGGGCAGTTCGTCCCGGTGGGCGGGATGTGGGTGGAGTCGGACACCAACATGCCGGGGTCGGAGGCGCTGGCCCGGCAGTTCGTGCACGGCAAGCGGTTCTTCCTGGAGGAGTTCGGGATCGAGACCGAGGAGGTGTGGCTGCCCGACTCGTTCGGATACTCGGCGGCGCTGCCGCAGCTGGTTGCGCTCTCCGGTTCGCGCTGGTTCCTCACCCAGAAGATCTCGTGGAACACCACGAACCGGTTCCCCCACCACTCGTTCCTCTGGGAGGGGCTGGACGGCACGCGGGTGTTCACGCACTTCCCGCCGGTGGACACCTATGTGGCGGAGCTGTCCGGCGAGGAACTCGCGCACGCCGAGCGGAACTTCCGGGACAAGGGGCACGCCACCCGCTCGTTGGTGCCGTTCGGCTGGGGTGACGGGGGCGGCGGCCCCACCCGCGAGATGCTGGCGCGGGCGGACCGGCTGGCGGACCTGGAGGGTTCGCCCCGGGTGGCGGTCGAGAAGCCGGCGGCCTTCTTCACCGCGGCCGAGGCCGAGTACGAGCGTGTGCCGGTGTGGCTGGGCGAGCTGTACCTGGAGCTGCACCGGGGCACGTACACCTCGCAGGCGCGGACCAAGCAGGGCAACCGGCGCAGTGAGCACCTGCTGCGGGAGGCGGAGCTGTGGGCGGCGACCGCCGCGGTCAGGACCGCCTTCCGCTACCCGCACGAGGAGCTGGACCGGATCTGGAGGACGGTGCTGCTGCACCAGTTCCACGACATCCTGCCGGGTTCGTCCATCGCCTGGGTGCACCGCGAGGCGGAGGCCGCGTACGCCCGGATCGCCGAGGAGCTCGAAACCGTGATCGGGGCGGCGCAGCGGGCGCTCTCCGGTTCGCCGCACGGGGGTGGCGCGGTCGTCTTCAACGCGGCTCCGCACGAGCGGTCCGGGATCGCGGCGGGCGGCGCGGCGCTCGCCGAGAATCGGCCCGAGGGGCCGCGGGCGCCGGTCGTGGCCGAGGCGGTCGACGGGGGCTTCCTGCTGGACAACGGGCTGTTGCGGGTGACGGTGGACGCCCGGGGGCTGGTGGTCTCGGTGGTCGACCTGGTGGCCGGCCGCGAGACGATCGCACCGGGCTGTGCGGCGAATCTGCTCCAGGTCCATCCGGACCTGCCCAACCACTGGGACGCCTGGGACGTCGACGCGTTCTACCGGAACACGGTGACCGATCTGACCGGGGCGGAGGCGGTACGGCGGGCCGGTGACGGGGTCGAGGTGGTGCGCGCCTTCGGGTCGTCCCGCGTCACGCAGGTGCTGTCGCTGCGGCCGGGCGCCCGGCGACTGGACATCGACACCGAGGTCGACTGGCACGAGCGGGAGAAGTTCCTGAAGGCGGCGTTCCCGATCGACGTGCGGGCCGAACACTCCACGGCGGAGACCCAGTTCGGGCACGTGCGGCGGCCGACGCACACCAACACCAGCTGGGAGGCGGCGAAGTTCGAGATCTGTGCCCACCGCTTCCTGCACGTCGGTGAGCCGGGCTGGGGCGCGGCGCTGGTCAACGACTCGACGTACGGACACGATGTGACGCGCACGGTCCGGGAGGACGGCGGCACCACGACGACGGTGCGGCTGTCGCTGCTGCGGGCGCCCCGCTATCCCGACCCGGAGACCGACCAGGGGGTGCACCGCCTGCGGTACGCGTTGCTGCCGGGTGCGACGGTCGGTGACGCGGTGCGCGAGGGCTGGTGGTTCGGTCTGCCCGAACGCCGGGTGCCGGGGAGCTCCGCGGTCGTGCCGCTGGTCTCCGTCGACGACGACGCGGTGGTCGTCACGGCGGTGAAGCTCGCGGACGACGGGAGCGGGGACGTGGTGGTCCGGTTGCACGAGGCCCACGGCGGGCGTGCCTCGGCGCTTCTGACGACGGGCTTCGCCCTGGCCGGCGCGGCCGTCACGGATCTGCTGGAGCGTCCGCTCGCCGACGGGTCCGGGGCGGCCGCGGCGGAGGGCGACGGGGTGCGGCTGCGGCTGCGGCCGTTCCAGATCCTGACACTGCGGCTGACGCCGAACGACGCCGCGTGAAGACGCGGGGCGGGTGGGGGGCGCCGCGCACCCGCCCCGTAGGCTCTGTTCCATGAACGCTGGGGGGCCTGCGCGCCGTGTGATCGACGACCGCTTCGAACTGGTGAACAGGCTGGGCAGCGGCGGCATGGGCATGGTGTGGCGCGCGCATGACCTCGCGCTCCACCGCGACGTGGCGCTCAAGGAGGTACGGCCCCCGGACCCCGCGCTGGCGGAGAACGACCCGGAGTCGGCCCGGATGCTGCGCGAGCGGGTGCTGCGCGAGGCCCGGGCGCTGGCCCGCCTCGACCACCCGGGCGTGGTCACGGTCCATCACATCGTCGACGGCGGCGACCACGCCTACCCGTGGATCGTGATGGAACTGGTGCCGGGCATGTCGCTGGCCGAGCGTCTGGCCGAGGACACGCTCACCCCTGCCGAGGCCGCCCGACTGGGCCGCGGGGTGCTGTCCGCGCTGCGCGCCGCCCATGCCGCGGGCATCCACCACCGCGACGTCAAGCCCGCCAACGTCCTGCTGCGGCCGGACGGCAGCCCGGTGCTCACGGACTTCGGTATCGCGGCGATCCGTGAGTCCACGAGTCTGACGGCGACCGGCTCCATCATCGGCTCGCCCGACTACATGGCGCCCGAGCGGATCCGGGGCGAGGAGGGCGATCCCTCGTCGGACCTGTGGTCGCTCGGGATGATGCTGTACGTGGCCGTCGAGGGCCGGCATCCGCTGCGCAGGGCCACCACGCTGGCCACGCTGGCCGCCGTGCTCGACGAGGAGATCCCGCCGCCCCGGCGGGCCGGTACGCTGGCCCCGGTGCTGACAGCGTTGCTGACCCGCGACACGTCCGCGCGGCCGGGCCCGGAGGAACTGGACCGGATGCTGGAGGCGGTCGCCTCCCCGATGGACGCTCCGGTCTCCTCCCCGGCGGCCGGGCCGGTGGACGAGCCTCCCGCCCCGCCCCGCGACTCCGTGCCGCCGCAGGACGCGGCGCCGCCCGGTCACCGGCCGGGCGGCCCGACGACCGTGCTTCCGACCACCGTGTTGCGTCCGTCCGCCCCTCCCGGGCCGCCGCTTCCCGCGCCGCTGGGCGAGCACGAGGTCCGCCGCCGGGTCCGCCGGAGCCGGGCCGCCGCGCTCTCGACGGCTCTCGCGGGGACCGCCCTGACCGGTGCCCTGGTGTGGGCCCTGCTGCCCGCCCCGGACACCGGGGCCACCGGCGGCCCGGCGTCCGTCCGGCACCGCCCCTCCGACGGCCCTTCGGCCCCCGCGCCGGAACAGACGCGACCGGAGACGAAGGACGCGGCGGAGCCCGAAGAGGCGCGAAAGGGTGACCTGCTGACGCCGGACGGGGCCAGGTCCGTCATCGCCGCGCTCGAACGGACCACGGGCGACAGCCGGATCACCTCCTTCACGCTGTACGAGGAGTTCGCGAGGATCGAGGCCCCGGTGAAGGCCGACAAGAACCTGTACGACGTCTACACGTACCGGGACGGCAAGGTGACCCGTGACCGGGCCGGCGGCACGCTCATGCCGAACGACAAGGCGGTGGATCTGAGGAAGTACGACTGGGACGTGCTCCCGGCGCTGATCCGCCGTGCGGACAAGGAACTGGGGATCTCCAAGCCGACCAGCCACTACGTGGACGTCGATCCGGCCTCGCCGTTCGACGACTACCGGCCGACAGTCAGCGTCTACGTCTCCGACGAGTACGGCGGCGCGTATCTGCGGGCCGATATGCGCGGCAAGGTGCTCAAGCAGTACCCGCGCGGCGGCTGACCGCGCCGGGTGCGGCCCGCCCGCCCCGGCGCGCACCCGGCCCGCGCGGCGGGCGCAGTCAGCCCAGCACGCGTACCAGCACCAGCAGCACGGCCGCGAACGCCGCGCTCGCCACGAAGGTCCACAGGCCGGCCGGCGCCGCGCCGACGCTCTGCTTCACCTCCGCGGGCGGGGTGATGCCGTTCGCCCGGGCCAGCCATTCGCGCGGCGGATTGTCGGGGATGACGACCCGCCAGGGCTGCTCGGGGTCGTACTCGACGACCCCTCTGGACCGGTGCAGCAGTCCCTGCACGTCCAGCGGGTGCCGGACCTGGACCCGGTACGCGGGCAGCCCGTCGGGCACCACGGTCAGGTCGAAGGCGAACACGGACTCCAGCGACCGCCCGTCGCGCGCGAGCCGCCCGGTCCGTTTGTCGACCGCCCTCACCCCGTGGACCAGAGCGGGGGCGAAGGCGCGCGGGCCGCCGGAGCGCAGTCCGCGGACGAGGATGTCCGACTGCGACGGCTCGCCCACCTTGCCGAACACCACCAGGGCCACGGCCGTCGCGGGGAGACCGACCAGCAGGAGCCAGCGGGGTCCGTCGAGGGCACCGTGCACGAGCGCGGCGAACGCGAGCCCCGCGGCGACCACGGACAGCAGACTGAGCGCGGTGACGAACCGGCGGACGGAGGACAGCGGTCGGTTCATGCGGGGCTCGGCACCTTTCGGCGGGAGACGGCGACCCTGGTGCGGGCGGGGTCGTCCGGGTGGTCGACGTCGTACACGGCACGGACGTCGCGTTGCAGAGCGACGCGTTCCACCACCACGGGGACCCGGTGGCGCACCCCGGCGGCGTCGTCGAACACCACCACGACCTCGCCGTACTTGCCGCCCGCCGACCGCCAGCCCTCCAGCACCGCGTCGGCCGTGGCGCAGCGGCGGGCGAGGCGGCGCAGTCCCGCGGTGCGGCGCAGGCTCACGGCGGCACCCCACCAGGCGGCGAGGCAGCCCGCCCCGGCGACGGTCCACAGGAACGTGAGCCACGCGGAGACGGACAACTCCATGAACGGGAAGAAGATGTGGAAGGAGGTGGTGGAGTCGCGGTCGACGCGGCCCTCCGCCAGCGCGTCGTACCAGCCCGCGACGGCGGCGACCGCGCTGAGCGCGACCATCGCGCCGGGCGTGGCGCGGTGCAGGAACCGGGCGGAGATCAGGCCGAGGACGATGGCCGAGCCCAGCCCGACAATCGGGGCCGCCGACGCGAACTGGTCGCTGGCGCAGCCGCCCGTCCCGTCGCAGGTCCATCTCACACCGTCCGCCTCGTGGCTGGCGATGTACCAGACCATCCAGACCTGCCACGCCATCAGCAGGCAGGCGGTGGCCCGCATCACCTGCCCGTAGGCCCTCTGCCGCACTGTCCGCCCCTGGTCGTCGCCGGTCACGGGGCCGCGACGGGCCCCGATGGACCATACATGCGCCGTCCAGCACCTGTCCGTGATCCGCACCACCCCGACCGGACCGGAGGGGAGCCGAGAACTCCCTGACGGAGCCTGTCGGGGCGGCGCGTCGGCGGGCCCGGTCGGGCCCGTCTCATGGGATCAGTGGGTGCGGTAGGCGTCGACGAGGGTCTGGGTGAGCGTGTTCCCCGCGGTGTCGGTCAGCTCCACGCGCAGCGAGACGCCGGTGCCCGCACGGGGGTTGCGGATCCTCAGCGCGCCGTGCTCGACCGGGACGCGAGTCCAGGTCGTGCCGCCGTCCGTGGAGTACGCGTACACGGCGGAGCGGACGCGTCCGCGGCCGGCGGCGCCCAGGACGGTGACGGGGACCCGCAACGGGGCACCGGCCGCGGCCGTGCCGGTCGGGCTCAGCTCGGGCGAGAACCGCACGACGCTCACCGGCACCGGGACCGGGCCGGTCGTGGTGTCCGAGGTGAAGGTCCATGACGCGCTCGCGCGCGTGGCGGTGCCGGGTGCGCCGGCGCGCTTCACGGTGCTGGTGATCCGGTAGGCCGCGCGCCCCGGGGGCACGGTGAACGAGGCGCGCCGGGGGTCGCCGGTCCGCTTCCCGATCAGCACCCCGTCGCGGTGCAGGGTGGTGATGGCGGTCTCGTGCGGGGGCGCCGACGGGACGTGGCCGTCCCCGTCGGCCAGCATCGGGACGTCGAGGGTCAGTTCGTCGCCGTCGCGCACCACGCCGGGCCGGTCGGTGAGGGCGGGGCCGAAGACGGCGTTGTCGAAGGTGTGCGTGGTCGTCTTCCCGGCACGGACGGCGAAGCGGTCGGCGCTGTAGCGGTTGCTCTCGGCGCCGGGGGTGTCGGGGACGGTGTAGGTGAGGTCCCAGGTGCCGCGTTCGGGCGTCACGAGATAGGTGAGAGTGCCGGGGGTCGGAAAGGACTGGGACGTACCCATCGCCGGGCCGGTCGGCTTGATGTCCACCGAGGCGCTCTGCCGGGTGCCCGGCCGGGCACCGGCGTCGATCCGCACCGCGGCCAGTTCGGCGGCGGAGGGGTGGCGGACGAGTCCGGTCAGGGCGCGGCTGCCGGTGCCGGTGTGGCCGAGCGCGTAGCCGACGGTGCTGCCGGACCAGTAGGAGTCGTACCACTGCTTCACGGATCCCGGCTCGGCGTCGGGGCCCAGGTGGGCGACGCGCAGCGTCGGGGTGTACTTGACCAGGTTGATGTCCCGGGTGGCGCCGTCGTGCGTGACCTGGACGAACATGGCGCTGCCCTGGAAGGTCGCGGTGCTGTCGGGCGGGCTGACGTCGACGGGGGCGGCGGTCCGCGCGTCGACGGTGACGGTGGTGTCGTGGTCGAGGTCGAGGCGCGGCTGGACGATCCAGTCGGTGCTCCGGCCGTCGGCGTCGGTCAGCTCGCTGTCCAGCAGGTAGCGGCCGCGCGGCAGGCGCACGGTGGTCGTGCCGGAGGCGTCGTGCGGCCGGACGGACGTGTCGGCGCCCGGTCCAAAGACCCCGGTGACGGCGGTCTCGTAGTCGTCGGTCGGCCGGCCGTCGCGGCCGAGGTGAACGATGGTCAGGGCGTACGTGGTCGGCTGGGCGGCGAGGGCGGCGGTGTCCAGCACGGGGGTGGCGGCGCCGACCAGGACGACGGCGAGAGCCAGGTTCCGCAGGGCGCGGCGGCGGGGTACGGAAGAAGTGTTCACGATCTGCACTGCGCCGACAGAACCCGGAGTTCCCATGACCTGAGTCACATCGAACGGGGCGGCCCTTCAGCGCACATGTGGTACAGGTCACCGGAACCGCGGCAACGGAAGTGGCAGAGCAGAGTGTGGAAACACTCATGAGGAATCGCCTCCGCCACGGGGACCGCGATGCCCTGGGAGAGCTGTACGACGAACACGCCCAGGTGCTGTACCGCTATGCGCTGCGGGTGACGGGCGACTGGGCAGAGGCCGAGGACGTCGTCTCGGTGACCTTTCTGGAGGCGTGGCGCAGCCGGGAGGGACTGCGCCCCGACGGGGACGGCCTGAGACCGTGGCTGCTGGGCATCGCGACCAACGTCATGCGGCGCGACGCACGCGCGCGGCGGCGTCGTGACATCGCGCTCGCCCGGGTCCCGGAGCGCGGTTCGGTGCCGGACTTCGTGGACGATCTCGTCACGCACCTCGCGGACACCGAACAACTACGTGCCGCGCACGCCGCGCTGGCCCGGCTGCGCCCCCGTGACCGCGAGGTCTTCACCCTCGTCGTCTGGGCCGGGCTGGACTACGAATCGGCGGCCGAGGCGCTCGGTGTGCCGGTGGGCACCATCCGGTCGCGCCTGTCGCGCGCCCGCGCCCGGCTGCGCGAGCTGACCGACGCCGAGGCCCGCACCGCCCGCGCGCGGACGGTGCGGGGCATCGCCGGGCGGCTCCGCGCGCGCAGGAGCGGTCCTCTCCCCTCCGTCCCCGACCGGCTCTCTCCGGGCCGCCTTTCCGCGGCCCGCCCTCTGACCAAGGAGCAGCTCTGATGAACACCGCACCGTGGCGTCGTACTACCGACCACCGGTCCGAGGAGACCGACCGCCCGGACCTCACCGGTCCGCTGCCCCCTCCCCCGGTCCCCGGCCTGTCCCCGGACCGGGAACTCCTGCTGCGAGAGGCGCTGTTGCGCGAGGCCGCCCGGAACCCCGCGCCCGGTGGTGCCGGTGCCCGGGCCGCGCGCCCGCACCGGCATCCGGTCAGGTTCGCGGTACCGGCGCTCGCCTGCGCCCTGGCGGCCGTCGGCGTGGTGGCGCTGGACCTTCCGGACCGCGGCGCCGCGCCGGTCGCCGGACGGCACACCGCCGCGCCCGGGGCGGCCCGGCTCCTCGACCGGGTGGCCCTCGCCGCCGCCCGGACCCGGCGGCCCGCGGTCCGCGCCGATCAGTTCGTGTACGTCGAGAGCAGGGTCGCGTACGCCGCGCAGAGCGCCGGCGGCGGACCGGTGACGACGCCTCCGGCGCACCGGCGGCAGGTGTGGTCGTCCGCCGACGGAGGCCGCGCCGGTCTGCTGCGCGAGGAGGGCGGGCCCGACACCCGGCTCGGCGCCGACGCGCCGGTCCACGGCCTCGAACGCCGGGGCGCGGCGCCCGGACCCGGAGCCTCGCGCACGGCGGGCCCGTCGGTCACCGAGCCCACCCACCGGTTCGTCGCGTCGCTGCCCACGGACCCGGACGCGCTGCTGGAACTGATCCGGCACGAGACCCGGGGACAGGGCCGGGACCCGGACCAGCGGGCGTTCACCGCGATCGGCGAGCTGCTGGCCGAGACCTGGGCGCCGCCCGCGGTGGAGGCCGCGCTGTACCGGGCCGCCGCGCGGATCCCCGGTGTCACGGTGGTCCGGACGGCGGCCGACGCGGCGGGGCGCGAGGGCGTCGCCGTCGCGCGCACGGCGTACGGGCAGCAGACGCAGTGGGTCTTCGACCGGACGACGTACGCGTTCCTCGGCGAGCGCACGGTGCTCTCCCGGGCCGGGGACGCGGGCCCGGCCGGGACCGTCGTCGGCACCTCCGCGGTCCTGGTCAGGGCCGCCGTCGACCGCGCGGGCGAGCTCCCCGCGCCGGGGGCGGCGTAGGGCCCGGGGCGCCGCACCCGTCGGGGCACCTCAGCGGACCCGCCGGAGGATCCGCGGCACCCAGCGGAGCTGGGCTGCCTCCTGGAACATGGCCCCGCCCTCGTGTCCGTTGAACGGGTACACCTCGATCTCCTTCTCGCCCCGGTACGCGTTGTGCGCGGCGAAGACCGTGGAGGGCGGACAGGTCTGGTCCTGGAGCCCGACGGAGAACAGCGCGGGAGCACCGCTCCGTGCGGCGAACGACACCCCGTCGAAGTACGACAGGGTGCGCAGGACCCGCTCCTCCTTGCCCCGGTGCATCCGGAGGTACCGGGCTATCTCGGCGTACGGGTCGGCGTCGGTGAGCGTGACGGCCCGTTCGAAGTGGCAGAGGAACGGCACGTCGGCGGCGACCGCCGCCACGTCCGGGACCAGCGCGCCGACCGCGAGGGCGATGCCGCCGCCCTGGCTGCCGCCGAGCACGACCGTGCGGGCGGGGTCGGCGAGCGGGTGAGAGCGGGCCGCCTCCACGGCGCGCACGGCGTCGGCGTGGACACGACGGTAGTAGTACCGCTCCGGGTCCTCGATGCCGCGGGTCATGAACCCGGCGTGGGAGGGGCCGGAGCCGACCGGGTCGGGGGTGTCCCCGACGTTGCCGCCGCCGCCCTGGCCGCGTACGTCCATGACGAAGTGGGCGAAGCCCGCCAGCGGCCACAGGCCCCAGCAGTGCGGCAGGCTGCGCCCGCCGTTGTAGCCGTGGAACTGGACGACGAGCGGGAGCGGGCCCTCGGCGTGCGCGGGCGCGCTGAACCAGCCCCTGACCGGGTGGCCGCCGAAGCCCGCGAAGGTGGTGTCCCAGGTGCGCAGCCCGGTCAGCCCGGTCCCGACGGGCTCGAAGGAGACCGCGGGGTCGTGGGCGCGGGTCCCGGCCAGGGTCTTCGCCCAGAAGTCGTCGAAGTCGTCCGGCTCGTCGATCCGTGGCCGGTAGTCGCGCAGTTCGTTCAGCGGCAGGTCGAACAGGGCCATGGGGCTGGTCTCCTCACGGTGGGTCGGGAAGCGGTGGGGCGGCCGACGGTGGAGCGGGAGGTGTCGGGCATGGAGCGGCGGGGCCGGGCGCTGTCAGGTGCGCCCGGCCCCGCCCGTTCGGGGAAGGGATCAGTCGGTCAGCTGGACGGCCCGCAGGCCGGCGGCGCTCTTGGAGTTGTTGGCGATGGACCCGCCCCACTCGGTCCAGCCGCGGGCGCGTCCGTCGTCGTCGCTGTCGTTGACCACGAAGCCGAGCCCGATGGACTCGGTGGGCTTGCCGGTCAGGCCGAGCGATGCCCACGGCACCGTCACCGTGTAGCGGGTGGTGGTGCCGTCACGGGTGATCCGGGCGGTGGCGCCGGGGGTCGGACCTGCGGACTGGCCGGCCGGTGCGCGCCAGGTGTACACCTGCGGCCTGCCGCCGACCAGCGAGGCGCCGAACTCGACGTACTGCTTGCTGCGGCCCGGCGCCCGGGGGGTGACGGCGAACTGGATGCTGTCGCCCTGCCACATGTTCTCGGCGGTGGTGGCGGGCTGGGCGAGGGCGTTGTCCGTGATCACGCCCTTGAACACGAGTCCGGCGTCGGTGTACTGGGGGCGGACGGTGCCGGACAGGTCGGCCGCGCCGTTGTATCCGCCCTTGTAGCTCACGGAGCCGTCGGCGATGACGTCGACGGGGGTGGTGGTGTCGGTGCCGGCCGGCTGGACGGAACCCCAGCCGTTCCAGGCGCCCACGGCGGTCCTGGCTCCGTCGGGGGTGTTGAGGTGGGCGGCCGTCCAGTAGCGCTTCCACTGCTTGATGTTGCGCGCGTCCACGGTGTACGAGGTGCTGGACCCGGCGCCGACCTTGATCGGACCGTCGATGGTGCCCCGGTCCAGGTAGTTGGTGCCCTCGTTCACCTGCCAGTCCAGCTTGGTGAGTTCGAGCGGGCCGTGGGCGCGGTTGTTGGTGACGGTGACCTTGAGCGCGGCGGCGAACGGTGCCGCCTGCTTCACCACCGGGTCGAAGGTGACCTGGGTCGGTGGCACCACCTCGGTTTCGGAGGTCAGGCGGGCGAGGTTCACCGGCCCGAGCCCGGCCGTGCCGCTCACCGTGCGCGGGCCGGTGAGGGCCGAGGTGGGCAGCTGGATGTTCTCGCGGACGACCTTGCCGGGCTCGGCGGTCACCCGGTGCTTCTCCCCGGCGATCCGGAAGTCGTAGCGCAGCGGCAGCGTCCGGCCCTTGGTGCCGTCCACCTGGAGCACCGCGTCGACGCTCTCCTCGGTGTTGGAGTGCTGCGGCAGCCGGAGGGAGAACACGGGTCCGCTCGTGGCCTTGACCGCGCCGACCGCGCCCTTGACGTACAGCACCGTGCCGTCGATGCCGAGCTGCACCTTGCCGCCGACCGGGAGGTACGTCTTCTCGTGGCCCATCTGGTCGGTGACGGTGACCGGGCCACTGGCGGTCAGCTCCGCCGTTCCCGGCGTCGCGGCCGTGGTGTAGAGCGCCCGGACGGTGTCGGTTCCGGTGCCGAAGCGGTACGAGCGGACGTCGGCGGAACCCGCGTCGTCACGGCCCGCGTAGGCACGGCCCGCGAGCTGCCGGATCAGGACGCCCTCGGTGACCACGGACGGCTTGGGCTGCCAGGCCTTGACCTCGGCGGTGGGCCGCTTGAAGGCGCCGAAGTTGTGTTCCTTGTTGGTGGCGTCGGTGCCGTCGTTGGTGAGGTCGTACCAGTAGTAGCGGTTGACGCCCGAGGCGAAGGAGAAGATCTGGGCGCGCGGCACGTACGCGGCCTGCTGGGCGGGGGTGACGCCGTCGCTGTGGGTCGGGTAGCCGTTCTCGGTGATCCAGAGCGGGAAGTTCTTGCCGCCCGCCGCGTCGAGGTCGGCGCGTACCTGCGGCAGTTTCTCCAGTGCGGTCTCGGGCGGGTTCGGGTAGCCGTAGTGGTGAACGCTCAGGGCGTTCATGTAGTTCAGGCCACCGATCGCGTACAGCCGCTTCAGCCAGTCGGTCTGGAGGCCGGCCAGCCCGCCGCCGACGACGGTGGCGTCCGGGACCTTGGCGTGCACCTTGCCGTAGCTCGCCTTGAGCAGCTTGAGGTAGCAGTCGGCGGTGATGCCGCAGGTGCCGTTGTTGAAGCCGGTGGAGTTGTACTCGTTGTAGATCTCGATTTCCTTCGAGGACTGCTGGTACTTCTCCACCGCGGCGGCGGTGAACTTCCCGTAGGCCTCGAGCGCCTCGTCGGAGGCAGGGGTCCGGTTGCCGTCGTAATTGGGGTTCCGGTAGCCGGAGATGGGCAGGGCGGTCAGTCCCTGCGACTTGGCGTACGGGATGTGCTGGTCGGTGGAGTAGCTGCTCCAGGAGTACGTGCCGGGTGTCTTCTCGATGGCGCCCCAGTTGATGTCGGAGCGGATCCCGTGCATGCCCATCAGCCTGACCGAGCGCAGCAGCTTCTGGTCGTCGCCGTCGTTCCACCCGTAGTGGATGCCCGTGCCGAAGCGCACGTCCCGCTGTTCCGCGCCGGTCAGCGCGGTCAGCACGCCGAAGTTCGCGGTCCGGGTGGTGGTTCCGGCCGTGGCCTGGAGCGTGTAGTAGCCGCTGCCGAGTTGTGCGACGTCGACGGTGGCGGTGCCGCCCGACACCGGTGCGGTGCCGGAGGCGGCGGTCAGGCCCTGGTCGTCGACGGCCTTCCAGGCCACCGACGCCTGGTCGGAGGCGAGCGTGATCTTCGCCTGTCCCTTGACGAAGAGGAGGTCGGGCGAGGTGACGGTCAGGGTGCCGGCCGCGTGGGCGACCGGGGCCGTGCCGGGCAGGGGCGCGGCCACCAGCAGGCAGCCGAGCAGGGCGGCGGCCGTGCCCCATGCGGCGGGCCGCGCGACGCGGCCCCCTATTCTGGCCGGTGCCAGGGGACCTGGCCGGATCGTGCCGTTCTGTTCCATCGAGGCAACCTCTCGATCGGATCGGCGCGGTGCTTCCTTGGGGTTCCCGGGTGGTGTGCTCCGTCGGCCGTACTCCGGCGGAGCACACCGGTCCTGAGCCGTCGGCGCGCACCGCTGCCGCCGTCGGCCGGCGCGGACCCGGTCCGCGCCCGTTCCCGGGTGGTGCTCATCCCTTGAGGCCGGTGAAGCCTCCCCCGCCGCGTACGATCTGCCGCTGGAAGATCAGGAACAGCACGACCGGGGGCAGGATGGCGAGCAGCATCCCGGCGATGAGCAGCGACTGCTCCGCCGTTTCCGCGAGGCGCGGAAGGGCGGCGGAGATCGGCTGCTTCTCGGTGTCCGAGATGACGATCAGCGGCCAGAGGAAGTCCTTCCAGGAATTCATGACCGTCAACAGGGTCACCACCGCGAGGATCGGCCGCGACATGGGCAGCACGATCCGGCGGAAGATGATCAGCGGGCCCGCGCCGTCGACCTTGGCGGCCTCGAACAGCTCGCGCGGGATGCCGTCGAAGAACTTCATCACGATCAGCACGGTGAAGGCGCTGGCGGCGTGCGGCAGCCAGACACCCCACGGGCTGTTGGCGAGCGAGATGCCGAGGCCCGGCAGGTCGAGCACGGTGAGGTAGAGCGCGACCAGGGAGATGGATCCGGGGATGAAGAGGGTGGCGAGCACCATCCAGCGCACGGGCGCCGCCCACCTGGGGCGCAGCACGGACAGGACGTACCCGCCGGTGGTGGCGACGAGGAGGTGTGCGAGGACGGACCCGGTGACCAGGACCACGGTGTTCCAGAGGTACTGGCCGACCTGGAGTTCGTTCCAGGCGCGGGAGAGGTTCTCCCACCGCGCGTGATCGGGCCACAGGGCCAGCGGGTCGCGCAGCAGCTCCTGGGTCGGCGAGACGGCTCCCTTGAAGGTCCAGTACAGGGGCGCCGCGCCGAAGGCGAACAGCAGCAGGAAGGTGAGGCCCTGGACGGAGCCGAGCCAGACGCGCACGGAGGTCCGTCGCCGGTCGGCGCGGGAGACGAGTCCGCGTCCGCCTTCCTCGGGGCGGTTGCCGCGGCGGATGCGCAGGGGTGTCTGTACGGCCATCAGTCGCTCCAGCTCCTCGTCGCCCGCAGATAGATCGCCGAGAGCGCGCCGAGCACGAGGGCCAGCAGCACGCTGAGCGCGGTCGCGGCTCCGAAGTCGCCGTTCCGGAAGGCGTAGTTGTAGATCAGCATCAGGACGGTGACGGTGGAGTCCTCCGGGCCGCCGTCCGTCATCACGAAGGGTTCGGTGAAGACCTGGAGGGTGCCGATGATCTGGAGCAGCAACATGATCAGGACGACGCCGCGCAGGGACGGCAGGGTGATGTGCCAGACCCGGCGCCAGATGCCCGCGCCGTCGATCTCCGCGGCCTCGTACAGTTCGGTGGGCACGGAGCCCAGCGCCGCCAGGTAGATGATCACGGTGGAGCCGAACCCGGCCCAGGTGGACTCCAGGACGATGGACAGCATCGCGGTGTCGGTGGACTGGAGCCAGGGGTACGGGCCGAGGCCCGCATGGGCCAGCAGCTGGTTGAACAGGCCGCCGTCCGGGTCGTAGAACACCTTCCAGAGCAGGACGGAGACCACCGGGGGGATCGCCACCGGGAGGTAGGCGAGGATGCGGAACAGCGTGCCGCCGCGCCGCAGTTCGGCGATGAGCACCGCGAGGAAGAGCGGCAGCGGGAATCCGATCACCAGGGCGAGCACCGCGAACAGCGCGGTGTTCTCGACCGCCGTCCACAGCAGCGGGTCCTCCAGCACGTGCCGGAAGTTGTCCAGGCCCACCCAGGTGGCCGGGCCGATCAGGTTGGTCTGCTCGAAGCTGAGCCGGACGCTCTGGACGATCGGCCACCAGGAGAAGTAGGCGAAGCACAGCACCATGGGCAGGCCGAACAGGATGGTGGTGATCCCTCCCTGCCTGACCCAGCGGACGAAGCGCTCCACCGTGCGGGCGCGCCGCGAGGAGGCGGTGCGCGGCGGCTCCTGCGGAGTCCGTGCCCGCTCCGCGGGGTCGTCGTCACCACGCCGTTCGTTCGTCCGGTGCTTGCGGGTGCGGTTCCCGGCGGGCGCCGCAGGCACGTGCGACCTGCTCATGGACGTCTCCTCGCCTCTCCTCGTGCTGTGCTCGGGTCCGACGTGCCGGGCACGTCTCAGTGCTGCGCCCGTTCCACCTGGGACTTGACCTGTGCGGCGGCCTTCCTCAGCTGCTCGGCCGGGTCCGCGTCCTCGCGGGTCAGCACCGCCTGCACGGCGCTGTCGAGGGCCTTGTACACGTTCTGCGCCTCCACCGGCGGCTCGATGACCAGTTCGAACTCACCGAGGGCCTTGCTGTAGGGGGTGAAGTGCTCGACGGGCACGTTGGCCTGCCTGGCGACCGCCTCGTCGACCGGGCCGGCGACGGCGGGCTCGTAGAACGGGACGGCCGGCACGCCGATGACGGCGCCGTCCTTCTTCTTGGCGGCGGCGTCCCGCTCCGCGAGAGCGGGGTCGTACTTGGTGGAGAGGTAGTAGAAGTCGATGAACTTCGCGGCCGCCTCGCGCTGTCGGGAGGTGGCGCGGGGGCTGATCACGGCCATGGTGCCGCCTGCCAGGGTCCGCTTGGCGCTGCCGTCGGTGGGCATGGCGGCCAGTCCGACGGCCTCGGGGTCGCCCTTGTACTGCTGGACGTAGTGGTTGACGGAGCTGGGCCCGGCGATCGTCATGCCGATCTTCCCGGCCGAGAAGTCCTTCTCCACGTCGGTCATGTTGCGCAGTTGGTTCCTGCCCATCGAGTCGTCCGCCCAGCGCATCCGCTTGAGCGTGTCGAGAGACTTCTCGGCGCCGCTGCCGGAACGGTCGAAGGTGTTGGCCCACTTGCCGCCGGACTCCTCCTGCATGGAGTCGCCGAAGGAGTACGCCATGGCGGTGAGCATCCAGCCACCGGTGTTCTCCTTGGTCATCTGGGCGTAGCCGGTGGCGCCGGTCTTCTCGGAGATCGCCCTGGCTGCGGCACGGACCTCGGTCCACGTGGCGGGCGGCCTGTCGGGGTCGAGCCCGGCCTTCCGGAACAGGTCGCGGTTGTAGAGCAGTCCGAGGGCGTACTCCTCGGTGGGTATGCCGTAGATCTTGCCGTCCAGGCCCTTCGCGCTGCCGAGGGCGACCTGGTTGAAGTCCTCACTGTGCTTGAGCTTCTCGAAGTCCTCGGTGAGGTCGGCCACCTGCCTGCGCTTGATCAGGCCCGACATCTCCGTCAGCGGCACCCGGACGATCGTCTCCAGGCTGCCGCCGCCGACCTTGGTCTGGAAACTCTGCTGGTCGTACTGGTACTCGTTCGTCTTGATCCTGATCCCGGGATTGGCCTTCTCGAACTCCGCCACCCGCGCATTGAAGATCTTGACCGCGGCCGCGTCGGTGGCCGGTGGGCGCCCGGAGACGGTGATGGTCACCTTGCCGTCGGCGGCGGTGTCGTCGCCGGAACCGGAACACGAGGCAAGCGCACAGACGAGCGCGCCCGCGGTGACGCCCGTCATGGCGATGCGCAGGGAGGGTCTCATCGGGGACTCCATTCAGGACAGACCGGAACTGGCCGGAAAGCGTTTTCCAGCCGGGGTCACCTTGCACCGCCCGATATCGCCGCGTCAATGGGTCAGGACAGGTCTTCCACCCTCGATTTCACCACGCGGCCCTTGCCGGAGGGTGACCCTCGGCTTAGCCTCTGGAAAACGCTTCCCAAGCGTTGCCGGAGATCGTCGGACGGACGATCGCGAGCTGGAGGACATCCCGTGCACCCTGTCTGGTCGGCCGCCGAGTACGACCGCGCCCTGCTGCGAGCGGCCCTTTCCGGGGGCGACCGCCACTGGGACCCCGAGGCGAACCTGTTGCGGGTCGAAGCCCCCTACAACCCCATCCACACCCACCTCAAGGGCGGTCTCGCACACCCCACCCGCAACTCCCTGCAGTACGCGCTGCTCCTGCTGGAGCGGGGTGCGGCGGGCGACGCCGAGCGCGCCCACGCCGCGATCCTGCGGGTCGCGGAGCTCCAGGACCGGTCCGAGGAGAGCCCGACCTACGGCATCTGGGGCTACTACGCCGAGGAGCCGGCGGCGGAGATGGACCCGCCGGACTGGAACTGGGCGGATTTCCTCGGCATCCAGCTGCTGCTGATCCACGCCCGGCACGGCGACCTCCTGCCGGCACGCGTACGGGACGAACTGCGGGAGTCGGTGCGGCACGCGGCGGCCTCGATCGTCCGCAGGGACGTCCCCATGACGTACACCAATGTCGCCGTGATGGGCACCTTCGTCGCGCTCGCCGCCGGGAAGCTCCTCGACGACGAGGCCCTGTTCGCCTACGGCAGGGACCGCATGACGCGGCTGTGCGAGGCGATCGACACCACCGGGAGCTTCACCGAGTTCAACAGCCCGTCCTACTGGGGCGTCGTGCTGCAGACCTTGACGCTGATCCGGGAGCACGTGCGGGACGAACGGGTGCTGGAGCTCAACGACCGGCTGCACGACCGGCTCTGGCTGCACTTCCTGGCCCGCTGGCACCCGCCGACCCGCCAGCTCTCCGGTCCGATGGCCCGCTGCTACAGCAACGACCTCGGCGTACCGCCGTTCCTGGTGAAGGCGGTGCGCGGGGCGCTGGGCACACCGGAGATCGGCCCGGTCGGCGGGGAGATGTCGATCGGGGTGCACGCCTGTGTCGACTACCGCATGCCCGACTGGGCGGCGGCCCGGCTGGCGGCGCTGGGGGGCGAGCACGAACACCGGGAGCTGTTCGTCGGATCCGCTCATCCGGAGACCGGGACGACCTGGCTGGACGCGGTCACCACGCTGGGCAGCGTCAACCACCAGGACACCTGGCTGCAGCGGCGCGCGCTGTTCGGGCACTGGGTGCGGCCGGACGGCTCCGCCGGGCATCTGCACGTCCACCTGGTGAAGGACGACGGGGCGGAGGACTTCGACTTCGCCTCGGGGGTCCTCTCCACCGTGCAGAGCGGCCCGCACGTGGCCTGGCTGGCGGGCTTCGCCTGCCCGGCGGGCGACCGGCACCACCATCTCGACATGATCGGGCCGGGAGACCGGTTCCGGACCCGGTCGCTGCGGCTGGTGGTGGACCTGATCGGCGCGCCGCCCGTGCCCGAGGCGATCGAGGTGGAGCGCGGCATCGCACTCGACCTGGGGACGGCACGGCTGGAACTCCGACTGGCCGGGGGCTCCTTCGGCGGTCGTACGCCCACGGTCGGGCTGGTGCCGCGCGCGGACGGGGCGCGGCTCGAAGTCGTCCTCTTCGAGAGCGCGACCCCGGCCGAGCTGGACTGGGCGGCGGTCGGCGACGCCTTCGCGGCGGGTTCGCTGTCCCTGGTGCCGTCCGACGCGGAGCACGACGGGGGTCCGGGCCCCGAGGTGGCCACGGCCGGTGAACACGCCGAGGTGCGCTGGACGACTCCGCGCGGCAACCGGCTCACGCTGCGCGGCGGCCGGTCGGTGGTGTCCCGCGAGGAGCACGCCGCACTGCATTCGGCGACGCTCGACGGTGCGGCACCGCCCTCACCGCGTCTTTCGGATTCGAGGCTGGTGCCGTGAACGGGGCCGTGTCCGAAGAACCGTGCCCGCCCGGCCGCGCCCCGGTCCGCGGTCACGCCCACCCGAGAAAGGACCGGACGCGTCATGCGTGAGGAGACCGTGACGAGCGACATCACCGTCGTCGGCGGAGGGCTCGCCGGTGTCTGCGCGGCCATCGCCGCCGCCCGGCTGGGACGGCGGGTCTCCCTCGTCCACAACCGCCCCGTGCCGGGCGGGAATTCGAGCAGCGAGGTACGGGTGGCGGATCGTGGCGGTGCGCGCCTACTCCTGAACCCTGGCGGAGGTCAGTGGGCGGCACCCGGCCCGCCGTCGGCGGCGCGGCGTCGGCGGGCCGCCGCGACGAGGCCCACGCCGGTCAGGGCGGCCACGCCCGCCAGTCCGCCGAGACCGGCCAGGACCAGGGTGCCGGTGCTCATCGAGGCCAGGGCCGAGGTCTCGGGGGCCCGGCCCCCCGCGGCCTGCCGGATGAGGTCGGCGACGGCGTCCGGGCGCGACATCATCGCGCTGTGGGAGGCGTCGACCTCGACCGTGTGCGACTTGGCGCGCCGGGCCTCGAAGCGGGCGAGATCCGGCGCGACGGCCTTGTCCCCGGTGGCGACGAGCGCCCAGGACGGAATGGTCCGCCAGGCCGCGGCGGTCGCCCTGTCCGTGAACGCGTCTCCGCTGATGGGGCGTTGGGCGGCGGCCAGCCGCGCGGTGGTGTCCGACGGCAGGTCCGCCGCGAGGACTTCGCGGAACCTGTCGGGGTGGACGGACAGATCGGTGCCCTCGGTGCCGTCGGCCTTCTTGAACGGCTTCGGTCTCAGGGCCGAGTTCAGCCGGCCGCCGGTGAACCTCGCACCCAGGTCGCTCAGCGACTCGCCCTTGTCCGGCATGAACGCGGACACGAACACCAGCGACTTCACCTGCGCGTTCCCCGCGGCGGCGTTGCTGATCACCGCACCGCCGTAGGAGTGACCGACCAGCACGATGGGACCCCGGACGCCTTTCAGCTCGCCGGCCAGATGTGCGGAGTCACCGGCGAGACCGCGCATCGGATTGGCCGGGACCACGACCTGGTAGCCGTCGCTCCGCAGGCGCTGCGCCACGCCGTTCCAGCCCGAGGCGTCGGCGAACGCCCCGTGCACCAGCACCACCGTGGGCTTGCCGTCCGCCGGATCGGCGCCGTCGGCGGCCGCGGCGGGTACGGCCGGCGCGGCGACGGCGGCCGCGACCAGGGCCGCGGCGACGGTCCGTCCGCGGCGCCCGGTCGTCCGTGCGCGCGGGGCAGTGGGGGTTGAGGCGGTCATGCTGATCTCTCTTCGTCGGGGACCGGGTTCGTGAGCCCAGCGTTCCCGGGGTCCGGCCCGGTCGGCGCGACGCGGGAAGCAGCGGAGTGAAACCGGCCGACCGTCCGGGTGAGCGACGGCGGCGCGAGCCGCCGCCCGCCCCGCACCGGCCCGGCATCGGCCCCGCTTCGTCCCGGATCCGCGTGCCGCCCGCCCCGGTGCCGTCCGGATCGGGGCGGCACCGGATCCGGGCCCGCGGAGCCGGTCGGATCCGGATTCAGCGCCGCTCGGACTCGTCACCTCCGCCCCGCAGTCTGCGGGACACCGCGCGCAGCCAGGGGTGGCGTTCGTGCACTTGCGCCGAGCGCCGGTCGAGCTCCCTGCCGAGCCGTTCGGTGCGCTTGTCGATGTCCAGCTCGTCCAGGATCCGGTCGACCTCGGCGAGCAGGGCGCCGTGCAGCTGCCACTGCCGGGGGTGTTCCCGGACGTCCTCCAGGAGCAGCCCCGCCACCCGGTCCCTGGTGGTGCGGCTGACGGCGAGGGCGTGGGCCAGCCGTTCCTCCGCCGCCTCGGCGTTCTCCGCCAGCGGGGTGGTGATCAGCGCCGCGAACGCCTCGACGGCGTCGGCCATCTGCCCGAACAGCTCTCTGAGGGAGTCGGCCACATCGGCGGGGAACAGCGTCTCCCCGGTACGGGCCTTGGCGAGGTCGGTCAGGGTGCGGGACAGCACCCGCAGCACCACGGCGCAGATCTCCAGGGTGTCCAGACCGGTGCGCAGTACGACCCGGTACAGCAGCCCCTGCCGGACACGGGGGTTGAGCGTGAGTCCTTCCTCGGCCTGCCGCAGCGAGGCGTCCACCTCGACGATGTCGTGGTCCAGCCGGCGGGCCTCGTGCAGGCGGTCGGCCGCCCGGGCCACGGGGAGCCGGCCGTGGGCGTCCTCGCCGATCGCGCGGAACATCGCCCCCATCGACGTCGCCAGGCTCTCGATGGAGGCGCCCGCGCTCTGCACCCATACCGGCGGGGCGAAGAGCAGGTTGAACAGGAGGCCCACGCCCGCGCCGATCAGCGTCTCCAGCACCCGGTCCAGCGCTGTGGAGGCGACCTGTGCGACGCCCAGGACGAGCATCGCGCTGATCGCCACCTCGGGCACGAACTCGTCGACCCGCACCAGTCGTCCGATGATCAGCGAGACGAAGATCGTCAGCCCGAGGCTCCACCAGCTGAGGCCGACCAGGGAGCTGAACACGCTGGCGATGACCACGCCGACGACGACCGAGTTCACCCGTCTGATCCCGGTGGTGAGGGTGGCGTAGAGGGTGACCTGCACGACCAGGAGCGCGGTGAGCGGCGCGGTGAGGGGGGCCGGATGCGGCAGGGTCCACACCGCCACGACATAGGCGATGACGGACGCCGCCGTGGAACGCAGGGTCTGCGCCCCGACGGGCTCGGTCGTGCGCCGGACGAGCTTGATCACGGGCTCGGATACTGCTGGCATCTCATTCCCATGCCCGCTGGTGCGCCGCCGCACCGCACCCGGGTCGCGAACCCCACCGTACGGACGTGCCGGAGGCCGGTGGGGCCCGCGGGCCGTGGTGGCGGCGGTTCAGCCGCGCGGGTCGAGGAGGCCGAGCAGGTGCGCGCAGGTGGCCGTGGACCGTGTCTCGTCGGCCAGTTGCTCGGCCCGGGTCCGGTACGCCGGGTCCTTGAGCACCTGTTCGACGGCGGACCTGATGCGGGAGACGTCGTCGCCGCCGAACGTCACCGCCGCGCCGTCCGAGCCGTTCGCCGGGGTGACAACGAGACCGGCACCCGCCCCGCCGACCAGCCCCGCGTTGAACGGCTGGTCGGCGAAGAGCGGGACGCAGACCAGCGGGAGACCGGCCGCCAGCGCGCCGTAGACCGTGCCCGAGCCGCCGTGGCAGACGACGGCGGAGGCGCTGCCGAGGACGTCGTCCTGCGGTACCCACCTCTCCACCCGGACGCCGGGGGGCAGGGGCCCGAGGCTGGCCGGATCGGTGCCGCGCCCCACCGTGAGCAGCGCCCGCACCGGCAGTCCGTCCATCGCGTCGAGCAGCGCCCGGAACAGGTCGGGGGCGGTCGGCAGGGCGCCGACCTCGGAGCCGAGGGTGAGGTAGACCAGCGGTTCCTCGCCGCCGTGCCGCTCCTGCGACGGCGCGGCGTGCGGCCCCGGGACGTGGTAGCGGTGGGTCACGGGGTACGGCGAGGGGTCGAGGGAGGCCGGCAGCCGTGTCAGGTACGGGGAGGACCGGAGGCGGTCCGCGAGGCCGGGGCCGTAGCGGTCGAGCGCGGCGTCCAGCAGCGGCTCGCCCGCCCGCGCGAACCGGGCGGCGCAGATCGCGACCCGGGCGTGCCGGACACCGTGGCGTTCGGCGGCCACCACCGACGCCGGCTCGTACGTCTCGTGCAGCACGAGGTCGGGGCGCCACTCGCGGCAGGCCTCGTCGAGCGCGGGCAGCAGGGCATCGGGGTACAGCCGGCCGAACACCTCACCGGTCATCAAGGACACGCCCTCGTCCGGGGGCAGGCGGCGCAACCGGTCCAGCATCGGCTGCAGTTCGTCGTCCGGGGGGTTCGCGCCGATGCGGTACGGCTGGGGCCGGGACGCCAATATCGCTTCGAGGCCGGGCGGGGCGACGACGAGGACGTCGTCGCCCCGTGCCGTGCACGCGTCGATGAAGGGAACCAGAGGGTCGAAGTGGCCCGAGCCGCGGGTCGAGGCGAAGAGAACACGCATGGTGCGAGCGTAGGTAGACCCGGGCCGCTCACACAGGGCGCTTTCCGCCTCGTTCGGTGCCTTCGGGGCGTGCGCGATGGCGTGATCGGACCGGGCTCGCGCGACGGCGCGGGCCGTACCGCGCCGTGCGCGACGGCCCGTCAGGCCGGTGGGTCCTGCTCGGGGCGCCGGTCCTGCACCTTGGTCCGGTACAGCCAGAGCAGTACGGAGAACACCAGGACGGCGAGCGCCACGCCCAGTTCGGTGTAGCCGCCGTACCCGGTGATGGAGAAGCCGGTCGCGCCCACCACCAGCACCACGGTGAGGAACGCGGCCAGCGCCCAGGCCAGCGGCACGAAGAAGGCGGGCAGCCGGATGGGCCGCACGGCGTCGGGGCGGTCCTTGCGCAGCAGCGCGAAGCCCGAGACCGCCAGCACATGGGCGAGGATGTATCCCAGGTTGCCGGTGACGATGATGGCCAGCGGTGTCTGAAGCACCGTCAGCACGAAGACGTTCAGGATCAGGGCCACCAGCAGCGCGCGGGCCGGCACCCCGCGCCGGTTCAGCACCCCGACCTGTCTGACGGTGAGTCCGGCCCTGCCCATCTCGTACAGCACCCGGGAGCCGTCGGCGAGTCCGGTGATCATGATGAGCAGCAGCGAGGCGACGAGGAAGACCACCATCAGGTCGGAAGCGCCGCCCACCAGGTCCTGGAAGGCGTCGACGTAGAACGTGGTGGGGTCCTCACCGATGGCCTTCTCGCCGACGTAGCCGGACAGCGCCAGGGGCAGCAGGACGAAGACGCCGAGGCAGAACAGCACCCCGGCGCGCAGGGCGCGGGTGGTGTCGCGGACGGTGTCCTTGTACTCCGGCGCGAAGGTCGCGCACACCTCCACGCCGAACGACGTCCACGCCATCACGTACAGCCAGACCAGCGCCTCGCGCAGCCCGGCGGCTCCGTGCAGGTTCCAGTGCAGGCCCTGTGCGCTCCAGTCCCCGGAGAGCAGGGGCATGACGATGAAGACGACGAGGGGGATCAGCAGCGCGCCGCCGGTGACGTAGACGACCCACATGGCGACGTGCAGACCGATCATGGCGGCGCCGAACAGCAACAGCATCACGAGCAGGCCGACCGCGATGGGGAAGTCCACCTTCAGCGGCCCGTACTCCACGCTCCAGTCCTGGCCGGGGAACCACTGGGCCTGGACGAACGAGCCGATGATCCCGGAGTAGACGGCGAGGGCCGTCGTCCAGGGGAACCAGTAGCCGATGCTCGCGACCGGGCCGACCACGGGGGCGCGCTTCTTCCAGCCCTCGGTCGCGTAGTGGGCGATCCCTCCGGAGGAGTCGGGGAACATCGCGGCGAGTTCGGTGTAGATCCAGTTGGTGGCGGTCGCCAGCACCATGGAGACCGCCCACAGAGCGATGGCGCCCCAGGCGCCGAGGCCGCCGATGGAGGCGCCGAGCGAGGCGATGAGCGCGGCGGGCATGGTCAGCGACATCGCGAACCCGTCGAACCAGTTCATCTTCTTCGGCAGTGCCGGGGCGGCCCCGCCCGCCGTGGGATCCGGCGCGAAGGCACCGGACGACGCCCTGGGATCCGGCGCGAAGGCACCGGACGACGCCCTGGGGTCCGGTGCGGGCGACGGGGGCGGGGCGGGGGTCTTCGGCTGGGACGGCATGACGTTCCCCTCACGGTGGGCGCGACGGTCGGCGCGGCAGGAGTATCGATGGGCCCCGGTTATAGGCGAGCGAAAAATACCTGTCAATACTCACGAACAAGCAGTGATCAGATGCTGTGATTGCTGATCCAGCAGTCTTGACAGTTGCTGATTGCTGGGCGAGTCTCCAGACATCGCTTCGTACCGGACTCGGGCAGACGAGGCATTCGAGCCGACGCGCCCTTTCCCGGTCAGGACAGGACAGAGAGGCCATCGCATGACCACCCCGACCGCCGACCGGCACCTGCTCTTCATCAACGGCACCCGCACCGAGGGCACGTCGGGACGTGACCACGAGGTCGTCAGCCCCGCCACGGGCGAACTCGTCGGGACGTTCCCGGTGCCCTCGGCCGCCGATGTCGACGCTGCGGTGCGTGCCGCGAACGAGGCCCAGCCCGCCTGGGCGGCGACCAATGTGTGGGACCGCGCCGAGGTCTGTCACCGCATCGGCAGGGAGCTCGGCCGGCGCGTGGACGAACTCGCCCGCCTCCAGACCCTGGAGCAGGGCAAGCCGCTCGCCGAGTCGGTCGCCGACATCGAGGAGGCGGCCAAGCTGTTCCATCTGCACGCGGAGGACGCCGTACGACTGCACGGCGAGACACTGCTCTCCACCGACAACACCAAGCGGATGTTCACCTTCCACCGCCCGGTGGGCACCTGGGGCATCATCACGCCGTGGAACTTCCCGCTGCTGATGCTCGCGGAGTTCGTCGCCCCCGGGCTCGCCACCGGCAATGCCCACGTCGTCAAGCCGCCGGCCAACACCCCGCTGACCGTGCTCCGGGCGATGGAGGCGTTCACCGCCGCCGGACTGCCCGAGGGCCTGGTCAACATCGTGCCCGGCGAGGGCGACACCGGAGAGGCGCTGGTGCGCCACGACGGAGTCCACGCGATCGGCTTCATCGGCTCCTCCGCGACCGGGGCGAGGATCCAGTCCGCCGCCGGGCTCAAGCGCTCCGTCATGGAGTGCTCCGGCAACGGCCCCCTCGTCGTCCTCGCCGACGCCGACGTCGAGGCCGCGGCCAAGGCCGCGGTCGACGGCGCCTACCCGTGCGCCGGACAGGTCTGCTGCGCCACCGAACGCGTCGTCGTGCACGAGGGCGTCCACGACGCGTTCGTCGAGGCCGTGCTGCGCGAGGCCGGGCGCATCACCCTCGGCGACCCGTTCGACCCCGCGACGGTCCTGGGCCCGCTGAACAACGAGGGCGTCGCGGCCAAGATGGACCGGCACATGGCCGACGCGCGCGAGCGCGGCGCGGACGTCCTGCTCGGCGGCCGGCGCGCCCCGGGCCACCCCACCGACCTCTACTACGAGTTCACCGTGGTGGACGGGGTGCCGGAGGACAGCCTGCTGTCCCGCGAGGAGTCCTTCGGACCGGTCGTGCCGATCATCACCGGCCGGGACGAGGACGATCTGCTGCGGATCGCCAACGACGACCGGCTGGGCCTCCAGGGCGCCGTCTTCACCCGCAGCATGACCTCCGCCTTCCGGTTCATCGAGGAGATGGCCGTGGGCCAGGTCGTCGTGAACGAGAGCAACAACTGGTGGGACATCAACATGCCGTTCGGCGGCGCCGGCGGCCGCTCCACCGGCTGGGGCCGCATCGGCGGGAAGTGGACGCTCATGGACATGACCGACACCCGCACCGGCGTGATCAGTCTCTGACCGTCCCGCGCCACCCGACCGTCCGTCCGTCGGCCGGGACCCCGACCACACCCGTCGGGGCCCCGGCCCGCGCCGCCCACCACGCCGGCAACGAGGTACCCACCGCATGACCACCGCAGCCCCGCGCCCCAGCGACCACCGCAGCCGACTGCGCGACACGAAGACCGCCCCCTACTGGCTGGACCGTCCCGAGCACCCCGCGCCGCTGCCGCGGCTGACCGCCGACACCACCTGCGACCTCGCCGTCGTCGGCGGGGGGTACACCGGGCTGTGGACGGCGCTCCTCGCCAAGCGCGACCATCCCGAACGGGACGTCCTGGTCCTCGAACAGAACACCTGCGGCCACGCGGCCAGCGGCCGCAACGGCGGGTTCTGCTCCCCCAGCCTCACCCACGGCCTCGCCAACGGCGTCGAGCGCTGGCCCGCCGAGGCCCGGCTGCTGCACCGCCTCGGCATGGAGAACCTCGACGCCTTCCGCCGCGACCTGGACACCCATGGCATCGACTGCGGATTCACCCGCAGCGGAAAGGTCACCGTCGCCGCGACCCCCTGGCAGGCCGAGGGGCTCAAGGGCGCGCACGCCCTCGCCCACCGGTTCGGCGAGCACACCAGGCTGCTGGACGGCGCGCAGCTGCGCGAGTACGTCGACTCCCCCGTCTGGACCGCCGGACTGTGGTCCCCGGACTACGCGCTGCTCGACCCCGCCCGGCTGGTCTGGGGCCTGCGCGCCGCCTGCCTCGACCTGGGGGTCCGCATCGCCGAGCACACCGAGGTCACCGCGCTGACCGCCCGGCACACCGGCCGGGTGCGGCTCGCCACACCGTACGCCGCGGTCGGCGCCCGCCAGGTCGCGCTCGCCACCAACATCTACCGGCCCCTGCTCCGGCGCCTCTCCCTCAGCATGATCCCGGTCTACGACTACGCGCTCACCACCGAACCGCTCCGCGACGACCAGCTCGCCGCCATCGGCTGGAGCGGCGACCACGGGATCACCGACGCGGGCAACCAGTTCCACTACCTCCGCAAGACCGACGACAACCGCGTCCTCTTCGGCGGCTACGACGCCGTCTACCACTACGGCAGCCCGGTCGACGAGGCCCGCACCCAGCGCCCAGCCACCTTCGACACGCTCGCCGCGCAGTTCGCCGAGGCGTTCCCCGCCCTCGCCGACGTCCGCTTCTCGCACGCCTGGGGCGGGGTCATCGACTCCACCACCCGCTTCTGCATGTTCGCCGGCACCGCCGCGCGGGGCCGGGTCTCCTACGCCCTCGGCTTCACCGGGCTCGGCGTCGGCGCCACCCGCTACGGCGCCCAGGTCATGCTGGACCTGCTCACGGGCCGCCGCACGGAGCGGACCCGGCCCGCGATGATCCGCCGCCCGCCCGTGCCCTTCCCCCCGGAACCGGTCCGCTACCTGGGCGTCGAGGCCACCAGGCGGTCCATGGCCCGCGAGGACGCGGACGGCCGCCGCAATCTGTGGCTGCGCGCCCTGGACCGACTCGGCCTCGGCTTCGACTCCTGAGCCGGGCAGGATAGGCCCGTACGACGAAGAGCCAGGCCCGCCCGTGGTGGCGGGCCGCGCACGGGAGCCGGAGCAACAGCATGAGCACGCAGGGTGGCAGCCCCCTGGACGACACCGACCGCCGGATCATCGCCGCACTCCAGGCGGACGGCCGCCGCCCGTACAGCCAGATCGGCGAGGAACTGGACATCCCGGCCTCCTCCGTGCGCTACCGCGTCCAGCGCATGGAGGAGAACGGCACGCTGCAGATCGTCGGCATCGCCAACCCGCTGACCATCGGCTTCGACCGGTTCGCCATGGTCGGCATCCGGGTGCGGCCGGGCACCGCGCAGGAGGTCTGCCGACGGCTGCGGGAGCTGCCGGAGACCTCCTACGTGATCATGACGGCGGGCACCTACGACGTGATGGCGGAGGTGATCTGCCGCGACACCGACCATTTCACGGACCTGATGAACCGCAGACTGCATCTCATCGACGGCGTCGTCTCCACCGACTCGTTCTTCGTGCTGGAGGTGCACAAGCTGGCGTACGGCTGGGGCGTCGGCGAGGTGGACAGCTCGCTGCTCGACGCGCCCCGGCCGCCGCTCGGCGCCGGTCTCGACCAGCGCGCCTGAGCCGCGCCGCGGGCGTCAGCCCGCGAACCCCACGTGCACGTGGTCGTGGTGGGTGTCGTCCGTGAAGAACTGGTTGGGCGTCGCGCCCCCGGACACCCGCACCGGCCCGCCCACGTTGTACGAACCCGCCGCGGCGGCGTCCCGCATGAACGACTCGACCAGCCGCCGCGGGGTCGCCCGGTCGACGACCGGGTGCCCGTCGATGCGCCACACGTCGAAGGCGCGGCCCGGCGGGTGGTCGCTGCGCCGGTCGGTGCCGAACACGTACAGCGGGTGCCCGGAGCTGAACACGGTGACGTCGATCCGGTACGTGCCGGCCAGGTCCAGCAGGGCCCCGAGCGCGGCCGGACGGATGTGCCCGCTGCGGACATCGGCCGTCGCCGCCGGAGGAAGCCCGATCCGCGCGTGATCGAGGACCCGCCGTGCCTCGGCGGGCAGCCGGGGCGCGGCGGCGCGCAGCGGCCCCGGATGCAGCGCGGTGACCTCCCAGCGCGGACGCGCCCGCCTCAGCCGTACGTCGACGGTGGTGCCACCGGCCCGGCCCGGGGTCCACTGCCGGTACACCACCATCACGCTGGCGGTGTCCGCCAGGATCCCGCCGTACTGCGCGTCGATCACCTGGAGCGCGGCCTCGTCCGCGGCGGGCCGCATCGGGCCCGCCGCGTCCACCAGCGACGGCGTCGCCCCCAGCGCGGCCACCCGGCGCCTCGCCGCCGCCGCGCCGCCCTGTCCGGCGGGCCACGCGCCGATCGCCTCCACCACCTGGACGGCCCGCAGCTTCACGTCGGGGTCCACGTCGTCGCGGTTCGGGCGCCAGGCGGTGGTCGCGGGGAGCGACGCGTGCGGGGACGCGGGTCCGGACGGCCCCGACGCCGTCCCGGAAGTCCCCGAGCAGCCCGCGGCCCCGGCGAACAGCCCGCCGGCCGACAGCAGCAGGCCCCGCCGGCCGAGAGGTCGTGACATGCGATGCCCCATTCCCGTTCCGGGACCGGTCGCGCGCCGGGACCCGTACAGATTTCGATGGTCAGGCATGAATGGCTTCATCATCTTCCATTCCCCGGGGCCCGGCTGCCAGCATCGGCGCACCGCCACCCCGTTGAGGGAGAAATCAGATGAAACGTCACCGTTCTCTGCGCTGTCTGGCAGCCCTGGCCATGGTCGCCCTCGCGGCCACCGCCTGCGGCCGTTCCAATCAGGGCGACGCCCCGACCGGCAACGCCTCCCGGGCAGCCGACTCCCGGTCGGCGGCCGAGCTGCTCCCCGACACGTACCGGCAGAAGGGGGTGCTCAGGGTGGCCACCGCGGTGGGGTACCCGCCGATGGAGATGTACGAGCCGGGAACCACCCGGCTCACCGGTGTCGACCCCGATCTGGCCAAGGCCGTCGCCGGCCGGCTGAAGCTCAAGGTGGAGCTCACCAACGCCGCGTTCGACGGGCTGATCCCGGGGCTGGAGTCCGGCCGCTTCGACCTGGTCATGTCGTCCATGACGGACAGCGCCCAGCGGCGGCAGGCGGTCGACTTCGTCGACTACTTCCGCACCGGCGGCGTCATCATGACGAAGAAGGGGAACCCGCAGGGCATCAAGTCCCTCGCGGACCTGTGCGGGAAGAGCGTCGTCCTCGCCAAGGGCAGCTCCAACCTCCGCATCGGCGAGGAGCAGAACGCCAAGTGCGGCGAGAAGATGCGGATCTCGCAGAGCGAGGACGCGCCGACGGGGCTGCTGCAGCTGGACAGCGGGCGCGCCGTCGCGACCATCGTCGACTACCCCGTCGCCCGGATGTTCACCGAGAAGAAGAGCGGCGCGTACGAGGTGCTGCCGGAGCAGTACGGCACCGCCCCGTGGGGCATCGCGGTCTCGAAGAGCCAGGCCGGACTGCGCGACGCGGTGCACAAGGCCCTGCAGGAGCTGATCGACAGCGGTGAGTACCGCAAGATCCTCGACACCTGGAACGTCGGCGACAGCGCCGTCACCGAGGCAACGGTCAACGACGGGCAGTGAGAACGGACATGACGTACCAGAAAACGTCCGCGGCGCCCGTGGACGGCGCGACCGCGCCCGACGACGACCTCGCCCTCAGGCTGAGTCGCCGCCCCCGTCCGGCGCGCTGGCTGGCGGTGCTGGCCGCCGCGCTGTTCGCGGTGTGGATCGCGTACACCATCATCGTCAATCCCCACCTGCACTGGGACATCGTCGCCAAGTACCAGTTCGACACGGTGATCCTCCAGGGTCTGTGGGTGACGATCCAGCTCACCCTCGTCTCGATGGCCGTCGGCGTCGTCATCGGTGTGGTCGTCGCGGTGATGCAGCTCTCCGACAGCCCGGTGCTGCGGTTCACGGCCGGTGCGTACACCTGGTTCTTCCGGGGCACTCCGCTGCTGGTCCAGCTGATCTTCTGGTTCAACCTGGCCCTGCTGTTCCCGGTGATCAGCATCGGTGTGCCGTTCGACGGGCCGAAGCTGATCAGCTGGCAGTCGAACCAGGTCATCACCGGATTCGTGGCGGCCCTGCTCGGACTCTCCATCAACGAGGGCGCCTACATGGCCGAGATCGTCCGGGCGGGCATCGGGAGCGTGGATCCCGGCCAGCGCGAGGCGGGGGCGTCCCTCGGGATGTCGAACCGTCAGATCCTGTTCCGGGTCGTCCTCCCGCAGGCGATGCGGGTCATCGTCCCGCCGTTCGGCAACCAGTTCATCTCCATGCTCAAGACGACCTCGCTGGTGTCGGTCATCGCGGGTTCCGACCTGATGACCGTCTCCCAGCACCTCTACCTCGCCAACTTCGAGGTGGTGGCGCTGCTGCTGGTGGCGTCCTTCTGGTACCTGGCCCTCACCACGCTCGCCAGCATCGGACAGCACGCGGTCGAACGCCGCTACAGCCCGGGGGCCGCCCCGCCGCTGCGGCGCAGGATCCTGGCCGACCTGAGGCCCGGACGGAACGCCGGGAAGGGAGCGACGGCATGAGCGACGTGGTCCTCAGGGCCCGCAAGGTCCGCAAGCGGTTCGGTGACACCGAGGTGCTGAAGGGCATCGATCTCGACGTCCGCAGCGGTGAGGTGCTGTGCGTCATCGGCCCCTCCGGCTCCGGCAAGTCGACGCTGCTGCGCTGCTTCAACCATCTCGAAGGGATCGACGCGGGCCGGGTGTGGATGAACGGCGAGCTGATCGGTTACGAGCAGCACGGCACGTCCGGCCGGGTCCTGCGCGAGATGCGTCCGCGCGACGTGCGGCGCCAGCGTGAGCGGATCGGGATGGTGTTCCAGCGGTTCCACCTGTTCCCGCACCGCACGGCGGTGCAGAACGTGATGGAGGGTCCGGTCGCCGTGAAGGGCCGTTCCCGCGCCGAGGCGGCGAAGCGGGCCCTGGAGCTGCTGGCCGAGGTCGGTCTCGCGGACCGCGCGGACCACTACCCGGCGCAGCTGTCGGGCGGTCAGCAGCAGCGCGTGGCGATCGCCCGCGCGCTGGCCATGGAGCCCGACCTGATGCTCTTCGACGAGCCGACCTCCGCCCTCGACCCCGAACTCGTCGGCGAGGTGCTGGGCGTCATGCGAGACCTGGCCCGCCGGGGCATGACCATGATCGTGGTCACGCACGAGATGGGCTTCGCCCGCGAGGTGGCCGACCGGGTCGTGTTCATGGACCAGGGCGCCGTCGTCGAGTCCGGGAGCCCGGACCTCCTGTTCACCGCCCCGCGCCACGCGCGCACGCGGGCCTTCCTGTCGACGGTGCTGTGATGGGCCGCCCCCTGGATCTGCTGCTGCGCGGCGGCCTGCTCGTCGACGGCACCGGAGCGCCCGCCCGGGAGGCGGACGTCGCGGTGGCGGACGGACGGATCACCGTGCTCCCGGCGGGCACGCCGGCCGCGGCGGCCGAGGTCCTGGACGTGTCCGGCCGGGCCGTGGCCCCCGGCTTCATCGACGTGCACACCCATTCCGACGCCCTGGCCGCGCCCCTCGGCGACGGCGTGCCGCAACCGGCCGACGACCTGCGGCTCGCGCCGCTGCTCCAGGGCGTCACCACGGAGATCTGCGGCAACTGCGGGACCAGTCTGTTCCCCTCGCTGCCGGAGCGGCTGCCCGAGCTGGCCGAACACCTCCGGGTGACGTTCGGGATCGGTCCGGTCCGGCCCGCGGTGGACTTCGACGCGTTCGCCGCCGGCCAGGACCCCGCGCTGCGGCACAATCACATCGCCTCGCTGGTGGGCCACGGCACGCTGCGCGCCGGGGTGATGGGCTTCGAGGACCGTCCGCCCCGGCCCGACGAGCTGGACGCCATGTGCGCGCTGCTCGACCGGGCGCTGGGGCAGGGCGCGGCGGGCCTGTCCACCGGGCTGATCTACCCGCCCGGCACGTACGCCGCCACCGAGGAGATCGTCGCCCTGGCCCGGGTCGCGGCCCGTCACGGCAAGCCCTACGTCACCCATCTGCGCGACGAGATGTCGCAGGTGGAATCGGCGCTGGAGGAGGCGCTGGAGATCGCGGAGCGTTCCGGCGCCGCGCTCCAGGTCTCCCACCACAAGACCGCGGGTCGGCACGCCTGGGGTGCCACCCTGCGCACCCTGCCGCGGCTGGAGCGGGCCCGCGCCGACGGGGTGGACGTGCTGTGCGACGTGTACCCGTACACCGCGGGCAGCACCGTGCTGCACGCGATGCTGCCGCCGTGGGCGAGCGAGGGCGGCGTCGGCGCGCTGCTGGAACGACTGGGCCGGGAGGACGTCCGCGACCGGATCCGGGCGGACATCGCCACGGGCGTCGAGGGGTGGGAGAACACCGTGGGCAACGGCGGCTGGGACCTCATCGCGGTGGCCGCCGCGCGGTCCCGTCCGGACGCCGAGGGCCGCCGGGTCGCCGATCTCGCCGCGGAGCAGGGTGTCGACCCGGTCGACTACGTGTGCGACCTGCTGCTGGCGGAGCGGGGCGAGGTGACCATCATCAGCCACTCCATGCGCGAGGACGACGTCCGGCGGGTGCTGGCCGGTCCGCTGTCGATGATCGGCTCGGACGGCGTCCCCAAGCCCGGTCGGCCGCACCCCCGTTGGGCGGGGAGCTTCGCCCGCGTGCTCGGCCACTACGCCCGCGATCAGCGACTGCTGCCACTGGAGCGGGCGGTGCACAAGATGTCGGGACTGCCGGCCCGGCGGTTCGGGCTCACCGGCCGTGGTGTGGTCCGCGACGGCGCCGTGGCGGACCTGGTGGTGTTCGATCCGGGGACGGTGTGCGACCGTGCCACGTTCGAGCGTCCGCTGCTGGCGCCCGAGGGCATCGGTACCGTGGTGGTCGCCGGACGGGTCGCGGTCAGGGACGGCCGTCCGACCGCCGCGCGGGCGGGGGAAGTGGTGAGGGTCCGATGAGTCTGTCCCAGGTGACCGCGGCGGCACGGCGGTCGGCCGCGCTGCCGCTCACCCTGGCCGTCCGCGCCGTCGACGTCGACGGCGAGGGCGCGGTGGGGGTGGACGACGACGTGGTGCTGCCCGTCGCGTCCGCCTCGAAGCTGCTGCTGCTCGCCGAGGTGTCCCGGCGTCTGGACAGCGGGGAGCTGCCGCCCGGCCGGATCGTCGAGATCCTCGACGAGGACCGTGCGGACGGCACCGGGCTGCTGCGCCGGATGAGCAGGGACGGCTGGAGCGTGGAGGACCTGGCCTGGCTGACCGCGTCGGTCAGCGACAACACCGCGACCAACGCACTGCTGCGCGTGGTGGGACGGGAGTCCACGGCCCGGTTGGCACAACGGCTCGGTCTGGGCCGTCTCGCGCTCCACGACAAGGTCCGCGACGTCCGGGGCCCGGACGTGCCGCCCGTCTTCGCCACGGGCACCGCGAGGGACCTGGCGCGGCTGGTGACGCACGCGGCACGCGGCACGATGGTCTCGCCCGCGGCCTCCGCGCGGCTGCTGGGGTGGATGCGCGCCAACACCGACCACGGGCTGGTCCCGGCCCTGGTGGACCACGACCCGTACGCGCCCGGTTTCCCGGATCCGCTGCCCGGTGGGCTGCTGGTGGCCAACAAGACCGGCACCGACACCGGGGTCCGCGCGGACGCCGGTGTCATCGTCGGGGCCCGGCGGCTCGCGTACGCGGTGGTGGCGCACTGGGACACGGCGCTGGGGCCGGGAGCCGAGCGGGCCGCGGTGCACGCCGTACGGGACGTCGGCCGCACCCTCGCGGCCTGCGCCGGCCGCTCCGCCCCCTGACGGGGCCGGGGCGGCCCCGCCCCGTCAGGACCACTGCATCTCCAGCAGCGACCTGATCTCCTCGGCCGCCGACCGCAGTTCCGCGAGGAAGATCCGCAGCAGCGGGTTGCGGTTGGTGGGCCGGGTGGCGACCCCGATCCGGCGGTGGAGCCGGGGGTGGTCCAGCCGGCAGACGTGGACGCCCGTACTGTCCGCGAGGCCGAGGGCCGGGACGAGCGCGATGCCCATCCCGGCCCGGGTCAGGTTGACCGTGACCTGGTAGTGGTCGGTGCGGCAGCGGATCCGGGGGCGGAAGCCCTCGGTGGCGCACGCGCGTTCCAGCACCGGTTCGCCGGTACGGCCGCCGTGCGTCCCGATCCAGGTCTCCCCCTCCAGGGCGGCGAGCCGGACGGTGGTGCGGCGGCCGAAGCGGTGGCCCAGCGGGAGGACCACCAGCTGGGGTTCGTCGAAGAACATCTCGACGTCGACGCCCGCGTGGCGGCACCAGGGGTCCAGCGGGTGCTCGAAGACGACCGCCGCGTCGAGCCGGCCGGCCTCCAGATCGGGCACCGTCTCGTGCGGCTGTCCGAGGATCAGCTCCAGTTCCACCTGCGGCCGCTCGGCGGCGAAGGCGGACAGCGCCCTCGGCAGCAGCTCCAGGCCCGAGGAGGCGAAGAAGCCGACGCGCAGGACGCCGGCCTCGCCCTCGGAGTGCGCGCGCAGATCGTCCTGCGCGACGGCCATCAGATCGGCCACGGCCTGGGCGTGCTCGGCCAGTCGCGCTCCGGCAGCCGTCAGCCGCAGGCTCTGCGGCTGACGTTCCACCAAGGCGGTCCCGACCTCCTGTTCCAGCCGGGCGAGCTGGTGCGAGACCGCGGACGGGCTCAGATGCAGGGCCCGGCCCGCGGCCACGATGGTGCCCGTGCGGGCTATCTCCAGCAGGACGAGCAGTCGGGCACTGTTCAGCATCGGGTCAGACTAGGCGGTATCGGCGCGGAACGCTCCAGGGGAACCGCGGGTTCCTCGACGTCCAGGCGCAGCAGGTCCTCCTCGGTCTCGCGGCGCACCACGGTGCGGACCGCGCCGTCGCGGACGAAGACGACCGCCGGGCGCGGCAGCTTGTTGTAGTTGGACGCCATCGCGTATCCGTAGGCGCCGGTGACCGGTGTGGCCAGGACGTCCCCGACGGCCGTGCCGACGGGCAGGGCGGCATCGTCGACGATCACGTCGCCGCTCTCGCAGTGCTTGCCCACCAGGCGCGCGCGCCACGGCCGCGGCGCGTGCGGACTGCGCGGCAGGAAGACCTCGTAACGGCTGCCGTACAGGGCGGGGCGCAGGTTGTCGCTCATCCCGCCGTCGACCCCGACGTAGGTCCGTACGCCCTCGATCCGTTTGATCGTCCCGACCCGGTAAAGGGTCAGCCCGGCGCGGGCGGCTATGGACCTTCCGGGCTCCACCGTGACCTCGCCGTGCCAGCCCGCCTCCCGGACGGCGCTCCGCACCGCGGCGGCCCAGTCGGCGAACGAGGGCACGGTCTGCCCGGCCTCGTAGGCGACGCCGAGGCCGCCGCCGACGGTCAGCCGGGGTGCGCGCGTCTCGACCGCGAACCGCGCCACGGCGGCGGCGCCGGCCGCGAGTTCGGCGGTGTCCAGCACCTGGGAGCCCACGTGCGCGTGGATGCCCTCCAGGACCATCGCCGGGGACCGGTCGGCACGCCGCACGGCGTGTGCGGCGGCCCCGTCCGCCAGACCGAAGCCGAACTTGGAGTCGTGGCCGCCGGTCCTGATCGCCTCGTGGGCACCGGCGGCGACGCCCGGGGCGACCCTCAGCTGGACGTGCGCGGGCGGCAGCCGTTCCTCGGCGTGCAGCCGCTCGATGCGGTCCATCTCGTCGAGGCTGTCGACCACGACGTGCCGCAGCCCGGCCGTCATCGCCGTGCGCAGTTCCGTCTCGTTCTTGTTGTTGCCGTGCAGCACGATCCGGTCGGCCGGTACGCCCGCGTGCAGGGCCACGCGCAGTTCGCCGCCGGAGGCGACGTCGAGCAGCATCCCCTCCTCGTGGGCGAGACGGGCCATGGCCGTGCACAGGAACGCCTTGGAGGCGTAGGCGACGTTGTCCTGGCCGAAGGCGGCGACCGCCTCCCGGCAGCGCAGGCGCAGGTGCTCCTCGTCGTAGACGAACAGCGGGGTTCCGAAGCGCTCCGCGAGGTCGACGAGCGGGACGCCCCCGACAGCGAGTCCGCCGGGGCGGGCCTCGGCCGTGAGGGGCAACAGCCCCGTTTCGATGGCTGACGTCATGGTTCCTCCCCTGTGGGCCGGTTCCCGGCCATCCTCCGGCCTGCGGGAGGGGACACAAAAGCGCATTCTTCCGTGGCTGAGCCTCAGGTTCTTCGATGCATCGACCCAGGCGTACCCGCGTGGCGGCGGCCGGGTCGCGGGTGCGGCGCACGCGCGGCGCTCACCGGCGCGGTGCGCCGTCCGCCGGGTCCTGGTCGCGTGCGACGGTTCCGGTCCGCTTGAGGGTGCGGATGATCGGGGCCGTCTCGACCGTGTCGACACCCGGGAGCGCCCCGATGCGCTCGGCGAGGTAGTCGTAGAGGTGTTCGTCGTCCCGGCACAGGACGGTGGCGAGCAGATTGGTCCGTCCCGTGGTCGCGGCCGCGTACGCCACTTCGGGGTGGCGGGCCAGCTCGGCGCCGGCGGCGGCGAGCCGCGCGGGACGCACCGACAGCCACAGCGCGGTGCCGGAGGGGCCGCCGAGCGAGCGCTCGTCGATGTCCAGCACGAAGAACAGCGCCCCGGCTCCGCGCAGGTGCGCGATGCGGCGGCGCACCGTCGACTCGTGGCAGCGTGCCTCGGCGGCGAGCGCGGCGTGCGTGGTGCGGCCGTCGCGGGCCAGTGCCGCGAGGAGCAGGTGGTCGAGGTCGGTGAGCCGGACGGGCTGCGCCCGGGCGTCGGGCGGCGGGTACGCGGGGGCGAGCGCGTCCCGCTGCTCCGGGGTGAGGACGGAGGCGATGCCGTCCCAGCCGGTCGGGCCGCCCTTGAACAGCCGCAGCAGCCGGTGCGCGGTCACCGACGTGACCGCGCGGCTCGCGGGGATCCGGCCCATCAGCAGCGCGTCCCGCTCCCGTTCGCCGCGCACCGCCAGGTGGCAGACCACCTCGGTACCACCGGCGGCGAGCTTGACCCAGCGGGTGTCCTCCCGCCGGGCCAGGGCCCGGGCGAGCCCCAGCGCGGCGCTCGGGACGCACTGGAGCCGCAGCGCCCACACGGTCTGCCCGACGGGTCTGGGGTTGAGCCGGCCGACGACGCGCAGCCCGGCCGTCTCGCGCAACCGGGCGTAGCGGCGGGCGACCATCTGGTCCGAGACGCCCAGGACCGAGGCGATCCGGCGCAATGGCGCGCGGCCGTCGATCTTCAGTGCGTGGATGAGCTGCAGATCGAGGAATTCCACGTCCGCCAAGTCTATGCGCGGCGAGAACCGGCATGCGCGGCCGGACTCGTTGTTCCTGTTCGGGACCATTTCGGATCCTCGGTGTGCAGGCCCGCGCGGATCGTTCCGGAGCGGGACCGCGCATCCCGCGGCGCCGCCCGGCGCGGTCGCCGCTGTCCACGAAGAGGAGGACGGGAGGCGTCGGCGCATCGCCCGCTTCCCACGGCGCATGAGCACATTCCGTGACCTTCGGCACTACATCGACCAGCTGACCGGGACGCTCGGGGAGGACGAGGTGCTCCGGATCGACGGCGCGGACCGCGATCTGGACATCGGCGGCATCACCGAACTCATGGCGGAGAAGGAGGGGCCCGCCCTGATGTTCGACAACATTCCCGGATTCCCCCCGGGCTACCGGGTGTTCACCAACTTCATGGGGACGGCGGCCCGCACCGCGGTGGCGCTCGGGCTGCCGCCCGACACCCCGAAGCTGGACATCGTGCGGGCCTGGAAGGACCTGAGCAGGCGGATCGAACCGGTGCCGCCGGTCGAGGTCACCACCGGTCCGGTCCTGGAGAACGTCCTGACCGGCGACGACGTCGACCTGCGCATCTTCCCGGCGCCCCGGTGGCACGAGGCCGACGGAGGGCGCTACATCGGCACCGCCTGCATGGTCATCGCCCGCGACCCCGACACCGGCTGGGTGAACATCGGCACGTACCGGGCGTGCGTGCAGGGCCCGGACCGGCTCTCGCTGTGGATGCTCGGCAACCGGCACGCCCGCGCCATCGCGGAGAAGTACTGGGCGCGCGGGCGTTCCTGCCCGATCGCGGTGGTGGTGGGCCAGGACCCGATCCTGTCCACGGCGGCGGCGATCGCCGCCCCCTCGGGGATGTCGGAGTACGACCTGGCCGGCGGACTGCGCGGGAAGGGGGTCGAGGTCCTGTACCCGGAGGGCAGCGAGCTTCCCGTCCCGGCGCACGCGGAGATCGTGATCGAGGGCGAGCTGCCGCCGGTCGAGGAGGAGTCCGTCCTGGAGGGGCCGTTCGGCGAGTGGACCGGCTACTACACGCACTCGGGCCAGGAGACCGTCGTCCGGGTGAAGCGGATCCTGCACCGGGACGACCCGATCATCCTCGGCGCGCCGCCGATGCTTCCGACCGTCCCCGCGGGCGACCAGGCCGTGCCGCTGTACTCGGCGTCGGTGACCTGGGACCACCTGGAGGCCTCCGGGGTGCAGAACGTCAAGGGCGTGTGGGCCTACGCCCGCCAGCTGCTGATGGTGGTCTCCATCGAGCAGACCGGCGCGGGGGACGCCATGCACGCGCTGCTGGCGGCGGCCGGGCGCAAGCGCACCGGGGGCATGGAGCGGTACTTCGTCGTGGTCGACGAGGACATCGATGTCACCGACATCAACCATGTCCTGTGGGCGATGTTCACCCGTGTCGATCCGTCGGAGTCGATCCAGGTGCTGCGCGCACCGACGACCGCCATCGATCCGCGGCTGTCGCCCGAGCGCCGGGAGGCCGGGGACCTGTCGATGGGGATCGTGCTGATCGACGCGACCAAGCCGTTCGCCTGGAAGGACCGCTACCCGGCGGCGAACCGCTTCGACGACGCGGCCCGCGAGGAGCTGCGGCGGCGGTGGGAAGGGGTCCTGGCGCTCTGAGAGCCCGTCGGACGGCCTCCGACCGGGACGGCCACGCCCTGGCGCGCATGCCGCCCGCGTCGCGGGAATGCCCTGGTGGCTCCTTCCCCGAGCGCTCGACTCCGTTCGAGCCGGGGAGACCCCGTCCGAGGCATCCCGGCGCCCCGGAACCGCACGCCCCGCACCGCGTCCGCTCTCCGATCGGAGGTCACCCGGCAGGCGCCGGTTCCGGCGCCGCGGGGAGGGGCGGGCCCCGCCCCTCCCCGCCTTCCTTCCCGTCCCCTCGTCCCCGTCCCTCTACTTCCTCGTCCCGCCCCGCATCCCGTTCCGTCGCGCCGCAAGGAGCCCCCGTGACCATCCCACCTCCCGCCCGTCTCGTCGTCGCAGTCACCGGCGCGACGGGCGCGCCGATCGCCGTCCGTCTGCTCGAAGTCCTGCGGGAGGTGCCGGAGGTGGAGACCCATCTCGTGCTGAGCACCTGGGCCCGCTCCACCATCGAGGTGGAGACGTCCCTCACCAGCAGACGGTTCGCCGAACTCGCCGACGTGAACCACAAGTTCGGTGAGCTGGGGGCGACGATCTCTTCCGGCTCGTACCGGACCGCGGGCATGGTGATCGTGCCGTGCAGCATGAAGACGCTCGCGGCGGTACGGCACGGTCTCGCCGACAACCTCGTCTGCCGGGCGGCCGACGTCACCCTCAAGGAGCGGCGGCCGCTGGTCCTCGTGCCCCGCGAGACACCGCTGAACGAGATCCACCTGGAGAACATGCTCGCCCTCGCCCGCATGGGCGCGCGGATCGTTCCGCCGATGCCGTCCTTCTACGACGCGCCGAGCAGCATCGACGACCTCGTGGACCACATCGTGATGCGGATCCTCGACCAGTTCTCCCTGCCGGTCGCCACGGCGGACATCGCGGAGCGCTGGCCGGGCCTGGCCGCCACCCGCGTACGGGAGTCTCGGCGGCAGCGGCGCGACACGACGGGGGCGGTCCGGGGCCGGTCGCGGTGACGGGCGGCCCCGGCCGCCCCTCGCGCCCGGGCGCCCGGGTGCTCAGGCGACCAGGGGGCGGTCGTGCGGTGCCACGGGAGCCGGGAGCATCGTGGAGCCGTTCAGGTAGCGGTCCGTCGCCGCGGCGGCGGACCGTCCCTCCGCGATGGCCCAGACGACGAGAGACTGTCCGCGCCCCGCGTCACCCGCGATGAACACGCCTCCCGCCCGCGCCCGGCCCGCCCCCGCGACCGGCTCCGACGGGCCGGCCGACGACGGTGCGGCCGTCACGGCCTCGAAGGCGTCGGTCCGGGCGTAGTTCCCCCGGTCGTCCAGTACGAGTCCGAGCTGACGCACCAGCCCGCCCTCCCGATCCGGACCGTGGAAACCGAGGGCGAGCAGGACCATGTCGGCGGGGATCACGTGTTCCGTGCCCGGCCTCGGCGTCCTGTCCGCGGGCCCCACCTCCGCCAGGCGCAGCGCGCACACACGGCCGGCCCCGTCGTCGTCGAAGCCCAGGGTGGCCGCGCAGAAGCGTCTCGGGTCCCCGCCGTCCCGGTCCCGGGCCTCCTCGTGGGCGTGGGACACCCGGTAGATCCGGGGGCGCACGGGCCAGGGTTCGGTGTCCGGGCGTACGGGTCCGGGTTCGGGGTTGATGTCGAGCTGGACGACGGAAGCGGCGCCCTGGCGCAGCACCGTGCCGAGGCAGTCCGCCCCGGTGTCGCCGCCGCCGACGATCACGACGTGTCTGCCCTCGGCGGTGAGGACCACGAGGTCCCGGTCCCCCTCGGCGACCCGGTTGGCCAGCGTCAGGTACTCCATGGCCTGGTGGATGCCGCACAGCTCACGGCCCGGGACGGGCAGTTCCCTGCGCTCCGTGGCCCCGACGGCGATGACGACCGCGTCGTTGCTGTCCGCGAGGCCGCGGGCGTCGAGGTCGTCACCGACGCGCACGCCGGTGCGGAACTCCGTGCCCTCCGCCCGCATCTGCTCGATGCGGCGGTCCAGATGGCACTTCTCCAGCTTGAAGGCGGGGATGCCGTACCGCAGCAGTCCTCCGAGGCGGTCGGCGCGTTCGTAGACGGTGACGGAGTGGCCGGCGCGGGTGAGCTGCTGCGCGGCCGCGAGCCCCGCGGGTCCGGAACCGACGACGGCGACGGACTTGCCGCTGAGGCGCCGCGGCGGGCGGGGCTCCGTGTATCCGCGTGCCCAGCTCTCGTCGGCGATGGCCTGCTCGACGTTCTTGATCGTCACGGGGTCGGCGTTGATGGACAGCACGCAGGAGTCCTCGCACGGCGCCGGGCAGAGCCGCCCGGTGAACTCGGGGAAGTTGTTCGTGGCGTGCAGCCGCTCGGCCGCCGCCCACCAGTCCCCCTTCCTCGCGTAGGCGTTCCACTCGGGGATGAGGTTTCCCAGGGGGCAGCCGCTGTGGCAGAAGGGGATGCCGCAGTCCATGCAGCGCCCCGCCTGTTCGGACACGAGCGGCAGCCTGGTCCGCCCCGCGTGGACCTCGTCCCAGTCGCCCAGCCGTTCCCGGACGGGGCGGGCGGGAACGGGCCGGCGATCGGTCCTGAGAAAGCCGTGGGGGTCGGTCATGGCTCCGCCTCCGTCGCCCACTCGCGGTGCACGGACGTCAGAGCCAGCCTACGCCCGCACGCCCTCGCGGCCATCCGGGTGACGAGCCGCGGACGGGTTCTCGCCGGGCGCCGGGGCCGGTCAGGCCTCCCCGGCCCCGCGCTGGACGACACCCCCCGCGCGGGCGGCCTCGCCGAACCGGTGCGGCTCGGAGGCGACGGGCAGGCGGTGGATCGCGATGACGGCCGCGTCGTCCCCCAGCCGTCCCCCGGCATGGCCCAGGAGATCGCGTCGCAGATGATGCAGGAGCGCCTCCGGGGAACTCTCGGTCCACCGGGCGGCCCGCTCCGCGAACGGGTAGAAGCGTCCGCCCCCGTCGCGCGCCTCGATGACCCCGTCGGTGTAGAGGAGCAGGGTCTCGCCGTCCTCGAAGGCGAACGAGTCCAGGGCGTAGGAGGACGGCCCCAGGCTGCCGACCCCCAGGGGCGGCGAAGGTCGCAGCCGGGGCACGGTGACGGAGTGCCCCGGGCCCAGCAGCAGGGGCGGGGGGTGCCCGCAGCTCGTCATCCGGCTGACGCCGCCCTCGTCGGGGATCTCCAGCAGCAGGGCGGTGACGAAGGGTTCGCCGATCTCGCCCTCCCGCTCGAAGTCGGCCTCGTAGCGGCAGACGCTCTGTTCGAGGGCCGCGGCGAGCTCGGGCAGGCCGGTGTGCCGGTGGGCGGCCTCGCGGAACGCCCCGAGCAGTACGGCGGCCTCACCGATCGCGGCCAGGCCCTTGCCCCGCACGTCGCCGATCAGCAACCGTGTTCCGCCGTCGACGCGGGTGACCGCGTACAGGTCCCCGCCGATCAGGGCCTCGTCCTCTGCGGGCAGGTACAGAGAGGCGACCCGCAGCGGGCCGATGCGTTCCGGGAGCGGCCACAGCAGCACCTGCTGCGCGGCCTCCGCCACCGACCGCACCTGGGCGAGCTGTCTGCCCCGGCGTTCGCGCAGCAGGCAGTAGAACACGATCAGCGCGGAGAGCACCGCGAGGGCGATGATCTGCACCAACGAGTTCTCGGTGGCCAGCCTGCCGAGGTGCTGGACGATGAACGTCTGGGCGGCCACGGCCAGCACCCCGACCGCCCCGGTCAGCACCGGGCCCGCGAAGGACGCGCAGAGCGCGGGCGCTATGACCAGCAGCGGTCCGAGCTGTATGTTCCGCCCCGTCACGATGTCCACGAGGGTGATCAAGACGATCAGGGCCAGGGGCAGCGCCACCAGCCCGTGGCCCGGCCGCCATGACTTGCGAAGAGCCCTGAAGCGTTCACCGATCCTCACGTCTTCCACAGTGCACCGCGGCCGGTCGCCTCACGACTCGACGGGGGTTCGCGCCGGCCCGGGTGCCACGGACGGGCCGGCGCCCGGTCGGAGCGTTAGGCTCGTTCTGCGGGCAGTCCCCCGCACGCGTTCCGACCGTGGAGGCGGCCATGAGCGAGAACGAGGAGTACCCGACTCCGTCGCAGGCCGAGGGCGAACGGCTGGACGAGGATCTCAACCCGGCCGAGCAGCGGCATCCCGCCACGACACGCACCCAGCCGTCCCAGGCGGAGGGCGAGCGCCTGCCGGAGGACGCCGAGAGCTGACCTGTCCATGTCCACCGACGCACTCGTGGAGCGCCGGGACGAGGCGATCGACGTGTCCGTCGGGCGGCCGGCGGCGCTGCGGATGCCCTCGGGCGGGCGGCTGGAGGACCTGCTGGACGAGGTGCTCGACCGGTGCGGCCGGGACGCGGAGGACGACATCGCGGTCCCGGCCTCCCGCATCCGCTCGGACGGGCGGATGCGGGAGCCGGCGTCCTGACCCGGTGGCGGGCGTTCATTCCCGGGTGTGCTTGCGGCGTGCGGCGGCACGGCTGGTCACCAGGTGCTTCATGACGAGTTCCTCGACCCGTGGCACGTCCCGGTCCGCGATCGCCTCGTAGAGGTCCTCGTGCTCCTCGGCGACCTCCACGAGGTCGTCGTGCTGCCCCAGCAGCCAGCGCATCCTGCTGCGCAGGGTGCCTCCGAGCTCGTTCAGCAGCTCGTTGTCGGCGAGGGACGTCACCGTCTCGTGGAAGTCGGCCGCCGCCCGTCGCGCCCGTACGGCGTCGCCCTCGTGCGCGGCGCTCAGCTCCGCGTCGAGATCCGCGCGCAGCTTCGCCAGTCCCGCGCGGGTGCGCCGCTGGGCGGCGAGCCGGAACGTCAGCGTCTCCAGAGCCGTACGGACCTCGTCGAGGTCCGCGATGTCCGTCGGCGTGAACTCCCGCACCACGGCCCAGGTGCGCGGCCTCGGAGTGACCAGCCCCTCGGTGACCAGGGCCCGCAGGGCCTCCCGGATGGGCAGCCTGCTCACTCCGAGCTCCGCGGCGAGTTCGCGCTCGACGAGTCTGCTGCCCGGCGCGCGGGCGCCGTCGATGATCTGGTCACGCAACTGCCGGGTGACCCGCTCCGACTCGGGTTCGAAGCCGCCAGGCGGTGTCATGTCCTCATTCTCCCATCAGTCGGGGACGTCGTGGCACGGCCCGGCCGGTGCGTAGCCGCGCTCCCGGACCAGTGCGTGCGTCAGCCGGGTGAAGGCGCGCGCGGCGGCGCTCTCGTAGGCGCTCTCCCGGCGCAGCAGGGTGGCGACCCGGGTGGGCAGGGGCGGGTCGACCGGGACGGGGGTCAGATGGGGGTGGTCGTCCGTGACCGCTTCAGGCAGCACGGTGGCCAGCCGGTCGGTGCGCTGCACGATCTCGGTGAGCGCCTGGACGCTGTTCGCTTCCACGGCGATCGGCGGGCTGACCCGATGCCGGGCGAAGTACCGATCGATGTGGTTGCGCGTGGCGAAGTCGCTGCTGAGCAACGCGAGTTGCTGTCCGGCCAGTTCACGGACCGGGACGGGTTGCCCGGTCCGGGTGTCCGGGCGACGGGTGGTGACGACGAGGCCGAGCGTCTCGGTGAAGAGCGGGACCGCCGCGATCCCGGAGAGGTGGTCTCCCCCGAACGCGATGCCGAGGTCCAGTTCGTCGGCCAGCAGGCTCGCCTCGATGCGATCCTGCGTCATCTCGCGCACCTCCAGGCTGATGCCGGGGTGACGGGTGCGCAGTTCCTGGGCGAGCGGTCCGACCAGGTAGGCGGTGAACGTCGGCGTCATCGCCAGGCGCAGATGCCCCTGGGAGAGGTCGGCGACGTCGAGGACGGCACGGTCGGCCGCCGCCAGTTCGCGGAGCGCGCGCCGCGCGTGGCGTACGTAGACCTCGCCCGCGTCGGTCGGACGGACACCTCGACCGCTGCGGTCGAGGAGATGGACGCCGACCGCTCTCTCCAACTGCTTGATCTGCTGCGACAGCGTCGGCTGGGAGATGCGCAGTTCGTCGGCCGCACGCGTGAAGCTGCCGTGCTCGACCACGGCGATCAGGTAACGGAGGTGACGCAGTTCCGGACCCATGCCCGGAGTATAGAGCCGATCGATCGATGTCCCCAGGCATATTCGGCGCTACCTATGCCCCCTGGTCATCGGGGCGCCACGGCCTCGGACCACGGCGGGCCGACGCCCCGCGAAGCGGCCGGGGGCGCGTCCGGCGACCGTGCTCGCCGTCAGGATCCGGACCGCCGGACGAGCCATAGATGAGATCAATGAGATCTATGGACAACATGACTTGGACTCTATAGCGCCAGGTCATGCATGGTGGATGACGTCAGCCCACCGGGCCGACGGCGACCACCGAAGGGAGTGACCGTGCACGACATCACCGACGGCTCCGAGCGTTTCCGCCGCGAGGTGTTCCCCGCGAAGGCCGGGCTGTTCGCCCGCCTGGCCACGACGCACCGGCCGGGGACACTGTTCATCGGCTGCTCCGACGCCCGCGTGGTACCCGAACTGATCACCCAGAGCGAACCAGGCGAGCTGTTCGTCGTCCGCACCGCGGGCAACCTGGTCCCGGCCCATTCCTCGGGCACGGACGGCGTCGCGGCGAGCATCGAGTACGCCGTCTCCGTGCTGGGCGTCCGCGACGTCGTCGTCTGCGGGCACTCGGCCTGCGGTGCCATGACCGCCCTGGCCGAGGAGCACGACCTGAGCGACGCCCCGGTGATCGCCGCATGGCTGCGGCACGCGGACGCCGCCCGCGCCCGGGCCGCCGCCGCCCCGGTCGCACCCGGCACGTCCGGGCTGGCCGCCCTGGTGCGCGTCAACGTCGCGGCACAGCTGCAGAACCTGGTCACCCATCCCTCGGTGGCCCGCGCCCTGGCCGCCAGGACGCTCACCCTGCACGGCTGGGTCTTCGACATCGCGACCGGATCCGTCGAGACGGTCGACCCCGTCGTCACCGCGGCCTGACACACCCCTCAAGAACACATCGGCCGCCTCGGTGCCGGTGCCACGGAAAGGAATCCCCATGCCCCACGCCCAGTTCGACCCCACCGCCCGCGCGGCCCTGGCCGCGGCCGCCGTCGAGGCCAAGACCCGCAAGGACCTGACCTGGCAGCGGATCGCCGACGCCGCCGAGCTGTCGGTCGCCTTCGTCACCGCCGCCGTCCTCGGCCAGCAGGCCCTCCCGAAGAAGTCCGCCGAGGCCGTGGCGGAGCTGCTGGGCCTGGACGCCGACGCCGCCCTGCTGCTGCAGACCATCCCGACGCGGGGATCGATCCCCGGCGGGATTCCCACCGATCCGACGATCTACCGCTTCTACGAGATGCTCCAGGTCTACGGCACCACTCTCAAGGCGCTCGTCCACGAACAGTTCGGCGACGGCATCATCAGCGCGATCAACTTCAAGCTGGACGTGAAGAAGGTCGCCGACCCCGAGGGCGGGGAGCGGGCCGTCATCACCCTGGACGGCAAGTACCTGCCGACCAAGCCCTTCTGACCAGTCGACTTCCGACGGCGCGTCCGCACGAGGCGCCGGACACCGGCCGTCGGGCCGGGACGGCATCCGCCGGTGCCGTCCCGGCCCGCCCGCCGGGCGCGCCCCTCTCCCCGGAGAACCGCCATGGACTTCGCCCGACGCACCATCGAGATCGCCCGCCGGAACGTCGAAGAGGGCGGGCGCCCCTTCGCCACCGTCGTCGTCAGGGACGGCGAGATCCTCGCCGAGAGCCCGAACAGGGTCGCCCAGACCTCCGATCCCACCGCCCACGCCGAGATCCTCGCCGTCCGCGAGGCGTGCCGGAAGCTCGGCACCGAGCACCTCGTCGGCGCCACCGTGTACGTACTGGCGCACCCCTGCCCCATGTGCCTGGGCTCGTTGTACTACTGCTCCCCCGACGAGGTCGTCTTCCTCACCACGCGGGAGGCCTACGAGCCGCACTACGTGGACGACCGGAAGTACTTCGAACTCGACACCTTCTACGGCGAGTTCGCCAAGGACCACCGGGACCGCCGGCTGCCGATGCGGCACGAGCCGCACGAGGCCGCCGTCGACGTGTACCGGTTCTGGCAGGAGCGCAACGGCGGGGACCGCAGGGTCGCGGGAGCGCCGACGGCCCGATGGCCGCCCGCCTCCGCGCCGCCCACCCGCACGACGGACGGCGCGGCGCGGAGGCGTGCCTCCCGCCCCGGTGGTACCACGGACCCGCGGGCCGCCCCGCACCCCCGAGCCCCGTACACCCGACCCGCCCGCACACACGAGGAGAGACCCTTGCCATCAGTCGAACTGTCCGAGGCCGAACTCCGCCACCTGGAGCGGGCCGTGCACCTGGCCGAGGAGGCGCTGCGGGCCGGCGACGAGCCCTTCGGTTCCGTCCTGGTGAGCGGCGACGGCCGGGTCGTCGCCGAGGACCGCAACCGCGTGCGCGGCCTCGGCGACAGCACCCGCCACCCCGAGTTCGAACTGGCCCGCTGGGCGGCCGCGCACCTCACGGCGCCGCAGCGCGCCGCGGCGACCGTCTTCACCTCGGGCGAGCACTGCCCCATGTGCGCCGCCGCCCACGGCTGGGTGGGCCTCGACCGCATCGTCTACGCCCACTCCGCGGCCCAGCTGACGCAGTGGCTGGACGAGCTGGGCGCGCCGCCGTCCCCGGTGCGCGCCCTGCCGGTCCAGGAGGTGGTACCGGGCATCGAGGTCCAGGGGCCGGTGCCGGCCCTGGCCGATCGCCTGCGGGAGATGCACCGCGCCTCCTACCTGTCGAGGCACCAGGCGATGTGACGGGCTCCTTCGGCACGCACGCGTCCGGTTCGGGTCCCGCCGCGCCGGTGGCGGATCACGCCCCGGGACCCGGCCGGCGCTCCCGCCGGGCGTCCGGCCCGCCGACGGGAAGCCGGGCCCGGGCACTCGCGATCAGCGCGCCCGGGTCCGGGCGCGCCTGCAGGGCGTTCAGGACGAGCCGCCACCACTGGTCGAGCCGGGACACGAACTCGTCCTCCCGCGGTGTCCCGTCGCCGCTGAGGCTGTACAGCCCGAAGAAGGCGCACACCAGGGCCGGGGCGGCGCCCGCCGGTTCGACACCCGCGGCGAGTTCGCCCCGTGACCGGGCGTCGGCGAGCAGCCGGGTGGCGGCCGCGGTCCAGGCGGCGAACGGGGTGGGAACGACGGCGTCGATGCTCCGCCGCTCCGCCCACAGCCGGGCACCCGCCCGCGCCACGACGTCCTGGCACAGGACTCGGGCGATCTCGAAGCTCAGGGCGACGAGCCGTTCGAGCGGCGGGACGTCCGGGGCCGTGTAGTACGCGGACAGCTGTGGCCACGCGGCGAACCGGTCGCGCACCACGGCGAGGGCGAGTTTCTCCTTGCTGGAGTAATGGAAGTAGACGGCCCCGCTGGTCCTTCCCGAACGGGCGCATATGTCGTTGACGCTCGTTCCCGCATATCCCCGTTCGACGAAGAGCTGCGCCGCGGATTCCAGCAGAGATCTCCGGGTCGTTCGCGCCCTGTCCTGCATGCCTGTTCCACCTTCGATATTCCATGCGATACATAAGGCGCGAGGAGGTAGTGCGCCCGCGCATCGACGGCCTCGCCCGACCGTACCGAGCGGAGATTTTATTATTCTTCGACTGCGCACACAGGGGGACATCAAGGAAACCCGGGGGGCTGGCCCACGCTTTCGCACACGGCTCCGCCACGACTGTTCCCGGAAATGACCAGGATTTTTCCACATCACCGGGCTTTCGGGCCGATTGGACGGACGATCGGCTCCGTACGGTCACCCTCGGGCCACTCCTCCGCGCACGCCCGGCGCGCGATCGCACCGCATCGAAACACTCGAAGTAGTGATTGCGCGCCGCTCGGACGCGAAATTAACGTAGTCGGCACGATGTTTTCGGGCCCGCCCCGAATCGACGGATGAAATCCGTCGCGGCGAGCTCCGCAGAGGCGATCGACCGCCTTCTCAAACGGTCACCGAAGATCGTCCGAAATCCAGTTCCCCCTCAGTCCAGCGCGCCTTCCCCCGGTCCGGGAGAACAGCGAACCGGAATCGGACCGCGGCCGGCGCACGCTCCGAGAACGGCAGAGAAATGGCAGCTCACCCCATTCCCCACTGGTCCCCCGCCGCCATCGTCTTCGATTGCGACGGCACGCTCATGGATACCGAACGCCACTGGCAGAACGCCCGCAACAGGGTGTTCGCGGAGTTCGGCCTCAAGCCCCCGCCCGGCTTCGCCGAACGCGCCCAGGGCGTCCACTACACCGAGTGCGGAAGCCTCATGGCCCGGGAGACCGGGAAGCCCGAACTCACCTACGAGATGACCCAATCGCTCCTGAGGCACTTCATGACGCTGGTCGACGAGGACCCCGTCACCATGCCGGGCGCGGCCGCCCTGGTGGGGCTCATCGCTCGCCACATGCCGCTCGCGGTCGCCAGCAACTGCCCGCGGGAAATGGTGGAGTCGTGCCTGCGGCGGGCCGGCCTGCTCGGCCACTTCGACCACGTCGTCGTGGCGGGCGGCTCGCTGCGCCCCAAGCCCCGCCCCGACGTGTACGCCGAGGCGGCGGAACGGTGCGGCGTCCGGCCGCACGAAGCGCTGGCGGTCGAGGACTCCCTCACCGGCATCGAGTCCGCCCGGAGGGCCGGACTGCGGGTGGTCGGCGTCGGGCCACGACCCTCCGGCCGGGGGGCGGAACGGGCCGACCTGTGGGTCGACGCCCTGAACGATCCGGCACTGGTGGCCTGGGCCCACACCTGGATCGCCGACGCCGGGCCGCCCGTCGCATGAGGCACCGGGCCGCCGACGCGGCCCCGGGCCCGGCGCGCACCGGCACACGACGGCGGCACGGCCGCGGTGTGCCGGTGTGCGTTCCGGTCCCGTACCACCCGGCCCGGGGCCCCGGGCCGCGCGACGCCGGGGTCTCACCATGCAGTCATATTTGACATTAGCGCGTCTTATGGAAGATAAAGAAGGTCCTTTGGGTTTAAGCTCACGCACCGTGATATTCGAGGCGTGACAGCCATGAACGTCTACGTGAATGAGTACCACCGTGCCGCACGCCGCCCCGTCCCCCGAACCGCCCGCCGACGCCGCCGCGGACTGGGAGGCATGGCGCGCCGAACGGCGCCGCTCCGTCACCTCGGCCACCGGGAACCTCGCCCTCGTCGAGACCCGCTGGGCCCCGGACGGCGAGCGCCCCGACCCGGACGCGGCCCGCGCCGGGCAGCCGGACACCGTGACCGTCACCACGCTCGAACGCACCGACGCCGTCACCGGCGCGCCCGAGTACGGGCTGCGTCTCTGGGACGCGCACTCCCCCGCGATCCGGCACTTCGACCGCACCGACGTCTTCCCGTACGACCCGTCCTGGGTGCTGGAGGCGTCGTACACGCCGGTGCCGGGCGCCAGGAGGGTCCCGTTCGAGCACATCCGGGACAACGGCGGCACCCGCGACCTCGTCGTTCCGGGAGACATCGAACTCACCCTGGACGGCCGGGACTACACCCTGAGCGCCTTCGACGACGACGGCACCCTGCTGCTCGTCTTCGGTGACCCGACCAACGGGGACACCACCTACGGCGCCGGACGCTTCCTCTTCGTCACCCGCACCGGCGAGGGCCGCGTCCTCCTCGACTTCAACCGTGCCTTCGTGCCGCCCTGCGGCTTCTCCGATCAGTACAACTGTCCGATGCCGCCGCGGCAGAACCGTTTCCACCTGCCCGTGACGGCAGGAGAGAAGCGCCCCGTCTTCCGCGACGGCTTCCCCGCACAGCACTGATCGCCCCCGGCAACTCCGCCCCGCAGCACGAAAGCGCGTACTCCTCATGAACATCAAGAAGACCTCCCTGTACGGCGGAGCGACCGCCGCCGCCCTCGCCCTGACCCTCACGGCCTGCGGTGGCGGCACCGGCGGCGCGTCCGGGGGCGGCAGCGGCAAGGACGCCACCATCAACATCGGTTCGCTCTACGAGCCGCAGAACCTCGACAACACCGGGGGCGGCGGCCAGGGCGTCACCGAGGCGCTCAACGGCAACGTCTACGAGGGGCTGTTCAGGCTCACCGACGACGGCAAGGTCGAAAAGCTCCTCGCCCAGGACCACAAGGTCTCCGCCGACGGCCTCACGTACACCTTCACCCTGCGCGACGGCGTGACCTTCCACAGCGGCAAGAAGCTCACCAGCCAGGACGTCAAGTACAGCCTGGAGAAGGTGCTCGCGAAGGACTCGCAGTCCGCGCGCAAGAGCAACCTCGAGGTCATCGAGTCCGTCGGGACGCCCGACGCGCGCACGGTCGTGGTCAGGCTGTCGAAGAAGTCGATCTCCTTCGTCTACAACCTCTCCTACGTCTGGATCATCAACTCCCAGGCCAAGGACCTCAGGACGAGCGAGGACGGCACCGGCCCGTACACACTGGACAAGTGGACCCGAGGCTCCGCCCTCGCCATGAACCGCTTCGCCGGCTACTGGGGCGACGCGGCGGCCAACAGGCGGGTCGTCTTCCACTACTACAAGGACGCCACCGCGCTGAACAACGCGCTGCTGACCAACGCGGTGGACGTCGTCACGAGCGAGCAGTCGCCCGACGCCCTCGACCAGTTCAAGAACAACCCGAACTACAAGGTCAACGACGGGAATTCGACGACCAAGCTGCTGCTCGCCTTCAACGACAGGGCCAAGCCGTTCACCGACGTCAAGGTGCGCCGGGCCGTCTCCGCCGCCATCGACGACGAGAAGCTGCTGAAGTCCGTGTGGGGCGGCTACGGCAAGCCCATCGGTTCGATGGTGCCGCCCACCGACCCCTGGTACGAGGACCTCACCGACGTCAACGCGTACGACACCGCGCGCGCCAAGAAGCTGCTCGCGGAGGCCGGATACGCGAAGGGCTTCTCCTTCACGCTCGACACCCCGAACTACGACCCGCACCCGACCGCGGCGACCTTCATCAAGTCCGAACTCGCCAAGGTCGGCATCACCGTCGAGATCAACACGATCACGCCGGACGAGTGGTACACGAAGGTCTACAAGAACCACGACTTCACGGCCACGCTCCAGGAGCACGTCAACGACCGCGACCTCGTCTGGTACGGCAACCCCGACTTCTACTGGGGCTACGACGACAAGCAGGTCACCCGGTGGGTCGAGGAGGCCGAGCAGGCGTCCAGCACCGCCGAGCAGACCGAGCTCCTGAAGAAGGTCAACCGCAAGACCGCCGAGGACGCGGCCAGCGACTGGCTGTACCTGTACCCGCAGATCGTGGTGGCGGGCAGCAAGCTCTCCGGATACCCGGTCAACGGCCTGAACTCCCAGTTCTTCGCCTACGACATCAAGAAGGGCTGATGGGCCGCTACCTGCTGCGCCGTCTCGCCTTCCTGCTGGTCTCGCTGGCCCTGGCGAGCGTGGTGCTGTTCGTGCTGCTGCGGATGCTGCCGGGCGACCCCGCCAACGCGCTCACCGCCGTGGGCGCCGACGCGGAGCAGATCGCCGCGGCCCGGCACGCCATCGGGTCCGACCGGCCGCTGCCCGAGCAGTTCACGCACTGGATCGGGCAGCTGGTGAGCGGCGACCTCGGCGCGTCGTTCGTCAGCTCGCTGCCCGTCGGCCCCGAGATCGGCTCCCGGCTGAACGTCACGGTCCCGCTGACGCTGGCGTCGTTCGTGCTGGCGGTGCTCATCGCGGTGCCGGTCGGCTTCGTGGCCGCGCACCGGCGGCGGACCTGGTACGGCGCCCTGCTCAACGGGGTGTCCCAACTGGGCATCGCCGTCCCGGTGTTCTGGCTCGGCATGATCCTCATCGCCGTCTTCGCGCTGAACGCCGGCTGGCTGCCGGCGGGCGGCTTCCCGCAGGAGGGCTGGTCGCAGCCGGCCGAGGCGGTCCGCTCGCTCACGCTGCCCGTCGTCACCATCGCACTGGTCATGAGCGCCTCGCTGATCCGCTACGTCAGGTCGGCCGTGCTCGACGTGCTGGGCAGCGACTACCTGCGCACCGCACGGGCCATGGGTGCCTCGTTCGGGCAGGCGATGTGGCGGCACGGGCTGCGCAACGCCTCGGTCCCGGTGATCTCGATCCTCGGCATCGAGCTGGCCTCCACCCTGCTGGGCGCGGTGGTCGTGGAGTCCGTGTACGCGCTCCCCGGCCTCGGCTCCCTGCTCGCGACCGGCATCGCGCAGCACGACTATCCGGTCATCCAGGGCGTGCTGTTCGTCTCCACCCTCGCGGTGCTGGTCATCGGATTCGTGGCCGACCTCGTCCAGCGGATCATCGACCCCCGACTGCGCGGCAGGCTCTCCGGAGGTGCCCGATGACTTCCCCGGTCCCGACGAAACACACGGACGCGGCCCCGGCGGAGACCGCCGAGGGCGAGCGGCGCGGGCGGCGCTCGTACACGCTGGTGACCGGCTGCGTCCTGGCCGGGCTGATCGCCGCCGTCGCGCTGGTCTCGCTGTTCTGGCTCCCGTACGCCGCCGACGACACGTCCGGCGGACGGCTCGCGGGCCCCGGTGCGGGGCATCCGCTCGGCACCGACAAGCTGGGCCGCGATCTGCTCACCCAGCTGATGACCGGTTCCCGCATCGCCTTCGAGGCCGGGCTGGGCTCGGTGCTCATCGCCGCCGCGCTCGGCGGCACGCTGGGCGTGCTGGCCGCGTTCGCGCAGGGCTGGCTCGACGACACGGTCTCCGCGTTCCTCGACATCCTGATCGCCTTCCCGACGCTGCTGCTGGCGATGCTGATCGTGGCCGCCCGCTCGGCCACCCTGGGGTCCGCCGTGCTGGCGATCGGCCTCGCGCAGAGCGCGGTCGTGGCACGGCTGGTGCGGATCCTGGTCAAGCGGGTCCTGGCGCGGGACTACATCACGGCGGCGCGCACCTCGGGCACCTCGTGGCCGCGCATCGTGACCGGGCACGTGCTGCCCAACATCTGGCCGACGCTCGTGGTGAACCTCGCCCTGCAGTTCGGGCTCGCGGTACTGGCCGAGGCCGGGCTGTCGTACCTGGGCCTGGGCGCGCCGCCGCCCAACGCCTCGTGGGGCCGCATGCTCCAGGAGGCGCAGGCCACCTTCACCACGGCCCCGGCTGGCGCGCTGGCCCCGGGCATCCTGCTCGTGCTGCTCGTCATCGGCGTGAACCTCGTCGCCGACGGGCTGCGCGACACCCTCGACCCCGCGACCCGGCGGAGGCGCTCGTGACCATTCTCGACGTACACGACCTCACGATCCGCACGGCTCAGGGACGGACCCTCGTCGACGGCCTCTCGCTGACCATGGACCGGGGCGAACGCCTTGGTCTCATCGGGGAGTCGGGCTCCGGGAAGTCGCTGACCACCCTCGCCGTGCTCGGCCTGCTGCCGGACGGCATGACGGCCACCGGAAGCGTCGTGCTGGCCGGTACGCAGATCGTGGGCGCGAGCGAGAAACAGCTCACGGGCGTGCGCGGCAGGGACGCCTCCGTCGTCTTCCAGGAGCCGCTCACCGCGCTCGACCCGCTGATGCGGGTCGGCCGGCAGATCGCCGAACCGCTCGGCAGGCGGCGGGGGTTGAAGGGCGCCGGGCTGAGGCGGGCCGTCGTGGAGGCCCTGGAACAGGTGCGGCTGCCCGAGCCGGACCGGATCGCCCGCGCCTTCCCGCACGAGATCTCCGGCGGCCAGCGCCAGCGTGTCGCGCTCGCCATGGCGCTGGCCTGCGATCCGCAGCTGCTCATCGCGGACGAGCCGACCACCGCGCTCGACGTCACCGTGCAGTCCGACATGCTCGACCTGCTCGACACCCTGGTACGGGACCGGGGCATGGCGGTTCTGTTCGTCAGCCACGATCTCGCGGTCGTCTCGAAGGTCTCCGATCGCGTGCTGGTCCTCAAGGACGGGCGGGCCGTGGAGGAGGGCGACGTGCACGAGATCGTGCGCGCCCCGCGCGAGGAGTACACCAGGGCACTGGTGGCGAGCGCCCGCCGGCTGGAATCGGCGCTGGACCTGAGGAGCACGCGATGACGCCCGTACTGGAGCTGGAGAAGGTCTCCTTCGGTTACCGGGGACACGGCGCGCCCGTCGTCGAGGACATCTCCCTCGCCGTCGGCTCCGGGCAGTCCCTCGCCCTCGTCGGGGAGTCGGGCGCGGGCAAGACCACACTGCTGCGGTTGCTGCTCGGGCTGGCCCGGCCGTCCTCGGGCGCCGTCCGGTTCGACGGCGAGGAGCTGAGACCGCGCGACGGGGAGCAGATGCGACGGTTCCGGCGCGGTGTGCAGTGCGTCTTCCAGGACCCGTACTCGTCGCTGAACCCGCGTCGGCGCGTCGGCGCGATCGTGTCCGAGCCCCTGCGCTCCCTGGGCATCGACAGCCGGGCCGGCGCCGCGCCCAAGGTCGCCGAGGCCCTGGAGCGGGTCGGTCTCCCGGCCGACGCGGCGGGGCGCTATCCGCACGAGTTCTCCGGCGGCCAGCGCCAGCGCATCGCGATCGCCCGCGCGACGGTGTGCGATCCGCGGGTGCTGCTCGCCGACGAGCCGGTCAGCGCGCTCGACGTCACCACGCGCGTCAAGGTCGTCGACCTGCTCAAGGAGCTGAAGGAGGAGCGCGGCCTGACGCTGGTCATGGTCTCGCACGACCTGTCGGTGGTCGCCTCGCTCTGCGAGCGCACCGCGGTCCTGGAGCGCGGCCGCCTGGTCGAGCAGGGTGACACCGCGCAGGTGCTGGGTGCCCCGGCGCACCCGTACACGCGCCGCCTCGTCGAGAGCGTGCCGCGGCTGCCCGCCTGACCGGGGACTCAGTCCGCGTCGTTCGCGGGCGGGCCCGCGTCCTCGTACGGGACGGCGGGCCACTCGCGGCGGCCCTCGTCGTGCCAGAGCGGTCGCCGGTCGACGCGCAGGCCGAGGATCTCCGGTCGCGCGTAGTGGCCGCGCGAGTCGACCCAGACCTTGACGGCGTCGATGTCGGCGAGGTCGATCGCGGCGGCGACGAGCTTCTCCTCCGGACCGGTGTGCGGGCCCGCCAGGTACTGGCTGAAGGGGTGGATCACGGCCGACCAGCCGCCGCCTTCGGTGATGTGCTTCTGCGGTCCGACGGTGTCCGCCATCCAGCGCAGGCACGTCTCGTCGACGGGGTTGCCCGCGGCGGCGACGAAGGACTGGGCGGTGAGCGCGTGCGTCTTCATCATGGCGTCGATCTGGATGTCGGCGACGGCCTCGAAGCCCGCCATGGTGGACAGACCGGGCCAGGCCGCCGCGTGGATCTCCTGGCCCTGGACGACGAGGGCCTGCCGGGCCAGGTTCATGGTGTGCTCCCAGCAGACCAGTCCGCCGATCCGGCCCAGGGCACTGTCGAACACGCCGAGCGTCGAGCCGCCGCCCTGGGCCCACACCATCCGTTCGGCGTAGGTGGGCTGGAGCTTGCGGTGCACTCCGAGCAGGGTGCCGTCGGGGTCGATGAAGACCTGGCTGTTGAAACAGGTGCGGGTGCCCGCGAGCCGTTCGCTCACGCCGAGGACCGTACCGACCCCGGCGCGGCGGCAGGCGGACCGGACCCGGTCGATCCCCGGGCCGGGCACCTCGACGGACGCCTCGGCGTAGGCGGCGTTGGCGGCCTGCTGGTCCAGCGGGGCGTACGCCTCGATCCAGTACGGGTAGCCCGGCACGAAGGTCTCGGGGAACACCAGCAGGTCGATGCCCTCCCGGCCGGCCCGTTCGACGAGGCCGACGACCTTGTCGAGGGTCGCCTCGGTGTCCATGAACACGGGCGCGGCGTGCACGGCGGCGACGGTTCGTTTCCTGGGAACGGGGGACGGCACAGGGCCCCTCCTCGAAGACGGTGACGCACCGCGGGACCGGCGATCCGGACGACCGCCGGGACCTCTGGGGCGGTGCCCGGACGCGTCGGCCCCGGGTGCGTGGGCGGGGTCGGTCGGTGGCAGTGTGCCATCGTTCACCGCCGCGTGTGCCGGTACCGGCGCGACCGGCTCGTCAGCCGCCCCACCGCCAGTACTGTTCGGGCCGGGCCGGACCGGAGCAGCCGGTGCGGACCAGCCGGGGGTCGGGGCGGTCCCGGCTGTCCCAGCGGGCGGGCAGTTCACGGTCGTCCTGGTACAGGCAGCGGTGGTCGGCTGCGCTCTCGATCCGCCATGCCGCGCGCTGCCATGTCGTGCTCCGCCACGGCACCCGGGTCCATGTCTGGTTCGCGGCGCCGCCCCGGCAGGGTTCGAGCGCGGCCCCCGCACCGGCGGCCGTGAGGCAGGAGTGCGGCTCGCCCCACAGGCCGATGGTGCCGTCGCTCCGCATCCGCCAGCGCTGGGCCGGGGATCCGTCGCACGCGCGGATGCGGACCTCCCGGGACTTCGGCGGCGTGCCCGCCGCGTCGAGGCACCGGGCCGGGTCGGGACCGGCGGCGTACGTGGTCCGTCCGACGTCCCCGAGGACCTCGCCGGGCCCCGGAGCGCGGTGCGTCTGCGGGTACTGCCGACGGATCCACAGGTTCCAGTCCTCCTGGAGCGGACCGCGGTAGGGCGGCACCTCGGCGCACCGGCCGGTGGCGCGGCACCGGCGCCGGGCGACGTACCAGCGCACCACCCGCTCCTTCTCGGCGGCCTGTGCGGGCGTCAGGTCCGCGTCCAGCACCGACATCCGGTAGCCGAGGTACGAGGTGACGGGGATCCCGAGGGCGTAGCCCACTCTCCTGAAGTAGCGGGCGGTGATGCCGTGGTCGCTGTGATCGACGCCGCCACCGAGACCGAACGCGAAGGACGCGTTGTCGTGGTCCATGGTCAGGATCCGTTCCGCGCGGCCCGTCCCGGCCAGGGCGCGGAGCGTGGCGACGAGCCGTTCCTCGGTGTAGGCCGGGCCGTCCGGGAACCCGCGCACGCTGTGCCTGCTCCCGTCGAAGAGTCTGAGCACGCTGTCGGGCTCCTCGCCGTGCGGAAGCCCGTCGTGGAGATCGAGGAAGGTGAGCCGGATCCCGGCGCCGACCGGCCGGTCGGCCAGCAGGAACGAACGGACGCGCAGGCCGCCGGTCCGTACGTCGGACCGCTTCCAGCCATCGGCGGCCCCGGCCATGGACGCGTAGGCGGCCCGTACCCCGTACTCCCTGCGGTCCACGTACTTCAGCGCCCGTGTACGGTCGCGGACGGCGTCGTCCCCGGCGGTCAGGTACACGGTGTGGACCGGGCATCTCGCCCGGATCGTCCGCGCGATCTCCGGGTTCAGGAAGAACAGGTCGTCGTCGGGGTGCGCCACGCCCACCAGGGTGCGCCGGCACCGGAGCGGCTCCGTCTGGGGCGCGGCCGCCGTGCCGGGGCCGGGGGTCGGGGCGGGCGCGGCGGCGGGGCCGAACAGGGCGCAGAGCACCGCGGCCGCCGCGAGCGTGCGGCGGACGAGGCGGTGGCCGCCCCGGCCGTCCCGGGTGTTCTCGCGCGCGTGGTGGTCCATCTGCGGATGATCACCGGGCGGCTGCCCGGAGCCAACCGACCCGCCGCGCGGCACACCCGGTCGGGGGGTCGGACGCGGTGCGCGGGGGCCCGGCGAGAGGGCCGGGGCCCCGGCGGGGTGCCGTGGTCAGGGCCGGGCGGTGGGCTCGAACCAGGTGGGTTCGTCGGTCAGTGCCTGCTTGATCCTGAACCGCGAGAACTCGTTCAGCGGCGGCAGCGCGTCCACCGGGTACCAGCCCACCTCCAGCGACTCGTCGTCGTTCACGCGTGCCTCGCCGCCCGTCGCCCGGCAGCGGAACGTGACGTCGAGGTACTGGCAGCGGTCCCCGTTTGCGTACTCGACCGGTTCGAGGGCCTGCGTGAGCACCACCCGCTCCGCCACGCAGTGCACGGCGGTCTCCTCGTACACCTCGCGCTCGGCCGTCGCCGCGGGCTGCTCGCCCGGCTCGCAGATGCCCCCGATCAGCGCCCATCGGCCGGTGTCGGAGCGCCGACCGAGCAGCACTCTGCCCTCGTCGTCGAGGACCACGGCGGTCACCCCCGGCAGCAGGAGCAACTGGTGGCCCGCGGTGGCGCGGATCCGGCGGATGAAGTCAGGAGTAGCCATGGCTCGACCCTAACGGCCTGGGGACCGATAGGGAGCGGGCTCGCGCCGCCCTGCGACTCCGCTTGCGGCGTTGTCGTCGGTTGTCGATGCGCCGCATCGACTCCCTCCTCCGCCTTGCAATCGAAGCCGCATGACGACGCTCCCTGATCCACTCCCTATCGCTCCCCAGGTCGTAAGGCCTGTCCCGTGACCCCTGGCGGACGCGCGAGGCCCACGGCACCTCGCCGCGTCGTCGGAACGCCGCACACATCCGGTACGCGGACGTCCCTCCGCCTTGTGAGGCACCGCGTCCGACGCCGCGCGCCGATCCATCAGGGATTGCGGGACAGCCCTTGGACGGTGTCGCGTCCCGCCCGGCGGAGCCGTACCGCACGGACGGCGGTCCGGCCGAGCCCCGCCGCGGCGATCAGCGCGAGCACCGCCTCCGGAAGGACGCCCAGGCGGGTGGCGGGCGTCTGCGAGGACCGCAGCGGCACCTCGTCGACGAGCGCGGCCGGGGTGAACAGCTCCGTCCGCTGGACGACGGTGCCGTCGGGCCGGATGATCGCGCTGACCCCGCTGGTGACGGGGACGACGACGGACCTGCTGTGCTCGACCGCCCGGACCCGGGACATGGCGAGCTGCTGGTAGGTCATCTCGCTGCGCCCGAAGGTGGCGTTGTTGCTGGGGACGGCGATCAGCCGGGCGCCGTGGTCGACGGTGTCCCGCACCGCGCCGTCGAACGCGGCCTCGTAGCAGGTCACCAGCCCGACGGGGGTGCCGGACAGGTCGAAGACGCCGACCTTGCTCCCGGGGCCGAAGTCCCGCCGCACCCGGTCCACGTCGGAGCTGAAGAGGCGGGCGACGGAGCGCATCGGGATGTACTCGCCGAACGGTTGGATGTGGCGCTTGTCGTAGGTGGCGACGGGCCCCTTCCCCGGCTCCCACTGGATGAGGGTGTTGCGCAGTTTGCCCGTGTCGGGTGTGAGCACCGCGCCGATCACGGTGGGCGCGCCGATCGCCTTCACCGCGTTGTCGATGACGAACCGGGCGTCCACGTTGAGGTACGGGTCGAGGTCGGAGGAGTTCTCCGGCCACAGCACGAAGTCGGGCCGGGGCGCCTTGCCCGCCTTCACGTCCCGGGCGAGCTGTTCGGTGCGGCGGGCGTGGTTGTCGAGGACGGCGCGGCGCTGGGCGTTGAAGTCGAGTCCGAGCCGGGGCACATTGCCCTGGATGGCGGCGACGGTGGCGGTGCCGTCCTCGGCCGAGTCGTCCACCAGCGGCCACGCGGCGATCGCGGCGGCGACGGGAGCGAGGACGCAGGCCGCCGTGGCGGCGACGGCGCCCCGGGGGACCTCGCGCGTCTTCCGGTACGCGCGGAAGCGACGCAGCGCCTCGTGGAGGCCGAAGCCGCACAGCACCACGGCGAAGGAGAGCAGCGGCGTGCCGCCCACCGCCGCGAGCGGCAGGAACACACTGTCCGCCTGCCCGAAGGCGATCTTCCCCCAGGGGAAGCCGCCGAACGGCACCCGGGCCCGGATCCCTTCGTCCAGTGCCCAGACGGCGGCCGCCCACAGCGGCCAACAGGCGAGACGGGAGACGGCGGAGATCCCGGCGCAGCCCACGGCGATGAACAGCGCCTCGGCCGCGGCGAGCGCCAGCCACGGCACCGGGCCCACCTCCTCGCCCGTCCAGTGCAGCAGCGGCAGCATGAACCCGAGCCCGGCGAGCAGACCGAGTCCGAACCCGGCGCGCGGCCGGCGCCCGTGGAGCACCCAGCCGAGCAGCGCGAAGCCCGGCAGGACCAGCCACCACAGGGGCCGGGGCGGGAAGCTCAGGTACAGCAGTACGCCCGAGACGACGGCCGCCGCGGACCGTACGAGGACGGGGATCAGCCGTCCGCGCGGGGACGCGGGGGCGGGTGCGGGCTGCTGCGGGTCGTCGACCGACGTGATGGTGGCGCTCACCCGCGGAGTCTACGGTCATCGGCTGTGCGCCCGTCAGTCCCGTCCGGTCGGTGCCGGCTCGGGGCGTCCTCTCCCCCGCCGCGCCCCTGGTCAGCCTCCGGTCGCCGCGCCCGTCCTCGGCAGGTGCAGGCGTTCGCGGATGAACCGCACGCCCGCCTCCGCGTCGTCGACGGTGATGGTGAACGTCCGGCCGTCGCCGAGCCGGAGCACCAGGCCCTCGCCCCTGCGGACCACCACGGCGGTGCCCTGCTCGGGGCGCCAGCGGTAGCCCCAGCCGCCCCACTGCCGGGGGGTGACCCGGGGTGCGAACTCCGCGCCCACCACATGGGTCAGCAGGATCCGGCGGCGCGGCAGGCCCATGTGGCCGCAGCGCACCTCCAGGGCGTCGCCGTCGACCCTGACGGCCACGTTCACGAAGGCGAGGGTGCCGAAGAGCATGAGCAGTCCGACGGCCACGCAGCCGATCACGGACATCAGCAACGGGGCGCGCCCGGTGGCCCAGTCGGAGGTGACGGCCAGCTGGACGCCGAGCGCCAGGCAGGCGGCGCCCGCGGCGGCCAGCACCCACTGGACCCGGTTGGTGGCCCGGCCGACCCAGACGTCGGAGTCGGGCTCGGCCCCGGCGTGCCTCGGTTCTCGGGGGTGGTCCCTCATGTCAAGCAGCGTACTCAGGGGACCGCACGCCGGGGACGCCGCCGAGGGCCCGGATCCGGGTCAGCGGGCGGGGGTGACGGCCCCCAGCAGCCGCCCCTCGGCGTAGGCCAGAGCGGCCGGCGGCAGGTCGCCGGGGTGTCCTCCGAGGAGGACGGTGAGACCGCCGGCCGGTTGGGCCGACGGAGCGGGTGCGAGCCCGATACGGCGCAGTGCCTGGGCGGCGACGGCACCGGCCGATCCGTGGAGCGCGACGGGGGGCAGGCCGCGCTCCCGCAGGGCGGCGCGGATGCGTTCGGCGACCAGTTCGTAGTGGGTGCAGCCGAGGACCACGGCGCGGGCGTCCCGGGGGGTGAGCGCGGCGGCCGCGGCGACGGCGCGGTCGACGGCCGCCTCGTCCGCGTGTTCCACGGCGTCGGCGAGCCCGGGGCACGGGATCTCGGTGACGTCGACGCGGTCCGCGAATTCCCGGATGAGTCCGCGCTGGTAGGAGCTGCCGGTGGTGGCGGGGGTGGCCCAGATCGCGACGGGGCCGCCGCTCGCGGCGGACGGCTTGATGGCGGGGACGGTGCCGATGACCGGCACCCCGGGTTCCAGTTCGGTGCGCAGGGTCGGCAGGGCGTGCACGGAGGCCGTGTTGCAGGCGACGATCAGCGCGTCCGGCCGCTGGGCGGCGGCGGCGCGGGCCACGCCCAGCGCACGGGCGGTGAGGTCCTCGGGCGTACGCGGTCCCCAGGGCATCCCGCCGGGGTCGCAGGAGAGCACGAGATCGGCGTCCGGTCTCAGCCTGCGTACCGCCCCGGCTGCCGCGAGGAGGCCGATTCCCGAGTCCATGAGCGCGATCTTCACCCGGTCACCATAGTCGACCGCCCTTGCGATTCCTCCGCAGTGGGGCAGACTGCGGCGAATGAGTGCCGTTGCCTGGATCGCCACGGGTTCGCTGGCCGCGTGGGTGTGGTTGCTGCTGGGACAAGGGTTCTTCTGGCGCACCGATCAGCGGATGCCCGTCCGCCGGGCGCCGGAGCGCTGGCCCTCGGTCGCGATCGTCGTGCCCGCACGTGACGAAGCAGACATGTTACCCGTGAGTCTGCCGTCGTTGCTGACGCAGGACTATCCGGGTGTCGCGGAGGTCTTCGTCGTCGACGACTGCAGCGAGGACGGGACCGGTGACGTCGCCCGCGCGCTGTCCGTGCGGTACGGGGGGCTGCCGGTGACGGTGACGTCGCCCGGCGAGCCGGAGCCGGGCTGGACCGGCAAGCTCTGGGCGGTGCGGCACGGGATGGCGCTGGCCCGGGCCCGGCGGCCGGAGTACCTGCTGCTGACGGACGCCGACATCGCGCACGAGCCGGACAGCCTGCGGGAGCTGGTCTCCGCCGCCGTGTCGGGCGGCTTCGACCTGGTCTCGCAGATGGCCCGGCTGCGGGTGTCGAGCGTCTGGGAGCGCCTGGTCGTGCCCGCCTTCGTGTACTTCTTCTCGCAGCTCTACCCGTTCCGGTGGGTGAACCGGGCGGGGGCGCGCACCGCGGCGGCGGCGGGCGGGTGCGTGCTGCTGCGGACGAAGGCCGCGGACCGGGCCCGGGTGCCGGAGTCGATCCGGCAGGCGGTGATCGACGACGTGTCGCTGGCGCGGGCGGTGCGGCGCGGCGGCGGGCGGATCTGGCTGGGGCTCGCGGAGCGGGTGGACAGCGTGCGGCCGTACCCGCGGCTGGCCGATCTGTGGCGGATGGTGTCGCGGAGCGCGTACACCCAGCTGCGGCACAGTCCGGTGCTGCTCCTCGGGACGGTGCTGGGGCTGGCGCTGGTGTACCTGGCGCCGCCGGTCGCGCTCGTCGCCGGGCTGCTGGGCGGCGACCCGGTGGCGGCGTGGGCGGGCGGTGCGGCGTGGGCGGTGATGGCGGGGACGTATCTGCCGATGCTGCGCTACTACCGGCAGTCGCCGTGGTCCGCGCCGCTGTTGCCGTTCACCGCCCTGCTGTACCTGCTGATGACGGTCGACTCGGCGGTGCGGCACCACCGGGGGCGGGGCGCGGCCTGGAAGGGGCGCACGTACGCCCGTCCCGAGGCCGCGCCGGACCGGTGAGCGGAGCTGTTCATGGGCCGATGGCGTCGGTCCCGTCCGGACGTCCGGGAGGTCATTTGCGGCCGGGCGTCCAGTTCATTCCCCACCCGTAGGCGTAGTCGATGGTGCGCTGCGGGCTGACTCCGCGCTGGGGCACGAGGTAGCGGGCCTCGCGCTGCACCGTGAGGTCTCCCCCGTTGTTGGTGAGGAGGGCGAGGGCGCAGACCGTGGACGGGACGGTGCATTCGTCGAGGGAGAAGTCGATCGGGGCACCGTGCTGGGGCTGGAGGGTGACGGTCGCGTGGAGGTCGGCGAAGCTCCGGGCGCCCTCGTAGATGGTGACGAAGATCAGGACGCGGCGGAACCTGTCCTTCTGGTCGAGGTTGACGGTGAGGTTCTCGCCGGTGGCGACGGCGCCGGTGCGGTCGTCGCCGTCGAGGTGGATGTACGGGGGCTGCCGGAGCGCTCCGAACGCGTTCCCGAGCGCCTGCACGACTCCCTTGCGGCCGTCGGTGAGTTCGTAGAGGGCGCACAGGTCGAGATCGAGATCCGCATGGTGGGCGACCGCCCTGCCGAGTTTGCGTCCCCAGCCCGTGAACTGTTTGCGGACTTCCCAGTTGAGATTGACTCGGAGGAGTCCGGAAGTTCCGCCCTGTTTGGCGAGAGAGACCGACGGCGCCTGTTTGGTGAGCGTGATCTTCGTCAGCCGGACGGGAGCGGGAGTGGAAGGAGCCGGAGGCGTTGCCGGCGGGGCCGTGGGAACCGGCGGGATCGGGGGCACTCGGTCCACCCGCGTTGTCTGTCGGGGTTGTTGGGGCGATTGGGGATACGCCTGGGGACGCTGGGGTTCATCGACGGAAATTCCGAAGTCCGTCGCCAGGCCCTCCAGACCGGTGGCGTAACCCTGGCCGACCGCACGGAATTTCCAGTTGCCCTGACGCCGGTACAGTTCGCCGAGGATGAACGCGGTCTCGACGGTGGCGTCCGTGCTGTCGAAGCGGGCGATCTCGGATCCGTCCGCCGCGTCCGTGATCCGTATGTACAGCCCCGTCACCCGGCCGAACGTGCCGCCGTCGGCGGAGGCCGCCAGGACCACGCGCTCGATGGCCGGCTCGACGCGCGCCAGGTCGACGGCGAGGTTGTCCGTCGCCCCGTCACCGATGGTCCTCCGGCCCTCGTGGCGTACGGCGCCGGAGGCGTGGGCGGGCTGGTTGTAAAAGACGAAGTCGGCGTCGTCGCGCACCTTTCCCGATACGAGCAGGAGTGCCGATCCGTCCACGTCCGGCGCCCCTGGAGAGGTGCGCCACCCCAATTCGACCCGTACGGATCGGGCCGGCACCGGAACATTGGCGCCTTTTAGCATGGTCATGATCGCCCCCATCGCGAGTCCGGCTGACCGAAGGCCATTCTCCGCCAACCTAATGCCCCGTCGGCCACGGATCGCGCATCGGTGCGCAACGAGTGCCGGAGACCAGCCGTTCATGCCCGGGAAGACGTCCGGCGATCAGCCGTTCATCCACCAGAAACTGACGTCTTTACACGATCCCAACACACTTTGGTGCCCCTTTTTCCCAAGTTCGCTCGGATTGAGGAACGAGGTTCCCCCACACCACGCAAAACAACCCTCTTGTCGGACTCCCCAACCGCCTCGTCGTGGGCTTAACTTAGGTGGCATGACGTCCCCCCGCTCCACCTACGGCAGCGGCTACTACGCTGCGTCGTCGTTCCCCGACACTCCGATCTACGACTCCCTGGTCGCGGAGCGGGGCACCCCTCAGATCGCTCCGATCCGAGTGCCTGCCGCCTATGACACCGGCAGCAGCAATCTGCCGGCCCTCCCGGCGGCGCTGCCCGCTCTCCCGGCGGCACCCTCCCAGCCCGCGCCGCCGTACGGCTACCAGCAGCCGCCCCAGCAGGGGTACGCGCCGATGCAGCCCCCGCAGCTGCAGAACGCCCCGGCGCCGTACATCCCGCAGCAGCCGGGCGCGGCCCGCGGCGGGCACCCGGCGCCCTATCCGCAGCAGCAGCAGCGGCCCGCGCCCGCCACCGGGTACGAGGCGATGCGCCCGGCGTCACCGCGCCCCGCCCCGGCGCCCTCCCCGTACGAGGACCCGTACAACCGCCCCTACCCGGGCCGGGGGTACTGAGTCCGACCGTACCGAGCGGGAGTCGCGCAAGGTCGCACCGAGGTCGTCGTCGAGCCATGGGGACTCGCCGACGACCTCGTCGTTCGCGGGGCGGGCGGATCTCGTCGACGGCCTGCCCGTCCGCTCCCGACGTGCCGCCGCCCCCGTTCCCCCGGGAACCCGCGCGCACGGCCCGAGCGTTGACGTCGCGGCGGGTGATGACGTCGCTCTCCCCTCACCGCTTCGGAACGCGAGGCGTGCCGCATCGGGCCGCGACGGACACGGAAGGGGTGCGGAACCGTGCGAGCGGCAGCAGGAGTGTGGCGTTGGCGGCGCAGTCCCCTGTGCCGCGCCACCGACCGGCGCGAGGCGTGGGTGGCCCTGGTCGCCCTGCTCCTCATGACGCTGGGGGCACCGGCCCTGGGCGGGGTGTGCGGGGTGCTCGCGGACGAGAACCTGCAGCGCTCGGCGCGCGCCGAGCGGGCGGAACGACGCGCCACGGCGGCGGTCGTGCTCGGCCCGGCATCGGCGTCGTCCCGCGTCGTCGCCGATCCCGAGGGGGTGTCCGAACGCACCGCGCGGACGTCGGTGGTGGTGCGATGGCGGGCCCCCGACGGCACGGAACGGCGCGGCACGGTGGCCGCGCCGCCCGGGAGGACCGCCCCCGGGACCGGGGTGAGGATCTGGACGGACCGCGCGGACCGCGTCGTGGCGCGCCCCATGGACGTACCGACGGCCCGTGCGCACGCGGTGCTGGCCGGTCTCGGGGCGGCGATGGCCGCCGCCGGTCTGATCGAGTGCGTCCGTCGCCTGATCGTCCGGCACATGGTCCGCGCACGGCACGCCCTCATCGACCGCGCCTGGGCCGGGGCCGGCCCCGACTGGGGCAGGACCGGGACCGGCACCTGACCGGCGGGCCGCTCGGGTCAACTCCCGCCCCCCACGCGCGCTACGGTGGACCGGCCCGCCCGCTTCCTCGGCGGGCGGACCCGTGGGCGCCGCTGCCCGAAGGCCGGTGGCACGGGCATCACACACGCACGAGGTGGGGGCACAGCAGCGCCATGGCACAGGGCACGGTCCAGGTGACACACACCGGCACATCGCGGTGGCGGCGCCGCACAGGCGAATACCCCACCCTCACCGCGGCCCTGGAGGCCGCCGCGGACGGTGACGTCCTCACCGTCGCGCCGGGCACCTACCGGGAGAACCTGGTCCTGCACCGCGCGGTGACGCTGCGCGGGCCCGAGGGCTCGGTCGGCTCGGTGCGGATCGCACCGGCCGACGGCGTCCCGCTGACCGTCCGCGCCTCCGCCGTCGTCACCGACGTGCACGTGGAGGGCCAGGACTCGACGGCCCCGGCGCTGCTGGTCGAGGACGGGGCACCGGAACTCGCGGACCTGCGGATCGTCACGCGTTCGGCCGCCGGAATCGAGGTGCGCGGCGCGGGCCGGCCGACGGTGCGCCGCTGCACGGTCGACAACCCCGCGGGAGCCGGCATCGCCGTGCTCGACGGCGCGGCCGGGGTGTTCGAGCAGTGCGAGGTCGTCTCGGCCGGACAGTCCGGCGTCTCGGTGCGCGACGGCGCGCACCCGCGGCTGGAGCGCTGCCGGGTCCATCACGCCTCGGGTTCGGGGCTGAGCGTCACCGGCGAGGGCAGCGGCCTGGAGGCCGTCGGCTGCGAGGTGTACGAGATCAAGGGCAGCGGGATACAGGTGTCGGCCCGTGCCGCAGCCCATCTCACCGACTGCACGGTGCACCGCACGTCGGCGGACGGGGTCACGCTCGACACCGACGCCGTACTGACGCTGGCCGACTGCGACATCCACGACATCCCGGAGAACGCGGTGGATCTGAGGTCCCGTTCGGTCCTCACCCTCACCCGTTCCACCGTGCGCCGGTTCGGCCGCAACGGGCTCTCGGTCTGGGATCCGGGCACTCGTGTCGACGCCAACCAGTGCGAGATCCACGACAGCACGGGCGACTACCCCGCGGTCTGGGTCAGCGACGGGGCGACGGTGATACTGGACTCCTGCCGGGTCCACGACGTGCCGGACGCCCTGTTCGTGCTCGACCGCGGATCGCGCGCCGACGTCGTCGACAGCGACCTCTCCCAGATCCGCAACACCGCGGTGTCCGTGAGCGACGGAGCGACGGCCCAGCTCGACGACTGCCGCGTCCGCGAGGCGTCCACCGGCGCCTGGTTCCGCGACCACGGCAGCGGCGGCACGCTGAACAACTGCACCATCGACACGGTGCAGACCGGGGTGATCGTCACCAAGGGCGCCGACCCGGCGATCGAGCGGTGCACGGTCACCTCGCCCACCGAGGCCGGTTTCTACGTCTCCGCCGAAGGCCGCGGTACCTTCCACGGCTGCCGGGTCACCGGCAGCGAGGGCTACGGCTTCCATGTGATGGACGGCTGCCGCACGACACTGACCCGGTGCCGCACCGAGCGCTGCGCCCGCGGCGGTTACGAGTTCGCCGAGGGCGGTGCCCACGGCGACGGCCAGGGGGCGGGACCCGCCGTGGAGGACTGCACCAGCGACGAGAGCGCGCTGCGCTCTCCCGCCCCTGCGGCACCCGCCGTGCTGACCGCCACCCAGCCGGCATCCGCCGGGCTGCTCGGGGCGGTCCCCGGTCCGCGTGCCGCGGATCCCGCACTGGCCGAGGCGTCGCCCGCCCGCCCGGTGCGCGACGCGGACACCGTCCTCGGCGAACTGGACGCCCTGGTGGGGCTGGACAGCGTCAAGCGTGAGGTGCGCGCCCTCACCGACATGATCGAGGTCGGCCGTCGACGCCGGGAAGCCGGCCTCAAGGCGGCGTCGGTGCGGCGCCACCTCGTCTTCACTGGCTCCCCCGGCACCGGCAAGACCACCGTGGCCCGGCTGTACGGCGAGATCCTCGCCTCGCTCGGGGTGCTGGAGCAGGGACATCTGGTCGAGGTGTCCCGCGTCGATCTGGTGGGTGAGCACATCGGGTCGACCGCCATCCGTACCCAGGAGGCGTTCGACCGGGCGCGCGGCGGGGTGCTGTTCATCGACGAGGCGTACGCCCTGTCGCCGGAGGACTCCGGCCGCGACTTCGGCCGGGAGGCGATCGACACGCTCGTGAAGCTGATGGAGGACCAGCGGGAGGCGGTGGTCGTGATCGTCGCCGGGTACACCCACGAGATGGAGCGGTTCCTGACCGTCAACCCCGGTGTGGCGTCGCGTTTCTCACGGACCATCACCTTCGGCGACTACGAGCCCGCCGAGCTGCTCCGGATCGTCGAGCAGCAGGCCGAGGAGCACGAGTACGACCTGGCCCCCGGGACCGGTGAGGCACTGCTGAAGTACTTCACCGAACTGCCCAAGGGCCCGGCCTTCGGCAATGGTCGCACCGCGCGGGGGACGTTCGAGTCGATGGTGGAGCGGCACGCGGGCCGGGTCGCCCAGCTCTCCGCGCCGAGCACGGACGACCTCAGCCTGCTCTACCCGGAGGATCTCCCGGAACTCCCTTGAGAACGAAGGGGCTTCGAGGCCCCGTCCCCCGTCGTCGCCTGACGGGGCAGAACGGGGCCGAGGCGGTCGAGCAGCGCGGTCCGCTCCTCGGCGAAGACCGGGTCGGCCTGGTAGTCGAAGTGCCCCAGGACGGGCTCGGGCAGCGGGTGTTCGGGCGTGCGCCCGTAGACCAGGGGGTCCTTCAGCGGCCCCCGGTCCACCGCGGGCCCCGGCGCCTCGTCGAACCCGGCCCGGCCACCGATCGGGTCGGTGGCCCGCCAGAGGTTGCGCCAGCAGTTCACGGTGCGGTGCAGGCCGTGCAGCGGTCCGGGACCGAAGTAGGCGGGGAACCAGCGCCCGTACAGGCGCTCGATCGGTGAGCCGTAGGTGAGCAGGGCGACCCGGCTGCGCGTCCGCGCGGGCAGCTGCCAGACCGCCGACGCGGCGAGGACGCTGCCCTGGGAATGGCCGGAGATGACGAGTCGGCCACCGGTGAGCCCGGTCCAGCCGGACATCCGGGACACCAGGTCCGGGACGGCGCGCTCGGCGTAGCAGGGCGGCGCGAAGGGGTGCGCGGCGCGCGGCCAGAAGGTCCCGACGTCCCAGAGAATGCCGATCGTGCGCCGCGCGGAGGCGTCGCGGTAGGCCCGCCGCCCCCAGGTGACGAACAGTATGAACCCGAACCCGATGAGCCAGGAGCCGGTGGACTGGGCCGCCTCGGCCACTCCCTCGACGAACGGCCCGCTCCCCTTCAGCGCGACCCCGGGAACCTCTCCGCCGGCCCAGGCGCCCCAGACCGCCGCCGCGCCCAGCAGCAGCGTGGCGCCCGCCACCGGGCCGACGATCGCGGGGGCGGAGTCGGTGAGGGCCGCCGCGGCCCGGATACGGGCGATCTGCCGCGTCCGGGCGGGGTCGGGCCGCTCCTTGCCGTACTCCCGGTCGATCCCCGGTTCCAGGGCGCGCGCGGTGAGCCAGGTGCGGACGAGGAGCAGGAGGGCGGGGATGACCAGCAGCGCCAGCAGGACCGGGATGACCGCGGCCTGCCAGCTGAGCAGCACCGGCGGTCCCTCGATGACGGCACCGGCCGTGCCCGGGGTGCCGGAGCCGTCGAGCCAGTCGGCGACGCGCTGGGCGACCCCGCCGGTCATGACGCCGCCGAGCGCGCAGGCGAGCATGGCCACCACCGGTCCGCCCAGTCCGTGCAGGACGGTGCGGGGTTCGGGTGTCCTGCGGTAGAGGCCGAGGGCCACCCCGGCGAGCAGGAGCACGAGCAGCACCTGGGCGAGGGTGATGACGCCGAAGGCGAGGTGACCGGGCAGGGCGCCGGTGGAGACCCAGCCCGGACGCGACCATGCGGCGTACCCCCCGGTGAGGACGAGCAGGGCCAGGGCGGCGCCCGGCAGGTAGGTGACGAGGGCGCGGTCGAGCCGGTTGTCCAGGCGGCGTTCGCTGCGCCCGCGGCGGCAGACGACCCAGAGCACGACCAGGGCGCCCGCCACCAGGGCCGCCTCGATGAGGCGGCCGAAGACGACGGGTACGGGGCCGGGCGCGGCACGGTCGTGGCGGGTGGCGGCGCCCGCCACGAAGGCCGCGACGGTGAGGAAGCCCGCGGCGGTGTGGGCGGCGCGCAGGCGGGCGACGAGCCTGCGGCCGTACCAGAAGCCCGGCCTGCCGAGGGCGGGGCGGCCCTGTGCCGCGGGCTCGGGGGCGCCCTCGCCGTCGCCGGTCCCGTCCCCGGCGTCGCCGTCCGGTCCGGAGCCGGTGAGCGGGCGCTGCGACTCGTACGCGCTCCACGTCCGGTTGGACAGGAACCACAGCAGTCCCACCAGGGCGGTGGGCACCAGCGCGGCGAGGGCCAGCCGCCGCCCCGGCTGGGACCACCAGCCGCCCTGCGCCGACGAAAGGAAGCCGAGCCAGGAGCGCCGGTCCGCGCAGTCCGGGGCTCCCGCGCACTGCCAGGCCGTCAGGTCGAGGGCGACCTCGCACACGGCCGCGGTCAGCAGGATCGTGAGGCTGAGCGCGACGAGCCGGACGAGGACGCCGTACAGGCGCACCGCGCGGGTGCGGGCGCGGGCGGTGGGGCGCATCCAGTGGGCGAGGTTGACGACCATGAACGGGAGCAGCAGCAGCCACAGCGCCCGGGAGCCGTTGCCGGAGGTGAGGTTGGACCAGCAGTAGGCCTCTTCGATGGGCCGGTCGCGGTACCGCTCCGGGTGCTGTTCGGCGTCGGTGTCCCCCGGGCGCCGGTAGACCGCCGCCGTCGCGTCGCCGGTGATCCGGACCACGCGGGGTTCGTCGAGCATCTCCTGGGGGGTGGCGCCGCCCACGCCGTGGACCAGCAGCTCCAGCGCTGGCCCCGGCGACGGGGCCCGGGTGGCAGGTGGCACTGGGGTGACTCGCTCTCTCGCTCGTGGGGGGAGTCCTGATGGACAGTCACCAGGATCGTGGCGGAACGGCGGTATCCACGCCGCCCTCACGGAATCTCCCCACCGCGTCGGCCGGCGACACCGCGTGGCAGGATGATCCCGTTTCCAGGGGACTGGCGGTCGGCGGGAAGGAACGGACCGGCGTTGAGCGAGAATCAGAACCTGCTCGCGGAGCAGCGGCGTGCCCTGATCCTCGACGAGGTGCGCAGGCGGGGCGGGGTCCGGGTGAACGAGCTGACCCGCAGACTGAACGTCTCCGACATGACCGTGCGCCGGGACCTGGACGCGCTGGCCCGCCGGGGTGTGATCGAGAAGGTGCACGGCGGCGCCGTTCCGGTGGTCGAGGCCAGTACGCACGAGCCCGGTTTCGAGGCCAAGTCGGTCCTGGAGCCGACCGCCAAGGAGGACATCGCGCGGGTGGCGGCGACGATGGTGGTGCCGGGCAGCGCCGTCGCGCTCTCCGGCGGCACGACGACGTACGCGCTCGCCCGGCGGCTGGTGGACGTGCCCGATCTGACGGTGGTGACCAACTCGGTGCGGGTCGCGGACGCGTTCCACTCCGCGCAGCGTGCCGACGCGGCGGGCGGGGCGCGCCCCGGGGCTGCCACGGTGGTGCTCACGGGCGGGGTGCGGACCCCGTCCGACTCGCTGGTCGGTCCGGTCGCCGATCAGGCGATCGCCTCGCTCCACTTCGACGTGCTGTTCCTCGGGGTGCACGGGATCTCGGTGGAGGCCGGTCTCTCGACGCCGAATCTGGCGGAGGCCGAGACCAACCGCCGTTTCGTCCAGTCCGCGCGGCGGGTGGTGGTGGTCGCGGACCACACCAAGTGGGGCACGGTGGGCCTGAGTTCGTTCGCCGCACTGGACCAGGTGGACACGTTCGTGACGGACGCGGGGCTGTCGGCGGCGGCCCGCGAAGAGATCGCGGTGCACCTGCCGGGCCTGCTGGTGGCGGAGCCGGCCCCGGACGACACCTGAGGTCCTGCGGGGCTCCCCAGGCGGTCACCGGGACCGCGTGCGGCATGTGCGGTCCGGCCGAGGTGCCGGGCGGCGTCGGTGCGGGTGGCCGGTACGGGTGGCCCGTGCCGCCGTTCGGAGTCGTTCGCCGGGCCGCGCGCTCCGGTCCGGTGGAAGACTCGGGCGGGTGAAGGATTCCTCGGGCGGTACGCGGCCGCTCTGTCTGGTGACGGGTGCCACCGGCTACATCGGCGGGCGGCTGGTACCCGGGCTGCTCGACGCCGGTCACCGGGTGCGTGCGGCGGTGCGGGATCCCCGCAGGCTGCGCGACCATCCGTGGGCGGACCGGGTCGAGGTGGTGGCGGCCGACGTCCGGGACGCCGGTTCCGTGCGGGCCGCGATGCGGGACGTGGACGTGGCGTACTACCTGGTGCACGCGCTCGGCTCCGGGCCGGGCTTCGAGGAGCGGGACCGCGAGGCGGCCCGGATCTTCGGCGAGCAGGCGCGGGCCGCGGGGGTCGGGCGGATCGTGTATCTCGGCGGACTCACCCCGCACGGGGTGCCCGAGCGGGACCTGTCCCCGCATCTGCGGTCGCGGGCCGAGGTGGGGCGTGTGCTGCTCGCTTCCGGGGTGCCGACGGCCGTGCTGCGGGCGGCGGTCGTCATCGGGTCGGGTTCGGCCTCCTTCGAGATCCTGCGCCATCTCACGGAGCGGCTGCCGGTGATGGTCACGCCGAGCTGGGTGAGCACGTCGATCCAGCCGGTCGCGGTGCGGGACGTGATCCGGTGGCTCGTCGGCTGCGCCGGGCTGCCCGCCGAGGTGAACCGCGCCTTCGACATCGGGGGTCCGGACGTCATGACGTACCGGGACATGATGCGCCGGTACGCGGAGGTCGCCGGGCTGCCGCGCCGGCTGATCCTGCCCGTCCCGGTGCTCACCCCGGGACTCTCCGGCCTCTGGATCGGGCTGGTCACCCCGGTGCCGCCGTCGATCGCCCGGCCGCTGGCGGAGTCGCTGCGGCACGAGGTGGTCTGCCGCGAACACGACATCGCCCGATACGTGCCCGATCCGCCGGGCGGTGCCCTCGGCTTCGACGAGGCGCTGCGGCTGGCGCTCCAGCGGATCAAGGAGGCGCGGGTGGACACCCGGTGGTCCTCGGCGTCGGTGCCCGGCGCGCCCAGTGATCCGTTGCCCACGGATCCGGACTGGTCGGGCGGCACGCTCTACCGCGACGAACGGGAGCTGACGGTGCCGGTGCCGCCGGACGCGCTCTGGCGGGTGATCGAGGGCGTCGGCGGCGAGAACGGCTGGTACTCGTTCCCGCTCGCCTGGGCCGTACGGGGCCAACTCGACCGATTCGTCGGCGGTGTCGGGCTGCGGCGTGGGCGGCGGGACCGGCAGCACCTGCGGGTGGGCGACTCGCTGGACTTCTGGCGGGTGGAGGAGATCGTTCCCGGTGAGCTGCTGCGACTGCGCGCCGAGATGCGGCTGCCCGGTCCGGCGTGGCTCGACCTGTCGGTGGCCCGTGACGGGCGGGGGCGGACGGTCTACCGGCAGCGCGCGCTGTTCCATCCCCGTGGGCTGCTCGGCCATGCCTACTGGTGGAGCGTATGGCCGTTCCACGCGGTGGTGTTCGGCGGCATGGCCCGTAACATCACCGCCGCCGCACGGTCGGCGCCGCCACGCTCGGCGGGCTGACGGCCTTGCGGACGAAGACATCTGACGGAGCGCCAGCTATGGTGTGCGCGGTCCCGTACGCCCCTGCCGACCGCACGGAGGTGCACCCGTGTCCCGCCGACTCCGTTCCGTGGGGATCGACTTCGTCGATTCCGCTCCCCTGCGCCTGGTGTTCGCCGCCGGGATGTCCTCGTCTCCCGAGCGGGTCTACCGCGCCCTCGCCGACGAGGTGGCGGACTGGCCGCGCTGGTTCGCCTCGGTCACGGCGGCCCGGTCCATCGGCGAGGGGAGGGCCCGCGAGGTCCGGCTCAGGGGCGGAGCGGTCCTGCGCGAGACGGTCCTCGTGGCGGATCCCGGCGAGCGGTACGCCTATCGGGGCGACGCGGCCAACACCCCCGGGATCCGGGCCCTGGTGGAGGAGTGGCTGCTCACTCCGGAAGGGGCCGGGACGCGGGTGCGGTGGACGTTCGCCGCGGACGGTTCCGGGCCCTTCCGGTTCGCCCTGCGGCTCGGCCGCTCCGGGATGGGCCGGGCGTTCCGGGACGCGGTGCGCACGCTCGACGGGCGGCTGGCCGCGTCGTCGGAGTGAGGCGGGCCGCGGGCCCGGCGCGGGACGGGACCGGCACCGCGCCGGGACCGGGCCGTGCGGACCGGCCCGTTCGCCCCGGCTACCCGGACCAGCCGCCCCCGTTCAGGAAGGAGTCGATGGTCGCCGCGTACGGGGCGATGTCCAGTCCCTGCCCGACGAGCCAGTCGTCGGAGTAGTACTTGTCGAGGTAGCGGTCGCCGGGGTCGCAGATGAGCGTGACGACGCTGCCCGTGGTGCCCTCCTCCACCATTTCGGCGACCAGCTTGAACGCGCTCCACAGTCCGGTGCCGGTGGAGCCGCCCGCCTTGCGGCCGATGGCCGTCTCCAGGGCGCGTACGGCGGCGACGCTGGCCGCGTCCGGCACCTTCATCATGCGGTCGATCGCCCCGGGCACGAAGCTCGGCTCCATCCGGGGCCGGCCGATGCCCTCGATCCGGGAACCGCAGTCACTGGTGGCCAGGGGATCGTTCCGGGTCCAGCCGTCGAAGAAACAGGAGTTCTCCGGGTCGGGCACGCAGATCCGGGTGTCGTACTGCATGTAGTGCACATAACGCGCGATGGTCGCCGAGGTGCCGCCCGTCCCGGCCGTGGCGACGATCCAGGTCGGCTCCGGGTAGCGCTCCAGCCTGAGCTGCTGGTAGATCGACTCGGCGATGTTGTTGTTGCCGCGCCAGTCGGTGGCCCGTTCGGCGTAGGTGAACTGGTCCATGTAGTGGCCGCCGGTGTCGGCGGCGAGCGTGGCGGACTCCTCGTACATCGTGCGGGAGTCGTCGACGAAGTGGCACCGGCCGCCGTGGAATTCGATCAGCCGGCACTTCTCGGGGCTGGTGGTGCGGGGCATCACGGCGATGAACGGCACACCGATCAGCTTGGCGAAGTACGCCTCCGAGACGGCCGTGGATCCGCTGGACGCCTCGATCACCGGCTTGCCCGGCCGGATCCAGCCGTTGCAGAGTCCGTAGAGGAAGAGCGAGCGGGCCAGCCGGTGCTTGAGGCTGCCGGTGGGGTGCGTCGACTCGTCCTTGAGGTAGAGGTCGATGCCCCACGCCTCGGGCAGCGGGAAGCGCAGCAGATGGGTGTCGGCGGAGCGGTTGGCGTCCGCCTGGACCTTGCGTACGGCTTCCTTGAGCCAGGCCCGGTAACCGGGGTCGGAGCGGTCGACGTCGGCGGTCGCCGCGACCGGGTCGTGTCCCTGCTGAACCGTGCTCATGGGCGCGCTCCTCCTCGTGTCACCGCAACTCCACGCCGCCCACGATATTCCCCTCACCTGCACAAACGTTTCCTTTGATGGGCCATAGCCTTGGCTTGGCCCCAGCGCGCGGTACGGGCGCGCCCGTGCGCCGGTACGCGACCTGGCGCGACGGTCCCGGCTTGTGCAGACTGCCCATCAGAGCCATGCGAAGGGGGCGAAGCAGCCATGCAGGAAACGGAGTTCAGTGCGACGGGGGTTCGGATCGAACGGTGGGCCCGGTCGCTCACCAGGGCCGGACAGGTGGTCGTCAAGGACGGCAGGGTGGCCCTGCTGACCAGCTACGGACGGGAGATCGACAGCGCGCCGGTGCGGACGGTGAGCGCGGGCCGGCCGTGGTTCGCCGGGGCCGGGGCGACCGTGGCGCGCCTCAACGGGACGCGCTACCGGCTGACGATGGGGCAGCGCGGCCACGGGCCGGACCGGACGGGTCCCGCCCGCAGGTTCCTGGAGACGCTGCGCAGCGCGGGCGGCCGGATGATCTGAGCGGACGGCACCGCCGGCACCTCGCGAGTTGCGAGGCCGTGTCCCCTGGGCGACATTGGTCACACGTCACTCGTGGTTCACCGGCGGTGACGCTGTGACCCTCTCCGCCGGCAGGGATCGGCAGGCCGTCTGCTGGATCCGTTCCTCCGTCTTCTTCCGGACCCAATTCGGGGAGTCGCAGCCGTGATCAGCGAGCCAAGCAGGCACTGCACGGTGGAGCTCCAGGCCCTGCCGTCGCGGATCGGTCAGGTCCGCAGAATCATTTCGGCCCAGCTCCGCTACTGGCATCTCGATCCCTTGATCGACCATGCGGCACTCGGCGTCACCGAACTGCTGACCAACGTCCACCGGCACGCCCAGCCGGACAAGGCGTGCACCGTCGAGATCGAACTGTTGCTCGAACGACTGACGGTGTCCGTCCACGACCACGACCCGCGGCTGCCGACGGTGCGCGAGGCCGGAGCGTTCAGCACGTCGGGACGCGGTCTCGCCCTGATCGCCGCCGTGAGCGAGAGCTGGGGAGCCCGCCCGAGGGGCGGGGCGGGCAAGGTCGTCTGGTTCACGCTCCCGGCGCCTCCCCGGTTCGCCGTACGGCCGTCGCACCCGGTGTACGGGGCGACCACGGACGGGCCGTTCGAGCCGGACGCCGCCGCGTACCCGGCGGGCCGCACCCCGTCCGTCGCCCGGTCGATGGTGGTCGGATAGCGGGAACGGCCGCGACGGCCGCCGGGCCGCCCCGCTCGCAGCCGTAGGGCCGCGCCCGCGCGGCCGGCGGGCCGGGTGCCGATGGATCCGGAGGCCGTCGCCGGTGGGCTGGTGCCCGGGGCACGCGGATCGAGCCGTTGCCTCAACACGCGGCCGATTCCCCGGATCATCGCCGGGAGAAGGCGGCCCGGTCGATTCCCGGCGGGCCCCGCGGTCGGACCTCAGCGCCGGGCCGACGCCAGCACACTCAGACCGAACATCAGGACGCCCAGGGGGAGGTGGACCGACGGGACGTGGGCGATACCCAACACGACCTGGACCGAGGCGAGCACGAGGAATCCTGACGCGTGCAGGACCGGCCGGGGCGAGCCGCCGCCCGGCTTCCACGCCAGCACCGCCGCGAGCACGTACAGCATCGACGCCCCGTACATCACACGGGCTCCGACGCCGTGCAGCGTCTCCCCGTAGGACGAGGTCAGCAGCAGCCCGGCCGAGACCGCCTGAAGGAAGATGGTCAAGGTCTGCAGAGCGATCGCGATCCGCAGGAACGAGGAGCCGCGTCGCGCGTTCGCCGTCACCTGACTGGCCATGTCACAGTCCCCTTTTCCGCCCTCGGGCAGTGGATCGATAAGGTCTCACCTGCCCGACGACGCGGGCCCGCGAAAGGTGAGGCGAGGGGGCGGCCGCAAGCATGGGGACTGTCGGGGCCGGCGCAGACGGGATAGTCGGCGAGCGGCGCCAACTGATCAATGTCGCCTACCGGTTGCTCGGCTCGGTGACCGAGGCCGAGGACGCCGTGCAGGATGCCTACACACGGTGGTACGGGCTGCCGCGGAGCCGGCAGGAAGAGATCCTGTCCCCCGGCGCCTGGCTGACGACGGTGACCGGCCGCATCTGCCTGGACCTGCTCGGCTCGGCACGGGCCCGTCGTGAACGCCACGTCGGCGCGTGGCTGCCCGAGCCGCTGCCCGACCGCGCCGAGTGGGACCACGCGGGCCCCACCGGCCCCGCGGACCCCGCCGACCAGATCGTTCTGGACGAGTCGGTGGCCATGGCCTTCCTCGTCGTCCTGGAGTCTATGACGCCCGCCGAACGGGTGGCGTTCGTCCTGCACGAGGTCTTCCGGTACCCGTACGCCGAGATCGCCGGTGTTCTCGGCCGGACCCCTGCGGCCTGCAAGCAGTTGGCGGCCTCCGCCCGGCGGCGGGTGGGCGCCGCGGGCGCTCCGGTGCCGGCGGCCGGCCGGGCCGACGTGGTGAGGCACGTCAAAGTGGCCTGGGAGGCCAAGGACATCGCGGCCCTCGTCGGTCTCCTCGACCCGGCTGCCGTGATGACCGCCGACGGCGGCGGCATGGTCGGCACCGTCCTGCAGCCGGTCGAGGGCGGCGCGCGCATCGCCCGGTACATGGTCGCCATCGCCGACAAGGCTCCGGGGCTCGAACTCCTGGAGCGGTCGGTCAACGGTGCGCCGGGCCTGGTGGCCCAGCGCACCGGCGTCGTCGTGACCGTGGCCTCGTTCGAGGTCTCCGACGGGCGCGTCAGCCGGATCTGGGCGGTCCGCAACCCGGAGAAGCTGCGGCCGTGGGCGCGGGTGGGCTGAGGGCTGTCCCGTGTTCCCTGACGGGCGGGGTCACCCTCGCCCGAGGTGATCCTCCCGGGTCGCGCGAGGATCCCCGTGGCCGGCCCGGGACGGGCGTTCGCCCGGGCGACACCCGCCGACCGGGGCCGAGCGCGCCCCGCCGGGGTGCCGAGGGGTGGGTACGGCGCGGACGCCACCGTCCCGGGGCCGCCCGCGGGCGACCGACGAGCAGGCCCGGCAGGGCCCCGCCGCCGCTCGGGGCGGCGCGGGCAGCCGCGCCCCGGCTCAAGCGAGCGCGGCCAGCGGGTCGTCGAGCACCGGCTGCCAGGCCAGTTCCGCCGCGCCCACCAGGCTGTTGTGGTCGAGCGTGCACGGCAGGATCGGCACACTGCCGCTGCGCCCCCACAGACTGCGGTCGGCCACCACCGCGCGCAGCCGTTCGGGGTCGGCGTCGAGCAGGGCTCGGTGCAGTCCGCCGAGGATGATGCGGTCCGGGTCGAGGATGTTGACCAGCCCGGCGAGCCCGAGGCCGAGCCGGTCGATCAGCTCCTCGGCGGCACCCCGCACCGCCGGGTCGTCGTACTCCGTGCGCAGCAGGTCGCCTGCCTGCTTGAGCAGCGACTCCTCCGGGCCCGGTTCGCGGCGTGCCGCGAGCAGGAAGGCCAGCGGATCGGTCTCGACGTCCAGACAGCCGCGACCGCCGCAGTGGCACGGGCGGCCGTCGGGATTCACCGGGAGGTGCCCGACCTCCAGCGCGAGCCCCGAACTCCCGGTGTGCAGACGGCCGTCGAGGACCAGCGCGCCGCCCACGCCGCGGTGACCGGTGGCCACGCAGAGCAGGTGCCGCGCGCCGCACCCGGCGCCGTGACGGTGTTCGGCGAGCGCGGCGAGGTTCACGTCGTTCCCGGCGAAGGCGGGGCCGGGGATGCCCGCCGCCGCGACGTGGGCGGCGAAGATCTCGCGCACCGGAGCCCCCGCGGGCCAGGCGATGTGCAGGGGGTTGAGCGCGGCCCCCTCGGGTTCGGCGACCGCGGACGGCACCGCGATTCCCGCGCCGACGCAGCGGCGTCCGCTGTCCCGCAGCAGGCGGGCGCAGTCGTCGACGACCTCTCCGATGACCTGCGCCGGGTCGGCCGTGACGGTCACGCATCCGGGAGCGGTGGCGACGATCCGCCCACCCAGCCCGACGAGCGCCGCCCGGTACCCGTCCGCGTGCACCTGCGCGGCGACCGCGACCGGACCCGACTCGCGCACGGACAACCGGTGCGAGGGGCGGCCCTGGGAACCGGCGGCGGAGCCCGGCCGGGAGTCGACCTGGATCAGGCCGAGCGCCTCCAGCTCCGAGGCGACCGCACCGGCCGTCGCCCGGGTGACCCCGAGTTCGGAGGTGAGGACGGCGCGGGTGGGCGCGCGCCCGGTGTGGACCAGTTCCAGCGCGGGCCCGAGCGCGCTGCGGCCCCTCTCCAGCTTCGTCCGGGTGGTGGTCACCTTTCCGTTCATGGGGGCGAGTCTCCCATGATCCGGGCGTGCCGCCGACGCCCCGGCGTCGCACCCGCGGCCCGGACGGCGGCGCCCCGTCGAGCGCCTTGCACGCGTTGCCCCGGCGCCCCTATCCTGAGTTTGTGCCGCAACTAAACAAATTGCGGACGGCCCTGCCGGGAGTCCCGGGCGGTCGCACCGCCACGTCTTCGACGGCCCGCCTCCGTACCGCGCTGACCGTGTTCTTCGCCCTCGACGGTTTCCTCTTCGCCGGCTGGGTCGTCCGCATTCCGGCCATCAAGCACCAGACCGGTGCGTCGGCCTCCGGCCTGGGGCTCGCGCTGCTCGGCGTGTCCGCCGGGGCCGTGGTGACCATGATGCTCACCGGCCGACTGTGCCGCCGGTTCGGCAGCCACGCGGTGACGGTGGTCTGCGGCGTGCTCCTCTCCGTGAGCATCGCGCTGCCCGCGCAGGCTCGTTCGGCGTTCACGCTCGGCCTGGTGCTGCTGGTCTTCGGGGCCGCGTACGGCGGGATGAACGTGGCGATGAACAGCGCGGCCGTCGATCTGGTGACCGCCCTGCGGCGTCCCGTGATGCCGGGATTCCACGCCGCGTTCAGCCTCGGCGGAATGATCGGGGCCGGGCTCGGCGGGCTGGTGGCGGGCGCCCTCTCACCCGCCACGCACCTCTTCGCCCTCACCGGGATCGGGCTCCTGGTCACGGCGACGGCCGGACCCGCGCTGCTGCGCCACCCGAGACCCGGGCCGCCCGCCCCCTCGTCCACGTCCGCCCCGGCGGGGGCGGCCGACGGCTCCGGGGCGCAGCCGCGACCGGCCCGGCACGCACGGCGAACGGTGCTGCTGTTCGGCGTGATCGCGCTGTGCACCGCGTACGGCGAGGGCGCGCTGGCCGACTGGGGCGCCCTCCATCTGGAACAGGACCTGCGCGCCCACCCCGGGATCGCCGCCGCCGGATACTCCTTGTTCGCACTGGCCATGACGGCCGGCCGGCTCGGCGGCACGATGCTGCTCCAGCGCCTCGGCCAGACCCGCACCCTGGTCGCGGGCGGCGCGACGGCGGCGGCCGGGATGCTGCTCGGCTCGCTCGCCCCCACCGCTTGGGCGGCCCTTCTCGGGTTCGCGATCACGGGCCTCGGCCTGGCGAACATCTTCCCCGTGGCGGTGAGCCGGGCCGGGGAGGTCTCAGGCCCCTCGGGGGTGGCCGCCGCGTCGACGCTGGGCTACGGCGGGATGCTGCTCGGACCGCCCACGATCGGCTTCCTGGCCGACTGGCTCTCCCTCCCGACGGCCCTCACCACGGTGGCACTGCTGGCCTCGGCAGCCGCCGTCCTCGGATACGTGGCGCGGGGCACCACCCGCACATGAGGCATCGGCCGCACCCCCCGGACGGCCACACGCGCGCGGGCCGGATCCGGTGATCCCCGGACCGGATCCGGGGACTTCCAGGCCGGATCCGGGGACTCCCGGGCCCGCCGGGTGGGCCGCGGGCGCGCGTCGGCGCCGATCTGCGCCGCTGGCACAATCGGCATCATGGACATCACGAGGCATGTCGAGTCCCTGGCCGACGAAGGACGGTTGCTGATGGCCGCCGCCCGTGAGGCGGGCACCTCGGCGCCGGTGCCCACCTGCCCGGACTGGCGGATGCGCGATCTGGTCCGACACACAGGCATGGTGCACCGCTGGGCAACCGGATTCGTCATCGAGGGCCACCCCTCGTACCACCCGAACGGCGGGGAACCCGATCTCGACGGACCCCCGCTCCTCGACTGGTTCCGCGAGGGCCACGCCCTCCTGGTCGACGCCTTGACGGCCGCCCCGGCCGGGCTGGAGTGCTGGACCTTCATGCCCGCTCCGTCGCCACTGGCCTTCTGGGCCCGGCGCCAGGCGCACGAGACGACGATCCACCGGGTGGACGCGGAGTCGGCACGCGGCGGGCGCCTGTCGACGGTGGCGGCCGAGCACGCGGTGGACGGCATCGACGAACTGCTGCACGGCTTCCATTCCCGCGGTCGGAGCAAGGTGCGCTCGGCGACACCGTGTTCCCTGCGGCTGCGTGCCACGGACATCGACGCCACCTGGACCGTACGGCTGTCGCCCGAACCGCCGCGCACCGTACGCGACGAGGAGACGGCCGAACCGGTCCTGGCGGACTGCCGGTTGAGCGGTACGGCCGAGGAGCTCTACCTGACGCTGTGGAACCGGCTGCCGCTCACGACGCTCACCATGGCGGGCGACCCCGGGCCGGCCCGGATCTGGCGGGAGAACTCCGGGGTCACCTGGTCCTGACGGCGGACCGGCGACACGGTGGTCCGCGCCCGGCTCAGACGAGCCAGCCGGGGCGCACGAGCCCCGACTCGTAGGCGAGAACGACGAGTTGGGCCCGATCGCGGGCGCCGAGCTTCACCATGGCGCGACTGACGTGGGTCTTCGCGGTGAGCGGGCTGACGACCAGCCGTCGGGCGATCTCCTCGTTGGAGAGTCCCATGCCGACGAGGGCCATCACCTCCCGCTCCCGTTCGGTCAGCCCGCCCAGCCCGGTCGCCGCAGCGGGCCCCTTGGAGCGGGCCGCGAACTCGGCGATGAGCCGACGGGTGACCCCTGGTGAGAGCAGGGCGTCCCCGTCCACCACGGCGCGTACCGCCCGCAGCAGTTCGTCCGGCTCGGTGTCCTTGACGAGGAAGCCGGAGGCCCCGGAGCGGATCGCCTCGAAGACGTACTCGTCGAGCTCGAAGGTGGTGAGCATGACCACCTTGACACCGTTCAGCGCGGTGTCCCCGGTGATGGCGCGGGTGGCGGCGAGGCCGTCGAGGAGCGGCATCCGGATGTCCATCAGCACGGTGTCGGGGCGCAGTTCGCGCACCAGGCGCACGGCCTCCTCGCCGTCGGCGGCCTCCCCCACCACCCCGATGTCCGGCTGGGCGTCCAGCAGCGCGCGGAACCCGGCCCGGACCAGCAGCTGGTCGTCGGCGAGCAGAACACGGATCACGCCGTCTCCGTCTCGTTCTCGTTCTCCGACGGTCCGGCCGAGCCGGTGGGGCGGGTGGAACCGGGCGACCGCGGCGCGCCGGGCGGCAGCGGGAGCTCGGCCAGCACCCGGAATCCGCCGTCGGCCCGGGGCCCGGCCTCGATCGTGCCACCCAGCGCGGCGGCCCGCTCCCGCATCCCCGCCAGTCCGTTGCCGCTGCCCCCGGCGTCGCCACCGGTGGCGGGTCCGTCGTCGTCGACGCGAAGGCGGACACGGCCGGGACCGTAGCCGATCCTGACCCGCGCGGTACGCGATCCGGAGTGCCGGATCACATTGGTCAGCGCCTCCTGCACGATCCGGAAGGCGGCGAGGCCGGTGGCGGGCGGCACGGCGTCACGCGCCCCGTCGGTCTCGACGGTGACGGCCAGTCCGGCGCTCGCCGCCTGGTCCACGAGTTCGGGCAGCCGGTCCAGACCGGGGGCCGGGGCCCTGGGCGCGTCCCCGGGAGCGCGCAGGGCGTCCAGGACCTGGCGGACCTCCCCCAGCGCCTGCCTGCCGGCGGCCCTGACGGCGGTGAGCGCGGCCCGCGCCTGCTCGGGGTCGGAGTCCAGCAGCGCGAGGCCGACGCTCGACTGGACGTTGATGACGGAGATGCTGTGGGCCAGCACGTCGTGGAGCTCACGGGCCATCCGCAGCCGCTCCTCGTCGGCCCGGCGCCGCCGCGCCGCCTCCTGCTCCGCGCGCCGCGCCGCCCACTGCTCACGGCGTACGCGGACGAACTCGGCGACCGCGACGATCGCCACCACCCAGGCGGCGATGCCCAGTTCCTGCCCCCAGGAGGCGGCGTGGTCGTCGGCCGGCGGCAGCCACCGGTGGAGCGGGTGGGTCACCAGGACGTGGCCCAGCCACACCATGCCGACCGCCGTCCAGGCCGCCCGCCGGTGCCCGGAGACGACGGCGCCGAAGCAGCCCACGGCGACCGCCAGGAAGACCGGCCCGTACGGATATCCGGCCGCCAGGTAGACCGTCGCGGCGGCCGAACTCCCGAACGCGGCGGCCACGGGGTGGCGGTGGCGGAGCAGGAGCACGGCGACAGCCGCGAGGAGCAGCAGCCGGGCGAAGAGGTCCAGCGGGGCCCGTTCGTCCGTCTGGACCCGGGCCGCGACGGTCGAACCGATCAGCACGACGGCGCCCAGCAGGATCGTCGAAGGCCAGGGCAGCCGGGAGGCCGAGTGCCCCGGCGCCTCCACCAGCCATCGCGGCGGTCCGTCGTACCACCGGTGTGTGCGTCGCTCCTCCATGCCGGCCACGCTAGACGGCGTACCTCGGCTCGGGCGTCCGCCGGGAGTGGCGGTCGCCCGTACTCCCCGGGGAGTACGCCGCGGGCACGGAGCGGGACGCGGACCCGGCTCGGGGCCGGTCCGTGCTGGTGCCGTTCGGTCCTGGACCGGGTCGAACGCATCGGCACCGACCGCCGGACACCACCGAGCGGGTCGGCCGTCCTGGGCCCTGTCGTCGCAGTGCCGCCGTTCGGCCGGAGGTCGGATTGCGCGGCGTCCGGTGCTTCCCCGAGTTCTCGGCTTCGCTCGAACAGGGGAGACGCCTTGCGATGCACCGCACCGGACGCCGCGGGCCCCGCCCTTCGGGCGGACGACGCTACTTTCGCAACATGTCCTGGCGGTCCATCATCGACAGCGCCCGCTGGGCCAGCGGGTGCGTCCGGACCAGTTCGGCCAGCGACGTCGTCCCCCGGGTCACCCCGGCGAACGCGTTCCAGGCCGGACGGAACCCCGTCAGCACCGCATGCAGCACACCCGGGCGCCGTTCGAACAGCTTCAGCATGCGGCGGCCGACGCCCATCTCGACGCCGAGCCCCGCCTTGATGGCGAAGGCGTAGTTGAGCGCCTGACGCCGGGCATCCACCGCGTCGTGCGACTCTGCGACCCGGACCGCCCACTCACCGGCGAGCCGCCCCGACCGCAGCGCGAAGGAGATGCCCTCGCGGGTCCACGGTTCCAGCAGTCCCGCCGCGTCGCCGCACACCAGCACCCGTCCGCGCGACAGCGGCGAGTCGTCGCTGCGGCAGCGTGTCAGATGCCCGGAGGAGATCTTCGGCTCGAACCCGGCGAGCCCCAGCCGGGCGATGAAGTCCTCCAGGTACCGCTTGGTGCCCGCGCCGTCGCCGCGCGCCGAGATCACACCGACGGTGAGGGTGTCGCCCTTGGGGAAGACCCAACCGTAACTGCCGGGCATCGGGCCCCAGTCGATCAGCACCCGCCCCGCCCAGTCCTCCGCGACCGTCGGTGGGACCGGGATCTCCGCCTCCAGGCCGAGGTCCACCTGATCCAGCTTCACCCCGACGTGGGCTCCTATCCGTCCGGCGCTGCCGTCGGCGCCGACGACCGCGCGGGCCAGGACGGTCTCGCCACCGGCCAGCACCACGGCGACCGTGCGCCGGTCCGGTACCGCGGCACCGTGCTGCTCGACCCTCGTCACGGTGGCTCCGGTACGGAGTTCGGCACCCGCCTTCTGGGCCTCCTCGACCAACCCCGCGTCGAACTCGGGGCGGTTGATGAGACCGAAGAGCATCCGCTTGGAACGGCGGGTACGCGCCAGCCTGCCGTTGAGCGAGAACGTCACCGCGTGGACCCGGTCGCGCAGCGGCAGCTCGAATCCTGGCGGCAGCGAGTCCCGCGAGAACCCGATGATCCCGCCGCCGCACGTCTTGTAGCGCGGCAGTTCGGCCCTCTCGAGGAGCAGTACCCGTCGGCCCGCGACCGCCGCCGCGTACGCCGCGGAGGCTCCGGCCGGTCCACCACCGACGACGACCACGTCCCACACGGTCGACTCTTCGCGCTCCTGCACGGCGTCTGCGTTCTCGCTGCTCACGATGTGCTTCTGCTCCCGATCCCACCAATGGCCCATGCTGCTCACGGCATCCTACGGCGCGCCCGTCCGGACACCCCCTGTGGGAGGATCGACCGAGCGTTCGCCCCGCACGCACACCGCACCACCGGTACGTGTGCGCCCGGATTCGTACCCATAACGTCGCACCCACGAGGAGCGTGCCCATGACCGCCCGTCCGATCTCCGAGACCATCGCCTCGCTGATGCCCCGCGCCAAGGCGGAGCTGACCGAGCTGGTGGCCTTCCAGTCGGTGGCGGATCCCGCGCAGTTCCCGAGGAGCGAGTGCGAGGCCGCCGCCAACTGGGTCGCGGACGCGCTCCGCGCCGAGGGCTTCCAGGACGTCGCCCTGCTCGACACCCCCGACGGAACGCAGTCGGTGTACGGCTTCCTGCCGGGTCCGGCCGGCGCCCCGACCGTGCTGCTCTACGCGCACTACGACGTACAGCCGCCGCTCGACGAGTCCGCCTGGCTCTCGCCGCCGTTCGAGCTGACCGAGCGGGACGGCCGCTGGTACGGCCGGGGCGCGGCCGACTGCAAGGGCGGCTTCATCATGCACCTCCTCGCGCTGCGCGCCCTGAAGGCCGACGGGGGCGTCCCGGTCTCGGTCAAGGTGATCGCGGAGGGCTCCGAGGAGCAGGGCACCGGCGGACTGGAGCGGTACGCGGAGGCGCACCCCGAGCTGCTCGCCGCGGACACCATCGTCATCGGCGACACCGGCAACTTCCGCGTCGGCCTGCCGACGGTCACCGCGACGCTGCGCGGCATGACCATGCTGCGGGTCACCCTCGACACCCTCGAAGGGAATCTGCACTCCGGTCAGTTCGGCGGCGCCGCCCCGGACGCGCTGGCCGCGATGATCCAGCTGCTGGCGTCGCTGCGCGCCGAGGACGGCAGCACCACCGTCGACGGGCTGACCGCGGACACCGAGTGGGACGGGCTCCAGTACCCGGAGGCCGAGTTCCGCGCGGACGCCAAGGTGCTCGACGGCGTCGAGCTGATCGGCACGGGTACGGTCGCCGACCGGATCTGGGCCCGGCCCGCCGTGACCGTCATCGGTATCGACTGCCCGCCGGTGGTCGGCGCGACCCCCTCGCTCCAGGCGAGCGCACGAGCCCAGATCAGCCTGCGGGTACCGCCGGGCCGGGACGCCGCCGAGGCGACGGAACTGCTGACCGCGCACCTCATGGCGCACGCCCCGTGGGGAGCCAGGGTGTCGGTGGAGCAGGTCGGCCAGGGCCAGCCGTTCCGCGCGGACACCACCAGTCCCGCGTACACCTCGATGGCGCGGGCGATGGAGGTCGCGTACCCCGGCGAGACGATGCAGACGTCCGGGATGGGCGGCTCGATCCCGCTCTGCAACACCCTCGCCGCGCTCTACCCGGAGGCCGAGATCCTGCTGATCGGCCTGAGCGAGCCGGAGGCTCAGATCCACGCCGTGAACGAGAGCGTGTCGCCCGAGGAGCTGGAGCGCCTGTCGGTCACCGAGGCCCTCTTCCTGCGCAACTACGCCGAGTCCAAGAGGGCCTGACGGGGCTTCGGGAGAAGGCGTCCCCGCGGGTTCCCGGCGCCTGCCGGGCCCGCGGGGCGAGTCGGCGGACCTTTCCCTCACACCCCGCCGTGCCCGCCTCCGACGGAGTCGGCCGAGGCGCACTGCCGCGGCGTCGGCCGCATGGGCCTTCGTGGTATCGGCCGTACGGGCCCTCGGGGGCACCGACCCGGTGGTCCGCTCGCCTCCGACGCCGCCCGGGCCCGGCGGCCCCCGACCGTCGCCGACGCCGACGCCGGGCCGCGCCGGAGCCCTCCGCCTCAGCCGACCGGGATCCCGGCCTCCAGATTGAGCACGGTCTTCCGTTCCCGGGCACGCAGCGCCCAGCGCAGCCTCTCGTAGCGGGTGGGAGGGAGCAGGACGGCGGCCTCCTCCTCGGTGACGAACCGCCAGCCGCGCAGCTCCGAGTCCGGCAGCAGCAGCCGCTGAACGTCCGCGCCGGGCAGCAGCCCGCCGTCGAAGAGCATCCGGAGACCTCCGTATCCGGGCGGGTGGGGCGCCTCCCAGTCGACGACCAGGAGCTTGGGCACCCGGTCGAGGTGGATCCCTATCTCCTCGGCCACCTCACGGATCCCCGCCTGCGCCGGTGCCTCGCCCTCCTCGACGACCCCGCCGGGGAACTCCCAGCCCGGCTTGTACGTCGGGTCGACGAGCAGGACCCGGTCGTGCTCGTCGAAGAGCAGCACCCCGGCCGCGACGGTCTCCCCGGTCGGGGCGGGGGTCTGCACGATCTCGCAGGCGGTGGCCGCTCCGGTGCGCACCGCCTCGGCTATGCGCTCGGCCGTCTCGTAGGGGGTGAGCGCGCTGGTGTCGATCGTGAGGGCGTCACGGGTGAGCCAGCCGAGCGCCGCCCGGTAGGGGCCGATGTGCTCGTAGGCCCATTGCTGGGCCCGTTCGCCGTGCCCGGGGTCGTCGGGGGACTCCACCCGGCCCGCGATCCGTTTGCGCAGGATCGTTTCCTCTTGCGAGAGCAGCACATGGCGCACCGGTATGCGCCGGGAGGCGAGCCCGCCGAAGATCTCGTCGCGGTATTCCTGCCGCAGCAGCGTCATCGGCACCACCAGCACGCCGGACACCTCGGCCAGCAGAGCCGCGGCGGTGTCCACCACCAACCGCCGCCAGATCGGCAGGTCCTGGAAGTCCGTCACCTCGGCGAGCCGCTTCTGAGGCAGCAGGTACCGCAACCCCGCACCGATCAGCTCGGGGTCGTAGAAGGTGCTGTTCGGGATCAGATCGACCAGCTCGCGCGCGGCGCTCGTCTTCCCCGCGCCGAACGCACCGTTGATCCAGACGATCACGGTTCCCCCCTCTTCCGTAGCCCCCTGTGGCTTGCCCGCAACACCCTGCCGCGAAAACCCGGCTGTGGCGATGCTGTTACCCGAAAGGGACCGTCGGATGCCCCCGGACGCGGCTCGTGTTCGCGACCGGCCCGCACACCGCCACGACGGGCCCGGCCCGCCATACATGACCTCCCGTCAAAACACTTCCGGAGCAGCGGATCCGGGGCCCGGGCGAACCTCTCCACCGGGCCATGCCCACTCCACGCCGGACCTTCGGTTCCGCCTTCCGCCCACCGGAACGAGGACGGCCTTCACGCCATTGCCACAATCACATCACCAACGGAACA